>CAUJDN010000025.1 GCA_963169195.1 Acidobacteriota bacterium | reverse complement strand
GGAGTGCGTGCGGCACCACTTCCGCAACCTGGGCATCGACGTGCAGACCGAGCCGTTCACGATGGCGGGCATCGGCGACCTGTCGGGCGACGTGTTCGGCAACGGCGTGCTGCTCAGCCGCGCCACGCGCCTCGTGGCGGCATTCAACCACCAGCACATCTTCCTCGACCCGACCCCGGACCTCGAGGCATCCTTCGCCGAGCGCCGGCGGATATTCGCGCTGCCGCGCTCGACGTGGCGGGACTACGACCAGTCGCGCATCAGCGCCGGGGGCGGCATCTTCGACCGATCCGCGAAGTCCATCGCGCTCACCCCGGAGGTCCGGCGGCTGCTGGATCTCGACCAGGCCGAGGCCAGCGGGGAAGAGGTGGTGCGCGCCATCCTGCGCGCGCGCGTGGACCTGCTCTACAACGGCGGCATCGGCACCTACGTGAAGGCGTCGAGCGAGGATCATGCCGACGTGGGGGACCGCGCGAACGACCGCGTGCGCGTGGACGCCAGCGAGGTGCGTGCCCGCGTCCTGGGCGAGGGCGGCAACCTGGGGCTCACCCAGCGCGGCCGCATCGAGTACTGGTACGGCGGCGGCCTCATCAATACCGACGCCGTGGACAACTCGGGCGGCGTGGACATGTCGGATCACGAGGTGAACATCAAGATCCTGCTGAACCTCCTGATGCGCACCCGTGTGCTGGCCGACGTCACCGAGCGCAACCGCCTGCTGGCCTCCATGACCGACGAGGTCTCCGACCTGGTGCTGGCCGACAACGCGAACCAGGCGCTGGCGCTCAGCCTGGACGGGATCCGCAGCGCGCGCCGCTTCGATGCCTGGGTGGACCTGGTGCAGGACCTGGTCGCCGGCGGCGTCCTGGACCGCAACGACGACAAGGTGCCGACCCGAGACGAGCTGATGGCGGGGACGGGTCACGAGCGGGGCCTGCCGCGCCCGCTGCTGTGCGCCATGCTCGGCAACGTCAAGAACTGGGCCTACGCGAAGACGCTTGCGTCCGCGCTCCCAGACGCGGAGATCGCGCAGCCGTTGCTGGCCTCGTACTTCCCGTCGAAGATGCGGGAGGCGTACCGCCAGCACCTCGCGCAGCATCCACTGCGGCGCGAGATCATCGCGACGGGCGCCGTCAACTACCTGGTGAACAACGCCGGCGTCGGCTTCATCCAGCGCCAGGCCGCTGTCACCGGCCGGGACGTCGGCGACATCGTCGAGGCCTACCTGGTGGCCGATCACGAGAGCGGCGCCGACAAGGCGCGGCAGCAGATTCGGGCGGCGGAGGGCAAGGCGGCCGACGAGCAGGCGCAGCTGGTGGCCCTGGAGGACGCGCTCGACGCCGCCACCGAGCGGCTCCTGCGGAAGGAGTCCGTGGACTTCCGCGGCGTGCTGAAGGGGGTGCGCGCTTGACAGAAATCAGCGAATCCATATAGGTTGATATCGACATCCGGAGCGGCGGCCGATCCTCTCGGCCGCCCGGCAACCGGGGAGGGACATCCCAACGGTGCCTTCTCACCGGCCCGCGCGGAGGCGCGGGACCGGGGGGAGATGTGGCGGCGGTCGGCACGGACCGCCGCAATCGAAGTGTCCTGCCCCGCGCGAGGTCGCGGGGACTGCGGGTGTCTTTTTCAGCCGGCGCGGCCGGCAGGGAGAAGACACGATGGCCATCGCTGGAAGTCCCACGTCCAGGCGCATCACCGCCCGGCACCACACCTGCTGCAATACGGTGCGCTGGTCGGGCCAGGGGACGTGCGATCTGTGCGGCACGCAGGCCGATTACTATCGCCCTGGCGTGCCCATCGGCGTCGTGATGGAGCGGCTGCACTTCGAGGACAAGCCGGGGAGCGCGGTGACGCCGGCGCAGTCGCCAGTCGCGGCGCCCCCCGCATCCGCGATCGGCGCGTTGCCCCCTGCACCTGCGGACACAGCGGCGCCCGCGACCGCCGCAAGCGGACCATCGGCGTCGCCTGGCAGGCAGGCGCCCGCCACGGTGTCGCCGTGAGCACGGCAGCCCCGGCCACGAGGCCACCGGGCGCGCGGCCGCACCGGGCTCACGCGGAGGACGTAGTGCCCGCGCTGCCTCCGCCGCGGCCCGCGCACGTGCGACGATGGAGGGCGTCACACACCGTATGGCTCGCGGGAGCCCTTGCGCTGGTTGTGGCGCTGGACGCGGCTGCGTCGGCGGACAGCGGCGTGAATCCGCTGCTGCCCATGCTGATTGCCGTGGCGGCCATCCTCCTGGTCGTCGTGGTGCCGATGGCACTGGCGGTGAGGCCGGGGGAGGCCGCGCCGTGAAGCAGTCTGGCAGTGATCGTGCATGGCAAAGCTTTAGAACGTGGGCGGGCACGACGCCCGTCCAGATGAAAGGACACCGCGTTGACTACTCGTCTCTCATCCAGTGTCTTCCTCGTGCTCTTCCTCACCGCCGTCGCCTCGCCGGCCGCGGCGCAGCGCGCCACGCTGGCGGGCCAGTTCGGCACGACGTTCCAGACCGAAACCGCCCCGGTGTTTGCCGCCGAGGTTGGCGTCGGCCTCGTGCCGGGCGTGAGCCTCTACGGCACCATCGGGCGCATGAACGACGTGCTGCCCGAGGGAGTCGCGGACGCCCTTGACGCGCTCGATCCGATCGTCACCATCTCGATGCCCGCCACCTACGGCATGGCGGGCGTGCGCATCGCGGCGCCGACGGGCCCCATCCGGCCGTACGGCGTGGGCGGCGTGGGCTTCGCGCGCTTCTCCGCGGACCTGGAGGTGTTCGGCTTCGACATCACCAATCTGGTCGAGGACCAGATCGGCTTCGAGCTGAGCACGAACCAGTTCGCATGGGAGCTGGGCGGCGGTGTGATGGTCTCCCTGGGCTCGAACGCGTTCCTCGACGCCGGGTATCGCTACATGCGCGTCACCGTCGCGGACTTCGACGTCTCACGCGTCTACGGCGGTCTCGGCGTGCGGTTCTAGCCTCGCGGCTGTGCCAGGCGGGGCCTGGCACGGTCGGGCCGAATCTGATGCGGTTTCTGCGATCTTCGGCGCGGAAGCATGGCCGTGTCCCCCGCGACCATCGGCCCGCGCCTGGCTCCCTGGCCGCTCCCGTGGGATCACCACCAGGGTGCTCCCGTCGGTTCGCGGGGGCACGACTGCGCCAAGGAATCGCCAACACGCGCGAGACCGGGTCGGACGACTGTTGGCGACGGTGATACTCGAACACCGCGCCGGCCTGGTCGTGCTCGGTGAACGGCGTCACCTGAGGCGCAGAGTTAGGACGATCTTGTCGATCAGCAGCATGGCACGTACCCCGTCGCGCGTCGTCAGCAGCATGCCCCTCCCCGCCAGGGCGGTTGCAGACCCGCGCGACTGCGTCGACCGCACGACCACGCGCACGCAAGCGCGCCAGCGCGGCAACACCCCAGGCCCAGCCTCGCCCCGCCATACCCGCCGTCTCGCCACGACCCGGTGGCGAAAACTGCCGCGAAATCGGGTGAACCGTGCCAGACCCCGGTTACGCTGTCACCCATGCGCCTCGTCTCGGACTCGATCCTTCTCGCCCCCACCGACCTCGCCACGTTCGTCAGCTGCCGCCACAAGACCGGGCTGGACCTGGCTGTCGCCCACCACCTCTTCGCCCGGCCGCGGTACGAGGACCCGTTCGCAGCGATTCTGCAGCGCAAGGGGGAAGCGCACGAGCAAAGGCACGTGGGGTCGCTGCACGCGAAGGGCCTCAGAGTCGTCGCCATCGCGCGGGAGGAGGGCCGCGCGACGCCTGAGACGCTCGCGCGACAGACCGCCGATACGCTCGCCGCCATGCGCGACGGCGCCGACGTCATCGTCCAGGCGCGGCTGGCCGACGAACACATGGCCGGCTACGCAGACGTCCTGATGCGCGTCGAGCAGCCGAGCGGCCTGGGCGGCTGGAGTTACGAGGCGCAGGACACCAAGCTTTCCCGCGAGACGAAGGGCGGCGCCATTCTGCAGCTCTGCGCCTACTCCGACATGCTGGCCCGCATGCAGGGCCGCGCGCCGGAGCACTTCCACGTGGTGACGCCAGACCCCGTGCAGCCGATGCACACGTATCGCGTCAGCGACTACCTGGCGTACTACCGGATGGTCCGCGCGGCGCTCGGCAAGACCATCGAACAGGGGTGCGAGGCACTGCTCGACGCGCACTACCCGGAGCCCGTGGACCACTGCGCGGTGTGCGCGTGGGAGCCTCGATGCCTGGCGCGCCGGCGGAAGGACGATCACCTGTCCTTCATCGCGGGCGCCGCGCGCGCGCATCGCCAGGAGCTGGCCGCGCAGGGACATCCCACGCTTATTGCGGCGGCGACGATGGCGGTGCCGGTGACGTTCAGGCCGTCGCGAGGCGCCAGGGAGACGTACGACCGGCTGGGCGACCAGGCACGCGTGCAGCACCAGCAGCGCACGGAACGGCGGCCGGTGTTCGAGCGACTGCCGATCGTGCCCGCCGAGGGGCTCGCGCGGCTGCCGGAGCCCTCGCGCGGGGACCTCTTCCTGGACCTCGAGGGCGCGCGCTTCGCCCGCGAGGACGGCCGCGAGTTCCTCTTCGGCGTGTACGAGCACGGCGGCTACCGCGCGTGGTGGGCGACGAGCGACGCGGAGGAGAAAGCCGCGTTCGAAGAGGTGATGGACCTCATCCTCGCCGCGTGGCAGGCCGACCCCGGCATGCACGTCTACCACTTCAACCACTACGAGCCGACGGCGTTCAAGAAGCTCGTGGGCCGCCACGTCACGCGCGGCGAGGCCCTCGACCGGTTGCTGCGCGCCGAGCGCTTCGTGGACCTCTATCCCATCGTGCGCCAGTCGGTGCGGTGCGGCGTGGAGAGCTACTCGATCAAGCAGCTGGAGCAGTACACCGGCTATGCGCGCCGCGTGGCGCTGGCCAGGGCGTCGCAGCCGCTGATGGCCGTGGAGCTGGCGCTCGAGGCGGGCGCGCCCGGCGACATCACCGACGAGATTCGCGAGGCGGTGCAGGGCTACAACGAGGACGACTGCCGGTCCACGGAGGCGCTGCGCGACTGGCTGGAAGGGCTGAGGGCCGCGGCCATGGCCGGCGGTGAGGACGTGCCGCGACCCGAGACCGTGAGCGGCGATCCGTCGCCAGCTGTCTCCGACCTGCAGCAGGAAGTGGAGAAGCTGCGCGCCCGGCTCCTCGAGGGGCTTCCGCCGGACGGGGCGGAGGCGGGGCATCCGGATCACGCGCGGTGGCTGCTGGCGTTCCTCATCGACTGGCACAAGCGGGAGGAGAACGCCGACTGGTGGGAGTACTTCCGGCTGAAGGAAATGCCCGCCGAGGACCTTGTCGACGAGCGCGACGCCATCGCCGGGCTCACCTTCGTGGAGCGTTTGGGGCCGGTGCTCGGCAGGAACGGCAAGCCGACGCGCTCCGTGATTGATCGCTACACCTACCCGCCGCAGGAAGCGGAGATCGGGACTGGCGGGAACCTGAACGCGCGCGACGGCAAGGTCTTCGGCGTGGTGGTGGCGCACGATCGTCTCTTGCGCGTCATCGACATCCAGAAGGGGCCGTCCCGCGCGGACCGGCACCCGGCGGAGGTGTTCGCGTTCGACCTCATCTCATCGAAGGGCTCGCAGCAGTCGGTGATGCGCCTGGCCGCGCGCGTGGCAAAGGGGGAGGCCGACGAGTGCGGCTGGTCGCTGCTGCGCCGCGAGGCTCCGCGGCTGAAGTCCGGCTCGTTCGTCCGGCCGCCCGGCGAGAGCGCCAGCGAGTTCGCCGTGCGCGTTGTCATGGACGTGCGGCGATCCGCGCTTGCCATCCAGGGACCGCCGGGGGCGGGGAAGACGCACGTGGGCGCGGAGATGGTTCGCGCGCTGGTCCGCGCGGGCAAGCGCGTGGGCGTGACCGCCACGAGCCACAAGGTGATCCGGAACCTGCTCCACGAGGTCGCGCGGCAGGCCGCAAAGGCCGGCGAGCGCGTGCGCGTGGGGGCGAAGGTGAGGGAGATCGAGGACGACGGCAACGGCGACGGCATTCGCGAGTTCAACGGGAAGAACGAGGATGTGCTCGCCGCACTTCAGACCGAGGTCGACGTGCTCGGCGGCACGGCGTGGCTCTGGTCGGATGAGAAGGCCGCAGGCGCGGTGGACGTGCTCTTCGTGGACGAGGCGGGACAGATGTCGCTCGCCAGCGTCCTTGCCGTCTCGCCGGCCGCCGACAGCCTCGTGCTGCTGGGCGATCCGCGGCAGCTCGATCAGCCGCAGAAGGCGAGCCATCCCGACGGCGTCGGCATCTCCGCGCTCGCCCACGTCCTGAGCGGCGCCGAAACGATGCCGGAAGACCGCGGGATCTTCCTGCCGATCACGTGGCGGATGTCGCCGGCCATCACGAAGTTCACCTCGGAGCTCTTCTACGAGGGGAAGCTCCACGCGAAGGACGGCCTCGAGCGGCAGGTGCTGAGCGGCACGGGCCGCCACGACGGCTCCGGGTTGTGGCTGATCCCGGTGGAGCACGACGGGAACCAGAACGCGTCGGCGGAGGAGGTGGAGGCGGTCGCGGCGCTGGTCGAGGAGCTGCTCGGTGTCGCTCGTCCCGGCAGCCAAGCCTGGGTCGACGAGCACGGACATGCGCACCCGCTCAGCGGCGCCGACCTCCGCGTGGTGGCGCCGTTCAACGCGCAGGTCAACCGGCTGGCCGAACGCCTCGGGCCGCTCGACGTCCCCGTCGGCACCGTGGACACGTTCCAGGGCCAGACCGCCGCCGTCGTCATCTACTCGATGGCGACCTCGTGCCCCGAGGAGGCGCCGCGGGGGATGGAGTTCCTCTACAGCCTGAACCGGCTGAACGTGGCGACGTCCCGCGCGCGGTGCGCCGTGTTCGTCGTCTGCTCGCCGCGCCTGCTGGAGCCGGAGTGCCGGACACCGCGGCAGATGCAGCTGGCGAATGCGCTGTGCCGGTATCGGGAGATGAGCCGGTAACGGGTGCGAACGGGTGCGGGTGGACGGGCCGGCACTCCCGCTCCCGACGACCGTTTGAGGCCCGCCGATGCCAGCCGTGGCCGACAAACGCCTCGCCGATCACGTAGCGCACGGCCCTTTTGTGCGGTCGGTTCTGAACGTCACGGCGAGGCGTGTGACCGGCGGGCCGAGCGGTCGTCGGGGGCGGGAGAGCCGGCCCGTCCACCTTCGCCGTGATACTCTTGAGGTCCCACCATCGCGTTTCCTGGAAGTGTGAGGATCTCAGTGAGCCAGTATCGAGTCGGGTCCTATGTCACCCATGCGAACAAGCCGGAATGGGGCATGGGCAAGGTGTTCTGCGCGAGCGCGCCGTACGTCCTCGTGGCGTTCGAGAACCTCGAGCCGCCGGACCAGTTCAAGCGGCTGGTGGCGCTGCCGGGTATGCTGATGCCCGCGGCGGCCAAGTCCAACCCCGTGCTCGACGCCTGGAAGCTCGAGAGCACGCACGATTGCCGGGTCGCAGGCGTGACCGAGAAGCCAAAGCGGAAGAAGAAGGGCGAATAGCACCGGACGGGTGCGAACAGGTACGGACGGGTGCGGGCAGGTGCGAACGGGTGCCGCTGGACGGGCTGGGGTCTCCCGCTCCCGACGACCGTGTGAGGCCCGCCGACGCCTACCTTAGCGGCAGGCGCGGCTGCGGGACGTAGGCCATCGGCATCTCAAATGCCAGGCGCGGTGCGTAGGCGTCCCGCGCTTCCTCCAACTGCTCGAGGATTTCCTCGGCCAGCGCCGACGGCGCGATGACGCGCGCGTGCGGGCCGAAGCCGAGCACCCAGCTTCGAAGCGCCCAGTCGCGGCAGACCCTGAGCGTGAGGCGCACGCTGCCGTCGGGCTGATCGTGCAGCCGCTGTGAGGGGTGCCACTCCCGCTCGCGGATGTGGCGCGCGACACGCGGCGCGAACTCGATCTCGACGCGCTCGGGGCGGCCGTCGTTCACACCCAGCGATGCGGCAAACGGGTTCGCATCCGCCGCTCCCTTCGGCTCGAACGCCTTCCCGGTCGGCCTGAAGGTGCGGATGCGCTCCACGGCGAAGTGGCGGACCTGGCGATACTCGGGCACCCACGCAGTCAGATACAGGCCGCCGTCGAAGTAGGCGACGTGGTACGGATGGACCACGTAGTCCTTCTCCCGGTTGCTCGATGCGGAGAAGTAACGCATCTCCGCGATACGGTGCCCGGACGAGGCCTCTATGAGCCGCGCGACAATCTCGCCGTAGTTCTTCGCGTGCTTCTTCACGGCGCCCGGCTTCACCTTGACGACACCCGGGAGCTGGTCGAGGAACTCGCGCACGCGGGGCGCAAGCGCCTTCTCGAGCTTCTTCATCAGGCCCGTCAGGCCGTCGGCAAACGCCGCGCCCGGCATGGACGCGAGCAGCGCGCGGCTCATGTAGAGCGAGCAGACCTCCGTCGCCGACAGGCCCGGATCCTGGAGCGCCTTGAGCGGCATGGCCGTGAGAAGCCACGCCGTGCGGCCGTCGGCGCGCTTCTCGCTGCGGAGCGGGAAGCCGGCCTCCTGCAGCGCGGCCATGTCGCGCCAGATGGTGCGCTTGCCGACGCCGGCGTCGCGCGCGAGGTCGTCAACACTGCGCCCGAGTCGGCTCTTGTCGAGGGAGAGCAGGATGTGCCACTGGCGGATGACTTCGACGTTGCGGGGCATTGGGGAGAAGAGTAGATCGGGAACCGGGAACAGGGAACCGGGAGATGAGGTCGCGGCGAACAGCGGCCCGGCCCCGGCCACTGGCCGCCGGGAGCCGATGCTCGAAACCGGGCCGGCCACTCGCCCGGATTGCGAGGCTGACGCCGAACACGCCACTCCGCAAGGAGCGGAGCCCTCGCATCGCTCCCAAGGCGGCCAGGCGGCCGGGGCCGCGCCGCCGGGCCGCAGCCTGGCTCCCGGCTCCCGGCGCGATTCCCTCCCGGCAGGTGCTCTTCCGACTCCCGACTCCCGGTTCCCGACTCCCGACGTGGTCGTGTGACCTTCCCTGACACACCCTCGCACGACGATGGCGGGGGAGGCCACGCCGTATGCATATCCAGTCCGATCGCGCCCTCATCCCCTCCGGTTCGTCGTCCACCCGGTTCCTCTCCGTCACGATCTCGGCGCCCGCGGCCCGGCCCCAGCCGCCCGATCCGTCCGGGCCGGCTCGTGCCGCACGGCCCGGTGTCAACGTGTCGCTCGTGCTGGACCGCTCCGGCTCGATGGGTGGCCGGAAGATCGCCCTGGCGCGGGAGGCCGTCGCATACGCCATCCGCCTGCTGAAGGAGGACGACCGCCTTGGCCTCGTCGTCTACGACCATGTCGTGGAGACATTGCTGGAGTGCGTGCCGGCCACGAAGGCGGCAAAGGCCCAGGCGCTTCGGGCCCTGGAGGCCATCGATGCGCGCGGCCAGACAAACCTGGCGGAGGGCTGGTTCACCGGTGCCCGCTCGCTTGGCGGCCCAGCCGCGACCACCGCGGGAGTCGGTCCGGCTGCCGGGGACCGCCTGTCGCGCGTGCTGCTCCTCACCGACGGCCTCGCGAACCAGGGGATGACGGATCACGACGAGCTGAAGCAGGCCGCGGCGCGGCTGCGCGCCGAGGGCGTCCAGACCTCCACCTTCGGCCTGGGCGCGGACTTCGACGAGGAACTGCTCTCGTCCATCGCGGCGGCGGGCGGCGGGCACTTCTATTTCATCGAGCAGCCGCAGCAGATCCCGGACCTGCTGGCCAGCGAGCTGGGCGAGGTGCTGGACGTCGCCGCCCGCGACGTCGTCTTCGAGATGCGTGCCGGCGTCGGCGTCTCGGTGGCGGTGCTCAACCCGTTACCGGCGTCGCGGATCGGGGAGGTCATGCGCGTGCGGCTGGGCGATCTCGTGGCGGAGCAGGAGGTGACGCTGCTCCTCGCGGTGACGTGCGAGGCGCGCGCGGAGGGCGAGCGTGCGTGGATGGATTGCCGCGTGGTGGATCGCGAGGCCGTGCTGCACCACGAGCCGATGCGCGTGGAGTGGACGGCCGCCGGGGGGGAGGCGGATCGCGCCCAGCCGGTGAACCGAGGCGTGGTGCTGGCCGCGGCGCGCATGCTCGCCGAGCGCGCGCGGGTGCAGGCGCTGGCGGCGAACCGGCGGGGGATGTTCGAGGACGCCGGCGCGGCGCTGCACGACGCCGCGGCGCAGATCGATCGGTTGGGCGGCGACGACACCGCCGTGCAGGCCGTGGCGCGGCTGCTACTGGACGAGGAGATGGCCTTCGCGCGGCGCATGGCCCCGATGGAGATGAAGGCGCGTCACTTCGCGTCGTACCAGGCGGCCTATTCGCGGGAGGAAGGGAAGGCGAGGCGGCGGAGGGGATGAGGTTGAGTGCCAGCCCTGTGCTGTCGTTCAAGACGGCCGCTGCCGGCCCGCCGACCGTCCCACCAGCCGTTGGCCGCCGGGAGCCGATGCTCGAAACCGGGCCGGCGACTCGCTCGGATTGCGGACTGTCGTCGAACGCGCCACTCCGCAAGGGGCGGAGATGGCGCGTGCACTCCTCCCTCGTGCCGACCGGGTTTCGTACTGACGCCCCTCGCATCGCTCCCAAGGCGGCCAACGGCTGGTGGGACCGTCGGCGGGCCTCGATGGGCCCTCCGTGTCCCGACGTGCTCCTCTCCAGACGCGATCGCCCCCTCCCGACGCGATCGACTTTCCCGACCGCTATTGCTCGCGACGGCCCGGCCCGCGAAGGGCATGTCCCGGCCGCGCGGCGGTGAGCTGGCCGCCATCCACCACGAGCTGGCCATTCACCGCGACGTAGCGCATGCCCTCGGCGTACTGCCGCGGGTTCTCGAACGTCGCGCGGTCGCGGATGGTGTCCGCGTCGAACACGGCGAGGTCCGCGAACGCCCCCGGCCGGATGATCCCGCGGTCCCAGAGGCGCATGCGCTGCGCGGGGAGCGACGTCATCTTGCGGATGGCCTCCTCGAGCGGGAGCAGGCGTTCCTCGCGGACGTACCGGCCCAGGATGCGCGCGGCCGACCCCCACGCCCGGGGGTGGACGCCCGCCGTGGGCGGACCGCTGTCGATGGCCATGCCGCCCGAGTCGGTGCCGAGCATCACCAGCGGGTGCTTCAGCGCGGCGCGCAGGTCGTCCTCGTGCATGAAGAACATGATGCCGCTGCCGGTCGTGTCGTCCTGCGCAATCAGGTCCATCAGCACGTCGAGCGGATCCTTTTGCTCGGCCTTCGCGATGTCGTCCAGGGTGCGGCCCTGGTACTTCTTCAACGCCGCGCGCCCGACCGCGGAGACGAGGATGCCCGCCGCGCCGCCAGAGCCGAGATACTGGTTCTCCCAGGTGGTGGAGTGCTGCAGGATCTCGGCCTTGATCTTCGCGCGCGTCGCGGGATCCTTCAGGCGCGCCACCATGGCCGCGCGCCCGCCCTCGCGCGCCCACACCGGCAGGCTCGCGTCCAGCGGGTTGCTGCCGGCGATGTAGGGGTACTGATCCGCGGCGATGTCCAGCCCCTCCGCGCGGGCGCGCTCGAGGCGCTGCAGCACGGCCGGCATGCGTCCCCAGTTCTGCTTGTAGGCGGTCTTCAGGTGGTGAATCGTCGCGGGGACACCGGCCTCGCGCGCGATGCGGAACACCTCGCTCAGGCTCGCGTCGATCTCGTCCGCCTCGGAGCGCTGGTGGGTGATGTAGCTCCCGCCGAAGCGGCCGGCCACGCGGGCCAGCGCGATCAGCTCCTCGGTACGCGCGAAGCGGTCCGGGACGTACTGGAGCGACGTGGAGACCCCGAAGGCGCCGGCGTCCATCGCCGCCGCCACCTGTGCTTCCATCTCCTTCAGCTCGGCCGCGGTGGCTGCGCGATCTTCGCGGCCGATCACCGCGTCGCGCACGCCGCCCGCGCTGATGAAGGTGCCGAGGTTGATGGTCGCAGGGTGGCGATCGAGAACGCGCAGGTAGCCGGCGAGGTTGTCCCAGTCGGGCACGCCCTCCGTGTCGAACATTGGTGCGAAGGGATGGAGCCGGCGTGCGCCCGGGTGGGCGGCGCTGGTGAAGCTGGCCTCGCCGGTGAGCTCGGTGGTGATGCCCTGCAAGACCTTGCTGGCCACGCGGCTGTCGCGCAGCGCCCAGTACTCGGACTGGCCGAGCATGTCGATGAAGCCCGGCGCGATGACGAGCCCCGTGGCGTCGATGCGCCGCTTCGCCGTCGGCGCCTCGCGCGTGTCGGTGGGCGCGCGGAGCGTCGCGATGCGGTCACCGGCAACGCAGACGTTGGCCGCAAACCACGCGGCGCCGGTGCCGTCCACGATGCGTCCGCCGGTGAAGAGAAGGTCGCAGGTGAACGCCGGCTGGGCGGCTGAAAGCGCGAGCGAAGCCGCGGCCAGGGCGGTGGCGGGGAGCAGGCGTGAGATCACGCGCGCATGGTACCCCGGACCCCGGGGCCTGGCACGGTCAGGCCGAATTCGATGCGGTTTCTGCCACCTCCGGCCTGAGTGTCCGCAGGTCGTACGACTTGGTCCGTCTGAGTCTGGCGCGCGTCTCCGCCAGCGCCTCGGGCGGCAGGGCGTCATTCACCAGCGAGGCCCAGCCGTCGGGGAGAGGAAGGGGCCCGCGATCGAGCAGACCGCGTTCACGACCTTCGCGCTCGGCCAGACTGGACCACTTCCAGAGCTGCGCCTGGTCGACCAGGCCGGCGCGAACCGGATTGGCCTCGACGTAGCGCAGCACCTGGAAGTACTGGCGCTCCGACTCCACTGCGAAGGCGTGATACCGGTGCTGGTAGAGGTGCCCGTGGCCGATGGTCCGGGTATTGCGGCGATGCCTGATGGCGTGCACCGTGCACAGCCGGTGGCAGAACGCCGAAACGGCCTGAGCGGCGTCCGGCCAGACCACCATGTGCCAGTGGTTCGGCATCAGGCAGTACGCGAGAAGCCGCATCGGGCAGCGCGTCTTGGTCTCCGAAATCAGATCGAGAAAAGCCTCGTAGTCGCGATCGGCATGGAACAACCGCTTGCGGTCGTTTCCGCGGTTCACGAGATGCAGGATGCTGTCGGGCGGCGTGTATCGACGGGGACGGGGCACCTTATTCCTCCCTTGCTGCGCAGGGCCTAGCAAGAAGAGGACCACGACGCCCCGCGCCCGATGCGGACGCGGTGATGTGGCAGAAAGTGCATCGTTTTCGAGGCAACCGTGCCAGGCCCCTAGGGCACGACGAGCACCACCTCGTTCGACGCGACGCTCACGCCCTGCGCATTCACCGCGTGCACGCGCACGTAATACCGGGCAGGCGGCACGTTCGGCACCGCAATCGTCGTCGCCGCGCTGCGGGTGTCGACCTGCGCCAGGTTCGACAGTCCAGGGGCCGAGCCCGCGCGAACCAGATAGCTCGTGATGGGTCCTTGCCAGGGCGGCGATCCGGCCGATCGCAGAATTCGCAGCAATTTCGACCCGTTCGTGCCAGGCCCCGCCGGCTGCTATCCTGATCAGGAATGTCGTACCGGACGCCGCTCGAGACGCGCCTTGCCAAGAAGGTGACCCGCGCCATCACCGACTTCACCATGATCGAGGACGGCGATCGCGTGATGGTGGGCCTCTCGGGCGGGAAGGACAGCTGGGCCCTCATCCAGATCCTCGACGTCCTCCGCCAGCGTGCGCCCATCACCTTCTCCATCGTCGCCGTGAACGTGGACTCGGGGTACGAGGGCTACCAGCACAAGGCGGTGGCCGAGGCGTGCGCGGCGCGCGGGTGGGAGTTCCACAGCGAGCACACCTCCATCGGCGCGGTCATCGACGACAAGCTGGACCCCGACGCGACGCCCTGCTCGCTCTGCGCGCGGCTCCGGCGCGGCGTGCTGTACAGAATGGCCGACCAGCTGGGCGCGACGAAGATCGCGCTGGGGCACCACCTGGACGACTTCGTCGAGACGCTGCTGCTGAACCTGTTCTTCGCCGGCGCGCTCAAGGCGATGCCCGCGCGGCTCGTGTCGGACAACCAGAAGCACGTGGTCATCCGGCCGCTCGTGTACGTCACCGAGGCGGAGGCGCGCGCCTACGCGAAGGAATACGACCTGCCCATCATCGGCTGCTGCTGCCCGGCCTGCGGCGACCTGAGCCTGCAGCGTCAGCGCGTCAAGCGGCTGATCATGGAGCTCGAGCGCGAGCACCCGAACGTGAAGGGCTCGATGATCAAGGCGCTGGCCAACGTGATGCCCAGACACCTGCTGGACCGCCGCCTGAACCCGGTCGCCGAGCTGCGCGCCGCGGCGGCGTCGCAGCTGGAGGACTTCGCGGACGTCCCGGCCGAGGTGCCGCTCATCCCGTTGATGCTCGGATCGCGGTCCAGGGGCACGCGTCCGCGTGCGGACGACGCGGCGGTGCAGGGGCGCGAGTAGGCCATGCGCGCGGTGGTCCAGCGCGTCTCGCAGGCGCGCGTCACGGTCGGGGAGCGCGTGACGGGCGAAATCGGTCCAGGCCTGATGGTGCTCGTCGGCGTCGAGCAGGGCGACGGCCCGGCCGACGTGGCCTACATCGCGTCCAAGATCAGGGACCTGCGGATCTTCGAAGACGAGGGCGACGAGACGGGCCGGAAGCGGATGAACCGGTCCGTCGCGGACATCGGCGGGAGCGTGCTGGTCGTCTCGCAGTTCACGCTGAGCGGCGACGCCAGGAACGGCCGGCGTCCGTCGTTCATCACCGCCGCGCCACCCGAGCTGGCGCGGGCGCTCTACGAAGACGTCGTGCGAGAATTGCGAGCGAGCGGGCTCACGGTGGGCACGGGTGAGTTCCAGGCGATGATGCAGGTGAGCCTCGTCAACGACGGCCCGGTGACGATCCTGCTGGACAGCCGGAAGACGTTCTGAGCGGGTGGGTCGTGGGACTTGGGACTTGGGTCTTGGGACTTGGGACTTGAGGGCGTGCCCGTCGTGCCTTCGTGGTTTCCTTTGCTCAAGGAGGACAGAGCGACGTGATGCGAGCGAACGCGATTGGTGTGGCCGCGGTGCTGGCCACCGTGCTCTGGACTGCGTCCCCCGCGTCCGCCCAGCAACGCCCCCTTGTCACCGAAGACCCCGAGACCATCGGCGCCGGGCGCCTGCTCTTCGAGGCCGGGCTCGACTACGAGAAGGACGCCGAGTTCCGCCTGTCGGGGTTGACAGGCGATCTCTTCTCCGTGCCGAACATCGGCGTCAGCGTCGGGCTCAGCTCCATCGCCGAGCTGCAGATCGACGGCGGGCTCTACCAGCGGCTGACCATCACCGGGCAGGAGCCGGCGCCGCTCACGCCCGTCCTGGACTTCACGGGCGACCGGACCACGTCCGTGCGAGACATCTTCATCGGGACGAAGATCCGCATCCTCAGCGAGCAGCCGGGCCGCCCGGCCATCGGGTTCCGCTTCTCCACGCGCCTGCCCAACGCGAGCAACGAGTCCGGGCTCGGCAACGACACCACGGACTTCACGGCCTCGTTCCTGGTTGGCAAGACCATCCAATCGATCCGCTTTGTCGGCAACATCGGCTTCCTGATCCTCGAGGACCCGCTCGAGGCGGCCAGCCAGGACGATCTGCTGACCTACGGCTTCTCGCTCGCCCGTGCGCTCGCCGAGGGCTTCGAGGTGGTGGGTGAGGTCACCGGACGCGCGAACTTTGCCGAGACCACCGCCCTGGGCGCCGAGGACCGCGGCCTGCTGCGCGTGGGCGCCCGCTACACGCGCGGCAGCGTGCGCGTGGACGGGGCGTTCATGCTCGGTCTCAGCCCCCGGGATCCGGACTTCGGCTTCACGACCGGTCTCACGTGGGTGATCGACGCGTTCAGGGTGCCGTAGCGATCGCGTCGGGAGTCGGACGTCGCGAGTCGTCAACGAACGGCATCGGGAGACGCGCGTCGGATTGACGCGTGCCAGCGCGAATGCGCGAGACGGCGATGGATGGTTCTCGAGTCCTGAGCGGTGATCAGGACGGACTTCTCACACTGCGGCGGATTCCGGTATCGTCTTCTCCGACTCCCGACTCCCGACTCCCGACTCCCGACTCCCGAGCCGTCCATGCACATCGCCAAAGCTCACGCCTACGGTAACGACTTCCTCTTCGTCCCCTTCGACGAGGTCGAGGGCCTCGCGCTCGATCAGCTGTCCCGCCGGCTGTGCGAGCGGTACACCGGCATTGGCGGGGACGGCGTCATCTTCTACACCGCACTCCCCGACGGCACGGCGCGCATGCGGCTCGTGAACGCGGACGGCAGCCCCTCGGAACTGTCCGGCAACGGGCTGCGCTGCCTGGCCGCCCTCGTGCTTCACCAGCGGGGCCCCGACGCGCCCGCCATCACCACGCTTCGCGTGGACACGGATGCCGGCTGGAAGACGCTGACGCTGGCCGGCCGCACCGGCTCGAAGTACACCTTCCGCGCCGCCATGGGCGCGCCGGAGCGCATCACTCAGGAGACGCTCGACGTCGCCGGGGAGCAGCTGCCCGTGGTCATCCTGACGATGGCGAACCCGCAGTGCGTGACGCTGGTGCAGGCACTGCCGGACCGCGCCCGGTTCGAGAGGCTCGGGCCGGCCCTGGCCACGCATTCACGATTCGAGGCCGGCACCAACGTCGAGTTCGCCGTGGTCGAGGCGCCGAACCGCGTGCGGATCCTCATCTGGGAGCGCGGCGTCGGCCCGACGCACGCCTCCGGCACGGGCGCCTGCGCGTCGGCGGTGGCCGCGGCCGTGGCCGGCGGGGCCGGCCGCGACATCGATGTCGAGGCGCCCGGCGGCACGCAGCGTGTCGAGTGGCGTGACGACGGCGTGTATCTGACCGGCTGGGCGGAGGTGCTCTTCGAAGGGGAGTGGCTCGCGCGCTGATCCAGACGTTCCACGGCGCCATCGAGGCCGCGGAGACCTCCTCCCCGGCCGAGGAGCAGTTCAGCCGGCGGCGCTGCAGTGTCAGCACGGTGCCGGTTCCTCGTTCCCGTGGACTGGAAGTCGCGCCGCTTCACCATGACGTGGGACGAAGCGGTGACGATCGACCGGGGCATGGCCCGGCTGGACTACCAGACCCCATCGCCGCCCGGGACCTGTGTCGTGCGCGTCCGCGGGCGCAACGATTGCGCGTCGGAGCCGGCATCCAACCGCCACGACGGATCGGACGCTCGTGACGACGGGCGTTGCGGATGGCACCTGCTACATGCGCGTCCGCAGCGTGAACGCCACCGGCCCAGGCGAACGTCCGCCCGACGCCGTGATAGCACTCCCGCGTGCTTCGAACCCCCGTGCTTCGAACCCCGCGTGCTTCGAACCCCCCGTGCTTCGAACCCCCGTGAGCAGTTCCTGCGTGCCCCGACACCCCTCGCGCGTTCAGATTCTGCGCGGTGCCTCTCGGGCCTCAGCGCTTGCGCGTGCGGGCCGGGGGGGCGGTGGCGGCGTCGAACGCGTCCAAAACGGCCTGAAGGCTGGCGGTGGCGTCGGCGGCGGCCCGACCCACCTCGGCGTACTGCTCGACGTCCAGCGACGCGCGCGCTTCTTGCAGGGCGGTTTCGACGGTGCTGATCGTCTTCTGGTGCGCGGCGATGGTCCGCCGCGGGAGCTTCGCGACGGCGGGATCCTTCAACCGGGCCTGGACGCGCTGGAGGAGCGCGCTGGCCTCGGCGAGTTCGCGCTCGGCATCGCCGCGGGCCTTCGCGCGGGCATCCACCGCGACCTTGGCGGCCTCCTGGGCGCGTTCGCGGCTGTCGAGGGCATGAGCCAGTGCCAGGCGGTAATCGCGTGCGGCGGCGGCGACCTCTGACTGGGCCAGGGCGTCGATGGCGGCCTTGAGCTCGTCCGGCGCGTACTGCTCGGCGCCTGCGGCGCGTGCGGCGTCGATGGCGCCCTGCGCCTGGTTCATCTCCTTGCTGGGAGGCTCCGAGCAGGCGGCGGTGAGCAGGATGGCGGCGATGAGGGCGACCCGGGACGTGAGACGGGCCAGGGAGAGCGGCAGCGCACGCGGCATCGCCGTTGAGTATACGGCAGGCGTTCGAGGCGTATCGTGAAGGAGCTCCCCATCGTCGATCGGCCGCGCGAGAAGCTGACACGCGCCGGCGCCTGGGCCCTTGGCGACAACGAGGTGCTGGCGCTGGTCCTGGGAAGTGGCACGCGCCGGCGCGGGGCGCTGACCGTGGCGCAGGACGTCCTCGCGGTGGCCGGCGGCGCCGACGGCCTGCCACGGCTCTCCCTGGACGAACTGCAGCGCATCGACGGCGTGGGCGAAGCGCGGGCCGCGCGAGTGCTGGCCGCTGTCGAGCTGGGACGGCGTGCGCTCATCCGCGCGGCGGGCGAGCGGCCGCAGTTCCTCGCGCCCGCGGACATCGCCCACTACCTCGCGCCGCTCTATGCCGGCTACCGGGTCGAGCGCTTCGGGGTGATGCTGCTGGACGCGCGGCTCCGACTGCTGCGCACCGCCATCGTGGGCGTCGGCACGCAGGACGGGGTGCTGGTGCTGCCGCGCGACATCTTTCGCGAGGCGGTGCTCGGCTCCGCCGCGTCGGTGGTGGTGTTCCACAACCATCCCTCGGGCGACCCGACGCCGAGCCAGGACGACGTGGCCGTCACGGGCCGCATCGTCCGCGCCGGTGAGACGATTGGGATCGCAGTGGTGGACCACATCATCCTCGGCAGCGGACGGTTCTTCAGCTTCAAGCTCGCACACCAGCTGCGGTGAGCGGCCACATTGTGTTTGCCGCGTCCCCATGCGATGCTTCGGTGGATATCCCATCCGCGATGAAGACCCTCTATTTCGACTGCTTCGCCGGCGCAGCCGGCGACATGATTCTCGGCGCGCTCATCGACGCGGGCGTGCCCTTCGAGGAGGTGCGGCGCGCGCTGGGCAGCCTGGCCGTGGACGGCTACACCGTCTCCGCCGAGCGCGTGCTGAAAGCGGGCGTGTCCTCGCTCAAGTTTCGCGTGGAAGACCACACGATGGCGTCGGGAGGGACAACGAGCGTCTCGGGAGGGGAGAACGCGCCGGGAGGGGACACGACGGCGCCGGGAGCACCCGTGCACCCTGCACCTCGGCACCGCCACTACCACCTGAAGCACATCTACGCCGCCATCGAGAAGTCGGCCTTGAGCGATGCGGGGAAGGCGCGGGCGACGCGCATGTTCCAGCGGCTGGCCGAGGCCGAGGCCGCCATCCACGGGTCGACCATGGAGAAGGTGCACCTCCACGAGGTCGGCGCGGTCGACTCCATCATCGACATCGTGGGGACCGTCTTCGCCATGGAGCGCATCGGCGCCGCGCGCGTGGTGGTCTCGCCGGTCAACGTGGGCGGCGGCATGGCGAGGACCGCGCACGGCGTCTTCCCGGTACCGGCGCCCGCCACGGTGCGGCTGCTGGGCGACGCGCCGAGCTACTCGAGCGGTGTGCAGATGGAAACGCTCACGCCAACGGGCGCGCTCATCCTCACGGAGTATGCCGACCGCTACGGACCGATGCCGGCCATGCGCGTCGAACGCGTCGGCTACGGCGCCGGGGACCGCGATCTGCCCGAAACGCCCAACGTGGTCCGCGTGTTCGTGGGCGAGGCCGACGAGGGCCGGGCCGCCACGCGCGTGACCGTGATGGCCTGCGAGATCGACGACATGAACCCGCAGATCTTCGGGGCGGTCATGGACCGGCTCTACGCCGCCGGGGCCCTGGACGTCTTCTATCAGCCCGTGCAGATGAAGAAGAACCGCCCGGGCACGCTGATGACGATCGTCTGTGCGCCCGACCAGCGCGAGGCGCTGGCGGCGATCGTCTTCCGCGAGACCACCACCATCGGCATCCGCTACCAGGAGATGTCGCGCCTGTGCCTGGACCGCGAGATGATCCCGGTGGAGACGTCGTACGGCGTGGTACGATTCAAGGTCGCGCGGCAGGGCGGGGAGGTGCTGAACGCCCAGCCGGAGTTCGACGACCTCGCGCGCCTGGCCGGGGAGCAGGGCGTGCCGATCAAGGTGGTGCAGGCCGAAGCGCAGCGGGCCTGGCTGAACCGACTCCCGGCATAATCTGATCCCGACGATGTCCTCCTTCTTCCTCACCACCGCCATCGACTTCGTGAACAGCCGCCCGCACCTGGGGACGGCCTACGAGAAGATCACCGCCGACGTGATCGCCCGCTATCACCGGCTGAAGGGCGACGACACGTGGTTTCTGATGGGGAACGACGAGCACTCGCAGAACGTCTTCCGCCGGGCCCAGGAACAGGGCAAGGCCCCCCTGGCCTACTGCGACGAGATGGAGCAGGTGTTCCGCGAGGTGTGGCGGGGGCTCGACATCTCGTTCAACGACTTCATCCGCACGACGGATCAGAAGCGGCACTTCCCGGGCGTGCAGACGCTGGTGCAGGCGTGCCTCGACAACGGGGACGTGTACGAAGGCACCTACGAGGGTCCGTATTGCGTCAGCTGCGAGGAGTTCAAGCCGGAGAAGGATTTGGTGGACGGCCTCTGCCCGATCCACAAGACGAAGCCCGAGTGGATCAAGGAGAGAAACTGGTTCTTCCGGCTCTCGAAGTATCAGCGGCCGCTCCTGGCGTACTACGAGGAGCACCCCTCGTTCATCGAGCCCGAGGTGCGCCGGAACGAGGTGCTGCGGCTGGTGGAAGACGGGTTGGTGGACCTCTCCATCAGCCGTGCCGGTCAATCGTGGGGCATTCCGCTCCCGAACGACCCCCAGAGCGTCGTGTACGTGTGGTTCGACGCGCTCACCAACTACGCCTCGGCCGTCGGGTACGGATGGGACGACGAGCAGTTCGCAAGGCGGTGGCCGGCCAACCTGCACATCGTCGGCAAGGACATCACGCGGTTCCACTGCGTCATCTGGCCGGCCCTGCTGATGAGCGCCGGCCTCCCGCTCCCGGGGCAGGTCTTCGGCCACGGCTGGGTGTTCTTCAAGGGCGAGCGCATGAGCAAGACGATGGGGAACATCGTCGATCCGCTCGACGCGGCCAAGCGCTTCGGACCCGATCCGCTGCGGCTGTACCTGACGAAGGAAGTGGTGTACGGCGCCGATGGCGACTTCACATGGGAGCGCTTCGAGGAGAAGTACAACGCCGACCTCGCGAACAACCTCGGGAACCTCGTGAACCGCGTGGCCGCGATGACCGAGCGGTATCGACAGGGGAGGCTCGTCGCGGGCGGCGGCGGGTCGCTGGCGACGCTGGCGGCGGACTCGGCGAGCGCGTACCGGCGGGCCATGGATGGCCTGGCACTGCACGAGGGTGTGGCGGCTGCCTATCGGCTGATCAGCGCGGCCAACGAGTACATCGCCGAGACACAGCCCTGGAGTCTCGCCAGGGACCCGGCCCATGCCGACCGGCTGTCGGGCGTGCTGCACGACGCGGCGGAGGCCGTGCGCATCGCCGCCGTGCTGCTGCTGCCCGTGATGCCCTCGTCTGCCGCGGAGATCCTGCGGCGGATGGGCGAGACGACGGCGCCGGGTGACCTGCGGTTCGACACCGCGACCGCCTGGCGGGCATCTGGAGAGAGAGGAATCCTCAACGCGGGCGCCCTCTGGCCCCGCCTCGAAGACAAGGGAGCCATCACCGTGAGCGAGACCACCCCGGGGACGCCTTCTCCGTCATCTGCGTCATCTGCGGCCCCTGCGCCATCTGCGGCCTCTGCCCCATCTGCGTCCGCACCCGCCGGCACCACCCCGCACCCGGTCGCACCTGCCGCACTCGAGCAGATCGCGATCGACGACTTCATGAAGGTCCAGCTCAAGGTCGCCAGAATCCTCGAGGCGTCGAACGTGCCGAAGTCGAAGAAGCTGGTGCAGCTGAAAGTGGATGTCGGCGAGGCCGAGCCGCGCACCATCCTTGCGGGCATCGCCGAGAGCTACCAGCCCGAGCAACTTGTCGGCCGCACCATTGTCGTCGTGGCGAATCTGAAACCCGCGAAGCTGATGGGCATCGAGTCGAACGGGATGGTCCTGGCGGCCAGCCCCGAGGGTGGGGGAGCCCTGTTGTTGAACGCCGAGCCGGCCGTCCCCGGCACGCGCGTGCGATAGCGCCGGCTCCCGACTCCCGGATCCCGACTCCCGACGTGATCCAGTGATCGACTCTCACTGCCACATCGCCGGCGAGGAGTTCGCCGACGACCTCGACGCCGTGGTCGCCCGCGCGCGAGAGGCGGGCGTCCTCTCCGCGCTCGTCATCCTCGCCGCCGACGACGAGGCGGAGATCGCGCGATCGGCGCGCGTGCTCGAGGCGTGGCCGGCGTGCCGCTTTGCGGTGGGCGTCCACCCTCATCACGCGCACGTGTTCGCGACGGATCCGGAAGAGGCCGCCCGGCTCGTCGAGCGACGGCTCGACGCGCTGCCCGCGGCGCGGGCGGTGGGCGAGATCGGACTGGATTACCACTACGATTTCTCGCCCCGCGAGGTGCAGCAAGCCGTCTTCCGCGCGCAACTCCGCGTGGCTCGCGAGCGCCAGCTGCCCGTGGTCATCCATACCCGTGAAGCCGAGGACGACACGCTGCGGATCCTCGGGGAGCGTGGGCGCGTCGATACGGCAGGGGTCTTTCACTGCTTCTCCGGCGACGTCGCCGCGGCGGAGCGGGTCCTGGCCACCGGGTATCACGTCTCGATTCCGGGGATTGTCTCGTTTCCGAAGGCGTCGGAGCTCCGAGCCGCGGCGGCCCGGATCCCGGCAGAGCGGCTGCTCGTGGAGACCGATAGCCCGTACCTGGCACCAGCGCCGTTCCGGGGCACGCGAAACGAGCCGGCGTATGTGAAGCGCGTCGTGGAGGTGGTGGCGGAAGCGCGAGGCGTGAGCCCTGGAGAGCTGGCAAGGACCGTCGCCATGAATTTTCACCGACTCTTCCGTCCTTGAGGCCCGCAAAGCTCAGCCCTGCAAGCATTAACGGGCGATCCGCGCGTTGACACCAGCGCGCGGCCTATGGTGAGATTGACGAGCTTGTCCAACGTGCTCCCGAAGACCCAGGCGGACCTCATCCAGCTGTTCGAACCCGTGCGGGCCGACCTCGAGGCCGTCGAGCGCGAGTACGAGCGACAGGTCCAGTCGCAGGTCCACGTCATCCCCGAGATCGGCGCCTATATCCAGAAGAGCGGCGGCAAGCGCGTGCGCCCGGCGGTCCTGCTCATGGCCGCGCGCCTGTGCGGCTACACCGGCCCGCGCGCGGTGGTGAACGCGGCCGTCGTGGAGTTCATCCACACGGCGACGCTGGTGCACGACGACATCATCGACGATGCGGACGTGCGGCGGGGGCGGAAGGCGGTCCACTCCCAGTGGGGGAACGACGTCACCGTCCTGGCCGGTGACTTCCTCTACATCAAGTCGATGGCGATGGCCCTCGCGCAGAACACGCTGGAGATTGCCCAGCTGCTGTGCGACGTCACCCTGCGGATGATCGAAGGGGAGATCTACCAGCTCACCAAGAACGGCGTGGTGGACCTGGCGGAGGCCGATCACTTCGACATCATCAACCGCAAGACCGCGTTTCTCTTCGGCGGCTGCGCCGAGATTGGCGGCATGCTGGGCGAGGTGAGCGCCGAGAAGCGCGCCGCGCTCCGCGACTACGGCTTCAACCTCGGCGTGCTGTTCCAGCTCGTGGACGACCTGCTGGACTTCACGGGCGAGGCCGAGGCGCTCGGCAAGCCCATTGGCGGGGACCTGCGCGAGGGCAAGATCACGCTGCCCATCATCCACCTGCTGCAGCACGGCGGCGATGAGGCCGACGCGCTGGTCCGCGGCATCGTGCAGACCCGGGACGTGACCCCCGACCAGTGGGCGCGCCTGAAGGCCATGCTCGTCGAGCGCCGCTCCATCGACTACGCGTACCAGCGCGCGGTGGAGTTCGGCGAGGCGGCCAAGCGCAGCCTGCGCGTCTTCCCGCCGACGCCGGAGCGCGAGGCGCTGACGGGCCTGGCGGATTTCGTCCTCCTCCGCGATCGCTGAGCCAACCGAAACCACGAAGACACGAAGGGCACGAAGGAAGGCACGAAGGACTTCTTTCATGTGGGGCCTGTCGCATGCTGCTTCGTAAGGCTTTCGGATCGACCGTTCCGTCACCACCTGGCTTCGTGTCCTTCGTGGCTCCCTTCGTGTCTTCGTGGTTTCCTTTCGTGGGAGCTGCAGCGTGACGGCGGCCGGCCGCATCGACCAGCTGCGCCGCGAGATCCGGCGGCACGAAGAGCTCTACTACGTCCACGCGCAGCCCGAGATCGCCGACGCCGCGTTCGACGCGCTGATGAACGAGCTGCGCGCGCTCGAGGCCGCGCATCCCGAGCTGGTGACGCCCGATTCCCCGACCCAGCGGGTCGGCGGCCGCCCGGTCGAGGGGTTCGTCACCGTCGTGCACGCCGTGCCGATGCTCAGCCTCGACAACGCGTACGACGAGGCCGACCTGCGTGCGTTCGACGAGCGGGTGCGCAAGGGCCTGGGCGGGGCCGACTCGCCGTCGTACGTGTGCGAGCTGAAGATCGACGGGCTGAGCATCTCGCTCACCTACGAGCACGGGAAGCTGGTCCGGGGCGCCACGCGGGGCGACGGCGTGCGCGGCGAGGAGGTCACCTTCAACGTGCGGACCATCCGCGCGATTCCTCTCGCGCTGAAGCACGGCCCGGCGGATCGTGTCGAGATTCGCGGCGAGGTGTATTTCCCGCGCCAGGCGTTCGAGCGGCTCAACGCCGAGCGCGAGGAGCAGGGCGAGCCGCTCTTCGCCAATCCCCGCAACGCCGCGGCCGGGACGATGCGGACGCTGGACCCGACGCAGGTGTCGAAGCGCGGGCTGTCGGCGTGGCTGTACCAGGTGGTGGGGCCTGGCACGAACCCCCCCGAAAACGCCGCAGAACTTGCCACCCACGCCGCGATGCTGCGCGCGCTGAAGGCCTGGGGCTGTCCCGTCGAGCCGCACTGGCACGAGGCGGACGGCCTCGACGGCGTGCTCGCGTTCTGCGAGACCTGGCGCGAGAAGCGCCACACCCTGCCCTTCGAGACCGACGGCGTCGTCGTCAAGCTGAACGACCTCGCCCTGCGCGAGCGGCTGGGGACGACGTCGAAGTTCCCCCGGTGGGCGACCGCGTTCAAGTACCCCGCACAGCAGGCGACGACGCTGCTCGAGCAGATCGAGGTCAACATCGGCCGGACCGGCGCGGCCACGCCTTATGCAGTCCTGGAGCCGGTGCAGGTCGCCGGATCCACCATCTCGCTGGCCACGCTCCACAATCCCGAGGACATTGCGCGCAAGGACATCCGCGAGGGCGATACGGTCATCGTGGAGAAGGCCGGCGACGTCATCCCGCGCGTCGTCGGCCCCGTGCTGGCGAAGCGCCCCCCTCACTCGCGGCCCTGGGTGATGCCGACCGACTGCCCGGTGTGCCACAGCCGTCTGCACAAGGCGGAGGACGAGGTGGTGTGGCGCTGCGAGAACAGCTCGTGCCCGGCGCGCCTGATGCGGAGCCTGGATCACTTCGTGTCGCGCGGCGCGATGAACATCGAGGGCCTGGGCGAGGTGCTCATCCGCCAGCTCGTGGAGAAGGCTCTGGTGAAGGACGCGGCCGACATCTATCACCTCACCGCCGGCACGCTCGAGGACCTCGAGCGACTGGGGAAGAAATCGGCCGCGAAGCTGATGGGGCAGATCGAGCGGTCGAAGGCGAACGAGGTGTGGCGGCTGCTCAATGCGCTGGGGATCCGGCACGTCGGTGAGCGCGGCGCACAGGTGCTCGCGGATCATTTCGGGTCGGTGGAAGCCATCGAGGCGGCGCCGGTGGAGGAGCTGCAGGAGGTCCACGAGGTGGGCCCGGTGATGGCGGTGTCGGTGCGCAGCTGGTTCGACGAACCGCGCAACCGCCGGCTGGTGGAGCGGCTGCGCGAGGCAGGCGTGCGAACCGTGGGCGAGCGGAAGGCCGCACCCCGGGCGCCGAAGCCGCTCGCGGGGAAGAGCTTCGTCATCACGGGGACGCTCGACTCGATGTCGCGCGAGGCCGCCGCGGCCCGCCTCGAGGCGCTTGGCGGCAAGGTGACGGGATCGGTCAGCAGGAAGACCTCGTACGTGATCGTGGGCGCCGAGCCCGGCAGCAAGCTCGAGAAGGCCCGGGCCCTGGGCGTGCCGACGCTCGAGGAAGGGGAGTTCCTCGGGCTTATAATGGGCGAGTCATGACGCGCGGGTTCGTGTGGCTCACCGCAGGGCTGGCGGCCGCCGTCGGGCTGCTGATCGGCGTGGTGGTCAGCACCGTGCTGTCGCCGGCGCCCACGCTGGTGGCACCGCCCGCGGCCACCGCCGCCGCCGCAGCCTCGGGCGTGCCGACCATCGGCGCCCCGGCATCCGCGTTCACGCCGGCCGGTCCCGCCGGCACGCTCCACGTCGCCGACATCGCCGAGCGGCTCAACCCCGTGGTGGTGAGCATCGACGCCAGCGCGCGCGGGCGCCGGCCGCGGCCGGTCACCCAGCCCCGCCGCCGCATCGAGACGCCGGACGACCTGCCCGAGGTCCCGCGCCCGCGCGGCCAGGATGTCCCGCTCCGGGGGACCGGCACGGGCTTCATCATCGACGCGGCCGGCCACATCCTGACCAACCATCACGTCATCGAGGGAGCCGAGCGCATCACGGTGAAGCTCGCCGACGGCCGGAGCCTCCGCGCCAACCCGATCGGATCGGATCCCGACACCGACATCGCGCTCATCAAGGTGCAGGCGCCGGCCCCGCTGCCGCACGCCACGCTGGGCAATTCCGATGCGCTGCGCGTGGGCGAGTGGGTGATCGCCATCGGAAACCCCCTGTCATACGAGCACACGCTCACGGTGGGCGTGGTCAGCTTCATCGGGCGCAAGCTGTTCGACTCGAGCCTCGACCACTACATCCAGACCGACGCGGCCATCAGCTTCGGCAACAGCGGCGGCCCGCTCATCAACCTGCGGGGCGAAATCGTCGGCATCAACGCGGCGGTGAGCCGGCAGGCGAACAACATCGGGTTCGCCATTCCCATCAACCAGGCGCGCGCCATCCTGCCGCAGCTGCAGAGCGAGGGCCGCGTCTCTCGCGGCTACATCGGCGTCGCGCTTCGCGACGTGGATCCCGACGTGCAGGCCTCGCTGGGGCTGTCGCGCCCGGACGGCGCGCTGGTGCAGGACGTGACGGCGGGCGCGCCCGGCGCGCGCGCGGGCCTGAAGCCCTACGACCTCATTACCGCGGTGGACCAGGCCCCCGTCCGCAGCAACTCCACGCTCATCCGCGCGATCGCGGAGCGCAAGCCCGGGGCGACCGCCCGCCTGGCGTTCCTGCGGGACGGCCGCCCGATGGAGGTCGCGGTGAAGCTCGCCGAGCGCCCGGGCCGCGTGGCGCCGTCCACGGCGCCCACCTCGCCGGCCGGCAGCCGCCTCGCCGAGGCGGATCCCATCGAGCTCGGCCTCACGCTCATCGAGATCGACGAGTCGAACGCGCACCGCTTCGACGTGCCCTCCGGCATGACCGGCCTGCTCGTCCAGCGCGTCGAGCCGCTCAGCCCGGCCTACGAGGCCGGCATCCTGCGCGGCCAGGTCCTGCTCGAGATCAACCGCCGCGCCGTGGACTCGGTGGCGGGCTACCGCCGCATCGTGCAGGCCAGCCGTCCCGGCGACGTCCTCGCGGTGTTCCTCTACGACCCCGACCTCGACCAGCGCCTCATCCACACCGTCCGCACGGAGCCTCGTTGAAACCACGGATCCTGCTCGTTGACGATGAAGCCAGCATCCGCGACACGCTGCGGATGATCCTCGAGTACGAGGGGTACGAGGTCCTGCAGGCGGCCACCGGCGAGGACGGTGTCCGCATGATCGAGCGCGAGGCGCCGGACGTCGTCTTCCTCGACATCAAGATGCCGGGCATGGACGGCCTCGAGGTGCTGCAGAAGGTCCGCCACCTCACCGACACCACGCCCATCATCGTCATCTCGGGTCACGTGGAGCAGGGCGGCGCCAGCTCCAGCGAGGCGGCCCAGGCCATCAAGCTGGGGGCGCGCGACTTCATCGAGAAGCCGCCGACGCGGGATCGTATCCTGGTGACGGTCCGCAACGCGGTGGACACCTCGCGCCTCCGCAGCGAGAACCGCTCGTTCAAGCGGGACATCGAGAAGCGCTACCAGATCGTCGGCGACGCGCCGACGCTGCTGGCCGTGCGCGACGCCGTCCACAAGGCGGCGCCGACGAATGCGACCGTGCTCATCTGGGGCGAGAGCGGCGTCGGCAAGGAGCTGGTGGCGCGCGCCATTCATCGCGAGAGCCTGCGACGCGATGGGCCGTTCGTGCAGGTGAACTGCGCGGCCATCCCGGACGAGCTCATCGAGTCGGAGCTGTTCGGCCACGAGAAGGGCTCGTTCACCGGCGCCACGGACCGCCAGATCGGCAAGTTCGAGCAGGCCGACAAGGGCACCATCTTCCTGGACGAAGTGGGCGACATGAGCCTGAAGACGCAGGCCAAGGTGCTGCGCGTGCTCCAGGAGCAGGAGATCGAGCGGCTGGGCAGCAACCGCGTGATCAAGGTGGACGTGCGGGTGATCGCCGCCACGAACAAGAACCTGGAAGAGGCCATCGACAAGGGCACGTTCCGCGAGGACCTCTTCTACCGGCTCAACGTGGTGCCGATCCACGTGCCGCCGCTCCGCGAGCGGCGCGAGGACATCCCGTCGCTGGTGCGCCACTTCGCGGATCTCCTGGCACGCGAGAACAACTTCCGCCGCAAGACCTTCTCGGCCCAGGCGATGGAGAAGCTGAAGCAGCGCCACTGGCGGGGCAACATCCGCGAGCTGCGGAACGCCGTGGAGCGGCTGCTCATCATGACGACGGGCGACGCCATCGACGCGCGGGACATCCCGGAGGAGGGCGCCGCGCGCGCAGAGGCCGCTGTACCGGGTGCCGCGCCTGCCGCCGGCCCGCTGCCCGCCGGCACGCCCGAGCCCGCGTGGGCGACCGCGGTCACGCTGCAGGAGTTCAAGAGCGCCTCCGAGCGCGCCTACCTCGTATCCAAGCTGCGTGAGAACGGCTGGAACATCTCGAAGACCGCCGAGGTGATCGACACGCCGCGCAGCAATCTCTACAAGAAGCTGGAGCAGTATCAGATCAGCGAAGAGAGGGACGGGCGGTAGACGGCGTCGGGAGTCGGCAGTCGGAGTGGGAGGGGCTGAACTGCCGCCAAGCCTGGCGTCCGACCGAGCGACAACGGCCGTTGCCTGCGCAGTACAACCCCATCTGATCAGCTCACTTCGATCCGGTTCGCGCGCGGGTGCTCAGATAGAGGTCCATCCGGGCGGCCCCGGGGCGGTTCGAAGCGAAGTACAGCGACCGCCGATCAGCAGTGATATGCGGATTCTGGTCGTTGGCGTCGCTGTTCACCGTGGGCCCCAGGTTGGCAGGTTCCCGCCAGGGCTCCGTAATTGCATCGCGGACGGCCACCCAGAGATCGAAACCGGATGAGCCCGGCCTGTCGCTGAAGAAGAACAACTCGAGCCCGTCGAACCTCACCGAAGGTCGATAGTCGTTGGACGTGCTGCTCAACTCGGCGACGAGGGATGCCTCGGCAAAGTACCCGTCAGGCAACAGCTCGGCGACATAGATGTCGTTCAGGCCAGGCCCGCCCGGGCGCGTGCTCGCGAAGAAGAGCAGCGGAGCCAGGCCATCATCGTTCGCAAACCAGCTCGCACCCTGATCCTGGAACGGCGTGTTGACGCCGCCGAGGTTGAACGGCCTCTCCCAGCCAAAACGATCGTGTATGTTCTCGCGATAGGAGACCCACAGGTCGTTCAGGCCTGCCCCCCCGGGTCGATCGCTGTTGAAGATCAACCAGTGCCCGTCCCGCGAGACCGTCGGCGGTCCTTCGATGAAGGCGGTGTTGACGCTCGGACCGATGTTGTCCGGCACGCTCCAGTCCGACTCATCGTCCGATCGCTGGCACACCCAGAGATCGTAGACTCCCGCACCGCCTGGTCGATCGGAGGCGAAGTAGAGCTGCAGGCCGTCCCTCGACAACGCGGGTCCGAAGTCTGCGAACGGCGAGTTCACGTGAGGGCCGAGATTCTCCGGTGCCGACCAATCGGCGTATTCCGGCGGGCTGGGAGCCGAAGCCGCAACGAGGGCAATGGCCAGCGCGAGCGGAACGACGTGTAAGGGTGCCATGGGACTGCTCCTTTCATCCGATGTGAAGCACCAGCATGGGCGGCGCGAGAGGGGCATTCAATCGACCGGCGGTGACATCCGGACGACACGTGTGTGACGACGGAAGGCATTGGAGCAGAAGGACTTGCGATAACGAATGACGCGCCGCCAGGCGGGGTGTAACATCAGGCCATCCACGAATTCCCATGGCCAGCGCACTACGCGATTCGGCAGTGGTCCGGTTCGGCACCTACGAGGTGAATCTCGCCTCGGCTGAACTCCGGAAAGCCGGCGTGCGCGTTCCCCTCCAGGATCAGTCCTTCCGACTGCTGGTCTGCCTGGCGCAGAACGCCGGCAGGTTGGTCACGCGGGATGAACTTCAGCGCGCGCTATGGTCCGGGGACACGTTCGTCGACTTCGATCGCGGCCTCAACACGGCCGTCAAGCGCCTGCGGGATGCGCTGGGCGATACGGCCGAGACGCCGCGGTTCATCGAAACCCTGCCCAAACGTGGATACCGGTTCATCGCGCCGATTCAGCACGAGCCGCCGGCCATGCCTCCGGCAGCAAGTGGAATCGGCAGCCGCTTGATATTCGCGAGCATTGTCGCGGTGAGCCTGGTTGCCGTTGTCATCGGCATCTACTTCGCGGCGCGCCCTGCGCCCGCGCCGCCGCCGGCATCGATTCGATCGCTGGCGGTGCTCCCGCTGGCCAACCTTTCGAACGATCCCGGTCAGGACTACCTCGCGGCCAACGTGCACGATGCGTTGGTGGGAACCTTCGCTGAGATCACCCAGCTCAGGGTGGCTTCGCGCACATCCGTCATGCAGTACGAGCAGCGCAAGTCACCCGTCAGGGAGCTGGCGCGCGAGCTGTCGGTGGATGGTGTGGTCGAAGGGGCGGTTCAGCGCGTCGGCGACATCGTGCGCGTGACGGTTCGGCTGATCGGATCGGCCTCGGACCGCGTCCTCGTGAACGCCAGCGCCGAGCGTCCAATCGCGGAAATCCGATCACTCTCCCGCGAAGTCGCTCGCCGGATCGTGATGGAACTCGGTCTGACGCTTACTCCAGCAGAAGCACGCCGACTGCAACCCGCCCAGCCTGTGGTTCCGGCGGCGTACGAGGCACTCGCGAAGGGTCTCTTCATCAGGCCTGGCGCCGATGAGACAAAGCACAGGCAGCGTCTGGCGTTGTTCCAGGAGGCAACCGCCATCGATCCGGAGTACGCGGACGCGTACGCGGCGCTGGGAGCTGCGTGGCAAGGCGCCGCCCTCTTCGGCTACGAGCGTCCGGCAGAGGCTGCGACCCGGGCGAAGGCGGCGGTATTGAAGGCGCTCGCGCTCGACGACATGCTGGCTCGTGCGCACACGCTGTTGGGCACGGTTCTCTTCCGCTACGATCACGACTGGCGCGGCGCAGAGCGCGCCTTGACCCGGGCACTGGCATTGAGTCCGCATGACACCGAAACGCTGGAGAGCTACTGGCAATTCCTGACGGTGGTGTGCAGGCACTCTGAGGCATTAGATGTTGCCCGGCGCCAACTTGCGGTCGACCCGGTAAACGGCGATGCCGCGCTCGGATGGGTGCTGCTGCGCGCCGGTCGTCCCGCCGAGGCCGTCGTCCACTACGAGAAGGCACTGACGCTCCGACCGGCGGTATGGCTTCGGGCGAACCTCGCTGCGGCGTACTCCGGGCTTGGGAAGCACGCAGAGGCAACGCGCCATTGTGACGAGGCGATGCGGGAGCCGTTCGCCGCTCCGCCTCAAGCCTTCTGCGCGAACATCTACACGGCTGCTGGACAACGATCTCTCGGGTCGCAGATTGCTCGAGACCTTGCGACGCGAGCCGGACGAGACTATATCGATCCATTCTTCGTCGCCGTCGCGTTCCTCTCCCCAGATCCCGCTCGCTCGCTGGACTGGCTCGAAAGAGCCTACGACGAGCGATCGTCCAACCTCGTGGGTGGCGTGAGACACACTCCGTGGATCCAGAACGTCGCGGGCACCGCACGTTTGCAGAGTCTTATCGCTCGAATGAGGTTCCCGAGCGCAGGCGCCCACCACTGATCCGTCAGAACGGCTCAGCCAGCGTGCAAGGGTCGACGGCGGCGCCGGCCTTCGCCAACAGCTGGCTGCGCCTGCGGCATCGGCTGGCCAGCTCATCTCGCCAGGCCCGGAGCGCTCGCGCCGACGGTTGGCAAGCCGCGTCCGAGGTTGGCCATCCACGCGAGCGACACGGCATCGCGTGGCGCGATCTCCTCCGCCGCGCGCCACGCGGAGGTCGTCGAGACCAACGCACGAGTGGGCGCCATGCTGAATCGGCTGCACGATTCACTTGACAGCTGATCGGGCCGGCGGCTCTGCTCTTCTCCGACTCTCCGACTCTCCGACTCTCCGACTCTCCGACTCTCCGACTCTCCGACTCTCCGACTCTCCGACTCTCCGACTCTCCGACTCTCCGACTCTCCGACTCTCCGACTCTCCGACTCTCCGCCCCCCCCC
>CAUJDN010000024.1 GCA_963169195.1 Acidobacteriota bacterium | reverse complement strand
GGTTCGAAGCACGGAGGTTCGAAGCACGGGGGTTCGAAGCACGGAGGTTCGAGGCACGGGGGTTCGAAGCACGGAGGTTCGTCGTGGCGTCTGATACTCTGGACCGATGAGAGATGTTCGCGTGCGGCTGGTGTCCGAGTCGGGGTTCGAAACCGAGGTTCAAGTGGGGGTGCACGTCACCCGGTGCGACGAGCCGATCGACAAGGGCGGCACCGACACGGGCCCGACGCCGCAGGAGACGCTGCTGGCCGCGCTCGGAGCCTGTGAGGCGATTACCCTCCGGATGTACGCCTCGCGCAAGGGGTGGCTGCTCCGCGACGCGAAGGTCCACCTGACCGCGTCGTTCGTGGACGGGGTCTACGTCATCAAGCGGCAGCTCACCCTCGAAGGCGACCTGGACGACGATCAGCGGGCGCGCCTGCACGACATCGCGAACCGCTGTCCGGTGCAGCGGGCCATTACCGGCGAGGTCCGGATCGAGGACGTCTAGCCTGCGCAGCGCCCGCGACCGTCGGGGCCGGCTCCGGCTGGAGAGCGTGCAGGATCCGGCATTCCGCCACGGAGCCCGACCGGCAGTCCCCGATGATCCGCCGGAGTGCCCGACGCAGCCGACGCAGGTCCGCGATGCGTCGCTCGACCTCCTCGAGATGGGCCCGGCTCATGCGATCCACTTCCGCGCAGTCACGGCGCAGATCTTCCGACAGTTCCGCGAGGGTCCGGACCTGGTCCACCCCGAAGCCCAACTCCCGCGCCCGGCGGATGAAGAGCAGCCGGCGGAGCGCGGGCTCCGCGTAGACGCGGTAGTTGGCGCCGGTGCGCGCTGGCGGTGGCATGAGGCGCGCACGCTCATACCAGCGAATCGTCTCGGGCGAGGTACCGGCCTTGCGCGCCAGGGCGCCGATGGTGAAGGTTGCCGCCAGGGTTGACCTTGTAGCCACTACAGGGTCTAGCTTACCGCCGCAATGGCTCACGCGCGCAGGCTGGGGCTCCTCTTCACGCTGGCCCTGCTCGTCCCATCGGCGGGCCGGGCCCAGGCGCCACCCCCGGGGCCGCAGCCCGCTCCGCAGGCCCCTCAACCGGCCCCGAAGCCCTCCGAGGCGGAGCGTGAGGAGGGTGAGGACGAGGGCGAGGAGCAGGAGGCGCTCGAGGTCGAGGAGACGGTCATCGTCACCGCCACCAGGTCCGACCGGCGGCTCCAGGACGAGCCGCTCCGTGTGGAGGTCATCGGCCGCGAGGAGATCGAAGAGAAGGCGCTGATGACGCCCGGCAGCGTGGCGATGCTGCTCGGCGAGACCACGGGCCTGCGCGTGCAGACCACCGCGCCTTCCATCGGCGCGGCCAATGTGCGCATCCAGGGGCTCCGCGGGCGGTACTCGCAGCTGCTGGCCGACGGGCTGCCGCTCTACGGCGCGGCAGGAGACTCCTTCAGCCTGCTCCAGGTGCCGCCGCTCGATCTGGGCCAGGTGGAGATCATCAAGGGCGCGGTCTCGGCGTTGTACGGGTCGTCTGCCCTTGCCGGCGTCATCAACCTGGTGTCACGCCAGCCCGACGAGACCTCCACGCAGGCGCTCTTCAACGTGACGTCACAGACCGGGCGCGATGCCACGGTGTTTGCCGGGGCGGCGCCGCGCGCCGGCTGGTCGTGGACGCTGCTCGGCGGCTACCACGGCCAGCAGCGGCAGGATCTGGACGAGGACGGCTGGGCGGACCTGCCGGCCTACGATCGCGGCGTGGCGCGCCCGCGCGTCTTCTTCGACAACGGGCGCGGCCGGTCGCTCTTCCTCACCGGCGGGTTCATCGCGGAGGACCGCGATGGCGGCACCATGCCAGGAGCCTTCGCTCCAGACGGCACTCCCTTCCGCGAGGAGCTCGACACGCGCCGTGGCGATGCCGGGGCGGCCTGGCGCGCGCTCGTCGGCCAGCGGCTCCTCAGTATCCGCGGGTCCTTCTCGCGGCTCAACCAGGCCCGGGGCTTCGGCGCGGTGACGGAGCGGACGGCCCGCGACACGTGGTTCGGCGAAGCGTCGCTCACCGGGTCGCGCGGCGCGCACACCTGGGTCGTGGGCGCGGCCGTATCGCAGGATCACCTGGAGCATCGCGACCTGCCGGGTTTCTCCTATCGATTCACCGCACCCGGCGTGTTCGCCCAGGACGAGATGGTGCTGAACGACCGGGCGACGGTGGCGGCGGGCGTGCGCGTGGACGCGCACTCCGAGTACGGCACCCTGGTCAGCCCCCGCGTCTCGCTGCTGGCTCGCCCTGCGCGCCGCTGGACGCTGCGCGTCTCGGCCGGGGGCGGCGCCTACGCGCCCACGCCCTTCACGGAGGAGACGGACGAGACAGGCCTCGCGCGCCTCGAACCGATCCGGGATCTCGACGCGGAGCGGGCGATGTCCGGCTCCGCGGACCTGTCGTGGGCGGCTGGCGCCCTGGAGCTGACCGGCACGTTCTTCGCCTCGCGCGTCTTTCGCCCCGTACAGCTCATCGACGTGTCGGACGCGCGCGTGGCGCTCGGCAACGCCGAACGCCCGACCGACACGTGGGGCACCGAGCTGTCGGCGCGTTATCGTCGGGGCCACTGGCTGGGGATGGCCACCCATGCCCTCACTTCGGCCCGGGAGGATGACCCCGACACCGGCGCGCGCCGGACCGTGCCCGTGACGCCACGCCATGTGGCGTCGTTCAACGCGATGTGGGACGACGAGGACCTGGGCCGCGCCGGCTTCGAGCTGTACGTCACCGGCCGGCAGCCGCTCGAGGACAACCCCTACCGTACGCGGAGCCGGACCTACGTGCTCTTCGGCTTCCTGTTCGAGCGCGCCCTCGGCCCGCTGCGTGCCTTCGTCAACCTGGAGAACGTGGGCCATGTGCGGCAGACGCGGACCGATCCGCTGGTGCGCCCGGCGCGCCTGCCCGACGGCCGCTGGACGGTGGACGCCTGGGCGCCGCTGGAGGGCTTCGTCGCCAACGCGGGGGTACGGGTGAGACTCGGACGTTGATGGCGAACACCGATTTCAAGGCCGCAGATGACGCAGGGGCCGCAGATGACGCAGATAACGCAGATGACTCTGGGTAAGGGGACACAGGCGGGCATCCTGAGGCCCGGTGCGGTGCTCGGGCGTTGAGCCTGACGGGAGTGGCGATGGGCCCGCCCGCCGGCAGTCGTGATCGCCCGATTTCCCTCATCTGCGTCATCTGCGGCTTCCGCGTCCTCTGCGTCCCATCTGTTTACATCCCCGTGCGTCTTCGTTATGGTTAGCGCCGTCGCTCTTTGCAGTTCATCCGTCTCCGGAGGCAGGGATGCAGGTCATTCCGGTCACTTCGGTCCACCGAGGCTTTGGCACCACGACGCGTCGTGATGCCTGGTGGACGGCGCCTCTCGCGGTGTTCGCCGGTCTGTCGGCGTTCGTCGGGTATGCGACCTGGGCGGCTTTCCAGGGCGAGCACTACACGTACGGCCCGTACCTCTCGCCGTTCTACTCGCCGGAGATCTTCGGCGACTCGCCGCACGCCTGGTTCGGCCCGAAGCCTTCCGCGTGGCCCGGCTGGCTGCCGTTCTCGCCGGCGCTGCTCATCCTGCCGTTTCCCGGCCTCTTTCGTTTCACCTGCTACTACTACCGTGGCGCCTACTACAAGGCGTTCTGGGCGGACCCGCCGTCGTGCAGTGTAGGCGAGCCCCGCAGGAGCTATCGGGGCGAGCATGCGTTCCCCCTCATCCTCCAGAACGTCCACCGCTTCTTCATGTGGGTGGCCATCGTCTTCATCGCGTTTCTCAGCTACGACGTCTGGCTGGCGCTGTGGTTCACGGACCCGGCCACCGGCGCTCGCGAGTTCGGCATCGGTCTGGGGACGCTCGTCCTCGGGCTGAACGTGGGGCTGCTGGCCAGCTACACCTGGGGTTGCCACGTCCTGCGGCACGTCGTGGGCGGGCGTCTGGACGAGGTGTCGAAGTCGCCGGCGTGCGACATGGCCTACGCCTGCGTCTCCGGGCTGAACGGGCGGCACCGGCTCTTTGCCTGGCTCAGCCTCTTCAGCGTCATGTCGTCCGACCTCTACATCCGCCTCTGTTCCATGGGGGTGCTCAGCGATCCGAGGTTCCTGTAGATGCCCGCCGCGCACGCATACGCCTACGACGTGCTCATCGTCGGAGCCGGCGGAGCCGGCCTGCGCGCCGCCATCGAGGCGGCGCAGTCCGGCGTCTCGGTGGGCCTCATCTGCAAGTCGCTGCTCGGCAAGGCGCACACGGTGATGGCCGAGGGCGGGATGGCCGCGGCGCTGGCCAACGTGGACGATCGGGACGACTGGACGGTGCACTTCGCCGACACCATGCGCGGCGGGCAGTACGTGAACAACTGGCGCATGGCCGAGATTCATGCGAAGGAGGCGCCCGACCGCGTGCGGGAACTCGAGGCGTACGGCGCGGTCTTCGATCGCACGCCCGACGGTCGCATCCTGCAACGCAATTTCGGCGGGCACCGCTATCCGCGGCTGGCTCACGTCGGCGACCGCACGGGCCTGGAGCTGATCCGCACGCTCCAGGATCATGCCATCCACCTGGGGATCACCGTCCACATGGAGCACACCGTCATCGAGCTGCTCCTGGACGACGGCCGGGCGGCCGGGGTGCTGGCGTACGACCGGGAGCGCGGGCGATTCCACTCGTTCGCGGCGAAGGCCGTCGTGCTGGCCACCGGCGGTATCGGCCGTGCGTACAAGATCACGAGCAACTCGTGGGAGGGGACCGGCGACGGGCATGCGCTGGCGTACCGGGCGGGCGCCGAGCTCATCGACATGGAGTTCGTGCAGTTTCACCCGACGGGCATGGTGTGGCCCCCGAGCGTGCGGGGCATTCTGGTGACGGAAGGCGTCCGCGGGGAGGGCGGCGTGCTGCGGAACAGCGAGGGCCGCCGGTTCATGTTCGACGACATCCCCGACAACTACAAGCCGCAGACGGCGTCGGATCCGGAAGAAGGCTGGCGTTACACGCAGGGCGACAAGCACGCGCGGCGTCCGCCGGAGCTCCTCACGCGCGACCACGTGGCGCGCTGCATCAACCGCGAGGTCAAAGCCGGGCGGGGCAGCCCGCACGGCGGTGTGTTCCTGGACATCGCGTGGATCAAGGAGAAGCTGCCGGACGCCGAGGCGCACATCAAGCGGAAGCTGCCGAGCATGTACCACCAGTTCAAGGAGCTGGCGGACCTCGACATCACGAAGGAACCCATGGAGGTGGGGCCGACCACGCACTACATCATGGGCGGCATCCGCGTGAATGCCGACTCGCAGGAGTCCACCATTGCCGGGCTGTTCGCGGCCGGGGAGTGCGCCGCCGGCATCAACGGCGCGAACCGCCTGGGCGGCAACTCGCTCTCGGACCTCGTCGTCTTCGGGAAGCGCGCCGGCGAGTTCGCCGCGGCCAGCGCGCGCCAGCGCGGATCCGTGCGCCTGGACGAGGGCGCAATCGCACGCGCGATGAAGGCCTCGCTCGAGCCCTTCGAGCGGGGCGGCGCGGGCGAGAACCCGTACAGGGTGCAGCATGAGCTGCAGGACGCCATGCAGGCCCTGGTGGGCATTGTCCGGACGGAGGCCGAGATGCTGGAGGCCCTGGAGAAGCTCGCCGCGTTCCGGGCGCGCGCGGCGCGCGCCGGCGTGGAGGGCCACCGCGAGTACCACGCGGGCTGGCACATGTGCCTGGACCTGCGGAATCTCCTGGACGTGTCCGAGGCCATCACGCGCTCGGCCATCGAGCGGAAGGAGAGCCGCGGCGGCCACTTCCGTGAGGATTGTCCCGACAAGGTGGCCGCGTTCGGTGGGGTCAACATCGTCGCCCGCCGCGCCGCGGACGGGACGATGCAGGTGGCGCGCGTGCCGATCCCGGAGATGCCGGCGGAGCTGCAGCAGGTGATCGAGGAGCAGAAGCAGTGACGAACGTGGGTTCTGGGGTTCTCAGGTTCGTCCCGTGATGGTCGTGTTCTTTCGTGAGTTTCCTTCGTGTTCTTCGTGCCTTCGTGGTTTCGTTTCGCATAGCGTGAGGAAATCGAATGTCGCAGGCGACGTTTCGAATCTGGCGCAGCCAGCCCGGTGAGACCGGCGGGTTCACGGACTATCGCACCGAGGTCTCGGAGGGCATGGTGGTGCTCGACGCCGTCCACCAGATCCAGGCCGAGCAGGCGCCGGACCTGGCGTGCCGCTGGAACTGCAAGGCGGGCAAGTGCGGATCGTGCTCCGCGGAGATCAACGGCCGCCCGCGGCTGATGTGCATGAGCCGCCTGAACACGCTGGACCTCACCCAGCCGGTGACCGTGGAGCCGATGCGCACGTTTCCGCTCATCAAGGATCTGGTCACGGACGTGTCCTGGAACTTCCGCGTGAAGCAGGGCATCCAGCGCTTCCAGCCGCGCCGGCCCGACGCCCCGGACGGCACGTGGCGGATGGCGCAGCGCGACGCCGACCGCGTCCAGGAGTTCCGCACGTGCATCGAGTGCTTCCTGTGCCAGGACGTCTGCCACGTCCTGCGCGACCACGACAAGCACGACGAGTTCATCGGCCCGCGGTTCTTCACCTATGCCGCCGCGCTCGAGATGCACCCGCTCGACACGGCCGAGCGCCTGGGCGACCTGAAGGACGCGCAGGGCATCGGCTACTGCAACATCACGAAGTGCTGCACGAGCGTGTGCCCGGAGCACATCCACATCACCGACAACGCGATCATCCCGCTCAAGGAGCGTGTGGTCGATCGGTTCTACGACCCGGTGACGCGCCTGCTGCGCATGTTCAGGTAGGAGGGGGCGATGATGTATCCGTTGAAGCCGCTGTCGAACGACGCCATCCCCGCCGCGCTGGCCAAGGCCGAGCGCTACCGGCTCCTGAACGAGCCGGAGCAGGCCGAGAGCATCTGCGAGGACATCCTGGCGGCCGACCCCGCCAATCGCGAGGCCGTGGTGATCCTGCTGCTGGCGCTGACCGACCGGTTTCCCCACAGCGACGGGCACCTGGTCTCGCGCGCGCAGGAGCTGGCCGCGCACCTGCTCACCCCCTACGAGCGCGCCTACTTCGGCGGGCTCGTCGCCGAGCGACGTGGCCGGGCCCTGCTGGAACGAGGCGGCCCCGGGCGGGCGTTTTCCTCCGGCGACTGGCTCCGCGAGGCCATGGAGCTCTACGAGCTGGCCGAGAGTCTCCGGCCACAGGGGAACGACGAGGCGCGCCTCCGGTGGAACGCCTGCGCGCGCGTGCTCAATGCCCACCCCGAACTGGCGGCCATGGAGCACGAGCGTGCCGTGCCGCTGATGCTCGAGTAGGCGGCGAACCGCGTCTGCCGGGAAACCGTAAGGCTGGGGTGGCACCCGGGATGACAAAGGATTACAATCGACGGAAAGCCGTCTGTCGTATTCTTTTCAACAACGACAGAGGGGAAGCACCGGGTGGGGCGTCTCCAGTCGCAGCGCCTCACCCGGCTTTTTCGCGGCCCCCACCGGCACTCGTAAAAGGGAGAACAGCGTCCATGTTCGAGAACGAAATCGGGAAGAGCCTCGATCGTCGCAGCTTCCTCCGTGGCTCCGCCCTCTTCGCGGGCGCCCTTGGCCTGTCGGTCGTCCCCGCGCTGGCGCAGCAGCCCCAGCCGCCAGAGAAGAAGGAAGAGCCGAAGGATCCGTTCGCCGAGGGCGAGAAGGACAGCGAGAAGAAGCTCATCGACAAGGACGGTCGCGAGTACCGCATCTGCCCGCAGTGCGGCTACAACATGTACAAGGCGGGTCGCATGTGGGTGTGCGACAACTGCGGCTACTCGTACGTGGAGTAGCCCCGCCTTCGCGCACCCGCTTCGCGCATGAGCTTCGGCGCGGCAGGCCCGTCCGACTCGTCGAAGCAGGCTGAACCTCGAGACGCCCGGTTCCCATGTGGGGGCCGGGCGTTTTCGCTGTACACCCTGACGGGAGGATCGGCGCGATGACGCTGAAGGGACGGACACTCTTCATCACGGGCGCCAGCCGGGGCATCGGCAAGGCCATCGCCCTTCGCGCCGCCGCCGACGGCGCGCGGGTGGTGATTGCCGCCAAGACCATCACCCCGCATCCGACGCTGCCCGGGACGATTCATACCGCGGCCGCGGAGGTGGACGCAGCCGGTGGAGAAGCGCTGGCGGTGGCCGTGGACGTGCGCGACGAGGCACACGTGGAGGCGGCCGTCGCCGCCGCCGTGGCCCGCTTCGGCGGCATTGACATCCTGGTGAACAACGCCTCCGCGATCAGCCTCACCCGCACCGAACAGACGCCGATGAAGCGCTTCGACCTGATGCACCAGGTGAACGCGCGCGCCACGTTCCTGTGCACGCAGAAGGCCCTGCCGCACCTCCGACGCTCGGCCAATCCCCACGTGCTGAACATCGCGCCGCCGCTGCACTCCACGCTGACGCCGACGTGGTTCGGCGCGCACCTGGCCTACACCATGGCGAAGTACGGCATGTCGCTGTGCGTGCTGGGGATGGCGGAGGAATTCCGCGCCGAGGGCATCGCGATCAACGCGCTATGGCCGCGGACCGCCATCGACACCGCGGCCATCGGCCTCATCATGGACGCCGGGGCGCGCCAGCGATCGCGCCGACCGGCCATCATGGCCGACGCCGCCCACTGGGTGTTCAGCCAGCCGTCGCGGTCGCTGACGGGCCGGTTCCTGATCGACGAGGACGTACTGAGGAAGAGCGGGGTGACGGACTTTGCGAAGTACCGCCACCCCGGTGTACGCGAGGACGAGCTGATCCCGGACTTCTTCGTGTAGAGGTCCACGCGAGCACGACGGCACGAAAGGGCACGTGGAGGGCGGATCCCGTCACGATGCTCTCCCGTGCGGTCCCCGGTTGCGAACCCCCTCCCGGCGTGGTTCACACTCCCGTCGCGATCAGAACGCCCCGGCCGCCGTCCAGCGCCCGTACTCGTCCGAGAACGGACGGAAGTCCGGGTTCTCGTTGCGGAACGTGCAGTGGCCGCCCAGGACGTCGATCAGGTAGACGTTCGGCGAGCCCTCGGGCGCGTCGCTCCCCCAGTGATAGGCGATCTCGTCGCCCGCGATGATCGAGTTGACGTTCGCGCGCGTGGGCTTGGCGTTGTAGCCGAACCGCGTGTCCAACCCGCGCAGGTATGCGACGACGGCGTCGATGTAGGGATTGCGCTGCGTCTTCTGGCGCTCGAGAATCTCGGCCTCCTGCGCCGTGGGGGACTGGATGAAGTAGTTGAGCCACGGGTAACCGGGGCGCTGCGGGCAGGAGATCTGCCCACTCAGCAGGGGCGCGGCCGCGGCGCTGGCCTGCTGGACCATGCCGCGCACGTCGAACCACGGGAGTCGGCCGGACGCCGCATCGGGCGTGCGGGCGGGGGAGTCGGACGGCGCGGTGACCACGATCTCGTTCGATGCCGCGCTGGTCCCGCACGCGGTAGAGGCATAGACGCGGACGTAGTAGGTGCCCGTCGGCACGCCCCCCACGTTCAGGTAGGGCGTCGTAGTTCCGAATCCCGCGATGGCCGGGCCCTGAGACGTGTAGCTCGCGTGCAGCGTGTACGACGTGGGCCGTCCGCCGTTCCCCGGGTTCCAGGCCAGGAACACGCTGGTGCCGCGAGTGATTGCGGTCAGGTCCGTCGGCGCGCCCGGCGCCTGGCAGCCACCCGTCACTGGCACGACAACCTCGTTGGACGCCGGCCCTGCGGTCGCGCCGTTCATGCCACGCACGCGCACGTGGTAGCTGCCCGCGGGCGCGCCGATGGGGCCGACCGCGGCCAGCATGTGCGGCATCTTGTTCGGGTTGACGTTCGTCGAGCTGTTCCAGGTGAAGAAGGCCGGTGCCCCGGGCGCGCCCGCGGCTTCGAGCCGGTAGAAGCCGGCGTTCGGGTTGTTCCGATCCTCGACCAGACCAGGGCTGCTGATCCAGTTGAGCCACACGTTGGACCCGTCGACGAGATAGGTGAGACTGGACGGGGCCGCTGGAGGCACCCCCTGGGCGGTGACGACGACACCCACCAGCGCGGCCAGAGGAACGGCACACGCGGCGACCACACGACGAACGCTCATCTTCGACAGACCTTTCCGAGGGACTTCTGAGGGCACGGTCCGCTCCATTGTAGAGGAACGTGGCGGCCCCGCAATATTCCGTCAGAATAACGGAGCATGCGTCCCGCGCCGCTGACCGCCGCCAATCTCCACGACCCCATCCTTCCGCTCGTGCGGCCCGTCCCGGTCACCCTCGTCGCGACGCAGACCATCGCCGAGGCGCTGCCGGTCGTGCGGGCCAGCATCACCACCTCGGACATTCACTACTTCTACGTCGTGGACGACGAGCGGCGGCTGGTGGGCATCGTGCCGGCGCGGCACCTGCTGGCGGCGCTGCCCGAGCAGCGCGTCAGCGAGGTGATGATCACCGACGTGGTCGCCATCCCGAGCTGGGCGACGGTGCTCATCGCGAGCGAGTACTTCGCGACGCGGAAGCTCCTGGCGTTCCCGGTGATCCAGGACAACGGCGAGCTGGTCGGCGTGGTGGACATCAGCCTGTTCACCCACGAGGTCATCGACCTCGCACGCCGCACGTACGACGACATCTTCCAGCTGCTTGGCGTGCACGCCACGGCGATGCGGACCCCGTGGACCTCGTTCCGTGACCGCTTCCCGTGGCTGCTGTCCAACATCGCGGGCGGTCTCATCTGCGCGCTCATCGCCGCCCAGTTCGAAGTGCTGCTCGACAACATCGTCGTGCTGGCGCTGTTCATCCCCATTGTCCTGGCCCTGGCCGAGAGCGTGAGCATGCAGTCGGCCACGCTGACGCTGCAGACGCTGTCGGACGACTCGCTGAAGCCGCGGCGCATCGTGTCGGCGCTGTGGAAGGAGGCGCGCACGGCCGCCCTGCTCGGGGCGGCGTGTGGCGGGGTGGTGGCGATGGTCGTCATCGCGTGGCGAAGGGATGTGTCCGGCGCGACGGTCATCGGCGGCGCCATCGCCGCCTCCATCGTCACCGCCTGCCTGTTCGGCGTGCTCTGGCCCACGGTCATCCGCGCGCTCAAGGCCGATCCCCGCATCGCCGCCGGGCCCCTGGTGCTGGCGAGCACCGATGTGGCGACACTGCTGTTCTACCTGGGGCTGGGTGCGGCGCTGTTCGGCTGATTGCGGCGGATCCGTCGAGCGGGTGGCATGGAGCCGAGCGCACCGGTCCCGGTTCCGCATCGCCTGCGCCGCAGCCTCGTCAATCCCCGTGCCGTCGTGCGCGATGCCGGGGCTGAGGTTCCGGCACTCCGCACGGAAGCCCGGACGCCCCGAGGGCTCCCGACCGGTATCCGGGGAACGCACGCCGCAGTTCGCCGTCCCCGACGCCGCGCCAGGCTCCTGGTGCGAGCGTGCCCAGATCGACGCCGCCGATCTGCACGCGGCGCAGGCGGGTCACCTCGTGCCCGATGGCCTCGAAAAGGCGACGCACCTCCCGGTTCCGCCCTTCGGTCAGCGTCACCACGACGTGTGACTCGCGTGCAGATGCCTTGCGAAGCGTCGCCGCGCTGGCCGCCAGGCGCTCGCCTCGGCTGCCGATGCCGCCGATCAGCCGCGCGATGTCCTCTTCCGTCACGCGTCCCCGCGCAGTGACCAGGTAGATGCGAGGGACCCGCGAGCGCGGATCGGTCAGCCAGTCCGCAAGGCGCGTGTCGTTGGTGAGGAGGAGCAGGCCGCTCGTGGCGAGGTCGAGCCGCCCGACCGGCACCACGTGCGTGTCGAGACCCTCGAGCAGCGAGTACACCGTCGGGCGCCCTTCCGGATCGGATCGCGTGGTGACCACGCCCCGCGGCTTGTGGAGGGCGATGACGATGCGAGCCGGGGGAGCGGCCTCGACGCCGTCGATGCAGACGCGGGCGGCCTCGGGCACGACCGGCGCCCGCGGGTCCAGGGCCACGCGCCCGTCGACCGCCACCCGCCCGGCCGCGATGAGCCGCCGTGCCTCGGCGCGGCTGGCCAGTCCGAGCTTCGACAGGGCGCGCTCCAGCGAGACCCCCGGGCGCTCGCGCGGCCTCATGCGCGAGCTGGGGGCAACCCTGCCCGCGCCCGTCCGCACCCGCCCGCATCTGCCCGCACCTGCCCGCACCTGTCCGCACCTATCGGTAGTTCCCGAACTGCAGCGCGATGCCGAAGTCCTGTGCGCGCAGCGCGCCCATCGCCGCCTGCAACTCGTCCTTCGACGGCGACGACACGCGGACCTGGTCGCCCTGGATGGCGGCCTGCACCTTCTTCATCTTCAGGTCCTTCAGGTGCTTGACGATCTCGCGCGCGGCCTCGCTCGGGATGCCCATCTGCAGCGTGATCACCTGCCGCACGGTCCCGCCGGCGGCCGGTTCCACGTCACCGCGCTTCAGGTTCTTGACGGCGACGTGACGGCGGACCATGCGCGTGGCCAGCACTTCCCAGAGCGCCTCGAGCCTGAACGCGTCCTCGGTGGAGAGCGTCAGCGTGTTCGCCTTCTGGTCGAGCTCGATGGCGGCCGTGGAGCCCTTGAAGTCGTATCGCTGCGCGATCTCCTTGCGTGCCTGGTTGATGGCGTTGTCCACTTCCTGGAGATCGATGGTGGACGTCACGTCGAACGAATAGGTCGCGGCCATGCCTCGATCCTAGCCCATCCGCCCGGCGTGGCTGTGCTTGACGCACGTGATCCGGCGGGTATACTCCGGAGCCGATGCCCGCCGAACCGGCTCTGCCGCCCGCGCCGCTCGTGCTGGTCGTGGACGACTACGCCGACGCCCGTCAGATGTACGCGGAGTGGCTGCAGGTATCCGGCTTTCGCGTCGCGGAGGCCGCCGACGGGAACGCAGCCATCGACCTGGCGTGTGCCCTCACGCCCGACGTCATCCTCATGGATCTCTCGCTGCCCGGCATGGACGGCTGGGAGGCCACGCGGCGCCTGAAGGCCGACACTCGCACGCGCCACATCCCCGTCGTTGCGCTCACGGGCCACGTCATGTCGAGCGCGCTCGAGCAGGCCCGCCTGGCCGGCTGCGATCGCTTCGTCATCAAGCCTGCGCTCCCCGACATCGTCGTCGAGGAAGTCCGCCAGGCACTGTCGAAGCGGACCCACGTCGTGCAGTGACCGTCTTCGCCGGCGATGACCTCGGCCGTGGAGGCATAATGAGGTCGTGATACGCATCGGCATCTCCCGCTGCCTGCTCGGCGAGCCGGTGCGGTGGGACGGCGGGCACAAGCGCGACGCCTACCTCGTGGACGTGTTCGGGCCCCAGGTGACCTGGGTGCCGACGTGCCCGGAGGTCGAGTCGGGCCTCCCGGTGCCACGTCCCACGATGCGCCTCGAACATGCCCCCCAGGGTGGCACGCGCGTCAACGGCATCCTCGTGCGCCTCATCACGCCGCGCACCGGGGCCGATTGGACCGACGAGATGGCCGGCTGGTCCCGCGGGAAGGCCCGGGCCCTGGCCGACCAGGACCTCGACGGCTTCATCCTCAAGCGCGACTCGCCCAGTTGCGGCCTGGAGCGCGTGAAGATCTACGGCGGTGGCGCCGGCGTGGGGGAGCGGAAGGGACGCGGGCTCTTCGCCGAGGCGCTGCTGGCCGCGTGCCCGGACCTGCCGGTCGAGGAGGAAGGGCGCCTCACCGACGCGCGGCTTCGCGAGAACTTCATCGAGCGCGTGTTCGCTCACGCGCGGCTGCGCGCACTCTTCGACGGGCGCTGGACCGTCGGCGACCTCGTGCGGTTCCATACCGCGCACAAGCTGACGCTGCTGGCGCACCGTCCCGCCACCTACACGGCGCTCGGCGTGCTGGTGGCGAAGGCCAAAGGCCGGCCCCGCGCCGAACTGCGGGCGGAGTACACCCGCGCATTCATGGAGGGCCTGCGCGCCCTCGCCACGCCCGCCCGGCACGTGAACGTGATGCAGCACATGCTGGGCCACCTGCGAGGCCTCGTGGACACGGGCACGCGCGACGAGCTCGCGGGCAGCATCGAGGAGTACCGCAAGGGACACGTCCCGCTGGTGGTGCCTCTGACCCTGCTGCACCATTACGCGAAACGCCACAAGGTGGAGTACCTGCTGGGGCAGACCTACCTCGAGCCCCACCCGCGCGAGCTGGCGCTGCGCAACCATGTCTGACCGGGGCACACGCACCTACGACAGCCACCATGTCGGCCCGGTCGGCGGCCCGCGCGACGAAGTGGTGGCCGTCGAAGAGCCGTTGGAGGTGCGCGTGAACGGGTCGCCGTTTGCCGTCATCATGCGGACCCCCGGTGCCGACCGCGATCTCGCGGCCGGCTTCCTGCTGGCCGAGGACGTCGTCCACGGCGTGCACGAGATCGGGCTCATCGAGCATTGCCAGGACACAGACCAGGAAGGCCGCGACAACGTCGTCAACGTCACGGTCGTGGGGGCGGCCGTGGACCGGCTCGACAGCCGGCTGGCCGGACGTCGCCAGGTGACGATGACGGCGTCCTGCGGCCTGTGCGGGCGCCGCACCATCGAATCGCTGCGATCGCGGGTGAGCTCGGTCGATGGCGACTGGACCGTGCCGGCGTCGGTCATCGCGTCGATGCTCTCCACGCTGCGGCAGGCCCAGCGGGTCTTCGAGACGACGGGCGGCCTGCACGCGGCCGGCCTGTTCGATCTGGAGGGCACGCTGCTCGCCGCGGCCGAGGACGTGGGGCGCCACAACGCGGTGGACAAGATCACCGGGCGCATGCTGCTCGATCGGAAGCTGCCCCTGTCACGCGCGATGATCAAGGTCTCCGGCCGAACGTCCTTCGAGCTGGTGCAGAAGGCGCTGCTCGCCGGCATCCCGCTCATCGCCTCGGTGTCGGCGCCCTCGAGCCTGGCCATCGATCTCGCGAGGGAGTCCGGCATCACGCTCTGCGGCTTCGTGCGCGGGGACACCTTCAACGTCTACTCGCATCCGGAGCGCGTGAGGGAGGCAGTCGCATCGACCTCGGACGTGTAGCGTCACGCCGCGAGCGTTCGTGACCACTCCGGGGATCCCGTCACCTGTGACGTGTCTGCCTCATCTAGGTTCATGTGCGTTCCTCTGCGTTCACCTGCGGCGCTATCCACGTTGGCAGCGTGGACACCAGTACGTCCCCCGTGCGTCCACACCGCGCTTCGCCCCTTCAATCGGCGTCCCGCACGTCCGGCACGGCCTGCCGCGCCGCCCGTAGACCCACACGCCTTCGTCCGGGGACGCCCGGCCCGACAACTGCCGCAGGCTCCGGAAGGTGACGATGCGGCCGGAGGAGCCTGGTGCGGTGTTGGCCCGCAACAGGCGGCGGGCCGTCTCGACGATGGCGCCGCACTCCTCGCCTGTCAGGCTCGCGGCGGGGCGGTCCGGGTGCACGCCCGCCAGGAACAGCACCTCCGACGTGAAGATGTTGCCGAGGCCCGCCACCACCCGCTGGTCGAGCAGCACTGCCGCGATGGGGCGGTCGCCGGCCCCTGCGAGGCCGCGCAGGGCCTCCGCGCGATCGAACTCGGGTGACAGCAGATCGGGGCCGAGCGGCGCCAGGGCCCGGCTTCGCGGAAGGTCGCGTCCCGGCAGGAACTCTGCCACCGGAACGTCGAAGGCGACGGCCACCCAGGCGTCGGTATCGATGCGGACCCGCATCGCGCGGCGGGGGCGCTGCCAGGTCTCGCCCGGACGATAGAGGTGCCATGACCCGCTCATCCGCATGTGGGTGCGGAGCGCGAGGTCGCCCGAGAACCAGATGAGGAGGTGCTTGCCCCTCGACTCGCACCGTTCGATCGTGCGTCCCGTGACGGGCGTGTCGTCGTGAACGCGCGAGAGCTGCGCGAGCGCCGTGTCGAAGCCGGTGACCACTCGCCCGGCCAGGGCCCGTTGCAGGGCCGTGGCGGTGCGGAATATCGTGTCGCCCTCAGGCACGCGCCACGACCTCTTCGTGACGAGCGACTCGTGCCGCCTGCTTCCGCCCGGTGTGCTCCGGGACGCGCTCGATGGCCTCCCGGCAGCGCTGCTGCCAGATCGGTGCGGCGTTCCGGCCGCCGGCGAGGAAGACGCGTGAGAAGCGGGTCATGTGTCCCGTCCCGTGCGTCGCGGCACGCGCAGCTGCAGGCCGCCGCTCGTGATGGCAAAGCCCCCCTCGACAAGGTAGTCGCTCACAGGACTCGTGGCCGCGGGCACGGCGTTGATCTCGGCGATGAGCCAGCCGCGGCGCTCGCCGGGCGCATCGTGCGCCACGCGGACGAGTTCCCGGGCCAGGGCCCGCCCGACACGCGAGCGCTCGGGCTCGTCCGACGGGAGCGCGACGAGCACCTGCCTGTTGCCGCGCGCGATCCACGCCGCGAGGTGTCCGTCCACCAGCACCACCCGCGCACCGGCCGACCGCGAGGCGCGCAGCGAGTCGCCGCCGGGCCAGGCGGGCCACGGCATCAGCGATCCGTACGGGCTGGCCGGGTCGGTCGCGGCGAGCGTGGCCACCTGCGGTTCGTCACCCGTGTCGCGCGCCGCGCGCAACAGGTCCACGGCGCCCGGCTGGGCGAACTGCGCGCCGCCCAGGCCGGCCACGAAGTAGCCGCGCCGCACGCGCCCGGTCTCCTCGAGCCGTCGCAGCACGGGGTAGACGACGCTGAAGCCACCGGGCAGAGGCTCCACCGTGGTGACGTCCCGCGCGACGATGCCGTGGCGGGTGAGGAGTTGCTCGCTGATGGCCGCGGCCCAGGCGGTGGGGGAGGGGCGGTCGGTGACGCCCAGGAGCGTCCAGCGGCCGTCCGCGGACGGCGGCACCAGGCGGCGCGACCGGAACGGGGTGGCCCGCGCGGACCGCCGCGTCCTTTCGGGACCGGCGGTGTACGTGCGGAGCGGGTGGAGGGTATCGTTGGTGATCAGCCCCTGCCAGACGAGCGACCACAGGGCCTCGACGGTCTCCTGCGGGAACCCGCCCCCGGCGGCCTCGTGCAGCGGGCCAAAGAACGACGCACCGTGCCGGGCCAGCCACGCGACGATGTGTGCCTCGCGACCGGGGAGGCCCGCCTGCGCCCCGGTGTGCGGAGGCGCCAGCGCCTGCCGGTGATCGGCCAGGTAGAGGGCGACGCGCCCGTCGCGCTCGCCCAGCGGCTCGACACCGGCCCAGAGCACTTCACCCGCGGAGACCAGCGTGTCGAGGAGCGACGGCTCGTAGCGCTCGATGCGGGCCGCGAGGATCTGCGACTCCAGCACCGAGGCCACCAGCGGCGCGCCCTGGAGCTGCTCCACGACGTCGAGCAGCGCGTCGAGGCCGCGGCGCTTGTGCGCCAGTCCGTGCCACGAAACCAGGAAGCGGCCGAGCACCTGCGGCTCCACCGGCTCCACCTCGTGGCGCAGCCTCGCCAGCGATCGGCGGCGGATCGCGCGCAGGATCTCGGCGTCGCACCACTCGCGGCCATGGCCTCCGGGCCGGAACTCGCCCTCGATGACGCGGCCGGTGAGCGCGAGGCGCTGAAGCGTGGCGGTCACGATCCCCGCGCCGAGACCCAGGCGCGCGGCCACATCGGCGGGCGTGAACGGGCCGTGCGTGCGGGCGTGGCGGCGAACGAGATCCCCGACCGCGTCGGCTGCCGGCTCGAGCAGCGACTCGGGCAGTCCCGGTGGCAGCGGCGTGCCGAGCCCGTCGCGGTATCGCGCGGCGTCTTCCACGGCGATGGCGCGCTCCTCGCCGGCCACGCGCACCAGCAGCGCCCGGCGCGCCGCGACGAGCTCGGGCAGGACCGCTTCCGCCGCACCCGGCTCCGCGCGGGCCGCCAGCTCGTCACGCGAGAGGTCGCCCAGGCGCAGGAGCAGGTCATGCACGCCGTCCGCGGACCGTGCGTGAAACCGCTCGCTCAGGCACTGCGCATCCAGCTCGATGGCGGCCAGCGCGTCGGCGTCCACGAGGTCGCGCAGCTCGCCCTCGCCGATGAGTTCCCGGAGCTGCGACTGATCGACGGCGAGCGCCTGTGCGCGGCGCTCGGCCAGCGGAGCGTCGCCGTCGTACAGGTAGTTGGCCACGTAGCCGAAGAGCAGTGACGCCGCGAAGGGCGACGGCGTGCGCACGTCCACCGTGGACAGGCGGATCGACCGGCTCCTGATGCGCGACATGAGGTCGACCAGTGCCGGCAGGTCGAAGATGTCGCGCAGGCACTCGCGGTAGGTCTCGAGGATGATCGGGAACGATCCGAACCGTGCGGCCACGGCCAGCAGGTCGGCTGCGCGCTTACGTAGCTGCCAGAGCGGCGAGCGGGCCCCCGGCCGCCGGCGTGGGAGCAACAGCGCGCGCCCGGCCGCCTCGCGGAAGCGCTCCGCGAACATCGCCGTCGAGCCGAGCTGGCGGACGACCAGGCGCTCCACGTCCTCCGGGTCCGGCAGGAAGACGGCGCTGTCGAGTGGCGCGTCGCCCTCCGGCACACGCACGACGAACCCGTCGTCGCTCCACATCACCTCGACGTCCAGGCCGCGCTCGTCGCGAAGGCGCGCCGTCACCGCCATGGCCCATGGTGCGTGCACGCGGCTGCCGAAAGGCGAGAGCACCGAGATGCGCCAGTCGCCCAGCTCGTCGGCGGACCGCTCGATGATCACCGTCCGATCGTCGGGGACGGCGTCCACCGCCTGCTGCTGATCCTCGAGGTACTGCAGGAGGTTCTCCGCGGCCAGGCGGTCGAGCCCGTGGTCGCGCTGGAGCCGCGCCATGGCGTCTGCCGGCGTCGCCGCGCGCAGCTCCCGCGTCAGCTTGCCGATGGCCATCCCGAGCTCGATGGGCCGGCCCGGCGCCTCCGCCTTCCAGAAGGGCATCTTGCCGGGCTCGCCAGGCGCCGGCGAGACGATGACGCGGTCGTGCGTGATCTGGTCGATGCGCCACGTGGATGCGCCCAGCACGAACGTTTCGCCCGCGCGCGACTCGAAGACCATCTCCTCGTCCAGCTCGCCCACGCGCGCGGCGTTCTTCTCCGCCCCCGCGAGGAACACGCCGTAGAGCCCCCGATCCGGGATCGTGCCCGCGTTGGCGATGGCCACGCGTTTCGCGCCCTGCCTCGCCTCGACCGTGCCGTTCACCCGATCCCAGGTCACCCGTGGGCGAAGCTCGGCGAAGTCGTCCGACGGATAGCGGCCCGAGAGCATGTCCAGCACGCCGTCGAAGACGCGCCGGCCGAGATCCGCGAACGGCGCGGCACCGCGGACCATCGTGTAGAGGTCCTCCACCGGCCAGCGGTCCATCGAGGTGATGGCGACCAGCTGCTGCGCGAGCACGTCGAGCGGGTTGCGGGGGTAGTGCGACGGCTCGACCTGTCCCCGTGTCATCGCCCCGGTCACGGCGGCGCACGCCAGCAGGTCGCCGCGGAACTTGGGGAAGATGATCCCCTCGCTCACCTCGTCGATGCGGTGACCGGAGCGCCCGATGCGCTGCAGGCCGCTCGCCACCGACGGTGGCGCCTCGATCTGGACGACGAGATCGATGGCGCCCATGTCGATGCCGAGCTCGAGCGAGGAGGTGGCCACCAGCCCGCGCAGGCGCCCGGCCTTCAGCAGGTCCTCGATCTCGGTGCGCTGCGCGCGGGCCAGCGATCCGTGGTGCGCGCGGACCAGCGGCTCGCCCGCCAGCTCGTTGAGCGCCGCGGCCAGCCGCTCGGCCAGGCGCCGGCTGTTGACGAAGAGCAGCGTCGAGCGGTGTGCGAGGACCAGCTCCAGCAACCGCGGGTGGATGGAGCTCCAGATGGTCTGCACGGGCGAGCCCCGCGCGGCCGGACCGCTCGGCTGCTCGACGGGCAGGCCCGCCTTCGCCATGTCCGCCATCGGCACCTCGACCGTGATGGCCAGTTTCTTCGGCTCGCGTGCGTCCACGATGGTCACCGGCCGCGGTGTCACCTCGACCGGCTCCGCCGTGAGCCCGGCGTGCAGATCGCGCGCGAGGTCCCGTGGCGTCCTCGGCGTGGGGTGAGGCCGGCGAGCGCGCGGGGCGATGGTGCCGCCGAGGAAGCGCGCGATCTCGTCCAGGTTCCGCTGCGTCGCCGACAGCCCGATGCGCTGCGGGCCCCGCTTCGCCAGGTGCTCGAGGCGTTCGAGCGAGAGTGCGAGGTGCGCGCCCCGCTTGGTCGAGACGAGCGCATGGATCTCGTCGACGATGACCGTCTCGATCGAGCGCAGCCGCTCGCGCGCGTGCGAGGTGAGCAGCAGGAACAGCGACTCCGGGGTGGTGATCAGGATGTCGGCCGGCTCGCGATGGAAGCGCGTGCGATCGGTCGCCGGCGTGTCGCCCGTCCGGATGGCAACCTCCGGCGCATGGAACACGTCGCCGCGCGCCCGGGCGAGGTTGGCGATGCCGGCGAGCGGCGCCCGGAGATTGCGCTCCACGTCCACCGCCAGGGCCTTGAGCGGCGAGACGTACAGCACCCGGCAGCGGTCGGCCCGGTCCGGGGCCGGCTGGAACATCAGCCGGTCCAGGCACGACAGGAAGGCCGTGAGCGTCTTGCCCGTGCCGGTGGGCGCGAGGATCAGGGTCGAGTCGCCACGCCCGATGACCGGCCAGCCCTCCCGCTGGGGGCGGGTGGCCCGATCGAACGCCGACTCGAACCAGTGGGTGACCGCGGGGTGGAACCGGTGCGCCATCGGGGTGCGGTGTCCCCAGTGTGCCTCATCCGGCGACCGGATTCGTGTCATCATCGGGGATCATCCATACGGGAGCGGACTCATGGCATCGACTGGCGACGCGCGTTTCGACTGGAACGACCCCCTGCGGCTGGACGCCCAGCTGACCGAGGAAGAACGAATGGTGCGCGAGACGGCGCGCGCCTATTGCCAGGAGCGGCTGGCCCCCCGCGCGCTCGAGATGTTCCGGCACGAGCGCCCGGACCCCTCCATCTTCCGCGAGATGGGCGAACTGGACCTGCTCGGCATCGTCATCCCGGAGCAGTACGGCGGCGCCGGCATGGGCTACGTGAGCTATGGCCTGGTGGCGCGCGAAGTGGAGCGCGTGGACTCGGGCTTCCGCTCGATGATGAGCGTCCAGGGCTCGCTGGTGATGGTGCCCATCAACGCCTTCGGCACCGAGGCGCAGAAGCAGAAGTACCTGCCGAAGCTGGCGACGGGGGAGTGGATCGGGTGCTTCGGCCTCACCGAGCCCAATGCCGGGTCGGACCCCGCCAGCATGGCCACGCGCGCGACGAAGGTGGACGGTGGCCACGCGATCACCGGCACCAAGGCGTGGATCTCGAACAGCCCGATCGCCGACGTCTTCATCGTGTGGGCCAGGGACGACGAGGACGCCATTCGCGGCTTCGTCCTCGACAAGGGGATGAAGGGCCTGAGCGCCCCCGTCACCCACGGCAAGGTGGGCCTCCGCACCAGCATCACGGGCGAGATCGTCATGGACAATGTGTTCTGTCCGGACGAGAACGCCTTTCCGGACATCCGGGGCCTGAAGGGGCCCTTCACGTGCCTCAACAGCGCGCGGTACGGCATCGCGTGGGGCGCGCTCGGCGCGGCCGAGGATTGCTGGTTCCGGGCCCGGGAGTACGTGCTGGATCGCAAGCAGTTCGGCCGGCCGCTCGCGGCCAACCAGCTGATCCAGAAGAAGCTGGCCGACATGCAGACCGAGATTGCGCTGGGGCTGCAGGGCTGCCTCCGGCTGGGTCGGATGAAGGACGAAGGAATCGCCGCGCCGGAGATCACCTCGATCATGAAGCGCAACTCGTGCGGCAAGGCGCTGGACATCGCGCGCATGGCGCGCGACATGATGGGCGGCAACGGCATCGTGGACGAGTTCGCCGTCATCCGCCACCTCGTGAATCTGGAAGTCGTCAATACCTACGAGGGCACGCACGACATCCACGCGCTCATCCTCGGCCGCGCGCAGACGGGCATCGCGGCCTTTGCGAACTGACCGGCCGGCGCGCCGTCGTATAATGGAGGGCTGATGGGTGACGCCGCAGAAGGACTGATCGACGCCGATGCGCGCCTGCAGGAGCGCATGGAAGAACTGGAAGAGAGCCGCAGGGCCGCGCGCGACCGCCGGCCGAAAGTGGACCCCGAACGCGCGCGCGCGTTCGAGTCGCTGAGGCTGGCGCGCACCGAGCTGCAGCGGCAGCTCGATGCCACCGCGCACCCTGCGCGGCGCGAGCAGATCGCGCAGGCCGTGGCCGAAATCGACCGCCGCCTCGCGGCCATGAACTGAGCCCGGCCAGCGTCGGGCTCCACGCCTGCGCCTCTCGGCGGCACCTGCCGCCGCGCGGGCAGTCCTGTGCCCGCGCCGCTCACCAGGGCAGCGCGCTCATTCCCATCTCACCCAGAATCCGCCGCGCGGTTCCCGTGCCGTCATCGACCAGGTGCGCCGGCAGCGTGCAGGCCGGCGCGGGTCGTGCCGCCGCGGTCTCGATGAGCCGCTCGTAGGCATCGGCCATCCGCGGCAACGTGTGGTGGGCTTCCCACCAGGCGCGCGCGTTGGCACCGAGCGCCTGTCGGGCGGCGGGGCTCGAGGCCAGTGATGCAAGGACGTGCGGCAGATCGCGTGGCTCGTCCAGCGGGTCGATGGCCACGCCAATCGCTCCCGGCGTCCGCGCCGTGGGCGCCACACCGCCCCCCCCGGCTTCGAGCAGCGGCACGTCCTGCCACTGGGCCAGCGCCGTCACCAGCGTCGGGCGACCCGCGCCCAGGCACCGCAGCCACGACGCCGACGTCTCGCCGTTCGATGGCCAGCGCAGGCAGCAGCACACGTCCGCCGCGGCCATCCAGGCCGGCAGCTCCGCATCAGGGACATAGCCCGCGATGTGCACGCGCGCGTCGAGGCCCAGCGCACGCACGTCCGCGTCCACGTCGTAATGCGGCGCCCGCAGGCCGACCAGCAGCACGTACAGGCGGGGACCGTCCGGCGGCTGCGCCACCACCGCCTTCAGCAGCTCGGGAATGCGCTTCTCCGGCGTGACGCCGCCGTAGGCGCCGACGACGCAGGCGTCCGACGGAATGCCGAGACGAGCCCGGAGAGCCCCGGCCTGGAGCGTGACGGCCACCCCGTCATCGAGGGGGTCCGCCACCCCCATTGTGATGGCCGTGATGGCGGCGTCGGGATGTGCCTCGGCGAGCGCCCGTGCGAGGTGCGCGTTGTGGACAGCCGCCAGTCGGGACACGCCGAGCGCCAGCGACAGCAGTGGCCAGTGCCGGAAGAGCTGCCCGCCGAGTCCCGCCGCGAAGAGCCAGCCGAGATCGGCCGGCGCCTCGGGATGATTGGCCCTGAGCTCCGCCAGATAGTCGTCGAGCCGGGGCTCGAGGCGGCGGAGCAGCCACAGCGCGCGGGCCTGGTGGATCTGGGCGTCGTGCAGGACGAGCAGGCCGGGGTACCGGAAGAGGTAGGCCCAGATGAAATCGTGCGACGCGGAGTTGCCCAGTTGATAGACGATGAGGTCGTAAGGATGGCGCCGATGCCTCCACACGAACTCGGATGGTGACATCGACCGGGCCGCAGATGGCGCAGAGGGGAGTGGGGGGGGACTGTAGAGGTCAAGTGCCCCAAAGCGCGGAGCCAGCAGAGGTGTCACTTCCTGCGAATAGGCGGCAATCCCGGAGGGATCTGGCGGCAGGGGGCTGAACCAGGCGACGCGCATTGGCCCTCATTGTGCCGCAGGGCGGCCGTGATACCATCAACACGTTTGTTCATTCCTTCACAAGCGCCGCCATGGTGCTTGGGCTGATGCTGGTCTACTGGGGCGACTGAGACATGGAAGGGTGGGGCGGCGTAGCGCTGATGGTGCTGCTGGGCACGACCGTTGGCCTGGGCGGCATCGTGATCTCCAGTTTCCTGGGCCCGAGGAATCCCACGCCCGAGAAGGAAGCGGCCTACGAGTGCGGCATGCCGCCGGTGGGCGATGCGCGCGAGCGGCAGTCGGTGAAGTTCTACCTCATCGCGATGATCTTCCTGCTGTTCGACATCGAGGTGGCGTTCCTCTACCCGTGGGCGATGGCCATGCGGGACCTCGCGTGGCCGGGGCTCATCCAGATCACCGTGTTCTTCGGCGTCCTGCTGGTCGGCTACATCTACATCTGGCGCAAGGGTGTGCTCGACTGGGGGCCCGAGTCCGATCCCGACTACAAGCACGCGGCGCGGCCCGGGCCGGCGGTGGTGAAGAGGTATCGCTATGGGACTCGAAACCGAGTTTGACATCCCCGTCCTGACCACCACCGTCGAATCCGTGGTGCAGTGGGCCCGCAAGTCGGCCATCTGGCCCGTGACGTTCGGCCTGGCGTGCTGTGCCATCGAGATGATGGCGATGGCGTCCAGCCGCTACGACATCTCGCGCTTCGGCGCCGAGGTGTTCCGCGGCTCGCCGCGGCAGAGCGACCTGATGATCATCGCGGGCCGGCTGTCGCGGAAGATGGCGCCGTCGCTCCGGCGCATCTACGACCAGATGCCCGAGCCGAAGTGGGTGATCTCGATGGGCGCCTGCGCCTCCTGCGGCGGCGTGTTCGACAACTACGCCATCGTCCAGGGCTCGGACCAGGTCGTGCCGATCGACGTGTTCATCCCGGGCTGCCCGCCGCGGCCCGAGTCGATCATCTACGCCATCGTGCAGCTCCAGAAGAAGATCGCCGCCTCGAAGATGGATCAGACGCCGAAGGTGCGCATCGCATGAGCGCGGCCGAGCTCATCGCGGCGCTGGCCGCGGCCGTGCCGGGCGCGGCGTTCGAGGCCCTGGAGTCCGCCGATGCGGACGTGACGCCCGTGATCCTCGTGCCGGTGGAGCACCTGCTGGCCACGGCACGGGCGCTCAGGGAGACTCCCGGGCTGGAGTTCCATGCGTTCTCGGACGTGACGGCGGTGGACTTCCACCCGCGCCGCGAGCCGCGCTTCGACGTGGTGTACCACCTGGTCTCGCCGCACCGCCGCGCGCGCGTGCGCCTGAAGGTGCGGGTGGCGCTCGATCAGCCCGTGCCGTCGGTGACCGCCGTGTGGCCGGGCGCCGGGTGGACGGAACGCGAGGTGTACGACCTGTTCGGCATCGTCTTCGAGGGCCACGGCGAGCTGCGCCGCCTGCTGATGCCGGACGACTGGGACGGGCATCCGCTCCGGAAGGACTACCCGGTGCAGCTGCGCAAGGACGCGGGCACCTTCATGCCGCTGCAGGTGACCGAAGAGGAGTTCCGGGCGAACATGGAGCGCGACCGCACCGCGCGGCCGCGTTCGAAAGACGCACATGGCTGATCTTCGCACCGAAACGATGACGGTGAACATGGGGCCCCAGCACCCCAGCACGCACGGCGTGCTGCGGCTGGTGCTGGAGCTCGATGGCGAGACCGTCGTCTCCGTCAGCCCGACCATCGGCTTCCTCCACACCGGCATCGAGAAGACGGCCGAGCAGAAGAAGTGGCAGCAGGTGATCCCGCTCGTCGAGCGCATGGACTACCTGGGACCCCAGTCGAACAGCCTGGCCTTCTGTCTCTCGGCCGAGCGGCTGCTGGGCCTCGAGGTGCCGCAGCGCGTCAAGGACATCCGCGTGCTCATCGCGGAGCTGCAGCGGCTCTCGAGCCACCTGGTGTGGTTCGGCACGCACACGATGGAGATTGGCGCCATCACGGGCATGCTCTACGCCTTCCGCGAGCGCGAGATTCTGATGAATCTCAACGAGCACCTCGCGGGCTTCCGGTTCTTCCCCAGCTACATCCGCGTCGGCGGCCTCCGCGAGGACATCCCGCGCGGCTGGCTGGAGGCCGTGAGGGCGTTCCTCGATCGCCTCCCCGGCAAGCTCGACGAGTACGAGACGCTCATCACCAAGAACCCCATCTGGCTGGATCGGACGCGCGGTGTCGGCGTCATCTCGCTCGAGGACTGCTACCAGTGGGGCCTCTACGGTCCCATCGCGCGCGCGGCCGGCGGCGACTACGACGTCAGGCGCGCGTTCCCCTACATGGGGTACGAGACCTACGACTTCGACGTCATCGGCGCCAGCAATGGCGACGTGTACGACCGCTACCTCGTGCGCATGGCCGAGATGCGGGAGAGCGTCAAGATCTGCCGCCAGGCGCTCGAGCGCATCCCGCCGATCGGCGAGTGGGCGGTGAACGACCGCCGCATCACGCCGCCGCCCAAGGACGAGGTCTACACCGAGATGGAAGCGCTCATCCAGCACTTCCTCATCTACTCGCAGGGCTTCACGGTACCGGCAGGCGACGCCTACGTGCCGGTGGAGGGCCCGCGCGGCGAGCACGGGTGCTACGTGGTCTCGGACGGCAGCAACCGCCCGTGGCGCGTGCACATGCGCTCGCCCGGCCTGATGGCCTGCCAGGCGCTGCACAAGTTCATCGTCGGGGGCATGATCGCGGACGTCATCGCGGTCATCGGGTCGCTCGACGTGGTGATGGGGGACGTGGATCGATGAGCTTTCATCCCGCCATGCCCTACGGCACCGAGCAGTGGCACCGCTCCCAGCGGGCCACGCTGCCGGAGGGCCCCGAGTTCCAGTACACGGCGGAGAACCGCGCCCGCTTCGAGGAATTCGCGTCGCACTACGCGCCGGAGCACCGCAAGTCCGCGGTGCTGCACGCGCTGTATCTCGCGCAGGAGCAGCAGGGCTACATCTCGGCCAACGCCGCGCGCCACGTGGCCGAGGTCGTGGGCTGCACCGCCGCGGAGGTGGAGGACGTCGTCTCGTACTACGTGATGTTCCACCGCACGCCCGTGGGCAAGTTCGTCCTGCAGGTATGCACGACGCTCTCGTGCGCGCTGGCCGGTGCCGAGCGGGTGGTGGAGGAGCTGAGTCACAAGCTCGGGATCAAGCCCGGCGAGACGGATCCGACGGGCATGTTCACCATCATGCCGATGGAGTGCCTCGGCGCGTGCGACAAGGCGCCCGTGATGATGGTCAACAACGACCACTGGCACGAGTGCCTGCGGCCCGAGCAGGCGGGGCCGCTGGTGGACCGCATGAAGGCCGAGGGCCTGAAGGCGCTCGGCGGCTGCCATCTGGACATCGAGCGCCTGCCCGAGAGCGCCTACAAGGGCAAGACCACGACGCCCGCGAAGCCGAAGGCGAATCCGGACTACGAGCCGGTGCTCACGAAGTACGCGTTCACGCCGGGCGGGAACACGCTGGAGCACTACCGGCAGCACCAGCAGGGATACGAGGGCCTGAAGAAGGCGCTCGGGATGGCGCCGGAAGCAGTCATCGAAGAGGTGAAGAAGTCCGGCCTTCGCGGCCGCGGCGGCGCCGGCTTCCCCACGGGCCTGAAATGGCAGTTCGTGGACAAGAAGTCGCCCAGGCCGAAGTACATCGTCTGCAATGCCGACGAGAGCGAGCCGGGCACCTTCAAGGACCACCTGCTGATGGAGCGCAATCCCCACCTGTTGGTGGAAGGGTGTCTCATCGGCTGCTACGCCATCGGGTCGAACGCCGCCTACATCTACATCCGCGGCGAGTTCTACCACCTGTTCCCCGTCCTGCAGAAGGCCATCGACGATGCGCGGGCGGCGGGGCTGGTGGGGACCAACATCCTCGGCAGCGGGTTCGACTGCGAGGTCTACCTGCACCGCGGCGCCGGGGCGTACGAGGCGGGCGAGGAGACGGCGCTGCTCGAGTCGCTCGAGGGCAAGCGCGCGCAGCCGCGCTTCAAGCCGCCGTTCCCGGCCGTGGCCGGCGCGTGGGGCTGCCCGACGGCGGTGAACAACGTCGAGACGCTGTGCAACGTGCCCATTGTCATGACGCGCGGCCCCGAGTGGTACGCGGCGCTCGGGCCCGAGAAGAACGGCGGGCCCAAGCTGTTCTGCGTGAGCGGGCACGTGAAGCGGCCCGGCGTGTTCGAGGCGCCGATGAAGGTGACGCTGAAGGAGCTCATCTTCGACTACGCCGGTGGCGTGCGCGACGGCCACACGCTGAAAGGCGTCATCCCGGGCGGATCGTCGGTGCCCATCCTGATGCCGGATCAGCTCGACATCCCCGCGAGCTTCGACGACGTGCAGCGGTCGGGATCGCTCCTGGGCTCGGCGGCCATCATGGCCTTCGACGAGACCACCGACATCGTGTGGCTCGCCGAGAACCTGCTGCACTTCTACATGCACGAGTCGTGCGGCAAGTGCACGCCCTGCCGCGAGGGCACGCACTGGCTGTACCGGCTCCTGCACCGCATGCTGATGGGCCAGGGCTCGCCGAAGGACATCGCGCTCCTGCAGAGCGTGGCGACGCAGATCACGGGCAAGACCCTGTGCGCGTTCGGCGATGCCGCCGCGACGCCGGTCCTGACCACGCTCAGGTGGTTCAAGCCCGAGTTCGAGGCCTACGCGAAGGGTGACATCCCGGCCCCGGCGGACTACCGCGCGCGGCCCGCCTCCGCCGAGGCCACAGCGGGGACGCACTGACCATGGCTGGCCTTCTCGACTGGCTCACTGCCCCGCAGACCATCTTCTTCCTCTCGGTGACGATGGTCGTGTTCCTGGCGCTGCAGCTCTCCGCGGCCGTCATGGTGTACGCCGAGCGCAAGGTGGCGGCGTTCATGCAGCAGCGCTACGGTCCGTACCTGGTGGGTCCGAGGGGCGTGCTGCAGCCCATCGCCGACATCGTCAAGCTGGTCTTCAAGGAGGAGCTGAAACCGAAGGCGGCCGACACGCTGCTCTTCGCGGCCGCGCCGGTCCTGTCGGCCACGGCGGCGATCGCGGCCTTCGCGCCCGTGCCATTCGGGGCCGCCACCACGTTCTTCGGCTTTCTCGACGAGCCGATGCCGCTGATGGTGGCCGACATCAACGTGGCGGTGCTGGTGATCTTCGCCATCACCTCGATGGGCGTGTACGGCATCGTGCTGGCCGGCTGGTCCAGCAACTCGAAGTACTCGCTGCTGGGCGGGCTCCGCAGCTCGGCGCAGATGATCAGCTACGAGCTGGCCTACGGCATGTCGCTGGCCACCGTCGTGATGCTGGCCGGGTCGCTCTCGCTCCGCGAGATCGTGGACGCGCAGCAGGGCTACTGGCTCGGGTTCATCCCGAAGTGGTACGCCTTCATCAACCCGATCAGCTTCCTCATCTTCACGACCGCGGGCATCGCCGAGACCAACCGGGCCCCGTTCGACTTTCCCGAGGCCGAGCAGGAGCTCGTGGCGGGCTACCACACCGAGTACAGCTCGATGCGCTTCGCGCTGTTCTTCCTGGCCGAGTACATCAACATGGTGACCGTGGCCGCGGTGGCGACGAACCTGTTCCTCGGCGGCTGGCACGGGCCGTTCATTCCCGAGGCCTACGGCTGGATCTGGTTCCTCCTCAAGCTGAGCGTGCTCTGCTTCGGCTACCTGTGGCTGCGCTGGACGCTGCCGCGCTTCCGCTACGACCAGCTGATGGGATTCGGGTGGAAGCTGCTGCTGCCGGCGGCCACCATCAACCTGCTCGTGAGCGCGGCGGGGGTGCTCTACTTTGGGCTTTGATTCGTTCCTCTTCTTCGTGTTCGCGGGGGTGGCCGTGCTGGGCTCGCTGCTCGTCATCGGGCAGCGGAATCCCATCTACAGCGTCCTTGCGCTCATCGTCGCGTTCTTCGGGCTCTCGGGGCTCTACGTCCTGCTCGAGGCGCCGTTCGTGGCGGTGGTGCAGATCATCATCTACGCCGGCGCCATCATGGTGCTGTTCCTCTTCACGGTGATGCTGCTGAACGTGCCGCGGGAGGACGCGGCGGAGTGGGATCGGGCGCATCCGTACTACCGCCCGTGGGCGCTGCGCGTCGGGACGGCGCTGGCCGTGGTGATGGCGCTGCAGCTCGGCTGGGCGCTGTCGCGGACGCCTGGCCTGGGCGCCGGCGTGGCCGACGAGCGGCCCGCCGTCTCGTCGGTGGCCGAGCTGGGCCGCGTGCTCTTCACCGACTACATGTTCGCGTTCGAAGTGACGTCCATCCTGATCATCATCGCCATGGTGGGCGCCGTGGCGCTCGCGCGGAAGCGGGAGAGCTGACGCGATGGCCATCGGATCCTACCTGGTGCTCTCGGGCCTGCTCTTCGCCATCGGCGCTGCGGGCGTGTTCCTGCGCCGCAACATCATCACGCTGCTGCTCTCGGTCGAGATCATGCTGAACGCCGTGAACCTGGCGTTCGTGGCCTTCGGCCGGCAGTTCGGGACCGTGGACGGGCAGATCATCACGTTCTTCGTCATGACCGTGGCGGCGGCCGAGGCCGCCGTCGGCCTCGCGCTGGTCATCGGGCTGTTCCGCCATCGGGAGTCGCTCAACCCCGAGGCTTTCACCTCGTTGAAGTGGTAACGCCGATGGCGCAGATGACCGAGATGCGGCGGCGGCTCACCGGCGACTCCCGACTCCCGACTCCCGCCTTCGCCGAGGCTTCGGCGGACAGGCCCGACTCCCGGAGCGTGCACTCGTGTTAGCCCTGATCCCCCTGCTGCCGTTCGCCGGCTTCCTCGTCAACGTGACGATGGGGAAGCGGCTGCCCAAGAGCGTGTCGGGCGGCGTGGCCTGCGCCGTGATGGTGGCGTCCTTCCTCGTGGCCGCCAGCCAGGTGTGGGCGCTCGTCGGCATGGCGCCCGAGAGCCGGCAGATCACCCAGACGCTCTACACGTGGATCACGGCCGGCGACTTCTCACTGGACCTGGCGTTCCGCCTGGATGCGCTCTCCGCCGTGATGATCCTGGTCATCACCGGCATCGGCTCGCTCATCCACATCTACTCCACGGCGTACATGCACGAGGAGACGGACCCCGAGTACGCGCGCTACTTCTCGTACCTCAACCTCTTCGTCTTCTTCATGCTCCTGCTGGTCCTGGGCTCGAACGTCCTGGTGATGTTCGTGGGCTGGGAGGGTGTGGGCCTCTGCTCGTACCTGCTCATCGGCTACTACTTCGTGAAGAAGTCGGCGTCGGATGCCGCCAACAAGGCGTTCATCGTCAACCGCGTGGGCGATTACGCGTTCATCCTGGGATCGCTCCTGATGGTGGTGACGCTGGGGTCGCTCGACTTCGTCACGATCGCGACCGCGGCGAAGTCGCTGCCGCCGGAGGTGACCTTCGGCACGATCTCGCTCATCACGCTGCTGCTGTTCATCGGCGCGACGGGCAAGTCGGCGCAGATTCCCCTCTACGTCTGGCTGCCCGACGCCATGGAGGGCCCGACCCCGGTGTCCGCCCTCATCCACGCCGCGACGATGGTGACGGCGGGCGTCTACATGATCGGGCGGCTGGCCCCGGTCTTCGAGCTCGCCCCGATCACGCTGATGATCGTGGCGGTAATCGGAGCGGCCACCGCGCTCTTCGCCGGCACCATCGGGCTGGTCCAGAACGACATCAAGCGCGTGCTGGCGTACTCCACGGTCTCGCAGCTCGGCTACATGTTCCTGGCCATGGGCATGGGCGCGTTCGGCGCCGGGATCTTCCACCTCTACACCCACGCGTTCTTCAAGGCCTGCCTCTTCCTCGGGTCCGGCGCCGTCATCCACGCGTTGCACGGCGAGCAGGACATCCGGAAGATGGGCGGCCTGGCGAAGCACCTGCCGATCACCTACTGGACGTTCCTCATCGCGTCCATCGCCATCGCGGGCATCCCGCCGCTGGCGGGCTTCTTCTCGAAGGACGAGATCCTCTTCGAGACCTTCCGCCACGGGCACCAGATCCTCTGGGTGGTTGGCGTGCTCACGTCGCTGCTGACGGCCACCTACATGTTCCGGCTGGTGTTCCTCACGTTTCATGGGGAAGAGCGGTTCTCGGTGCAGGGTGCGCAGGTGCATGGTGCAGGGGTGCCGGGTGCAGGGGGGCATGGTGCCCACGGTCACGCTGGCGCCGAGCACCCCGCACCCGTGCACGGTGCACCCATGCACCATGCACCGGCGCATGGGCACGGCCACGGCATCCACCTGCACGACGCCCCGCCGGCGATGGCCACGGCCCTCATCGTCCTGGCCATCGGTTCGGTCGTGGCGGGCTGGATTGGCATTCCGCACGCGCTGGGCGGGCACAACGCGCTCGGCACGTGGCTCGAGCCGGCCTTTACCTATGCCAACTGCGGCACGCCCGTGACGACGGGGGAGCTGGCGGGCTTTGCGATTCAGAACTGCGAGCCCGGTCAGGATGTCGCGCTCGCGTCGATGACGCAGGTCGCCACACAGGCCCCCGAAACGCCCGCCGCCCGGCCTGGCCCGGCGCCCTCTGACCTCATTGGCGTTACCGACGAGGTCGTCGAAGAGCACGTCGATGAGACCGCCCTCGAGCTGACGCTGATGGGCATCTCCACGCTCATCGCGTTCGCGGGCATCGGCCTGGCCGCGTTCCTCTGGCTGAAGAACCGCCACATTCCCGAACAGCTGGCCACGCAGTTCGCGGGCGTGCACCGGCTGCTGCTGAACAAGTACTACGTGGACGAGATCTACGACGCCGCCATCGTCCAGCCCCTCAAGTCCGTGTCCACCGAAGGCCTGTGGCGCGGCATGGACGTGAAGGTGGTGGACGGCGCGGTGAACGCCGCCGGGTACGTCGTGGGCGGCCTGGCCGCGGGCCTGCGCCTGCTGCAGACCGGGTCGGTCAAGACCTATGCGGCCGGCACCTTCCTGGGCGTCGTGGCCATCCTCGCCTACTACCTCTGGAGATAGCGCGCAGTGACCGGCCTCCCGATGCTCTCGCTCGCCATCCTCCTCCCCGTCGTCGGGGCCATTCTGCTGCTGTTCATCGGCAACCGGGACGGCGCGAAGGACGGCCTCATCCGCACCATCACGCTCGCGGTGTCGCTGGTCACGTTCGGCGTCACGCTGATGCTGTGGGCCGGCTTCGACCAGTCGCCGACGGCGGAGACGTTCCAGTTCGTCGAGCGCGCCCCGTGGATCCCGGCGTTCGGCATCGAATACTCCCTGGGCATCGACGGCCTTGGCCTCATGCTCGTCGTGCTCACCGGCTTCCTGACGCCGATTGCGCTCCTGACCTCCTGGGAGAGCATCGAGACGAAGGTGAAGGAGTTCTCCATCTTCATGCTCGTGCTCGAGGCCGCCATGATCGGCGTCTTCTGCGCGCTCGACCTGTTCCTCTTCTACGTGTTCTGGGACATCCTCCTCATTCCGATGTACTTCCTCATCGGCATCTGGGGCTACGACCAGCGCATCTACGCGGCGGTGAAGTTCATCCTCTACACGATGGCGGGCAGCGTCCTCATGCTCGTTGCCATCATCGGCCTGTCGTGGATGCATCATGCGGCGACGGGCGAGTACAGCTTCGACCTGATGAAGCTCTACGCGCTGGACATCCCGTACAACACGCAGTGGTGGTTCTTCCTGGCCTTCGCGGTGGCCTTCGCCATCAAGGTGCCGCTGTTCCCCTTCCACACGTGGCTGCCCGACGCGCACGTGCAGGCGCCGACGCCGGGCTCGGTCATCCTGGCGGGCGTGCTGCTAAAGATGGGCGGGTACGGCCTCATCCGCTTCGCCTTCCCGCTGTTCCCGGAGGCCGGCGTCTCCTTCGCACCGCTCATCGCCACCCTCTCGGTCATCGCCATCATCTACGGCGCCCTGGTCGCGATGGTGCAGCCGGACATGAAGAAGCTGGTGGCTTACTCGTCGGTGAGCCACATGGGCTTCGTCGTGCTGGGCATCACGGCGCTCAACGTCCAGGGCGTGCAGGGCGCCTCGTACCAGATGCTGGCGCACGGCGTCAGCACGGGCGCGCTCTTCGCGCTGGTGGGCATGATGTCGGACCGCCGCCACACGCGCCTCATCAGCGAGTACGGCGGCATCAAGAGCGTGATGCCGAAGCTGACGGCCGCCTTCCTCGTCATCACGCTGTCGTCGGTCGGCCTGCCCGGCATGAACGGCTTCGTCGGCGAGTTCCTGATCATGCTGGGCGCCTTCAAGTGGGATCCGCGCCTGGTCGTCGGCGCGGGCCTCGGCGTCATCCTCTCGGCCGTCTACATGCTGTGGATGTTCCAGCGGGTCTTCTACGGCCCGGTGACCAACGACCACAACAAGGGCCTGCCGGACCTGTCGTTCCGCGAGTGGGCCATCATCGCGCCGCTGGCCGCGATGGCCATCGTCATGGGCGTGTTCCCGAACGCATTCCTGAAGCCGATGGAGCCGGCCGTGACGAGCATCGTGCAGCGGATCCAGTCGCACACCTCAGCCACAGCGCACCTGTCCGCACCCGACAGCACCCGATCGCACCCGCCTTCGCCCGGGCCGACCGCCCCCGCGGGCTACGGCGGGGCAAGCCCGCTCACACCCGCCAGCACCCGTTCGCACCTGTTCGCACCTGTCGGGGGCGCCAACTAACCATGTTCAGCAACGCCTTCGACGCCGTCATCCCCGTCATCTGCGTCACGCTGGCCGGCCTCGTCGTGATGCTGGCCGAGTCGTTCCGCGGCAAGGGCGAGCGCATGCCGATGGGCGGCCTGGCCACCATCGGCCTGGTCGGCGCGGCCGCCTCGTCCATCCTCCTCTGGAACCGCAACGCCACCAGCTTCGGCGTGGTGACGGCCGACAACTTCTCGATCTTCGTCAACCTCGTCATCATCGCGGTCGGCATCCTGACCGTGATCATCTCGTCGCAGACGGTGGACCGGGATCGCATCCCCTCCGGCGAGTACTACGCCACGCTCCTCTTCGCCATCGTCGGCATGATGCTGATGGCGCAGGCCACGGAGCTGCTGCTCCTCTTCCTCGCGCTCGAGACGATGTCCATCGCGCTGTACGTGCTCACGGGCCTCCGGCGCGACCAGGTGCAGAGCACGGAGGCGGCCTTCAAGTACTTCCTGCTGGGCGCCTTCGCCAGCTCGTTCCTCCTCTACGGCGTGGCCTTCATCTACGGGGTCACCGGCTCCACCAGCCTGGACCGCGTGGGGACGATGATCGCGGCGCAGTCCATGAGCGGCAGCCCGATGATCCTGCTGGGCGTGGGCCTGCTGCTGGTGGGCTTCGCCTTCAAGGTGGCGGCCGTACCGTTCCACATGTGGTCGCCGGACGTCTACGAGGGCGCGCCGGCCGTGGTCACCGGCTTCATGTCCACCGGTGTGAAGGCGGCAGCCATCGCGGCCTTCGCGCGCGTGTTCCTCACGGCGCTGGAGCCGATGATCACCGACTGGGCGCCGGTGCTGTGGGCCATCGCCGCGGCGACGATGGTGGTGGGCACGGTCGTGGGCGTGGCGCAGACGAGCCTGAAGCGGATGCTGGCCTATTCCAGCATCGCGCACGCCGGCTACCTGCTCCTGGGCATCCTCGCGGGCAACGACGTCGGCAAGGCGGCCATCCTGTTCTACCTGGCCGCCTACGCCCTGACGAACCTCGGCGCCTTCGGCATCATCGCGCTGCTGGGTTCCCGGGACCGGGCCAACGACGACCTGCGCGACTACGCGGGCCTCTGGCATTCCCACCCGGCGCTGGCCACGCTGATGACGATGTTCCTGCTGTCGCTGGGCGGCTTTCCGCCGACGGCGGGCTTCATCGGCAAGTGGTACGTCTTCAGCGCGGCGGTGGGTGCGGGCTACTACGGCCTCGCCACGATCGGCGTTCTCTCCAGTGTCGTCTCGGTCTTCTTCTACCTGCGCATCGTCGTGATGATGTACATGTCCGAGCGCGACGCGCGGCCCGTGCCGGCGCCGGTGACGGGCCTGGCGATGGCGGGCCTGGTGGCCTCGCTGGCCGGGGTGCTGTACCTGGGCATCCTGCCCGCGCGGGTGATCGACTGGGCGCAGGCCTCGGTCGCGACGATCTTCTAGAAGGTCCGGCGGGTGGGCCGCGCTGCGCGCGGTGGGCGCTTCGCGTGGGCGCGCCCTTGGCGCGTGGGGGCCTCGCGCAGGCCGGATCGGGCGAGGCGTCGGGCGTTCTTCGCGATCAACTCCAGTCATCTTCGTCGAGCACGTAGCGTTACCCGGTGCAGCTCTCGACGGGGAAGGTAATGCGGCTGGCCGACCCCGAGAGCTGGGCACACGCGATGACGTCGTTCTTCAGCTGCGGCCCGCGCACGATGGTGGCCCATCGGCACGAGTGGCAGAGGGGCGTGCCGCTGCCGGTGGTGGTTCCTTTCACGACCTTGATGCGCATGTCGATTCACTCCTACGGCAGCTGGGTCATCACGCACCTCCTTCGGTCATGACGCGGTCCTTCGTGCGGCGCGGACCTCGACTCTGCGGTTTCGCGTGGTGGCGCCCGCCGTGAGCGATCGATGGCGCATCGGGGCCATGAGCCGACGACGATCTCATCGTCGTCGACGGCCTGTCAACTGGATGCCCAACGCGGGGTGCCAGCGGCCTGTCTTCGAGCGGCGGCTCGTGGGGCGGCGTTGGCCGACACCGTCTCCATTGAGCGCGTCTGCGTTCAGGACACCGCCCCGTTCGCACCCGTTCGTACCTGTCCGCACCTGCCCGCACCCGCCCGCACCCCTACAACCGATCTGCCGGGCTCCTCACGCCCATGGCCCCACGATTGAGGACGTGCGTGTAGATCATCGTCGTGCTGACGTCGGCGTGTCCCAGGAGCTCCTGGACGGTTCGGATGTCGCAGCCGTCTTCGAGCAGGTGGGTTGCGAACGAGTGGCGGAGCGTGTGGCAGCTGGCGCGCTTCGGCAGGCCCGCCCGGCGGACGGCGTCGGTGACGGCACGCTGAACGACCGACTCGTGGAGGTGGAACCGGGAAGGCGGACCCCACCGGGGATCGCGGCACACCCTGGCTGCCGGGAAGACGAATTGCCAGGGCCACGAGCGTCCGGCATTGGGGTACTTGGCGTCCAGGGCATCGGGCAGCGTCACGCGACCCAGTCCCCTCGCGAGGTCGGCCTCGTGTACGCGTCGCACCTGGTCGAGATGACGGCGCAGGTCCGGCACCGTCGAAGCCGGCAGCATGGTGACCCGGTCCTTCCGGCCCTTCCCCTGGCGGACCGTGATCTCGAAGCGCTCGAAGTCCAGGTCCTTGACCCGCAGGGACAGCGCCTCCAGCAGCCGAAGCCCGCTGCCGTACAAGAGGGCCGCCACGAGCCTGGGGACGCCGGACGCGTGTTCCAGGAGGCGTCGGACCTCGTGCCTGGTGAGGACGACGGGGAGGCGGGGTGGCGTCCTGACGCGCGGGATGGCGGGAAGGGCGCCGAGTGGAGTGTGGAGGACGTGTCGGTAGAGGAAGACGATCGCGCAGAGCGCCTGGTTCTGCGTCGAGGCGCTGACGTGCTGGTGCTCGGCGAGGCTGGTCAGGAACGCTGCCAGGTCGGCGGGCCCGAGCGTGTCGGGGTGTCGCAGTCCGTGGTGCACGATGAAGCGCCGGACCCAGTGGCAGTACGCCTCTTCGGTCCGCTGGCTGAAGTGTCGCACCCGGCAGGCCTGGCGGAGCCGGTCGAGCAGCTTCGGCGTCTTCTGCGCGGGCGGGCTGGTACCGGGTTTGGGGTGAAGTGGGGGCGGAGGCGGCTCCGCGCTCGTGGCGGCTGCTGGGGGTGGGGAGGGAGGTATGCGCGTGGGATCGGCTGGCGGCATGCCGTGCGCGGTGCGAGATCCGTGCCGCATCGATTTCCGGCGCTGGACGTTCAAGGGGCCGGGTGTGCCAGCAGAAGCAGCGACCTGTTCGAGGCGCCGGGTTGCACTTTCTGCGCACGTGGTTACCTGCGGTGGCGGCCACGGGTTCGGGATCCATTACGCCGAACAGCCTAACCAGACGGGAACCGCTGACGCCGCGGGGCATGGGGGGGGGAGGGCTGACGGCCGTGAGTGGTGTTTGAGCGGGAAGTGCGCTACCCTCTGGCGGTCTAGTGAGTTGTTAGGCATTCGCGAACAGCATCGCGGCGAACTCGCTAGAATCATTCGGTGCGGTTGCCGAACGTCGACCACGCCATCATCGACCGGGAGACACCTGAGGGCTATCTGCTCTCCGAAGTGCATCCCGTCGGGCGATTCAAG
>CAUJDN010000023.1 GCA_963169195.1 Acidobacteriota bacterium | reverse complement strand
TTTTTTTTTCGGCGTGCTTATTTTTTTTTTTTTTTTGGGGTGGGGGGGGGGGGGGGGGGGGGGGGGGGGGGGGGGGGGGGGGGGGGGGGGGGGGGGGGGGGGGTGGGGGGGGGGGGGGTGGGGGGGGGGGTGGGGGTGGGGGGGGGGGGGGGGGGGGGGGGCTGGGGGGGGGGGGGTTGGGGCCGGGGGGATGGGGGCGGGGGGCTTGGGGCTTGAGATTGCGGTTCCTCAGGACCCAAGTCCCAAGCCCCAAGCCCCAAGTCCCCGTCTCACTTCGTCCGGCCGATCAGGATACGCCCGCGGGTGAATGAGACGGCCAGCGTGTCGCTTGCCTTCTTCGAGACGGGCTCACAGGCGCCCGTCGCGGGATGGCAGAGGGTACCGTCGAAGCCTCGCGCCACCTTCAGCGCGTAGCTGCCGGGTGGGCCGTCAATGGTGTAGGCGAACCGCCCGTCGGCCGCCTGGGCACCGTCGATGCGCACGTCACCCCGCGCCTCGAGGACCCGGATGTCGCGCCACCGATCGCCCGAGTGGTGGCGCGTCTCGTAGCGCATCACATCGCGCGGGAGGAGCGCCACCGCCTTCGGCACGTTGTGAAACCCGGCGGCGGTGGCCAGGCCGCGCTCGAGATGGACTCCCTCGCCCGAGAACCACACGAAGGCCTGGCGCGCGATGAGGGCGGCCACGGCCAGCAGCGCCATGGCCTCGTCGTCGAGCTCGTGCTTGTTCTCGATGGCCGAGACGAGCGCACCGCCGCCCGGCGGCTCGCTGTTGATGCCGAGCGGCCGGCGCGGGTTGGGCCGGTCCCCCCGCGTGAGGCTGGCGATGTGCCGGCGCTTGTCCCAGGAGTGCCCGCCGCGGTACGAATGAGTGTTGAACGCATCGGCCGGATCGATGCTGTACCGGTCGATGTCGTGCACCTCCTCGGATGGCGCGGCGGTGAGGGTCTTCAGCGCGCGGCCGCCCGCGGCCGCATAGTGGCCCACGCACTCGGCCAGCTTCGCCGGGTCGGGCTCGCCCGTCTGCCAGGCCTCGTTGCCGCAATCGATCCAGTCGATGACCTGAGCCGCGTTGTCGAGACGGGCCACGCGCGTCATGAACTCGCGCCGGTCGGGGATGACCTGCACGTCGCCCTGCGACCAGACGGCCCGGAGCTTCCGCGCGGCGAGCGCCGCGAAGAACCGCTCGACGTGCGAGTAGTAGTCCGCCGTGAGGCCCGGCCCCACGTCGCGCCCGTGCCAGAAGGCCGCCGAGGGGCACGGCGCCGTCGAGCTGCACCCGAGCGCGGACCAGGTTCGCACGCCGTGGTACCCGGCACGGGCCACGGCGTCCAGCTCGGCTTCCGCGCGCGCGGGATCGCGCACGAAGAGCGAGAACAGGTCCCCCGCGTGTGCGTACACCGGCAGCACCGGCCCACGATCGTCCCGGAAGGTGCCACCCTCGATCCGCAGCCGGCCGACGAGCGCAGCCGGATGCGCAGCAGCCGCGGCGGGTTCCTGCGGCCATGGCGCGGCCGCCAGCCCGGCGAGCACGGCCACCGCGCCGGCACCAATCATCGCGCAGCGCGCCGGGGCCCCCATCTCCCGACCCTACTCCGACGCCGCAGGGATCGGCAACGCCGTTCTCTGCACGCTTCCGCATCTCATGGCACGGAGAAGCCTGGCTGGCGGTACTGGCGCGAACCGCATCGGCCGATAGTCCCCGCGACATGTCCAGCACCGCCGTCGCCGATCTCGGCCGGAACCTGTTCGGGTCGCCCATCACGCCTCGCGTGCCCACGAATACCATCATCGAGGCGATGGTCGCCGCCAGCGAAGGCGTGAGCGATCTCGTGCTGTCGCCAGGACGGCCGCCCCAGGTGGAGCGCTACGGGCACCTGGAGCCGGTGGACATCACCGGCCTCGGAATGCTGGGGCCGGCCGATACCGCGGCGCTCGCCAGCGACCTCCTCGGCGACAACGAGCTGGGCCTCCGGACGCTCAAGGACCAGGGCGCCTGCGACCTCTCCTACGCCATCCCCGAGCGGTACCGGTTCCGCGTCAACATCTTCCGTCAGCGCGGTACCTTCGCCATCGTGATGCGCCTCATCGCGGATCGCATCGCCACGTTGGACGAGCTCGGACTCCCCCGGGTCCTCTCCGACATCATCACGCTCAAGAACGGCATCGTGCTCGTCACGGGGCCCACGGGGTCCGGCAAGTCGACGACGCTGGCGGCGATGATCGACGGCATCAACGAGTCGCGCGCCGAGCACATCGTGACCATCGAGGATCCGATCGAGTTCCTGCACCGCCACAAGAGGGGCACCGTGCACCAGCGCGAGCTGCACAGCGACACGCCGACCTTCGCCGCCGCGCTCAGGTCCGCCCTGCGGCAGGCCCCGAAGGTGATCCTGGTGGGCGAGATGCGGGATCGCGAGACCATCGAGATCGCGCTGACCGCCGCCGAGACAGGCCACCTCGTCCTCTCGAGCCTGCACACCATCGATGCCTCGAAGACCGTGGACCGCATCATCGGCAGCTTCGACCTCGCCGACCAGGAGCGGATCCGCGCGCGGTTCGCCTCCTGCTTCCAATACGTCATCTCGCAGCGACTCCTCCCCAGGAGGGAAGGCGGCCGCATGGCCATCGTGGAGGTCCTGAAGTCCACGATGCGCACCCGCGAGTACGTCGAGAAGGGTGAGAAGGAGGGTCGATCGCTGCTCGATGCCATGCAGGATGGCGACATCGACGGCATGCAGACCTTCGACGGCGAGCTCGAGAAACTGGTCCGGTCGAGCACGATCTCCCCGTCCACGGCCTATCTCCATGCGACCAACCCCAGCAACCTGCGCGTGGCCCTGGCGGACGTGCCCGACGAGGACTCGCTGATCATCCGGTAGGGTTGCCGCCGCTGCGGGCGCTCGGGTCCCCACGCCACCGTCGTCCCGGGTCGATGGCCTGGAGCAGCGTCACCGCGAGGCGTCGCGCTGCGAGGCAATCCACCGGGCCACCGCCTCCAGCGCGTCCTGATCGCGGACCACGGTGCCGAGCGGCGGCATCTGCGAGGCGGGGAACCGGGATGTCATCCGGCGCAGCAGCGCGCTGTTCTGAGGGCTCACCGCATCCACGAGCACGCTCTCGCCCTCGGGCACGCCCGGCACCTGCCACTTCGTCTCGTGGCCGATCATGGCGCGCGCGGTGTCCGCGCCGGCCGTGGCCACCTCGCCGTGCTTCCAGAAGAGGCCCAGCGGGGCCAGATCGCCCTTGCGGTTGTGGCACGCGCCGCAGTTGCCGGCGAGATACCCCAGCACCGCGCGTTCGCCGGCCGACCGGGCGATGATGCGCGGCGGGTTCGACACCAGCGCCGGGCGTGCCGGCTGCAGCAGGCCCTCGTCGTTCAGCGTCTTCAAGCTCGTCATGCCCGGCTGCAACGGCTCGCCGTGAATCGCGTTCGGGTCCCGGTCCGTGGACAGCTGCAGGGCATTGAAGCCCAGCACCTGCGTGCGGTCGGAGACGTGGCACGCGCGGCACTGGTGGACCGACGGGATGTCGTGGAACCTCCCCGGCGCGATCCGGGCGGCGCCGGGCACGCCGTCGTCCGGCGCCTTCACGGCCGCCGTGCCGTCGGCGTTCCAGACGTAGCTGGCAAACACCCACTGATCGCGCGTGGCCCGCCAGAGCCATCGCGTCTCGACCGCGCGCCCGCGGAAGCCGAACTCCTTCCACAGCTTCGTGCCCACCGGGAAATCCCATTCGTTCACGTCGGTGGTGTCGATGGCGGTCCCTGGTGGCAGGTAGATCCATCGTGCCTTGCTCGCGCCGTCGGTCCACAGGGGGTATTGCGGTGAGAACGGCCGGTTGCGCGGGTCCACGACACCGGGCCTGTCCGCCGCGTAAAGGCCGGTGTCCATCAGCGAGTCGGGCGCGACCGGCGGGGGGGCGTCCGGCGAGGCCGCAATGGCGCGCCGCCAGGTCGTTCCCGCCACCGCCACGGCTGCCACCAGCACGATGACGGCGAAGTGCCTTCGATGGCCCATGACTCGCCCTTTCTTCTACAGTCCGACGCGTGCCGTCCTACCGGGGCATCTCGCCCGGATCGACTGGCGCGGGCACGCGGTTGCGCACCGGCTTCAGCGAGCGCAGATACGCGAACAGGTCCTTGAGGTCGTTGTCGGTCAGCTGTCCGTAGACCGACCACGGCATCGGCGGCAGCACCGGCCGGCCCTTCCCCTGGTGCAGGCCTGTGCGCATCGTCCTGATGAACATCTCCTCGGTCCAGTCGCCGAGACCCGTTTCCGTATCCGGCGTGAGGTTCGCCGTGAAGCTCACACCCCACGGTCCGGCAAACGCCGTATTGGTGGCCGCGGCCACCCAGGCCCACGGTCCCGGCGGCAACTCGGGTGGCGCCGGCAACTCGAGGTCCGAGGGGTGGCCCGTCAGCGCGCGGGTCATGTCGGGTTCCGGTCCCTTCGGACCCATCACCCAGGGCGTGTGACAGTCGTGACAGCCCTTGGTGTTGACCATGTAGGCGCCGTGCTCGACGCTCGGGGTGTAGGCCGGCGCCTGTTCGGACGAAGCCGTGACCCTGGCGGCCGCGGGCACGAACGCCGCAGCCAGCGCGATGAACGACGCTCCCAGGACCGTCCGCGATGTCATCATTTGTCTCTCTCCTTCTGGAGTGGTAAACGGAGGGGGCTGGGCGCGGGTTCGTCCTGGAACCCTAAACCTTCCCTATCTGGACCTTAAGACTTTCCTAACGCCGCGGTATACTCCCGTAACCCCATGCTGGACAGGCAGTTGGCCGACTTCCTCGAGGATGGGCTGGCCATCTATATCGCCTCCCGCAACGCGGAGCTCGAGCCCAACGGGGCCCACGTCGTGGCCCTGAAGGTGGAGGGCGACTTGCAACACGTCGTCGCCTTCGTGCCGTCGGTGTCGGCAGGTCCGGTGCTGGACGACCTGAGGTCCAACGGGCAGGTCGCGGTCGTCTGCACGCGACCGCCGGACGAGAAGGGCTGCCAGGTGAAGGGGGTGTTCACGGGCGTGCGGGACGCCGGGCCGGACGAGCGTCCCTGGGTCGTCGCGCAGTGGGAGCGGTTCCGCGACAAGCTCGAAGCCGTGGGCCTGCCGCGGGCGCCGACGGACGCCTGGGTCATCTGGCCGTGCGTCGCCATCCGGTTTCGCGCGAACGCACTGTTCGACCAGACGCCGGGTCCCGGCGCGGGAGCGCCGCTCCCGTGAGCCTGACGCTCGAGTCGCTGGCGTCCTGCTGGCAGGGCCTCATTCCCGCCACGCTGTTCACCTGCTCCCGCGACGGCATCCCGAACGCGGCGTACCTGAGCCACGTCGAGTACGTGGACAGCCAGCACGTCGCGCTCTCGTTCCAGTTCTTCAACAAGAGCCGGCGGAACGTCGCCGAGAATCCCCACGCGCTGGTGCGCGTGCTCGATCCCGACACCGCGCAGGGCTATGCGCTGCGGCTGCGTCTCGTCCGCTCCGAAACCTCGGGCCCCGTCTTCGAGCGCATGGCCCTGCGCATCGAGGCCATCGCGTCGTACTCGGGGCTGAAGGGCATCTTCAAGCTGCTGGCCGCCGACATCTACGAGGTGCGGTCCATCGAGCCGGTGGCCGACGATGTGGCGGGGCCGGCGGTGCGGGAAGGGGCCGGGCGGCGCGGCGGCGCGTCGGACCCGCGGTTCACCATGCGGGCGCTGCAGGACCTGTCGGTGCGCATTCACCAGGCGGCCCGCCTCGACGACCTGCTCGACTCGATCCTCGCCGGCCTCGACGAGATCTTCGGCTTCAACCACTCGATGATCCTCGTCCCGGCGGAGGATCCCGGCGTGCTGGTGATGATTGCCAGCCGCGGCTACCCCGAGGGCGGCGTCGGCGCGGAGGCGCGCATCGGCGAAGGCATCATCGGCGTGGTGGCCGAGGCGCAGAACCCGATTCGCATCTCGGGGCTGCTGCGCGCGCTGCTCTACGCGCACACCGTGGGCGAGCGTGCGCGGGAGTCCGGGCTGTGCCCGCCGGAGCGCATCCGCCTGCCCGGCCTGCCGATGCCCGAGAGCCAGCTCGGGATTCCGCTGCTCGTGCGCGGCGAGCTGGTGGGGGTCCTGTGCATCGAGAGCGAGGAGCCGTATCGCTTCCACGAGGAGGACAAGACCTCCATCGAGCTGCTCGGCAGCTATCTCGCGATTGCCATCCAGAACATGCAGCTCCAGGAGCGCATAGAGGCCGTCGACGCAGCGGAGCCGCCCGTGCCGTCGACGCCCGTGCCCAGCCCCGCGCCGCCCCGGGCGCGCACGGCCGCGCGCCGGGAGGTCGTCTACTACGCCGGCGACGAGCTGATCATGGTGGACGGCGAGTATTTGATCCGGAGCCTCCCCGCCCGCATCCTGTGGAAGCTGCTGACCGCGTGGGAGCGCGAGGGCCGCGGGGAGTTCACCAGCCGCGAGCTCAGGCTCGACAAGTCGCTGAACCTGCCCGAGTTCAAGGACAACCTCGAGAGCCGCCTGCTGCTCCTGCGGCGACGGCTCGAACAGAAATGCCCGGACATCCGCATCGCTCCGCGGGCGAGAGGCCGCTTCGCGCTGGAGCTTGCGAGCGCGGTCACGCTCTCCACGCGTCCGTAGACGGCAACCACGAAGAGGCGA
>CAUJDN010000022.1 GCA_963169195.1 Acidobacteriota bacterium | reverse complement strand
GCTCGGTGGGGGCGGCGGGGGCGGTGACCGATTGCAGGTCGGCGGTCGGCGCGGAGTCGAACACCGGCGCGTCCAGCCGGGAGAGGGCCGCGGCGGCGGCCGCGTAGGTCGGGAACGAGAGAGTGATCTGGATCATTGCGTAGCTCCTGCTACTCTTGGGGTGGTAAAAAGACGGCCCGCTGGCCGCCCCTCTTGGTTCATCCGTTGACGATCCGCTGGAGCGCCTCGGCGCTCGCCCGAATCAATACCAATTCGGCCTCGCGGTCCCCTGCCGCTGCGCGCTCCAACAGTTCTTCGAGCGCGCGATCCTCTGCTGCGAACACTTCATCGACATCGGGCCACATCACCGGATGCTCCGTAGGGTTGGTCACGCGACGAAGAGTAGCACGCGCTATTCGTCGGTTGCAAGCGATTTCTGTCACGTCGAGCCTACCGTCCGTCAGATCAAATCGTCCGCCGAGATGTCAGGGCCCCTCCCGGGCCTCGCCCAGAGCCATGTGACGACTCCGCTCGCGTCTCGGCCGCGGAAGTGGACCGCGCCGATGCGCCGCAGGGCGGCGGCGATCCTCTTCACGACCCGCTGGTCGACCTGCCGCAGTTCGAGCCGCAGCACCTGAGCGGCGATCTCACGTGCGCTCACGCGCGCCCCCGACTCTTCGAGGAACTGGCGGATCGGCTCGTCCCATTCGTCACCGACGATATACTCGGCGTGCTCGGCGACCGCGAGTCGCTCCGCGTCGCGCCACTGGATGCCCTCCTCGTGGTAGACCGCGAGCGCCTCCGCGTACAACTGCTCGCGGTCAGCGCAGATCGCGGCGATGTCGCCGGCGGCCACGCGCACCGGCAGCCAGCGCCGGTTGCCGGTCGGGTCGGTGAGGAACTCGGCGTCGTTGGTGGTGCCGACGAAGATGCACCTGCGGGCGAACCTTACCGGGTGCTCCTTGTACTTCGGGGTCCACTCCTCGTGCTGCCTGACGAGCCACGCCTTGATCGACTCCGCGTCGCGCGTGGCGAGGCCACGCAGTTCGGCGATCTCCCCGATCAGCTTGCCGCGCAGCAGTCGCGCCTGATCCGAGTCGCGGGTGTTGCCGAGGTCCACCTCCACGTAGAACTCGGGCGCCGGCAGCAGCGCCATGATGCTGCTGGACTTGCCGATCCCCTGCGCGCCCACCAGCACCGGGACCATATCCACTTTGCAACCCGGGGACATGATGCGGCCGACCAGCGCGGTGAGCATGTAGCGCGAGACCGCACGCGTGTAGTCGCGGTCCTCGGCGCCGAGGTAGCGGGGGAGGAACCGGTCCACGCGCGGCACCCCGTCCCACGCGGGCATCCGCGAAAGCCACTCCTTGGCGGAGTCGAACCGGTTCTGCTGGGCGACGTGGTCGATCACCGCACGGACCTTCTCCAGCGCCACGTCGTGGAACCCGAGCCTCTCCAACTCCATGCGAATCGTGGTCACGTCGTTGTCGTCGATCGGCTTCCACTGCCCGTCGTTGCCCGGGCTCACCATCACCGTCGCCAAGAACTCGTCGTAGGCGAGCGCGTGCTGGATCTGCGCCGGGGCTTCCACGAAGTGTCGGATGTTGGAGAGGTTCGCCCGCATCCCCCCTCGCACCGGCACCGGCGCCGGGTACTTGGGGGCGTCCGGCGGGACCTCCTCGCCCTCGTCGACGATCACCTCCAGCCCCTCGATCGAGGGCCGCCGCAACGGATGCACCCAGCCGCGCGCGGCGGCGGCCGCGAAGAGCGTCCCCGGGCCGATGCCGCCCTCCTTGTTCGAGCGCGCGAAGGTCCACTGCTTCTCGGTCTCCGCGCGGCTGGCCTGCTCGTCGTATCGCTCGAAGCGACTCGACCAGTCGAGGATCAGGGCGAGCCCCTCGCCGCTGCCGTCGGTGGCGGCGTGGACCGCGAAGAGGATCTTCAGCCAGCCCTCGTAGTCGAAGTCGTTGGGGTCGATCGCAGCCAGCGCATCGCGCACGTCGGCGATCTCGGGGGCGGACGGGGCGAGCACCGCCGGCAGGCGCTCGGGCGGGGGCAGGACCTCGACGGGGTCGCTCAGGGGAAAGTCGATGTCGCTGGGGTCCAGCAGCGCGAGCGTATCCGGGTCCAGCGCCACCGACTGGCCGGCCAGCGGGAGCACGAACATCGACCCCCAACCGTCAACCGGCACCGCGTCCTGCTTGGGGAATATCTCCGCCTCGCCGCGGGCGACGCCACGGGTGCCGCTCTTCAGGCCGGCCATGGCGAGCACCTGCGCCATCGCCGCGCGGACGCTGCGCGCGTCCTGCGGCATCTGCCAGATCGCGTAGAGGTGGACGCCGGAACCACCGGAGGACCGGAATGGGATCAGGCAGACGCCCAGCAGCGCGGCGGCGTCGATCAGCTTGCGGGCGATCGCCAGCATCGAGGGCCAGTCGGTCTCGCCGCCGTGCGAGTCCAGATCGAGGACCGCGATGCGGGTCGTGCTCTGGCCGCGCTCGATCGGGCAGGCGCCCACACGGTGGCCGCCGCGGAAGTGCGCGCTCATCTCCCTGCGGGTCAGCCGCGAGCGGCGGTGCGAGGGCGCCTCGCCGGCCGGCACCACCCAGTGATCGGAGAGCCGCACCCGGTCAATGATCGGGGCAAGCTGATGGAACAGGTTGTCGGGTGTCACTGGACAAAATTCCAGATTGCAATTTCGTTGCAGGTAGCGAATGATCCCGTGTAAGCGCGCACGCTACGATGCCGCCGACCGCGCCGGCGCGCACCTGCCGCCCGCGAAGCTGGAGGCGGCAGTGCGAGCGATGGAGCAGGCCGGCCGCGCCGACCCGGCGTACGCCGACATCGTCGTCTCGTTGATGCG
>CAUJDN010000021.1 GCA_963169195.1 Acidobacteriota bacterium | reverse complement strand
GCCGCCGCCGTCGTCCTGGCGCGCGCGCACCTCGAGCGGTACCGCGAGAGCGCGGACCCGGCCGACCTGGGCGCGGCGCGGGAGGCGCTTGGCGCCGTCCGGGCCGGCGTGCTCGAGCCCCGCGCGCGCATCGAGTACCTGATGGCCGTGGGCCAGGCCCTGTTCCTCGAGGACGAGTTCGGCGCGGCCGCGTCCCTCTTCGCCAGCGGCGTGGCGCCTGCCCGGGATGTGGATCCGGCCCTGGCTGAAGCCATGCTGGACTGGTGGGGCAGCGCCATGGAACGACAGGCCCACGTCAGTCCCCCCGAGCGGCGAAAAGAGCTCTTCTCGGCCCTGGTTGCGGACATGCGCCTCGAGCTGTCCCGGGACCCCGAGTCGGCGGCGGCGTCCTACTGGGTGGCCGCCGGGCTGCGCGGGGCGGGGGATGCGCTGGCGGCCTGGGAGGCGGCCACGGCCGGGTGGGCGCGAGCCCGACTGGCCGGTGCCCGATCGGCGACCCTTCGAGCCGATCTCGACAAGCTCGTGCTGCAGGGCATCATCCCGGACCGTGTGCGGACCCTCGAGGCCTCCGACCGTGCGGCCACGGCCTCGCAGCTGAGGGCTGACTGGGAGCTCGTCAAGCAGCGCTGGCGCTGATCCGGACGCCTATGCCTTCGCGTCCTTCCAGTTCGCCCCGATTCCTACATCCACGTCCAGCGGGACCCGCAGGGGCACGGCCGCGGCCATGGTCGCTTTCACGAGCGCGGCCACGTCGGACGACTCGCCCCCGGGCGCCTCGAACAACAGCTCATCGTGCACGGTCAGGATCATCCGGGCGCGCGGGTGGGCCCGCGAGAGGGCCCCGTCCACATCGATCATCGCCCGCTTCAGGATGTCCGCTGCCGTGCCCTGGATGGGCATGTTCACGGCGACACGCTCGGCCGCCGCGCGGATCTGCCCGTTGCGGCTGGTCACCTCCGGCACGGCGCGCCGCCGTCCGAACATCGTCTTCACGACGCCGGTGCGGCGGGCATCCTCGAGCGTCTGGTCGATGAAGCCGCGGACGCGCGGGAAACCGGTGAAGTAGGCGTCGATGAACTGCTGTGCCGCCGCCTGCGACACGCCGATGTCCTTCGCCAGCGTGAAGGCCGTCTTGCCGTAGAGCAGGGCGTAGTTGATCATCTTCGCCCGTCGGCGGAGCTCGTGCGGTTCGAGCGTCGTGTCCGGCCCGAACACCTTCAGGGCCGTCTGGTCGTGGATGTCCTCGCCGCGCTCGAACGCCGCAATCAACGACTCGTCGCCCGAGAGGTGCGCCAGCACGCGCAGCTCGATTTGCGAGTAGTCGGCCGAGACGAGCACGAAGCCGGGCTCGGCGACGAACGCGCGTCGGATCTCGCGGCCGATCTCGGTGCGGATCGGGATGTTCTGCAGGTTGGGATCGCTGCTGCTCAGCCGCCCCGTGGCGGCCACCGCCTGGTTGAACTGCGTGTGCACGCGGCCGGTCTCCGGATTCACCAGCGCGGGCAGCGCGTCGATGTACGTGCCCTTCAGCTTCGCCAGGCTGCGCCAATCGAGGATCATCCGTGGCAGGTCGTGCGCCTGCGCCAGCTCTTCGAGCACCTCGACGGCGGTGGACGCCGTGCGGGTGGCCCCCGTGCGCTTCAGCACGGGCAGCTTCAGCTTGTCGAAGAGCACCTCGGCCAGCTGCTTCGGCGAGTTGATGTTGAACGTCTCGCCCGCCTGCCGATGGATCTCGGCGGCCAGCTCCCCCAACTCCTGCTCCACACGGGACGCCTGGGCGGAGAGCACCGACACGTCCACGCGCACGCCCGTCCGTTCCAGCGAGGCGAGGATGGGCACCAGCGGCAGCTCCAGCTCCCGATACACCCGGCCAAGCGCCTCGCGCTCGAGCGCGGGAGCGAAGGCGTCGGCCAGCTGCAGCGCGAGGTCGGCCCGCTCGCCCGCATAGTCCAGCACGGCGTCAGCAGGCAGCTCCGCAAAGGGCAGCGCCTTGGCGCCCTTGCCGCGGATCGATTCCTCGTCCACGGCCTTGTAGCCCACCTGCTCGAGCGCCAGGGGCTCGATGGCCTGGCTCGACCGGTTGGCATCCAGCAGATACGCTGCCAGCATGGTGTCGAGGTCCAGGCCCTCGAGCCGCACGCCGTGACGGCGGAGCACGATGAGGTCCGCCTTGATGTCGTGGCCAATCTTCCGGATCGCGGCGTCGGTGAAGACCGGCGCGAGCACGCGCAGGGCCCTGTCGCGATCGAGCGAGCCGTCTCCCATGAACCCCCGGTGCCCGACCGGGATGTAGCGTGCCTGGCGTGGCGCCGTGGACACGGCGATGCCCGCCAGCGTGGCACGCACCGGCGCCGTGCCGTCCGTAACCAGCCGCATCGCGAGGCGCGGCGCCCGCGCCAGCTCGGCCCCGAGCGCGTCGAGCTCGTCGAAGGACGAGACCAGGCGGTAGTCCTTCGCGACCGACTCCGCCGTTGGCGCGAACTCGTTGACCAGCGTGCGAAACCCCAGCGACGCGAAGAGCGCGTAGCACCGCTCGCGCGAGGCGCCGCGATAGCGGAAACGCTCGGGGTCGAACGGCACGTCCACGCCGGTGTGGATCGTGACCAGCTCGCGGCTCTGCCTCGCCTGATCCGCGTGGGTGGCGAGCGCTTCGCGATACTTCTTCTGCGGCACCTCGCCGGCACGCGCGAGCAGGGCGTCGAGCGACCCGTAGGTCGCAACGAGGTCCCGGGCACCCTTCTCGCCGATTCCCGGCACGCCCTTCACGTTGTCCGATGCGTCGCCCATCAGGGCCAGCACGTCCACGACCTGGTCGGGCCGGACGCCGAACTTCCCGGCCACGCCCGCCTCGTCGTACCACGCGCCCTCGTCCCGCGGGTTGTAGACCCGGATGCCGTCGCCCACGAGCTGAAAGAAGTCCTTGTCGCCCGTGACGATGGCGGCGTCGAAGCCGGCGGCGGCGGCCTTCCGCGCCAGCGTGCCGATGACATCGTCGGCCTCGAAGCCTTCAGCGGTGAAGATCGGCACGCCCATGGCCTCGCACGCTTCGTGGACCCACGGGATCTGTTCCCGGAGATCGTCCGGCATGGCCGCACGGGTGGCCTTGTAGTCGGCGGCGAGCTTCTCCCGGAAGGTCGCGGCCGGCAGGTCGAACGACGCGGCGATGTACTCGGGCTGGTGGTCCGCAATCAGCTTCCTCAGCATGGTCACGAAGCCGTAGACGGCATTGGTGGACCTGCCGTCGGGCCCGGTGAGCCCGCGGATGGCGTGGTAGGCCCGGTACATCTGGTTGCTGCCGTCGATGAGAAACAGGGTGGGACGTGCCATGGAAGCGCACTCAAGGTATCACCGGCGCCCCTCCTCCCGAAGCATGGCGCGGTCGCCGGCAGGGTATGATCGGGGATCGTGATCGCTCGTTGGAGGCGTCCCGCCCGGCCCGCGGCCCGCCGTGCGGCGGTGGCCGGCGTCGCCCTGCTGCTGGTGACGGCCTGCGGCGTCAACCCGTTGTCCCGGAAGTACGAGTACGAAGAAGAGATCTACGTCGATCTCGACGGCTCGGCCACGGTGTACGTGAACGCCTCGGTGCCCGCGCTGGTGGCGCTTCGCGGCGTGGACCTGCCGCTGGATCCGGCCGCGCGACTGGATCGCCAGGACGTCCGCGCGTTCTTCGAGTCGCCGGCCGCCCGCGTCGCCAGCGTCACCGCCTCGCGCCGTGACCGACGCCGGTACGTGCACGTCCGGATGGAGGTGGACGACATCCGCCGCCTGGGCGAGGCGCCCGCGTTCGCCTGGTCGTCCTACCGGCTGACCGCGGGTGAGGCGTCCGTCGAGTACCAGCAGGTGGTGGGGCCATCCGCGGGCCGCGCCGTCCCGGACGTCGGATGGCAGGGGAGCGAGCTCGCGGCTTTCCGCCTGCACCTGCCGAGCCGCGTCACCTTCCACAACTCCCCGACGCGCGAGGTCCGCCGCGGCAACATCATCGTGTGGGAGCAGGCGCTGGCCGACCGCCAGAAGGGCGTGCCGATCGAGATCGACGTTCGCATGGGAAGCGAGTCGATCCTCGTGACCACGCTGCTGCTGTTCGGCACGATGATGGTCCTCGTGGCTGCCACCTTCGTGCTCTTCATCTGGTTCATCAAGCGGCGGGACGAGAGCGGATCCGCCGCCTAGCCCGGAGGCGCGACTGCAGATCATCTGCGGGTGCAAGCCGCACCTCGGGCTGCCGCCGTTGCTCGTGCGCGAGGCCGTTTGACGCGGGTCCACCGGCGGTGCTCTTGCTCATCGAGCGGGACTTCGGCTGCACCCGGCTGATCACGTTCGCCGAGGGGCCCCACCTCGAGACGATGCCGACGGTGGTGGCCGAGCTGGAACGGGATATCGCGGGCGCACTGATTTGCATGGAGCGCCAGGGCTACCGCATCGCACAGGTGATGCCGGGGGCTTCGGCGGCATCCCCATCTGCGACGAGATCCACCTGGTCAAGAACATCGCGTGACGGGCGCCCGCGCCTAGCTGGTCGCCATCACCTCCCGCACCTCCGCGTCGGTGCGCAGCAGGCTGGTCACCTCGAGCGCGCCGAAGCCGGCGGCGAGCGACCGCGCCAGCATGCGCTCCACGTTGTTGTTCACCACGCCCTCGAGCGTCACGCGCCCGCCGTTCACGATGATGTGGATGGGCGGGTTCGCCATCGATGCGTAGTGCCAGAACGAGGAGTTGCTGTAGATGGCCCGCGCGATGCGGAACCGCAGCTCGTCGTCGAACGGCGAGACGGGCAGCACGCCGATGCCGTTCTCTACCGAGGTCACCCCGTCCACGCGCCGCACCCGCTGCTCGATGTCGTCGCGCTTGTGGGGCATGGTCACCCAGCCCGTGAGCACCACCCGCCCGCCCTCCACGGACGCCGACACGCTGTCGAAGATGGTCAGCTGCGTGTAGCGTTGCACCTGGTCCGAGATGTTCCCGAACACTCGCCGATCGTGGGGAGCCATCTGCGCCGAGGCACTCGTCGGGACGGCAAGCAGGACAAGGGCGAGGGCGATTGCGGCAGCAACTCTGGGGGCCATGGTTCGGTCCTCCTCCCGCCTGGACGCACTGCGAGGACCATGCCAGCGCCAGCCGACGCGCAACCTCGCGGATCCCCGCGGGTGGGTGGGGCCGATGGACCGGGCCGGCCCCGGGTGTGCTCCCGTGAGGCCGTTGCCCGTCCTCTCAAGGCACCGTGATCGTCACCTCGTTCGATGCACGGCCGTGGCCAGCGGCGTTCGACGCCCGCACGCGGACGAAGTACTGCCCGGGCGGCGCGGTCGTCGAGAACGTCGTGTCGAGATTCGCCGTGTCGAACGCCGAGAGGTCGGCCAGGCCAGGCCCTGAATCGGCCTCGACGATGTAGCGTTCCGCGTTGCCAGGAGCGGCCTCCCAGGAGAGCGTCACGGTCCGGTCCCGTACGTCCGCACGAAGCGCCTGCGGCGCGTCGGGAGGCACTGGCGCCGACGGCACCGTGACCGAGGGCGGACGGGGCAGAGGGCAGCAGGCCGCTGAACCCAGGTCCATGGCGGCGAGCCCTTGCCCGCTTGCCTCGACTTTGATCAGGGGCGGCGACCGCCGGCCATTCGTGAACGTGCAGGGGAACTCGCGTCCGGTGAGGATCCACCCGCCGTCGTCCGTGGGGGCAACGGCCTCGACGCTGCCGAGAGCGCTTCCGCCGGTCAGCCCCGGGCTGCCGATCAGGCACCCCGCCTGGTGATCCAGCACCGCGAACCGCCCGGTGGGAGGGCCGACGTAGTCGAACGATCCGCCGACGAGCAGCGTGTCGCCATCTCGGGCGATGGCGCGAACGTCGATCCTTGCACCCCGCCTTCAGGGCGTTGCCACGTATCCCCGCCGCGCCCGCACGCGGAGCGACGGATCGCGCACTTCCACCCGGATGGTGTGCCAGCGCCCGTCCTTGTGCCCGGGACTGGGGTAGCCGATGTAGTACTGCTTGCTGAGCTCGTCCGCGATGTTGGCCGTCGCCGGATCCAGGTCGCGCGCGTCGCGCACGATCTCCGTGCGGCCGCCGCTGTCGTCCGTGATCTCGCGGAGTGCGGCCACGTTCACGCGGTCGGCCGAGCCGGAGGAGTACACGCCGCCGCCGCTCCCCGGAAACGGCGGCATCGGGTATCCACCGCCGCCACGTCCGCCGCCACCCGGGAACGGGAAGGGAATCGGCAGGCGGGGCCCGCCGCCGACGGGCGGCCGGGGCCGCGACACGATCGTCGGCTGGCCCTGGCCGTCGATGCCGACCGCGTAGACGAGCACCTCGGTCTCGCGCACGAGCTGCCGCACGTCCCCGGGGCCCACGCGGCTGCTCGTGTCGTTGCCGTCCGAGATGATGACGACCGCCTTCTTGCGGTTCTGTCCTCCGTGCGCCATCGGCACCGCCTCGGCCACCGCGTCGTACATCGCCGTGCCGCCATTCGGGTTGACGCGGCCGAGGCTCCAGCTCACCGCACGGCGATCGCTGGTCCAGTCCTGCACCAGGTCCGCACTGCCGCTGAACCGATAGAGGAAGAAGTCGTCGTCGGGATCCGTGAGCTGCTGCAGGAAGCGATCGATCGCGTCACGTGCGGCGCCCCATTTCTCGCCCTGCATGCTGCCGCTCGTGTCGATGACGATCCCGAGGCTCACCGGCGACCGCTCGGCGGAGAAGTGCGTGATCTCCATCGGCTGGTTGTCCTCGTAGACCACGAAGTCGTCCCTCGTCAGGCCGGGCAGGAACCGCCCGCTCCGGTCGGTGACGGTGGCCGTGACGTTGATGAGCTCCACACCACTGCGGAACCGGAAGCCATCCTGCCCCGCCACGGGCGCCGTGGCCTGCAGCCCCAGCAGCCCGGTGAGCGCGAGCACGACCGCCGTTGGACGCCGAGATGGGTGACGCATGGCTGGACCCCCGAACCTGGAGTGACTCAAGGCTGTGCCAGCGCCACCGGTGTCGCTGTCGGCGGTTCACCCCGGCGATCGACGTGCGGCAGCGTGCCGTCGTCGGTCCGGAAGCTCACGCGATAGCGCGCCACGGCCTGAGGCGCCTGCATCTTCACGACGAACGGTGACTCATCGCCTGCCGTCAGCTTCACGAAGTCGACAGGCGCCCTGGCGCTCGCGACGAACGTGCCCTGCTGATCGAAGAGGAACACCACGGCGGAGACCCGCTCCACGCTCGTTCCCGCGGGCGGATTGCGGACCAGCCCGGCGACCGACAGCATGGCACCTTCGCGCTCGTGCCGCAGGGAGAGCAGCTCGAGCGGCGCTGGCGCTGTGCCGGCGGCGGTTTCTGCGCCGCCGCCGACGCGGGCGATGGCGAACGCGCCGACCACCACCGCGATGACGGCGGCCGCCGCAGCGAGGCTGCGCTGGCGTCCCGTGTCCTCACGTGCCGCCGTGCCGGCCCCCAGGAAGCCGGGGTGCACCGTCACCTCGGGCACGGCCGACTCGCTGCGGAACTCGTCGAGCGATTCGGGCGGCGACAGCGGGGCCGGTTTCCACGGACGAGTTGCCCCAGTGACCGCAGGGTCGGCAGCCGGGGCCGCCCGGAGCGCGGCCGGCGGGTCGTTCACCTCCCGCGCCGCCGCCGACAGCGCCGCCACGCGCGCCGCCGCCCTGTGCCGCTCCTCCTTCGACGCCCGCCACGCCACGACGCCCATGGCGAGCGCGGCACCCAGCGAAGCCACCGTGACTGCGATCAGGAGTGTCTCCATACGCCCTCTACCATCTGTGCCATCTGCGGCCAGAGCCCCTCTGCGCCCTCCGCGTCATCTGCGGCCCATCCGCGTCTCACCTGAGTCGGAATTCCACGTCCACTTCGACGACGACGTCCACCGGCGTGCCCTTCATCCGTGCCGGCGCGAACCTCCACTGGCGCACCGCCTTCACGGCCTGCTCGTTCAGGTTGAGCCCCAGGCCCCTCAGGATTCGCACGTCGCCGACGCTGCCGTCCCGACGGACGACGATCTCCAGGACCACCACGCCTTCGAGGTTGGCCCGGCGCGCCGCGTCCGAGTATTCCGCCCTCACCTCGCGCAGGAGGCGCGGCGGATCCACGCCGCTGCCGGGCCTGTACGGCCCGCCGCCGGTGCCTCCACCCGATCCGTCGCCGATGCCCGATCCGTCGCCTTCGCCCAGCCCCGTGCCGCGGCCCGAGCCCACGCCGCCGCCGGCACCCGGGCCGGCGCTCGGTTCGGGTTGCTCGGCCTTCGCCATGACGCCCTCGCGGTCGCGCGTGTCGGCCGGAGCGGTGACTACCGGTGCCATCACGGGAGGGAGCGTCTTTGCCTCGAGCGGAGCCGGCGGCGGCTCGACCACCCGAGGCTTCGCCTCGAGCGGCGGGGGCAGACGCCGCACGGGAATCGGGCTGTTCACGGTCATGCTGCCCTTGCGCTCCGCCTTTGGCGGCGGGGTCTTCATCCGAATCCCGCCGCCGCCCCCGCCACCTCCCGGACCGGGTGTCGCCAGGAAGACGAGACGCACGGGCGGATCCGGATCCTCGAGCGGTTCGGTGGGCTCGCTCGCGGATGCCAGGCCCAGGCTGGCGACGAACAGGATGCTGGCCGCCACCAGGCCATGGAGGCTCGTGGACACGACAAGCGGGACGGTCGCGGGACGCGCGTGACGTGGCGCCTCGCCGAACAGCTCCCTGCCGAGCACGCCAGCGGCCGATGGCAGCGCGACGGGAAGCCCCGCTGACAGGGCCCGGACGGCCCGGACGGCTTCCTCGTGCGGCACGTAGTGCGCCAGGGCCGGATCGAGCGGGGTGCCCGCTGGCATGAAGGCCGCGACCGAGCGGATTTCGCCACGGGCCAGCAGGTGCTCGACCCACGTTTCGGGAACGCTGGCTGCGGCGGCGATGTCCGTGGCGGTGTAGACGTCGGGCTGCATGGCTGGCTCGACTGCCGTTATCGCAAAACCCTTGCCGTCCCATCAGACGCCTCCCTGTTCACCGGGTCAAGACGAATCGGGCCTGAATCCGCCCTGATCCGGCGTACTCCCCCTCCAGCCGGCATCCCCACCGGCTTTCTGTCGTCCTCAGGCGATACCACCGTCCACTTGCGGCCACAGCCTTGTGCCCGGGAGGTTTTCCTGCTAAATGACGCGCTCATGCCACGAGCCCTGCTGACCCTCGCCGTCGTCGTTGCCGTCGCGCTCCCCGTCGGAACACAGCCCCGGACGCTCAAGGTGCACATCTCCGTCGATATGGAGGGCGTGGCGGGCGTGGTCACCGGCGACCAGATCGGGCCCTCGGGCTTCGAGTACGGGCGGTTCCGCGAGTTCATGACCCGCGAGGCCATGGCGGCCGTGACCGCGGCGAAGGAGGCGGGCGCCACCGAGATCGTCGTCGCCGACTCGCACGGCAACGGCGAGAACCTCCTCATCGAGCAGTTCCCGCCGGACGTCCGCATCGTGCGCTCGTGGCCGCGGCGGCTGCAGATGATGGCCGGCATCGACGAGACGTTCGATGCCGCCGTGTTCATCGGCTATCACTCGTCCACGACCAACGCGGCGGGTGTACGCGCGCACACGTTCTCGAGCGCCACGCTCACCCGCGTGGCCCTGAACGGCGTCGAGATGACCGAAGGCGCGTGGAACGCCGCCATCGCCGGACACTTCGGCGTGCCGGTCGTCATGATCTCCGGCGACGACGCGGCGGTCGCGGAGGTGCGGAAGGTCATCGGGCCCATCGAGGGGGCGGAGACGAAGAAGAGCCTTGGCTTCCACTCGGCGCTGACGCTCACGCCGCAGGCGGCGCTCGAGCTGATTGGCCCCCGCGTGAAGGCCGGGCTGGCCCGCCGCGCCGAGCTGAAGCCGTATCGACCCCAGGGGCCCGTCACCGTGGAGGTGAGTTTCAAGCACTACATGCCGGCCGAGGTGCTGGCCTACCTGCCCATGTTCGAGCGGACCGCGTCCCACACGGTCCGGTTCCGCGCGAGGGACATGGTCGAGGCGTCCTCGGTGATGGAGTTCGTCGGTGAGTACCGGCCGGACCTGGTGCCCTGAGGCGTGGGCGTCAGGCCGGCCTCGCCTTGAGCACGCCGAGCTGCATGAGCATGCTGGTGAAGTCGTAGACGCGCCGCTCCCGGATGATCAGGCCGTCGCGCAGCGTGAACAGGTACGCCATGGTCCGCTCGATGCGGCGGCCCGTGGCCGGCATCCCGAAGACCTCGCCGGCGTGCGTGGACTGCACCGTCCAGACGATGACGGCGCGCGCCAGGTCGCTGTTGCAGACGATGGTGTCCTCCATGCGGACGGTGGGGTTGGCGAAGGCCTTGAACAGATCGGTGTAGGACTTCTCGACCTGGGCCCGGCCCTTCATCGTGCCGAAGATGGGGCTGACGACCTCGCAGTCGTCCGCGTAGCAGGCGCTGAGCGCCGCGACGTCCTGGCGCTCCCATGCATGCACGAACCGGTCGAGGAACGAACGGATCTCGTCGCTCGTCATGGCGGAGCCTCCTCCCTGAGCCGGACCGTCATCTTACCGCGCGTGTTCCCTGTCCGAGGCGCCCTTCGCCTGTGGAGAACCCGGGCTCGCGCCCTTCAGCCCCTCCACGAACCTGACGCCCTCCTTCTCCGCGAGCATCCGCACGGGCTTGAACCCCGCCGCGGCCAGGTCGTTCTCCACCAGATATCCCTCCGGCCGCGTGACGTGTCCGCCCAGCAGTCCTTTCACCGACACCCGCTCGACCACTTCGACGCGCCCGCCGTCGCGCAACACGCGGAGCGCCTCCGCGAGGGCCGCGCGGCGATTCGCATCGGGCAGCCGTGCGAAGGTGCCGCGCGTGTCGTCCACGACCACCATGTCCACGGTGGCACCGTCGATGCCGAAGGCGCCGGGCGCCACCACCCGGACATCGATGAGCGCGCCCACGCCGGCGCCGACCTTCCGCGCGCGGGCCGCGGACGCGTCGTCGAAGGCCACCACCGCGCAGGTCCCGCTGAGGCCCACCTTGGCCGCCAGCCCCCCCAGCAGCGCCTCGTCGTCGCAGCCGATCTGCGCGAAGCGCTCGCCCATGCGGACGCCCGTCATCGTGACGTGGAGCGGGTCCATCTGGCGGTGCCGCCGCACCGTGCGCAGGAACTGGCCAATCATGGCCCCATGATAAGATCGGCAGGTTGTGAAGACGCCAATAAACATCGCTCCTGCAGAGGGCAAACTCGGTGTCCTGCTCGTGGGTCTGGGTGCCGTCAGCACCACGACGATCGCGGGCGTGGCCGCCATTCGCAAGGGGCTCGCGCTGCCCATTGGATCGCTCACCCAGATGGGCACCATCCGGCTGGGCAGGCGCACCGACGCCCGGTCGCCGAAGATCAAGGACTTCGTGCCCGTGGCCGGCCTGCCCGACATCGTCTTCGGCGGTTGGGACATCTTCGAGGAGGACTGCTACGCTGCCGCCCGGACCGCGGGCGTGCTCGAGCCGGCGCTCCTCGACCAGGTCCGCGGCGAGATGGAAGCCATCAAGCCGATGCCGGCCGTGTTCGACCAGCGTTACGTCAAGCGGCTGAACGGGCCCAACGTCAAGAAGGGCAGGAACAAGAAGGACCTCGCCGAGCAGTTGATCGCCGACATCCGGGGCTTCAAGGAGAAGCACGGCTGCTCCCGCCTGGTGATGGTGTGGTGTGGCAGCACCGAAGTCTTCATGAAGGAAGGCCCCGTGCACCAGTCGCTGGCCGCGCTCGAGAAGGGACTCGAGGAGAGCGACGATGCGATCCCGTCGAGCATGGTGTACGCGTATGCCGCGCTGAAGGAAGGCATTCCGTTCGCCAACGCCGCGCCGAACCTGACCGCCGATGTGCCCGCGATGCTGGAACTGGCGGCCCGGACCAAGGCGCCGGTGGCCGGCAACGACATGAAGACTGGGCAGACGCTCATCAAGACGGTCATCGCTCCCGGGCTCAAGGCACGCCTCCTCGGCGTGCGCGGCTGGTATTCGACGAACATCCTCGGCAATCGTGACGGCGAGGTGCTGGACGATCCGGAGTCGTTCAAGACCAAGGAGGAGAGCAAGAAGTCGGCGCTCGACTACATCTTCCAGCCGCACCTCTACCCCGAGCTCTACAAGGACCTCTCGCACGTCGTTCGCATCAACTACTACCCGCCGCGCGGCGACAACAAGGAAGGCTGGGACAACATCGACCTGGTGGGCTGGCTCGGCTACCCGATGCAGCTCAAGATCAACTTCCTGTGCCGCGACTCGATCCTGGCGGCGCCCATCGTCCTCGACTCGGCGCTGTTCCTCGATCTGGCCAAGCGCGCCGGGATGTTCGGCATCCAGGAGTGGCTGTCGTTCTACTTCAAGGCCCCGATGCACGCCAAGGAGGTGTACCCGGAGCACGACCTGTTCATCCAGCTGATGAAGCTGAAGAACACGCTTCGTTATATGAAGGGTGAGGAACTGATCACGCACCTCGGGTTGGAGTATTACGACTAGACGAAAGGTTCTGAGGTTCTGCGGTTCTGCGGTTCTGAGGTTCTGAGGTTCGGAACCTGAGAGCCTGAGAACCCCAGCACCCCACAACCCACTTCCGAACCCGAGAACCTCCGAACCGCAGAACCTCAGTTAGAATCCCCCGCATGCTGCAACCAGCCCTGCTCGGCGGCGTGGCGATGGGTGTTCTGTCGGCCCTGCCGGTCATCAATCTGGCGAACTGCTGCTGCGCATGGATCCTGTTTGGCGGCGGCCTCGCCGCCTACCTGATGCAGCAGCAGCGGCCGGATCCCATTACCGTGGGCGACGGCGCGCTGGTCGGGCTCATGGCCGGCGCCATCGGCGCCGTCGTCTGGACCATCGTGGCCATCCCGTTGAACGCAGCGCTCGTGCCCTTCCAGGCGGGGATGCTCGAGCAGGTGATGTCCAGCGACATGCCGCCCGAAGCGCGCGAGTTCCTCGAGGCGTTGAAGAGTGGTCCGGCGATGGGTGTGGCGGCCGTCGTCGGCTTCTTCATCACCCTGTGCGTGTGCGGCGTGTTCGGGATGATCGGGGGCCTGTTCGGGGCGCTCTTCTTCCGCAAGAACCCGCCGCCTCCGCCGCCACCGGTGCCCACGTTCACGCCGCCGACGTTCACGCCACCGCCGCCGTTGCCGCCGGGACCGGGCGGCGCGTAAGCCGAAATGCCCAGGGCCGCCGTGGGTCGCGGTCATCGGCCGGGGGCCTGAATGTGGCGTCTGCCACGGCTGGTCCCGACCCTGGCCCCAGCCCTGCAGGTCCCCCGTGTTCACGCCGATACACGGTGTGGCATGCAGTCGGGATACGAGTCGTTCTTCGGGCTGTTCGAGCGCCCCTTCAGCCTCACGCCGGACGCCCGGTACCACTACCGGAGCCGGGCTCACGCGCGTGCGCTGGGTGGGCTGTCGATGGGCCTGGCCAGGCGGGTGCCCGTGCTGCTGCTGACCGGCGACCTCGGCACGGGCAAGTCCACGCTCTGCCGGACCCTCATCCGCATGTTCCAGCAGGAATCGCGGGTGGTCTACATCTCCAACGCGCTGCTGTCACCCGACGAGCTGTACCGGCGGCTGTTGCAGCAGCTGGGGTCCACGACGCAGGAAGCGTCGGCGACGGATCGCCTGGCCGATGCCGGCGGTGACGAGCTGAGCCGCTGGCTGGAGGACTCGCTGCGCGCGAGCGCCGGGCCGCGTCCGCTGATTCTCCTGGACGAGGCCCACCTCCTGCCTCCCGTGAGCGTCCAGAGCCTGATCCGGCTCATGGCGCTGGAGTCGGGCGGCGAGCCCCTGCTCAGAGTGGTGCTGTCTTCCCAGCCGCCGACCGTGGGATCCCCGACGCTGCCGCGCGCCCTCGACGACGTGGTGCTGCATCGGGCCCGCCTGACGGCGCTCGACCGCGATGAGTGCGAGCCGTACATCCAGCATCGCCTTCACGTGGCCGGGGGGGCGCCGATTGCCATCGGCCCGAAGACCATCGACGTCGTGCATGCGCTGTCGGGCGGGCTGCCCCGGATGGTGAACCTCCTGTGCGAGCGGGCCCTTCAGGAGGCCGCGGCCATCCGCGTGCGCAGGCTCGAGCCCTCGATGCTCGAGACGGCCGCGGCGTCGCTCGATCTGATGCGGTTGAGGTCGAAGCGCTTCCGCTGGTACGACGCCCACCGCGTCGCCACCGGCACCTCGGCACCCGCAGCCCATCGCTGACCCCACCGTCGCTCGGTCCCTCCTCGCGCGGGCATCGGCGAGCCCGTTTCGCACGCCCCGCCCGTCCCGATGCACCCCGCACCGTGCACCCCACCCGCGGCACCTTGCACCCTGCACCTTGCACCTATAATTCCCCCCATGTCCGAGATTGACGCCCTCCTCAGGGAAGACCGTACCTTCGAGCCGTCCGCCGACTTTCGCGCGAAGGCCCATGTGAGCGATCCGGCGGTCTACGCCAGGGCTGCGGAGAATCCCGAGGCCTTCTGGGAGGGATTTGCGCACGAGCTCGAGTGGATCGAGCCCTGGTCCCGCGTGCTCGAGTGGAACCCGCCCCACGCGAAGTGGTTCGTGGACGGCAAGATCAACGCGAGCGCCAATTGCCTCGACCGCCACGTCCGCACGTGGCGTCGCAACAAGGCGGCCTTCATCTGGGAAGGTGAGCCGGGCGACCGGCGGACGCTGACCTACTTCGATCTCTATCGCCAGGTCTGCCAGTTCGGCAACGTCCTGAAGGGCCTCGGCATCCGCAAGGGCGACCGCGTGGCGCTCTACATGCCCCTCGTGCCCGAACTGGCCGTCGCCATGCTGGCGTGCGCGCGGATCGGCGCCGTCCACTCCGTCGTGTTCGGCGGTTTTTCGGCCGAGTCGCTGCGCGATCGCATCAACGATGCGCAGGCACGCCTGCTCGTCACCGCGGACGGGGGCTATCGCCGCGGCGGCATCATCCCGCTCAAGCAGATGGCGGACGAGGCGCTGGCCGAGACGCCGAGCATCGAGCACGTGGTCGTCGTGCGCCGGGGCTACTCCGACATCCCCGTGCACATGAAGGCGGGACGCGACCGCTGGTACCACGAGCTGATGGACGGCGCGCGCGTCGAGTGCCCGCCCGAGCCGATGGACTCGGAGGACATGCTCTACATCCTCTACACCTCGGGTACCACCGGCAAACCCAAGGGCATCGTCCATACGACGGCCGGGTACCTGCTCGGCTGTTACGCCACCACGAAGTGGGTCTTCGACATGAAGGACGACGACGTGTACTGGTGCTCGGCGGACATCGGTTGGGTGACCGGGCACAGCTATGTCGTCTACGGGCCGCTCGCCACCGGCGCCACCATCGTCATGTACGAAGGCGCGCCGGACTGGCCACAGAAGGACCGATTCTGGGAGATCATCGAGCGCTACGGCGTCACCATCTTCTACACGGCGCCAACGGCCATCCGTGCCTTCATGCGCTGGGGCACGGACTGGCCCGCGCGCCATGACATGTCCACGCTGCGGCTGCTCGGTTCGGTGGGGGAGCCCATCAACCCCGAGGCCTGGGTCTGGTATCACCTCCACATCGGCCGCGAGCGCTGCCCCATCGTCGACACGTGGTGGCAGACGGAAACCGGGTCCATCCTCATCACGCCTCTGCCCGGTATCACGCGCACCAAGCCCGGTTCGGCCACGCAGCCGTTCCCGGGCATCAGCGCAAAGGTCCTGAACCACGCGGGGGAAGAGGTGCCTGTCGGCGGCGGCCTCCTGGCGCTCACCAGGCCGTGGCCCAGCATGCTGCGGGGCATCTACGGAGATCCGGACCGCTACGTGCAGCAGTACTGGAGCCGCTGGTCGAAGGACGTCTACTTCACCGGCGACGGCGCGAAGCTGGACGACGACGGGTACTACTGGCTGCTCGGCCGCGTGGACGACGTGCTAAACGTGGCCGGCCATCGCATCGGGACGATGGAGGTCGAGAGCGCGCTGGTGGACCATCCGAAGGTGGCCGAGTCCGCCGTGGTCGGGCGGCCCCACCAGATCAAGGGCCACGCGCTGTGCGCGTTCGTCACCGTGAAGGAGGGCGTGCACCACTCGGAGGCGCTGGCCGACGAGCTCAAGAGCCACGTGGCACACAAGATCGGCGCCATCGCCCGGCCCGACGACATCATCTTCGCCGCCGACCTGCCCAAGACGAGGTCCGGCAAGATCATGCGGCGTTTGCTGCGAGACATCGCGGAGGGAAAAACTCTCGGCGACACCACGACGCTGGCCGACCCTTCCGTCGTGGCGCGGCTGCGGGAGCAGTACCAGGAGGAGGCATAGCGTCTATGGCCGGGAGCCGGGAGCCAGGAGGCGAGCACCCGAGCACCCGAGAACCGGAACCCCATCCGCCCGGGTGACGTCCATGTAGACTGACCCTTATGGCTCTCATCGAGACGCGCGACCTCTGGAAGACCTATGTCATGGGCGAGGAGGAGATTCACGCCCTGCGTGGCGTATCCATCGCCATCGACCAGGGCGAGTACGTCGCCATCATGGGGCCCTCCGGGTCGGGCAAGTCGACGCTGATGAACCTCATCGGGTGTCTCGACACGCCCTCGAAGGGCACCTATCTCCTCAACGGCCATGAAGTGAGCCAGATGAACGACAACGAGCTGGCGCGGATCCGCAACGAGGAGATTGGATTCGTGTTCCAGACCTTCAACCTCCTGCCGCGTGCCACCGCGCTGCACAACGTGGAGCTGCCGCTCGTCTACGCGGGCGTCTCGAAGAAGGACCGCATGGAGCGGGCAAGGGCCGCGCTCGAACGCGTGGAGCTGACATCGCGCATGAACCACCGGCCCAACGAGCTGTCGGGCGGCCAGCGCCAGCGCGTGGCCATCGCCCGGGCCCTGGTCAACAACCCGTCCATCCTGCTGGCCGACGAGCCCACGGGCAACCTCGACTCGAAGACGGGCATCGAAATCATGGCCCTTTTCGCCCGGCTGCACGAGGCCGGGAACACCATCATCGTGGTGACGCACGAGGCCGACATCGCGGCCTACGCGCATCGGGTGGTCTCCATCCGCGACGGCCAGGTGGAGAAGGACTACCGGCAGACGCCGCACGGCCCCGCGCACGCGGCCCCGGCTCCCATGCCTGCCCCGGCACAGGCCTGAACCTGGGAACCCCGGAATGCCGGGGGACCCCGGACAGAACCCCTGGACCTACGTCGCCACCCAGTGTCCCGCGGCGATCTCGCGGAGTGGCGCTTCGCGGTCCACGCTCGACGGCTCCAGCTCGATGCGCGCGCGTGGAGCGTCCGGATCGGTCACCGGCACGGCCGAGAGCAGGGCCTGCGTGTACGGATGATGCGCGTCCTCGAAGATCTGGGCCGTCGCACCCATCTCGACGATTCTTCCCAGGTACATCACCGCCACGCGGCTCGAGATGTGCCGCACGAGCCGCAGGTCGTGTGCGACGAAGAGGTAGGTGAGCCGCAGCTGCTGCTGCAGGTCCATGAGCAGGTTGATCACCTGGGCCTGGATGGACACGTCGAGGGCGGACACGGGTTCGTCCGCGATGATGAACGAGGGGCTGAGCGCGAGCGCGCGCGCGAGCCCGATGCGCTGGCGCTGGCCCCCGCTGAATTCGTGGGGATACCGATCCAGGTGCGCGGGATCCAGTCCCACGAGTCTGAACAGCTCCGCCACGCGCTCGCGGCGCTCGCGCGTCGCCCCGATCCGGTGGATGACGAGCGGCTCCTCGACGATGGCCCCGGCCCGCATGCGCGGGTTGAGCGACGAGTAGGGGTCCTGGAAGACCATCTGCATCTCGCGCCGGGCGGCGCGCAGCCGGGCACCCGGGAACGACAGCACGTCCTCGCCGCGGAACCGAACCTGGCCGGAGGTCGGCTCGACGAGCCGCAGCATGCACCGGCCCGTCGTGCTCTTCCCGCTGCCCGACTCGCCCACGAGCGCGAAGGTCTCGCCTTCTTCGATGTCGAAGCTCACATCGTCCACCGCGCGGACGACGGATTTCGGGCGGAAGAGGCCTCCACCGCGCGGGAAGTGCTTGACCAGGTGGCGGACTTCGACGAGCGGGGGCATCAGGCGGGGACCTCGTCGGGATCCGGGAATCGGGAGCCGGGACCCGCGTGCAGGTGGCAGCGCACGGAACGCTCGGGGCCGAGCAGGGTGACTTCCGGGAACGCGGCCGCGCACACCGGCATGCGCTCGAGGCAGCGCGGTGCGAAGGAGCAGCCGGGCGGAAGCGACGCGAGGTTCGGCACCGCGCCTTCGATGGCGTGGAGCCTCGACCCGGCGACGCCGCCGGGGATGGACGCGAGCAGGCCCCGGGTGTACGGATGCGCGGGGCGCCTGAAGATGTCGCGTACTGGTCCCTGCTCGACGATGCGTCCGGCGTACATGATGGCGACGCGATCGGCGGTCTCGGCGACGACCCCGAGGTCGTGCGTGATGAGCAGCAGGCTGATGCCGAACTCGCGCTTCATCTCCCTGAGCAACTCGAGGATCTGCGCCTGGACCGTGACGTCCAGCGCCGTCGTCGGCTCGTCGGCAATCACGAGCGGCGGCCGGCAGGCGAGCGCGATGGCAATCATGACCCGCTGGCGCATGCCCCCCGAGAGCTGGTGCGGGTAGTCGTCCACGCGACGCTCGGCGTCGGCGATCCGGACCGCGCGCAGCAGGTCGATGGCGCGCGCGCGCGCCTCGGCGCGCGTCCCGAGCCCGTGCACGCGCAGGGCTTCTGCGATGTGATCGCCGACCCGCATGACCGGGTTCAGGGCCGCCATCGGCTCCTGGAAGACGAAGCCGATGCCGGCGCCGCGGACCTCGCGCATCTCGTCCTCGGACAGCGAGGCCAGGTCGCGCCCCTGGAACAGCACCCGGCCCGCCGTCACCCGCCCGGGCGGCTGCACCAGCCGGATGAGGGAGAAGGCCGTCACCGACTTGCCGCTGCCCGACTCGCCGACGAGGCCCAGGGTTTCACCCCTGCGGATCTCGAACGACACGCCCTGGACGGCCGTCAGCCTGCCCGCCCGCGTATCGAAGGCGGTGGTCAGGCCGTCGACGGCGAGCAGGACGTCAGACATCCAGGCCCGTTTCGCGATGCTCGCCGAAGACTCGGCGCAACGTGTCGGCGATCTCGCCCACCGTGGCGCGGGCCTCGACGGCTGAAATGATGGCCGGGACCATGTTGTCGCGCCCGCGCGCGGCGGATTCGATTGTCGCCAGGGCCGCTTGGCACGACGCCTGGTCCCGCGTGCGTCGCACCTGGCGGACGCGCTCCACCTGCTGGCGCTCGACGTCCGGGTCGATCTGGAAGACCTCCACACGCGCGGGCTCGTCGGTCTGGTAGCGGTTCACGCCTACGACCACCGCCTCGCCCGCGTCAACAGCCACCTGGGCCCTGTACGCCGACTCCTGGATCTGTCGCTGGATGTAGCCGGCCTCGATCGCCGCCAGCGTGCCGCCCATCGCGTCGATGCGGTCGAGCAGCTCGCGCGCGCCGTGCTCGATCTCGTTGGTCCGCCGCTCCAGTTCGTACGAACCGGCCAGGGGGTCGACGGTGTTCGTCACGCCCGTCTCCATCGCGATGATCTGCTGCGTGCGCAGGGCAATCCGCGCGGATTCCTCTGTCGGCAGAGCCAGCGCCTCGTCCCGCCCGTTGGTGTGCAGCGACTGCGTGCCGCCGAGGACCGCCGCCATCGCCTGCACGGCCACTCGGACGATGTTGTTGTCGGGCTGCTGGGCGGTGAGTGTGGAGCCCGCCGTCTGGGCGTGGAACCTGAGCTGCTGGGCGCGCGGGCTCGTGGCGCCGAAGCGGTCGCGCATCAGCCGCGCCCAGAGCCGGCGCGCCGCGCGGAACTTCGCCACTTCCTCCAGGACGTCGTTGTGCGCGTTGAAGAAGAACGACAGCCGCTGACCGAGGGCGTTCACGTCGAGCCCCGCCTCGACGGCCGCCTGCACGTAGGCGATGGCGTTGGCGAAGGTGAAGGCCACCTCCTGCACCGCCGTCGAGCCCGCCTCGCGGATGTGGTATCCGCTGATCGAAATCGTGTTCCACTGCGGCACCTCGCGCTCGCAGAACGCGAAGATGTCGGTGACGATGCGGAGCGAGTGGGCGGGAGGGTAGATGTAGGTGCCGCGCGCGACGTACTCCTTGAGGATGTCGTTCTGCACGGTGCCCGAGAGCTGCGTCGAGGCCACGCCCTGCCGCCGGGCCACGGCAATGTAGAGCGCCAGCAGGATGATGGCCGTGGCGTTGATGGTCATCGACGTGGACACCCGATCGAGCGGGATGCCGTCGAACAGCAGTGCCATGTCCTCGACGGAGTCGATGGCGACACCCACACGCCCGACTTCGCCGGCTGCGAGCGCTGCATCCGAGTCGTAGCCAATCTGGGTGGGCAGGTCGAAGGCGACGCTGAGCCCGCTCACCCCCTGGGAGAGCAGATACCGGTAGCGCCGGTTCGACTCCACCGCGCTGCCGAAGCCCGCGTACTGCCGCATGGTCCAGAGCCGGCCCCGGTACATCGTGGGCTGGATGCCGCGGGTGAACGGGAAGGCGCCCGGGATGCCCAGCTCGCGTTCCGGGTCGAATCCCTCGAGGTCCGATGCCGCCGCGAAGAGGCGGGCGCCGGGAGCGGAAGACATGACCGGCATTGTATCGCCCGTCCTCCAAGTCGCACAGCGGGCACAACTTATTGTGCTTTCCTCCTTGACACCTACTAGTGCCGTCCCTAGAATGAACCCCGAATCCCCAACATCGTCCCGCCCACAATGACGACTTTGCGCCGACGCCGACCCGCCGCCCGGTGGGGAGCTGTCAGCAACCGCCTCCGGGGCCCAGCCGGTTGGCACGAGGGTGAGGAGGGGCCGTCCCATGGATGACGTGGTCAACCGGTTTGCCCGAGAACTGGCGGATGCCATTGCGGCCGCCGTGTCGAACAGCCCCGAGGTAGAGGCCTGCCGCGAGCGGGCGCGAGCCGGCGGCTACGAAATGAAGGTGAACCTCGAGGCGGTGGTCGGGTTCGTGAACCGGACCCAGCCCGCCGACGCTCCCGCCGTTCCAGCGAAGGTGGGTGCCGTGGCTCGCGCCATCGCCGCACGCAAGCCCTACGAGATGACCGTGAACGACCGCCGGTTCCTTCGGTCGCTGCGCATCGCGGCGGAAGAGACGAGGGTCGAGGAGGCGAACTAGGTGGGAGCCGGCACGTCCCGTCCCGGCTGGCCCATTCGACGGGGCTGATGCCCCGCCGCTCGCCCTGCTGGCGCCCGCTACCTCCCGGTGGCCTGGCTGGCCACCGCGGCGGCTGCCTTCCTGGCGGCGTCCGGATCGCCCAGGTAATAATTTCGAATCGGCTTCAGCGACGCGTCCAGTTCGTAGACGAGCGGGATCCCGGTCGGGATGTTCAGCTCGACGATGGCCTGGTCCGAGATGCAGTCGAGATACTTGACGAGCGCGCGCAACGAGTTGCCGTGCGCGGCAATCAGCACGCGCTGGCCGCCGGCGATGGCGGGCGCGATGGCGTCGTGCCAGTAGGGCAGGAAGCGCGCCACGGTGTCCTTCAGGGATTCGGTCAGGGGCAGTTCTGCCGGCGACAGGGCGGCATACCGCCGGTCCCGGGAGGGGTGGCGCTCGTCGTCCGGGGTGAGCGCCGGCGGGGCGATGTCGTAGGCGCGCCGCCAGATCTTCACCTGGGCGTCGCCGTGTGTCGCCGCGGTCTCGGCCTTGTTCAGGCCCTGCAGCGCCCCGTAGTGGCGCTCGTTGAGTCGCCAGCTCCGCTGCACGGGAATCCACAGCTCGCCCAGCTCGTCGAGCGCCATCCAGCAGGTCCGGATGGCCCGCGTGAGCACGCTGGTGAACGCGAGGTCGAACGAGAAGCCTTCCTGCGCGAGGAGCCGGCCCGCGGCCACCGCCTCTTCGCGGCCCCTCTCGCTGAGGTCAACGTCGGTCCAGCCGGTGAATCGATTTTCCTTGTTCCATGTCGATTCGCCATGGCGGAGCAGAACGACTCTGTGCATGGTGCCCCTCGTCACTGTCACGGGAACACGAAGGACATCACGTAGGTCACGATGACGACCACGAAGAACGTTCGCCTCCCACCCTTGATGACTTCGGGGGGCCTTCGTGTTCTTCGTGCCCTTCGTGTTCCAGGTTACGACAGCTGTTTGATGGCGGCGCGGCCCGCGTATCTCGCGGCGACGCCGAGTTCCTCTTCGATGCGCAACAGCTGATTGTACTTGGCCACGCGATCGCTACGCGAGGCCGAGCCGGTCTTGATCTGTCCCGCGGCGGTGCCGACGGCGAGGTCAGCGATGGTCGAGTCCTCCGTCTCGCCGGAGCGATGGGAGATGACGCTCCGGTACCCGGCGGCGCTGGCCATCGCGATGGCGTCCAGCGTCTCGGTGACGGTGCCGATCTGGTTCAGCTTCACCAGCAGCGCGTTGGCCACGCCCTCGTCGATGCCCTTCCGCAGGATGGTGGGGTTGGTCACGAACACATCGTCGCCGACCAGCTGGACCTTCGCGCCGATTTCCTTCGTCAGCATGGCCCAGCCGCGCCAGTCCTGTTCGGCGCAGCCGTCCTCGATGGAGATGATCGGGTACTGTCGGCACCAGTCCGCGTAGAGCGCGACCATGCCCTCGGAGTCGCAAGCCGGCTCGCCCGACTTGTGGAACTCGTACCGGCCGTTCCCCGCCCAGAACTCGCTCGACGCCACGTCGAGCGCGATGAACACGTTCTCGCCGGCCTTCGCGCCGGCCTTGCCGATGGCCTCGAGCACGACCTCCACGGCCTCGCGGTTCGACTTGAGGTTCGGCGCGAAGCCGCCCTCGTCGCCGACGCCGGTGGAGAGCCCCCGGCCCTTGAGGATGGAGCGCAGGGCATGGAAGATTTCCGCGCCGGCGCGCAGGGCCTCGCGGAACGACGGGAACCCGACGGGCATGACCATGAACTCCTGGAAGTCCACGTTCGAGTCCGCGTGCGCGCCGCCGTTGAGGATGTTCATCATGGGCACGGGCAGCGTGTAGCCGCCGCGGTGCCCCGCCAGTTCGGCGATGTGCGCGTAGAGGGGCCGGCCCGCGGATGCGCCCTCGGCCTTGAGCGCCGCCATCGAGACCCCGAGGACGGCGTTGGCGCCGAGGCGGCCCTTCGCCGGAGTGCCGTCGAGCGCGATCATGGCCTCGTCCAGCGCCCGCAGCGAGTCGAACGGGCGGCCCACCACCGCCTTCGCGATCTCGCCGTTGACGTGCGACACGGCCGTCGTGACGCCCTTGCCGAGGTAGCGGCTCTTGTCGCCGTCCCTGAGCTCCAGGGCCTCGCGCTCGCCAGTGGACGCCCCCGAGGGCACACCCGCGCGGCCCCGCGCACCTCCGTCGAGCACCACGTCCACTTCGACCGTCGGGTTGCCCCGCGAATCGAGCACCTCCCGCCCACGCACCTCGGTAATCGTCACGTCGCCCTCCTGTAAGGGGCCCTGTCACGGGAACACGAAGAGCACGAAGAGTGCCACGACGCGGTCTGCTTTGTCCTGAGCCAGGGGCCGTCGCGAAAAATGAAGGCGCTCCTGTGCGCCCGTCGATCTTCAAACTCCTGCTTCGTGTCCGTCGTGCCCGTCGTGTTCTCGTGCCTCGTCTATCCGCGGCGATCCGCCTCGGCCTCGAGCTTCAGCGCGTCATCGTCGATCGGGCCGATGAGCGGCTCCTCGCCGGCGGCCACCACGACGATGCCTCCCTCGCTCACCGTGTGGCGGCGCCGGTCCTCCTCCGGATCGTAGCCAATCCGCGCCCCGCGGGGAATGTGCACGTCGCGATCGATGATGGCGCGGCGGATTCGCGCGTGGCGTCCGACGCGCACGCCCGGCATCAGGATGGAGGCTTCGATGGTGCAGAAGCTGTGCACGCGCACGTTGGGGCAGAGGATGCTGCCGTGGGTGCGGCTGCCCGAGACGATGCAGCCCGGCGAGATGAGCGAGTCCTGCGCCTCGCCCCTCCGCCTGTCCTCGGCGAAGACGAACTTCGCCGGCGGGGCCTGGGGCATGTAGGTGCGCAGGGGCCACTCCGGGTCGTACAGGTTGAACTCGGGGTTCACCTGGCAGAGGTCCATGTTCGCCTCGAAGTAGGCATCCAGCGTGCCGATGTCCCGCCAGTACTTCGCCGCCTTCTTGTTCTCGTCGTAGAACGGGTAGGCGTACATCCGGCCGGCGGGGATGAGCGACGGGATGATGTTCCGGCCGAAGTCGTGCTGGCTCGCCGGGTCGGCGGCGTCGGCCTCCAGCGAGCGCATCAGCACCTCGCTGTTGAACACGTAGATGCCCATCGAGGCCAGGGCCATGTGCGGCTGCCCGGGCATGGCCGGAGGCTCGGCGGGCTTCTCCGCGAACCCGGTGACGCGATCGGTGTCGTCCACCGCGACGATGCCGAAGCGCCGGCCGTCCTCGAGGGGCACCTCGATGGCGGCCAGGGTGACGGTGGCGTCCTTCTCCTGGTGGAACCGCAGCATCTTGAGGTAGTCCATCTTGTAGACGTGGTCGCCCGCCAGCACGACGACATAGCGCGGCTCCTCGCGGACGATGGAGTAGAGGTTCTGGTAGACGGCGTCTGCCGTTCCCTGGTACCACTGCTCCCCGACGCGCTTCTGGGGGGGAAGGATCTCGATGAACTCGCCGAGTTCCTCGGAGACGATGCTCCAGCCCTGCCGGACGTGGCGGTTGAGGGACAGCGACTTGTACTGCGTGGCGATGAAGACGCGACGCAGGCCCGAGTTGATGCAGTTGCTCAGGACGAAGTCGATGATGCGGTACGGGCCGCCGAAGTAGACGGCAGGCTTGGCCCGATCGCGGGTGAGGGGCGCGAGGCGCTCGCCCACCCCTCCGGCCAGCACGATGACGAGCACGTCCTCGGGCTTCATGCACTCCCGATTATAGGCGGGCCGGCGCGCCACGGACGGGCCGGACGCGGCCATCCCCGCGGCCAGGGGGAGCCCGGCCACGGACGTGCCCTCCGGCAATTGACTTCCCTCGGGCGAGACTCCTATGATGGGGAATTCGCGGGTAAGTCGGGAAATAGGTACGTTGAGGAGATCTTCAGAATGGCCATTCGTCGTGTTGTTGCACTCGCCGTCGCCGTTGTGTTCTCCGGCACGTTCGCGCTGGCGCAGTCGGCCAAGCCCGATACCAAGAAGCGCAGCAAGCAGGAACAGCAGGAGATCGAGCAGGTCGTGAAGCTCGTGGACGGCGTCATGGCCGGACAGCCCGCGCCAACCGACATTCAGATGACGATGACGCCGTACTTCCTGAAGTCGCAGGAAGCGCGCACCTTCGTGCCCTTCGTGCTCGACGTGAAGGGGGCGCCCGCCGCCGATGTCGCGATGTACATCCGAGTGGTGAACCCCGCCGCCAACCCGGACCCGAAGGCGAAGAAGGTGGAGTATCCGTGGGACGACATCCACTTCGTCCCGGCAGCCCAGGTGTCCGGCGGGAAGCTGCACCGCGTGTTCATGGCGACCCCCGGCACCTACGAGGTCTACGTCGCGATGAAGGAGCGGCTGCCCCAGAAGGCGCCGCGCGATCAGGTGGCCAAGATGGGCCTGCTCAAGCAGGAGGTCGTGGTCCCGGACTTCCAGAACGGCGAGATCAGCACCAGCTCGGTCCTGGTCACCGACGCCGTGAACATGCTGAGCGCGCCGCTCAGCGCGGACGAGTCGCGCGAGCGGCCCTTCGTCTTCGGCGCCCAGGAGCTGATGCCCGCCGCCGACATGGCCTTCGCCAAGAGCGAAGAGCTCTCCATCTTCTTCCAGGTCTACAACGCGGGACTCGACCCCGCCGGCAAGCCGAACATCGTGATGGAGTACGAGTTCCACAAGAAGGAAGGCGACGGGGAGAAGTTCTTCAACAAGACCAACCCCCAGGCCATCAACGCCTCCAACCTGCCGCCCCAGTTCGACCCGGCCAAGTTTCCGGTGCCGGGCGGTATCACCGTGCCGCTGGCCAGCTTCGGCGAGGGCGACTATCGCCTGGCCGTGAAGATCAGCGACAAGGTCTCCGGCAAGGTGTTGACGCACGACGTGAACTTCACGGTCAAAGCGTCGTAAACTGTCGGTAGTGTCCGGACCGCCCCCGACAGCGCCCGGGGGCGGTCTTCACAACCTATGGGTATCCCTGGTCGTCTGACCATCCCGGCGTTGACCGCCTGCCTCCTGGCAGCTGGTTCGGTTTCCGCCTTCGCCCAGGCTCCGGTCCGCCACTTCTCGCCCATCACCGAACTTGCCGCCACCTCGACAGGCCAGATCATCGGCCAGGTGGCTGACGATGCGGGCAACCCGCTGGACGGCGTCGTCGTCTCGGCGCTCGGCTCGACGACAGCATTCGCGGTGTCCGACCGGCTGGGACAGTTCTCGCTCCGGCAGCTCCCGCCCGGACCCTACCTTCTGCGGGCCCATCGCCAGGGCTACTTGAGCGTCCGCGGCACGATCGTCGAGGTGCGGCCCGCCGGGCGGACCCCCTCGTCGTTCACCCTTCGACGCGAAGGCGAGCCGTCGTCGCCCCGGGTCGCCGAGGCCGGCATGGAAGCCACGGCCATTGGCGCGGCGCCGGCCGAACCGACCGACGAGCGCAGCGAGAGCGACCTGGCGTGGCGTCTCCGCCGGTTGAAGCGCAGCATCCTCCGGGACACCACGGCCATGGCCGGCGGCCTGCCGGCAGACGACGGTGTCTCGTTCGCCGATCCGTTCGAGTTCCTCGGACGCGCGTTCGAGAGCTCGGCGCGGGCGGCGGGCGCCCTCCTCGCCGACATTTCCCTCGATGGACAGGTGGACCTGCTGACGACGGGCGCCTTCGACAGCCCCGCGGAACTCCTGCAGCTGGACCGGACCCGCAGCGTGGCCTTCTTCTCGGTCGGGTCCAATGTCGGGGACCACGGCGACTGGGCCGTGCGCGCGGCGATGAACCAGGGCGACCTGGACTCGTGGATCGTCGCCGGCAGCTATCAGGCCAGGGCGGGCTCGCCACACCGCTATCAGGCGGGCATGTCCTACAGCCTGCAGCGCTACTGGGGCGGAAATGCCGCGGCGCTCGCCGCGGTGCCGGACACGGCACGAAACGTCGGTTCGGTGTTCGCGTTCGACGAATGGACCGTCCGGCCCGGCCTGAGCATCGGCGTGGGCGCCACGTACGCCCACTACGACTACCTGGTGGAACCGTCCCTGTTGAGCCCCCGCGTGAACGCCACGTATGCCCTGGGCCGGGTGTGGCGCGTCCGCGGCCTGGCGTCCCGTCAGCTGTCGGCCCCCGGAGCCCAGGAGTTCCTGCCGCCGACCCGGGCCTCGTGGCTGCCGCCGCAGCGCACCTTCTCTCCCCTCTCCAGGGACGGCTTCCGGACTCAGGGCCTGGCGCACTACGAAATCGGCGTGGAGCGCATGTGGAACGGCGCCACGCTTGGCGTGCGCGCCTTCCATCAGAACGTGGACGACCAGTCGATCACCATGTTCGGCCTTCGCAGCCCCGACGGTCCGCCCGAAGCCATCGGGCACTATCGCGTCGGCACGGTCGGCGACGCCAGTATCCAGGGCGTCGGCGTGTCGTTCACGCATGCCCTCCTGCCACACGTACGCGGGGCGGTGGGATACTCGCTGGCGAGCGCGCAGTGGACGGACGGGCCACCCCCGACCGACCTGGCCCGGCTGGCGCGCCTGGTCCCGGGGGCCGTGCATGGTTCAGGCCGCGAGCGTGTCCACGACGTGACGACGTCCGTCGAAACCGAGGTTCCGCAGACGGCCACCCGCCTGGTGCTGTTCTATCGGGTCAGCAATGCCTTCATCCGGCCCGACGACCCCGAGCAGCCGCGCGGACTCGACGGCCGCTTCGACCTCCAGGTGAACCAGGCGCTCCCCTTCATGAACTTCCTGCGGTCCGAATGGGAGATGCTGGTGGCCATCCGCAACATGTTCCACGAGGCCATGGCCGGGGCGTCCACCTACGACGAGATCCTCGTCGTCCGACCGCCAAAGCGCATTGTTGGCGGCCTGACCGTCCGCTTCTAAGTCCGCCAGCCTGTCCGTCGGCTTGGATCGGTGTAGACAAAGATTTGAATTTTGTCTGGCCGTCCCCTGTGTTCTTGTCACAAACTGTATTCACGTCAATGATTTAGGGTTCTCCGAGGCCCCGTCACAGTGGAATACGGTTTGCTGCCAATCGAGCCGGAAGACTCTGCCTTGAACTCCGAGCCCCGGCTCTCGTGCGAGCCGCCGCGCCCCCCCGGCTCTGCTCGCTCCCAGGACTGGCATCGGACCGCCCTGCCCGTCGTGGTGACGGTGTGCCTGCTCGTCTTCGGCCTGGCGAACGTCGCGTCGAGGGCCACCTCGGACGATGTCGAGGACGGCGTGCTGTGGGTGGAACGCGCAGCGGGCGTTGTGGCGGCCGAGGTCGCGGCCCCCTCCGCGGCGGAGCGTGCGGGTGTGAGGGCTGGCGACATCCTGCTGGCCATCGACAGCCAGCCGGTTGAAGGTCGGGCGGATGTCTTTGCCCTCCAGCAGCGTGCCCGGGCCGGCGAACAGCACGTTTACACGCTGTTGAGGCTGGGGTCTCGCGAGGTCGCCCAGGTGCAACTGTCGGCGCTGCCCAACGGCGCGGGCCTGCTCTACTACCTTCTGGCGGCGGTGGGCGTATTCACCCTCCTCGTGGGTGCGGCGGTACGGACCCGCCGCCCCGACGACCAGGCCACGCTCCACTTCTTCTGGCTGTCGGTCGCCTTCTTCGGGGTGCTGGCGTTCTCGTTCAGCGGCCGGCTCGACAAGGTCGACTGGGCGTTCTACTGGGCCGACGTGGTGGCCCTGCTGCTGCTGCCGCCGCTCTTCCTGCACTTCGCCCTGGTGTTTCCCGAACGTCCGCACCACCCGGGCTACGCCGCGCTGCTCGAGCGATGGCTCCCGGCGGTCTACCTCCCGGCCGCGGTCCTGGGCCTTACGCGCGTGATGGCCCTGGTGCGGGCCTCCATCGACCCGGACTACTTCGTCCGGCTCGTCGCCGTACTCGACCGGCTCGAACTGCTCTACCTCGCCGTGTTTCTCACGTCGGGGCTGGCGGTCCTGCTGCGGGCGCTGGCCCGGGCGCGTTCGGTGACCGTGAAGCGCCAGCTGCGCTGGATTGTCTGGGGCACGGCGCTTGGGGCCCTGCCGTTCGCCCTGGGCTACGCCGTGCCGTTCGCCTTCGGGGTGGACCCCTCCATTCCGATGGAGTTCTCCGCGGTGCCGCTCGGGTTCATCCCGCTCGCCTTCGCGTCGGCCATCGTGCGCTACCGCCTGATGGACGTCGAGATCATCCTGAAGCGCCTGCTGGTCTACACCTCGGCGGTCGCGGCGAGCGTCGTCATCTTCGTGCTGATCCTGCGCACGTCGGGCGGGTCGTTCATCCAGAGCGAGACCGACCAGCGGTGGGTCATCGCGTTCCTGGCCACGGTCATCGTCATCCTGCTGGCGCGTCCGGTGAAGGACGGCCTGCAGGGGGCGATCGATCGGGTGTTCTACCGGGATCGCTACGACTATCGGCGCGCCCTGGTCGAGTTCGCGCGCGATCTCAACACCGACCTCGTGCTCGACCGCCTGGCCGAGCGGCTGGTCACGCGGGTACGCGAGACCATCGAAGTGGACGCCATGGCGTTCATGCTGGCGAACGATCGCGGCGATTTCGAGGCGCTTCATGTCGACGGCTTCGAGTCCGGCGTGCCGCGCCTGGCGGTGGCGTCCGGCATCGGCGGGCGGGTCGCGTCCGGCCATCCCGTCCGCCTGGACGATCCCATGGCGCCGACCCGCTTCTCGGTCGAGGAGATCGAGTTCTGGCGTGACGCCGGGGTCTACTACTTCGTGCCGTGCGTCTCCCAGGGCATCACCGTGGCGGTGCTGGTGCTGGGCCGGCGCGAGAGCGGCGAGCCGTTGACGAGCGAGGATCTCGGGCTGGTGACCGCCGTGGCGGGGCAGGCGGCCGTGGCCATCGAGAACGGCCGGCTGTACCGGCAGCTGCACCTGAAGGCCTCGGAGCTGGACCGGCTGAGGAGCTTCAACGAGAACATCCTCGAATCGCTGGACGACGGCCTGCTGGTGCTCGGGCTGGACGACCGGGTGGTGCGGTGGAACCAGGCGCTGGAGCGCCTGTACGGCCCGACGCGGCGAGAGGCGATGGGCCAACCGCTCGAGCGGCTCTTCGACGCGGACGTCGTGGAGGTGCTGCGATCGCAGCGGCGCGACCATCCGCACGGGGCGGCCGCGTTTCGCGTGCCCCTCGCGGGCCGCGGCGGCCGCGACGGCGTGAAGCTGCTCGTGAACATCACGACCGTGCCCCTGCAGGCCATGGGGGGCCGGATGCCCGCCTCGGGGACCATCGTGATCTTCGAGGACGTGACCGAGCGGATGCAGCTCGAGGAGCAGCTGCGCATCTCCGAGAAGATGGCGTCGCTGGGGGTGCTGGCTGCGGGCGTGGCTCACGAGGTGAACACGCCGCTGACCGGCATCTCGAGCTACACGCAGATGCTGCTCGAGGGCTCGGACCCGCAGGACCCGCGGACGGCGGTGCTCGAGAAGATCGAGAAACAGACGTTCCGGGCCGCGCGCATCGTCAACGGGTTGCTGCACCTCTCGCGGACGGGCACGGGCGACGCGTCGGAGCGCACCATCGTGGACGTGAACGCGGTGGTCAGCGACGTGCTGTCGCTGCTGGAACACCAGTTCGAGAAGGGCCGCGTCAAGATCCGGCGCGAGCTCTCGGCAGACCCGGTGCCGGTCGTGGGCTTCGAGTTCAAGCTGCAGCAGGTCTTCCTCAACCTGTTCCTGAACGCCCGCGACTCGATGCCGAGCGGCGGCTGGCTGACCATCTCGACGCGCGCCGAGGGCGGCGAGGCCGTGGCCGAGGTGTCGGACACGGGCGCGGGCATCGCGCCCGAGCACCTGGACCGCATCTACGATCCGTTCTTCACGACCAAGCCCATCGGCCATGGCACGGGCCTCGGGCTGTCCATCACCTACGGCATCGTGCAGGAGCACGACGCCTCGATCCAGTGCCACAGCGTCCCTGGGCAGGGGACGCGGTTCACGCTGCGCTTCAAGCTGGCGCAGCCCGGAGCGCAGCTCGTGGCGATGTAGGGGCGCGCCACGGGGTGCCGGAGCAGTCCTATGCGGCGTAACGGTTCGGTTCTCGTCATCGACGACGAGGAGATCATGCGGGAGATCCTGCAGACCCTCCTGGAGCGGGAGGGGTACGCGGTCCGCGTGGCCGCGTCGGGACAGGAGGGGCTGGAGCTCGCCCGCGCGCTGCCCTTCGACGCCGTGATCGTGGACGTGATGATGCCGGGTACCGACGGGCTGCAGGTCCTCGAGGAGCTCAAGAAGCACGACGACGCCCTGCCCGTGCTCATGATCACGGCGTACGCGTCGATGGACACGGCGATCCGCGCGATGAAGCTGGGTGCGTTCGACTACATCACCAAGCCCTTCAAGAACGACGAGGTCCTGGTCGTGCTCCGGAACGCCATCGAGCACCACCGGCTGAAGGAGGAGAACACCCAGCTCAGGAGCGACGCCGCCAGGCGGTACCACAAGTTCTCGGGCATCATCGGCCGCAGCCCGCGGATGCTCCAGGTGTTCGAGCTCATCGCCCAGGCGGCGCCGAGCCGCTCGACCATCCTCATCACCGGCGAGAGCGGCACGGGCAAGGAGCTGGTGGCGCGGGCCATCCACAGCAACTCGGCGCGCGCCGACAAGGCCTTCGTCACCGTCAATTCCGGCAACCTGCCGCCCGATCTGCTGGAGTCCACCCTGTTCGGGCACGTGAAGGGCGCCTTCACCGGCGCCGTGTACCCGAAGAAGGGGCTCTTCGATCTCGCCGACAAGGGCAGCATCTTCTTCGACGAGATCGGCAACGTCCCGATGGAGACGCAGGCGAAGCTGCTCCGCGTGATGCAGGAGCGCGAATTCATGCGCCTCGGGGGCATGGAGACCATCAAGGTCGACGTGCGCATCATCGCCGCCACGAACGTGGACCTGCGGCGCGAGATGGAGGACGGCCGGTTCCGGGAGGACCTGTTCTATCGCCTCCACGTCATCAGCATCGAGCTGCCCTCGCTCCGCGATCGGCGCGAGGACATCCCGCTGCTGGTGCAGCACTTCCTCGAGAAGTACGCGGAGGAGAACGGCCGGCCGGCGCTCGAGCTGGCGCCGGAGGCCCTCGAGCTGCTGATGGAGTACGACTGGCCGGGGAACGTGCGCGAGCTCGAGAACGTCATCGAGCGCGCCGTCGTCCTCAGCAGCGGCAGCCGCATCGCGGCCGACCGCATCCCCGAGCACGTCCGCCGCGCGCCCCGGTTCCACCTGCCGCAGGTGGTCATGCCGGCCGAGGGCGTGTCGTTGAAGGAAGTGACCGCGGCGTACGAGCGCCAGTGGATCGAATCGGCCCTCGAGGCTGCCGGCGGGGTCCAGAAGCGGGCCGCCGAGCTGCTGCGCATCAAGCCGACGACCCTGAACGAGATGATCAAGCGCTACGACATCCGACCGCGACGCAAGCGCGCGGCGGCGTCACCGGGTGAGGCGGCGGCCGAGCCCGAGGAGCCCCGAGAAGCGCTGGAACCCGTCGGCAGCGACGCGGAGTAGCCGCCGGCCGGACCCGTCAACGAACGCGCTCGGATCGGGCCTCTGGTGTGAGCGTGCCGTCGGGCCGGCTACCGCTTCAGGGCCGCCATCAGGCGATCGTACTTCTGAAGGATCACGTCCCATCGGTAGTTCCGCTTGACGTACTCGCGCCCGTTGCGGCCCATCCGCTCCCGGAGGCGAACGTCGGCCAGCAGGAGATTGGTGCACTCGACGAACTCGTCGCGGTCCGCGTAGTAGAGGCCGGCATTGCTGCTTCGGCAGTGCTCCACGAGCACGTCCGCCCTCGCGTTGCACAGCACCGGCGTGCCGACCGCCATGGCCTCGAGCGCCAGCAGCGACAGGCTCTCGAAGGGCGACGGCACGACGACGATCGTGGCCGCCTCGAGCGCCTGGAGGCGCTCGCGCTCCGACAGCAGGCCGGCGAACCTCACCCACGGCACCTCGGGAATCTGCATCAGCTTCACGCCCATCAGCGCCAGTGTGGCGTCCCCACCCTGCTCCTTGTAGCTGGTGAAGTACTCGATCAGCTCCTCGCAGCCCTTGCCGGCGTCGATGCGCCCGCCGTACAGCAGGAACTGCCCGTGCAGCCGGTGCCGCCGCCGGAACGACGTGCCGCGGGCCCGCAGGTGCGGCGGCAGCTGCTTGTGCGCCTCCTCCTCGTCCTCGGGTTCCTCGTGCGGCTGGAGCGGCTCGTCGTGCAGCAGGTCCACGCCGCACCCCACCGTCTCCTCGGCGGCGAGGCGCATCTCGAAGGTCGTCTTGAGGAAGTGCTTCTCGACGTCGGTGTTGAACGCCACGAGGGCGGCCCGGCCGAAGAGCTCACGGTAGATGCCCAGGCGGATGGCGGGCTCGTCGTGCGCGGTGGGCACGAGGATGCTGCGTGCGGGATCGATCCCGAGGCCGAGCACCGTGGGCGCATAGAGGTAGGTGAAGAAGATCAGGGCATCGTACGACCGGTGGTGGCGGCCCAGGTAGTCGATGAGCGCGGGGCACCACGGGCCCTGCTCCTCGAGCCAGCGCATCTCGTCGTCGCGCGTGTGCGCGTGGTTGAAGATCCAGTCGGAGTACTGGTTGAACCGCTGGATGTCCCGCGTCCGGGCGTTGGCGAACCGCCTGACCGTCACGCCCCGAATCCGGTCGGTGCCTTCCGGATACTCGTTCTTCCACGTGATGTAGTCGCGGGCGCACGTCGTCAGCACGTCCACGTCGTGCCTGGCCGCCATGCGCTCGGCGATGAGCCGGCAGTGGTACTCCGATCCGCCCAGGATCTCCGCGCCGTAGCGCTGAACGATGAATGCAATCTTCACGATGGGTTCTCCGGCGCGGCCCCGGCCGCGCCCCCGGCATGAGCCAGCAGCCGCTGCAGCTCACGCATGATGCGCTCGTCGCCGAAGTCGCGCAACCGGCGCCGCTGGCCGGCGATCACGCGCGACCGGAGGGCGTCGTTGTAGGCCAGCTCGCCCAGGAGCTCGGCGGCGTACTCGAGGTCCTTGGGCTCGAAGAGCACGCCGGCGCCCCCCAGGGTATCCGGGACGGCGGTCGACGCATACGCGAGCACCGGCACGTCCGCGGCCATGGCCTCGAGGAGGGGAACGCAGAAGCCCTCGTGCTCGGACAGGGAGAGGTACACGCTGGCGGTCCGGTAGTAGACGGCGAGGTCCTCGTCCGGCACCGGACCCGTGAACACGAATCGGTCGGCCGGCATCTGGAACGCGTCGATGAGCGCCCGGACCATGTTGTAGTAGCGCGGCAGCCCGTCGGTCCGGCCGACGAAGATGAACCGGTAGTGCTCGTCCACGTAGCGCTTGTAGACCTCGGCCAGGCGGATGTGATCCTCGATCCGCTTGTTCGGCGCGATGCGCCCGACGAACAGGAAGTTGTGCAGGCCATCCTCGAGCACGGCCTCGAGGGCGGGTCGCGGCTGCGCCCTCACGATTCGATCGATGTCGACGGCGATGGGGAAGACGCCCGTGTCCGCGAAGCCCAGGGCCTCCAGCTCCCGGCGGTTGTACTCGGAGTCGCCGAGCGCGACGTCGGTGCGGGCGGCGAGCGTCGCCAGGTCGTCCCTGCTGAGCGTGGCCAGGCGGAACACGTTGGCGTCGTACGGCGCGAAGAAGTGTGCGGGCGTCACATTGTGGTACTGGAGCACGCGACCCCGCGGCAGGCGGGCGAACTCGGCGGTCATCGGCGAGACGAGCGCGAAGTGGAAGATGGTCACGTCGCCCAGGCGCGCGTCGGGCTCGGTGAACGGCCGGACGTCGCCCCGCAGGTCGTCGTCGATCGTCATCGCGAAGACGTCGGCCTGGTGCCCCATCCGGCGCAGCAGCTCGCGCACCCGGCGCGCGGAGTCACCGATGGCGTCGCCGCGGTGCGCCGCGGGTACCCACTGGTTGACGATCATCTCCCCTGGCGATCCTGGCGCGGCTCCGGCTTCGGGAGCGCCTGGAAGGCGGCCGGCCTGAAGGGCCGGAGTTCCTCGAGCGATTCGGATTCGTGGACCTGCTCCCAGAAGTCGAACGCGACCGGCGGGCGCGGCCGCGGCGGCGCCTGCCTGATCCGGTCCACGAACCGCAGCAGCGTGCCGGCGAAGTCCTTCGCCTGCAGCCGATCGAGCGCGGCATCCTGGCCGTCCACGATGCGGGCCGCGAGCCTCCGGTCGGTGACGACCTGGTCGATGAGCGCCGCGACGCGGATCGGGTCCTTGTCGTGGTAGAGGATGCCCGCGCCGTCCATGGTCGCCGGGATGGCCGTGGCGGCGTAGGCCAGCACGGGCACGCCCATGTGGAAGGATTCGACCAGTGGTACGCAGAAGCCCTCGTGCTCGCTGGCGCAGAGGAACACGTCGGCGAGCTCGTAGTACGCGGTCAGCTCGGCGTTGCTGACATGGCCGAGGAAGTGCACGTCCGGCACGCCCAGCCGGTCGATGAGATCCTGCAGCATCGCGACGTAGCGATCGAAACCGCTGTGCGCGCCGACCAGCAGCAGGCGCGACCGGGGATTGAAGAAGCGGTTGTACGCGTGGAAGACGCGGATCACGTCGTCGATCCGCTTGTTCGGGATCATGCGGCCGACGAACATCACGTTCACCCACGCGTCGTCGAACTCGCCGGCCTGCATGTAGTTCGGCGGCCCCGAAAGGTGCGAGAAGTCCGGCACCACCGGCAGGACGTCGGTGCGGGGGAACCCGAGGGCCTCGAGCTCCTGGCGGTTGTATTCCGAGTCGCCCAGCCCGAGCTCGCACCGGCCCGCATAGAGCCCGAGCTCGCGGCGCCCGAGATAGCAGAGCTGCACCAGCCGCGGATGCACGTCGATGAAGTACTCGGGCGGCGTGATGTTGTGGTAGATGAGCGCCATCCGGTCGGGCAGCGCGTACGCCATGCGCGACGCGCGCGACCCGAGCGAGAAGTGATGGAGCAGGATGTTCTCGGGATGGCTGGCTGAGGGAAGATCCCGGTAGTCCTGCGTCAGGTCCTCGAGGCGGAGATCCGCCGTTTCGACGAAGATCTCCGACTGATAGCCCGCCGAGCGCAGCACGCGCTGGATGCCCAGCACCTCGTTCCCGATGGCGTCGCCGTAGCCGAGGGTGGCGAGCACCTGGTGGACCGCTGGCGGCATGCTCATCGCCCTCCCGGCGTGCGGCGCCGGCCCCGGATGGGCTGCCGCCGTCCGCGGTCGCCCGGCAAGGCCGGGGACGGGTGTTCCGGCGACGGACGCCGATCACGGGATGACGTCACGGGCGCTTCGGGGGCTCGCGTGCCGGCCCGCGCCGGGCGTGGCTCCCTGGTATCCGTCCGGGCCGGCCCACGCCGATCGGGTGGCCGCCGCTCGTCGCGTGGGGCGGGACGCCGGTCCCCGCCACCGGCCCGTCCCGGCTTCGCGTCGCCCATCCGCAACGGTCGTTCCGCACCGGCGGCGGGCGGCGCTTTCGCCGCCCCCATCGGCAGCCGCGCCACGACGGCGTTCGCGGGCTCGAGCACACGGCGGCGCCGGGCCCACCAGCCTGGCAGCGGGTCCACCACGGCCGTGGCCGGCTCGCGCCTGAGCCGATCGAGCATGTCCGTGTACGTGCGCTCGATCACGGGCCAGGTGTAGTGGCGCTGGAAATACGTGCGCCCGTTCTGCCCGAGGGCCGCGGCGAGCGAGCTGTTGCCGTCGAGGGTCCGGAGCGTCTCGAAGAACTCCTGGAAGCCGTTGTAGAACAGGCCCGCGTTGCTTCGCAGGCACTGCCCGTGCAGCACGTCGCACGCGGCGTTGGCCAGGACGGGCTTGCCGAGCGCCCAGGCCTCGAGGGCCACCATCGAGAGGCTCTCGAAATAGGACGGCATGATGAGCAGCTCGGACGCCGCGATCGCGTCGAACTTGTCCTCGTCGGTGACGAACCCCAGGTGGTGGATGCGCGGGTGCCTGGGAACCTCGATCACCGGCGTGCCGATCAGCACCAGGTGGAGGCCGTCGACGAGTGCCGACGAATAGTGCTCGAAGAAGTCGAAGAGCTCCTTGCAGCCCTTGTTCTCGTCGATGCGGCCCACGTAGATGGCGAACCGGTCACGCAGGTCGAACTTCTGGCGGAATCTGGCGGGGTCGGTCCGCTCGGGAATGTCCGACCCCACGCCCACGACGACGCCGGGCACGTCCGCGTTGCCCGACACCGCGTTGATGAGCGCGCGTTCCTCCCAGGAGTTGTACATGATCGCCCGCACGGCCCGGAAGACGGCCGGGAACAGGCTCAGCCCGAGGGCGCCGTCACGCTCCGCCGTCGGCACGAGAATCGCCTTGCCGGCGGCGGCCCTCACCCCGTGAAAGGAGTGGTAGTAGCGGAAGCTGAAGAACACGAAGAAATCGTAGTCCTCGGCGTGCGACTGGATGTACTGCACCAATGCCGGGCTCGTCGGCCCCTCGGCGTCGAGCCAGGCCAGCTCGTCGCGGACGGAGTGGGGCTGGTCGAACACGAGGGTGGACCAGTCGCCGAACTCCTTCGGCACGCGCTCGCGGGCGACCGGGAACCGCCGCACCGGCACGCCGTTGACCGAATCCATCCCTTCGGGGCGCTCGTTGCGCCACGTGATGTAGTCGGACGCGCACGTGGTCAGCACCTCGACCTGCACGTGGCGGGCCAGGTGCTCGGCGATGTACCGGGCGTGCAACTCCGCACCGCCGCTGATGTCCGCGCCGTAGCGCTGGACGACGATGGCGACCTTCACTGCGCGTCTGGCGTGGACGGATCCTCGGCGTCGGGACCCTCGTCCACGTAAGTGTCGGGCTCGGCGCCGGCCTCGCTGTCCGCGCCCGAGGCCTGCACGTCATCCCCGCCGGCGGCTGGCGACTCGCCCGGCAGGCCCTCCCGGCCGCCGCGCCGGCCGCGGCGTCGGCGTCGGCGCCGGCGCGACGCGCCCTCACCGTCGGGACGGGCCCCCGCCTGGGCCGTCTCGCCGGCCTCGAGGCCCTCGGCCACCACGCCCTCGGTTGCGGCGCCGGCCGCGGCTTCCGGCGGAGGCTCGCGGCGCTCCCGGGAGCGCATGGCCTCGGGACGGTACTGCACGACGCCCTCGAGCGCCCGCACACGCCGCTCGCTGAAATCGAGGCGGCTCGAGAGCGATTCGACACGCATCCGCAGGTTCTTCAACTCGATGCTCATCCGCGTGGTCTCGAGCACCAGGTTGTGCAGCACCTCGTAGTACAGGGCGTTCCACTCGGCGCGCTCGATGCGGCGCGTGGCATCGCGCTTCAGGAGTTCGACGTTGAACTGCGCCTGCGTGTGCAGCACCTGGTTCAGCGTGTTCGGGTTGAAGAACAGCTTCAGGATGGGCATCAGCAGCCTGCGGACGAATCGGAGCGGCGCGCGGTGCGATGCGAAGAGCGTCTGGTCGTCGAAGGTGTAGGGCGGCTCGAACGCCGCCGGATCGACCTTGATGGCCGGCCGGCTTCGCCGGAACTGCTCGAGCAGGTCCGACCGGAGGTTCTTCGGATCGAGGAACTTCTCGAGCCGGACGCTGGCCAGCTCGTGAATCTGTTCCTCGGTGTAGTCCACCCCGCGCTTCTCGGCGATGCGCCCGCGGATCTGCTGCATGATCTGCTCGACGTCCACCGACTCGGATCGGATGTTGAATTCGGCCATGGAACTCCTCACGCCGCCGAGCGCGGCTGCTGGCGCCGCCGGCGGCTGGCAAACTCGGGTGCTTCCTTCAGGCACATGCCCAGGATGCCGATCGACTTCGCGAACGCCCGCAGGCCCGTGCGAGGCGCGACCGCCGGCTCGTCCCCGACCTGCGGGAAGCCGTTCGCGTCGGGCGTCAGCCTCTCCCAGTTCTGGAACAGCCGCCCCCAGGGGCTGTCCAGCACTTGCTTCATCTGGCGCTCCGCGAGGAGCGGGTACCAGAAACTGTCGTGATACAGCACGCTGGCGAGATAGGCCCACGGCGCCAGCACCGTCTTGAGCGACCACTCGATCGGCTTCCGAAGCGGCCCCCAGTAGATCCTGTGCTGCATGCGTGCCGCGAACGTCATCTCGCGGAACGGCCCGACGAAGTTCCAGCGCTCCGCCGCGGCTTCGGCGTCGCCGACGATCTCGATGTCGCGCGGATCGCCGCAGCCCAGGCCCGCGTCGTGGGCCAGGCGGATGTACTTGATGGACAGGGGGTCGAATCCCATCAGCCGCGCCGCCACCGCGTCGATGGCCACCTGGTCCGCGCTGGCCAGGATGACGTTCTTCACGCGAGGCACCATGCAGCGAGGGCCCGGGCCGTCACCCGCGAACGTGCCGTCCATCACGGCGAACACTCCCCGGTGGATCCGTTTCTGGATCAGCAGCAGGTCCACCAGCGTCTCGTGGATGACCGGGTGCGTCCAGTGCCGCCGCTCGTTCAGCAGGCCCCCGAACGCGTTCTTCATCGCGCCGGTGGTCGTCGTGAAGACGTGGGTCTTCACCGTCGGCAGGTGAACGATGTTCTCGCCGATCAACCGGCGCGGGATCATGAACCCGTCCGGGTAGACGTCGTTCAGGCACAGGAACCGCTTCGCCAGGTCGCCGACGGCGTCCCGAACGTGGATCCACGGTTCGTCGCCCTCGTAGAGGTGGATGTTCCGCAGCCCGTGGGCGTCGACCACGTTCAGCTGCTTGTTCTCGCGCTCGCCCAGGTGCGCGTCGATGACGACCGTCCGGTTGTGGCAGGCGTGGATGAGGTCCCGCGAGTAGCCGTCGGCCAGCATCGCCCGGGTCACGCCGTCGAGCTGCCACGGGGGGGTCGACGAGCCCGGGAAGAAGAAGTGCCACGAGATGTTCACCTTGAGCGCGGTGTCAGCGTCCTTCGCCAGGACGTCCTGGTACCGCGCCAGGTTCATCAGCTCGTGGTAGTCCCTCAGGACTGTCGCAGGCGATGTCCTCAGTATCGCGACGGTCGAGCGTGCCATGCGTCGGTCACGACCCGAATGGTCGATAGATGATCGCGGCCACCGTCAGCCCCCACACCGCCACGCAGCTCATCAGCGGCCGATCGTTCAGCAGCGCGTCCGATGGACTCCCGCCCGCGTCCTTGCGATGGACCAGGTAGAGGTACCGGAAGAGGCCGTAGATCGGGAACGGGACGGTCAGCACCAGCCACTGCGTGCCGAACCGCGCGGTCGTCTCGGGGCTCAGGCAGTAGATGATGTAGGCCACCAGCGTCGATGCGGCGACCACTGCGATCATCTGATCGAGCAAATACGGATCGTACTCCTCCAGAATGCGGCGATGCCCCGCGGCCCCGGCGGCGAGCAGCGTGCTCTCGTGCCGCCGCTTGCTGAGGCCCAGGAACAAGGCCAGCAGGATGGTGCAGACCAGCAACCAGTCGCTGACCGGCACCGCGATCACCAGGCCGCCCGCGGCGGCGCGGAGCACGAAGCCCATCGCAATCGTCATCACGTCGAGGATGACGATGTGCTTGAGGACGCTCGTGTAGAGTCCCTGCAGCGCGACATACGCCGCGGCCGCCCAGCCGAACGACGGCTCCAGCCAGAATGCCATGGCCACGCCGGCGCCGATGAGCGCCACCGCCCACGACAGCGCGGCCTCCGCCGACAGCGCGCCGGAGGCCACCGGCCGCTGCGACTTGCGCGGGTGCAGCCGGTCGGCCTCGCGATCCGAGACGTCGTTCAACAGGTAGACGGCCCCGGAGAGTGCACAGAAAATCAAAAAGGCCGCCAACGCGAGCGCGACGGCGGCCGGGTCGAGCAGGCGGCGCGCGAAGATCAGCGCCGCGAAGACAATCAGGTTCTTGGTCCACTGCTCCGGCCTGAGCGACCGGAGGACGCTCATCACGGGGGACCGCCCCTCCACGTTACTTGTAGCTCTGGACGGCCTCTGCCTCCGAGTCGAACGTCTCGAACACCGTCAGCAGCTTCGTGATCGACAGCAGGTCCTCGATGCGCTTCGTCAGATTCAGCAGCTTGAGGCTGCCGCCCTGGCGGCTCACCGTGGTGTAGGTCCGGACGACTTCCCCGAGACCCGCGCTGTCGATGTACGGCACACCCTCGAGATTGAGCAACAGCTTCTTGTGGCCCTGGGCCAGCAGGCTGTTGATCTTGTCCTTCAGCAGCTCGTCACCCTCGCCGAGGGTCATCTTGCCCTTCAGGTCGAGAATCATGACGTCGTTCACCGTGCGCTCGGCGATTTCCATGCCCGGTATCCCCTGACGTGTGTCGAAAACCCTGAGAAACGGGCCGTTATGCCCGCAAAAAGGTGCCGAATGTTACCACAAGCTAGTCGGTTTCCCGGCGCATCTTCTTCCGGTTCCGCTTCCGGGCCAGCGCCTGCTTCGCGCGGCGCTTGTCGCCGGGCTTCAGGTAGAAGGAGTGCTTCTTGATGTCCTTGATGATGTCTTCCTGCTGCACCTTGCGCTTGAAGCGCCGCAGCGCACTCTCAATCGACTCGCCTTCCTGGATCTTGACTTCGGCCATGAACAAACACCCCCTTTCTGCCTGGGATGGCGGCGGCCCACGGCCCCGCCTCGTGCCGACCCCACCTCCATCCTCTGAGGAGTGGTCAAGCATGTTAGGCTACCACAACGCCGAGGCGGACGCGACGGGGCCGCAGAACGAACGCACATGCCGCAGATTGCGCAGATCCAAAGATAAACTATTCGAGGGAAGGGACTTAGCCTGGATCGTCGCCCCTTGTCGTCCTGCGGTCAGGCCCGGCTCCTTCTCTGTTTCCATCCTCTTTCGCCGTCCTTCAACCTCCAGTTCTGACGCATGCGCATCCTCGTCCTTGGTTCCGGCGCGCGCGAGCACGCGCTCTGCTGGCGGCTGGCGCTCGATCCCGACGTCACCTCCGTCACCTGTGCCCCCGGGAACGCCGGCATGGGTCGAACGATCGATCTGGCGGCCGTGAATCCGGTCGATCCCGATGCCGCCCTCGATCTGGCCACTGCCCTGTCCGCCGACCTTACGATCGTCGGCCCCGAGGCGCCCCTGGCGGCGGGCATCGCCGACCGGTTCCAGGCCGCCGGGCGACGGATTCTCGGACCGTCCGCGGCGGCGGCGAGGCTCGAGACCAGCAAGGCGTTCGCGAAGGACTTCATGACCCGGCACGGTGTGCCGACCGCGCGCTACCGCGTGTGCGGCTCCGCCGGCGAGGCCATGGGGGCCGTCCGTGGCGGCGAGTTCGGCGACCGCGTGGTGGTGAAGGCCGACGGCCTGGCAGCCGGCAAGGGGGTCGTGGTCGCCCGCGACACGGCCGAGGCCGAGGCCGCCATCAGGGCGGCCATGGTCGACCGGGCCTTTGGCGACGCGGGCAGCTGCCTGGTGCTCGAGGAGTGCCTCACCGGGCCGGAGGTGTCGTTCTTCGTCGTCGCCGACGGCGATCGGTTCACGTCAATCGGCACGGCCCAGGATCACAAGCGCATCTTCGACGACGACCGCGGACCCAACACCGGCGGCATGGGGGCGTTCGCGCCCAGCCCGCTCGTGGAGCCGGGCCTGCAGGCCGCGATCGAGCGCGACATCGTCGGACCCGTGCTGGGTGGCATGGCGAGCGAAGGCACGCCGTTCCGGGGATTCCTGTACTGCGGCCTCATGCTCACGCCGGAGGGCCCGAAGGTCATCGAGTTCAATGTCCGGTTCGGGGATCCCGAGGCGCAGGTCGTGCTCCCGCTCATCGAGGGACCGCTGGCGCCGATGCTGATGGCCGCGGCGGAGGGACGGCTGGGAGACTACGCCCGGAACCTGGCGCCGGAGGCCGGGAGCGGCGTCCTGGCGGCGGGGGACCGCGCGGTGGGCGTCGTCCTGGCGGCGAAGGGCTATCCGGGGGAGGTCGAGACGGGCCGGCCCATCGAGGGGCTCGAGCATCTCGCCCACGAGTACCCCGACGTGCTGGCGTTCTTCGCCGGCGTGAAGGCCTCTGGTGACGCCCTGGTCACCGCCGGGGGGCGCGTGATGACGCTCGTCGCGCGCGGCTCGTCGTTCGACGCTGCCATCGCTCGGGTCTATGAGGCCATCTCGCGGGTCCGGTTCGAGGGCATGCAGTTCCGGCGCGACATCGGCCGCAAGGCACTCACGGGGTGAGCAGCGCCTTCAGGGCGTCGTCGATGTGGCCGCGGAACGTCTCGGTGTTGTGGCCTTCGGGGACCTCGACGTAGGTGACCGCGCCCGTCCCCATGTCGAGGGCCGTGCGCAGGCGGCGCCCGCCATTGGCCATCGAATCGTACGTGCCCGCCAGGACGAAGAAGCGGACCGCGCGAATCGCCGCCTGACCCTTGGCCTGATTGGTGATGACGGTCGGCGTCTGCGCGGGCGGGGCGAGTGCCGCGCACAGGCCGAACACGGTCGGCGACTCCACGGCGAGGTCCACGGCGCCATAGGCGGAGAGCGAGCTGCCAAGCACGACGCGCTGCTCCGGTGCGGGAAACGTGCGGAATCGCTCGTCCACCAGCGGGACCAGCTCCGACGTCATGAACGCGCGCCAGCGCGGGTTGCGCGAGTACTCCTCCTGGCGCTCGCCCGGCTCGACGAACACGGCGACGACAGGGGGAATGGCTCCTCTCGCGATGAGACGGTCGAGGATGGCTGGCGTACGCATCCGCTCGACGTAGTTGCCGCCGTCGAGCACGAACACCGACGGGAACCACTCCTGGCCGCCCTCGTAGCCGGGCGGGGTGTAGAACCACACCCGGCGGGATGCGCCGAGCGCGCGTGAGCTCACGGTCTCGGGCGTGACCGTGCCGGCAGGCACCTCGCTCAGGTCGTCGATCTCGGGCTGCGCAATCCACTGCGGCATCCGCACCTCGGAGCGCGGGCCGGAGTGGGCCGACACCATCCTCGGGTTGAGCGGGTCGGGACGCGTCTCGGCCGGAAGGAGCAGGGCGTACTCCGCTCGTGCGTTGGTATAGATCGTCGCCTCGTAGTACGACCAATCGGTCCCCTCGACACGTGTGGGAACGCCGATGGAGGGGTCGAGCCCGTTCACTCCCGCCGCCCAGTTGTTGAAGTCGCCGACGACTCGCGGAGTCTCGCCGTTGACGTCCTGGACGAAGAAGGTCGCGCGCGCCTGGTTCTCGACGATGGGCGTGCCGCCGCGAGCCGCGATGAACCGCGCGATGACGGGTCCCCGTTCGTCGGCGGGCACCGAGCCAATGTCCTTGAGCAGCTCGCGGACGCCTTCCGGGCTGAACTCCCTGCCCAGCACCCGATCGATCTGGCGGCAGGCCCCGGCCGCGAAGCCGAGGATCGCAAGAACTGCCGCGAATACGGCCCGACCGTGCCAGGCCCGCCTCACAGCGCCTCCGCCAGTTGCTGGGCGGGCGAGCGGCGGCCCTGTCCCTCGACGATCAGCTGCCCGCAGGCCGCGCGAATGTCCCGTCCACGGCTCTTGCGGACCGACACCGCGATGCTCTTCTCGGCCAGGATCCTCGCGAACTGGTCGATACGCTCGTCCGAGGGGCGATCGAACGGGATCCCCGGCGTGGCGTTGAGGGGGATCAGGTTCACCTTGCCCTTGATGCCGGACAGCAGGCGCGCCAGGCGCCTGGCGTCCTCCGCGCGGTCGTTCACGCCCTGCAGCAGCACGTATTCGAAGGTGATCCGGCTGCGCTTCGCGAGCGGGAAGCGGCGGCAGGCGTCGAGGATGTCGTGCAGCGAGTATTTCCTCGTGGTCGGCACGATGGCGGCGCGCTGCGCTTCGGTCGTGGCGTGGAGGGAGACGGCCAGGTTCGGCATGAGCGGCTCGGCTGACAGCCGGTCGAGCATCGGGACGAGGCCGACCGTCGACAGCGTCACCCGTCGCGGGCTGAGCCCGAGCCCGATCGGGTCGGCCAGCATCCGGAGCGCCTTCATGGTCTCGTCATAGTTGTGCAGCGGCTCGCCCATGCCCATCAGCACGATGTTGAACGGCACCTGGAGCATGTCGAGTTCGCGGGCGAGCACGCGCACCTGGCCGGCAATCTCGCCAGCCGTGAGGTTGCGAAGCAGGCCCATCTGTCCCGTCAGGCAGAACGCGCACCCCATGGCGCAGCCCACCTGGGTGGAGATGCAGAAGGTCTGCGACGGGGTGTCGGGGATGAAGACCGACTCGATCTGCCGCCCGTCCTGCAGGCGCAGGACGAACTTCTCGGTGCCGTCCTCCGAACGGTCGCGCCTGACCACCCGAGGCGAGCGGACCGCGGCCTGGGCGGCGAGGGTGTCCCGGAGGTCCCGCGGCAGGTCGGTCATCCCGGCCGTGTCGGCGGCGCCTTTCTGCCAGATCCAGCGGTAAATCTGCCGGGCGTGAAACCGGCGGTGCCCCAGCGACTCGACGAAATCCTCGAGCTGGGCCAGCTCGAGACTGGCGAGATCCGCCGGCACGTTCGGGCTCACCGCATCCAGTGTATCCCGGCGCACGGCCGACGTTGCATCGGGCGCCGAAAGTTGGTACTATGAGCATTCCCTTGCGCTGCAATCACTTAGCAGCGCATCCACCTGCAGTGCCAGAAGCCGCCATCCGCCGCGACGTCCTTGCCAACGGTGTGCGATTCGTCACCGAGCGCATGCCGCACGTGCGATCCGTGAGCATCGGCGTGTGGCTGTCCCGCGGCTCGCGTCACGAGCCCGTATCCCATGCGGGCATTGCGCACTTCGTCGAGCACATGCTCTTCAAGGGGACCGCGCGGCGCACGGCGGAAGGGATCGCGCAGGAGGTGGACTCGATTGGCGGGCAGCTCGATGCCTTCACGTCGAAGGAGTACGCCGGCTACTACATGAAGGTGCTCGACGAGCACCTGCCCGTGGCCGTGGACCTGCTGTCCGACCTCGTATCGCACCCGACGTTCGCCACCGCGGACATCGAGAAGGAGCAGAAGGTCGTCCTCGAAGAGATCAAGATGGTCGAGGACACCCCGGACGACCTGGTCCACGAGCTCTTCTCCGAGGCGTTCTGGCCCGGCCATCCGCTGGGGCGGCCCATCCTGGGCGTGCCCGACAGCGTCTCCGCGCTCGATCGGCCCACGCTTCGCCAGTACTTCTCCGGCACGTACGTGGCGCCGAATCTGGTGGTCGTGGCCGCCGGCAACCTGGAGCACGACCGGCTGAAGGCGCTGCTCGAGATCTCGCTGGCGGACGTGCCCGGCGAGGGCGACGTGAGCGTCATGGCTCCTCCCACGGTGGCGCAGATCGCGGTGATTCGGCGGAAGGACCTCGAGCAGAGCCACGTGTGTCTCGGCACGCCGGCGCTGCCCCAGAACCACCCCGACCGCTACGTCGCCTACGCGCTCAACACGGTGCTCGGCGGCTCGATGAGCTCGCGGCTGTTCCAGAACGTGCGGGAGAAGCGCGGGCTCGCCTACGCGGTGTTCTCGGGCCTGTCGGCGTACCACGACACGGGCGCCCTCAGCATCTACGCCGGCTGCGCCAACGACGTGGTGAGCGAGCTCATCGACGTCGTGGTGGCCGAGCTCCGGCACCTGAAGGACGAGCCTGTGGGCGAGGCCGAGCTCCGGCGCGCGAAGGACCATCTGAAGGGCTCGCTCATGCTCAACCTCGAGAGCACGTCGAGCCGCATGTCGCACCTGGCGCGGCAGGAGATTTACCGGGACCGCACCGACACGCTCGACGCGATGCTGGCGGCCATCGAGCGCGTGAGCGTGGAGGACGTGCAGCGCGTGGCGCGGCGGTTCTTCACCGCCGGGGCGCTGGGCGTGACCGTGCTGGGGAACGTGAACGGTCTCCAGGTCACGCGCGAGCAGCTGAGCCTCTGACCCGATGATCCCCCGCTACACGCACCCCGAAATGGGCCGCATCTGGAGCGAGACGCGGCGCTACGAGACCTGGCTGTCGGTGGAGGTGGCGGCGGCCGAGGCGATGGCCGAGGCCGGCATCGTCCCGATGGAGGCCGCCCGGGACCTCCGGGACAAGGGCGCCTTCGACATCGCCCGCATCGACGAGATCGAGAAGACCACGCATCACGACGTCATCGCCTTCACCACGTCGGTGGCCGAGCGCGTGGGACCGTCGGCGCGCTGGCTGCACTTCGGCCTCACTTCCTCCGACGTCGTGGACACGGCGCAGGCCGTGCAGATGGTGGAGGCGTGCGATCTGACGCTGGCGAACGCGCGGGCGCTCGGCGAGGCCATCGAGGTCCGCGCGATGGAGCACCGGCGCACGCCGATGATCGGCCGGACGCACGGCGTGCACGCCGAGCCGATGACCTTCGGCCTGAAGATGGCGATGTGGTACGCGGAGACCGGGCGTAACATCGCCCGGCTGGAGCGGGCCCGGGAGGCGATCCGCGTCGGGAAGATTTCAGGTGCCGTCGGCACCTTCGCGCACCTGGACCCCGCCATCGAGGCCGCCGTCTGCCAGCGCCTGGGGCTGGAGCCGGCGCCCATCTCGTCGCAGATCATCCAGCGCGATCGGCACGCGGAGCTGCTGTCGGCGCTCGCCATCACCGCGGCGTCGCTCGAGAAGTTCGCGCTGGAGATCCGCGGCCTCCAGAAGACGGAGATCGGAGAAGTCGAGGAGCCCTTCGCCAGGGGGCAGAAGGGCTCGTCGGCCATGCCGCACAAGCGCAATCCCATCGGCTGCGAGCAGGTGGTCGGCCTGGCGCGGCTGATCCGCGCCAACGCGATGGCGGCGCTCGAGAACGTGGCCCTCTGGCACGAGCGCGACATCTCGCACTCGTCGGTCGAGCGCGTGATCCTGCCCGACAGCTTCATCGCCCTCGATCACATGCTGCGCCGCTTCACGCGCATCGTGTCGGGGATGGTGGTCTATCCGGACCGGATGATCGAGAACCTGAATCGCTCGCGCGGCGTGGTGTTCTCGGGGCAGGTGCTGCTGGAGCTGGCGCGGCGCGGCATCTCGCGCGAGCAGGCATACGACTGGGTGCAGCGCAATGCCATGCGCGCCTTCCACGAGCAGCGGGACTTCAAGGGCCTGCTGCTGGCCGACGCCGACGTGACGGCGGTGCTGCCCGCCGCCGAGATCGCGAAGGCATTCGACCTGGACGGGCAGCTGCGGAACGTGGACGCGATCTTCGAGCGCGTCTTCTCCGGGGGACGATGAGGCTCATGGGCGCACGTGGATCCGGACTGGTGCGCGCCCGGGGGGCGGGCGGCCGTGGTTAGGATGCCGGCCCGCAGCCGCCGGGTGGTGGGGTCGGCGCTCGGAGCGAGCGCGCTGCTGCTGATCGCGATGGCCGGGGCCATCTACGCAGGGCTCCTGCCGTTCCCCGACGAGATGAGGGGCACGGTGGCCACGATCTTCGGCGGGGTGGCCGTGGTGGATCTGCTGCTGGGGTTCTGGTTCTTCCGTTCGTCGCTGTCGTCATGACCGCGGCCGGCGCCGACATCCTCGCGAGTCGTGTGCTGACGACCGGCGGCGCGGTCGGCCGGCTCGGGCGATAATCGGAAGAGGGATCGAGGTCGGGAGAACGCTCCCCCGCGTCGGGGGATGGCGAGAGACGGCCGGACGGGGCCGTCCCGGAGACGAGATGTTCGACAAGCTCCACGAAGCCTGCGGCGTGTTCGGCATCTTCGGCCATGTCGAGGCGTCGAAGCTGGCGTACCTCGGGCTCTACTCCCTGCAGCACCGGGGGCAGGAGAGCGCGGGCATCGCCTCGGCCGACGGCACCCGCGTGCGCGTCGTCCGCCGGATGGGCCACGTGGCCGACATCTTCGACGAGGCGACGCTCGCCGAGCTTCCCGGCCACATCGCCATCGGCCACACGCGGTACTCGACCGCGGGCGAGAGCAGGCTCTCCAACGCCCAGCCCATCCTCATCGACTGCGTGCACGGGCAGATCGGCATCTGCCACAACGGCAACATCGTGAACGCCAACGAGGTTCGCGAGCGGCTGGTGCGGGCGGGCTCCATCTTCCAGAGCAACAGCGACACCGAGGTCGTGCTGCACCTCTACGCGCGGTCGCAGGCCGGCACCTTCGAGGACGCGATTGTCGAATCGATCACCCAGCTCACCGGGGCCTTTTCGCTCGCGCTGATCACGCGCGAGCACCTGATCGCGGTGCGCGACCCGCACGGCTTCCGGCCGCTGGCGCTCGGCAGGCTGGGCGACGCCTGGGTCGTGTGCTCCGAGACCTGCGCCCTCGACCTGATCGGCGCCACCTGCGTCCGCGACGTCGAGCCTGGGGAGGTGGTGATCATCGGGGCGGACGGCCTCCGGTCGATCAAGCCGTTCCCCGCGCTCCCGCTGTCGCACTGCATCTTCGAGCACGTCTACTTCGCGCGGCCCGACAGCGAAGTGTTCGGCGAGAGCGTCAACGAGGTCAGGACCGAGCTCGGTCGCCGCCTCGCGCGGGAGACCGCCGTGCCGGCCGATGTCGTGGTGCCCATTCCCGACTCGGGCGTCTGTGCCGCGACCGGGTACGCGGAGGACACGCGCCTGCCGCTGCGCTTCGGCCTCATCCGCAACCACTACGTCGGCCGGACGTTCATCGAGCCGGCGCAGTCGATCCGTCACTTCGGCGTGAAGGTGAAGCTGAATCCGGTGCGGAGCATCCTGGCCGGCCAGCGCGTGGTGCTGATCGACGACTCCATCGTGCGCGGGACGACCAGCCGGAAGATTGTCAAGATGGTGCGTGCGGCCGGGGCGAGGGAGGTCCACGTGCGCATCAGCTGTCCGCCGACCATCTCGCCCTGCTTCTACGGCGTGGACACGCCGCGGCGGAGCGAGCTGATTGCCGCCACGCACACGCTCGAGGAGATCCGCCGATACCTGGGCGCCGACTCGCTCGGGTACCTCAGCCTCGACGGCCTCGTGCAATCGGTGCGCGGCGGCGGGCGCTCGTACTGCACCTCGTGCTACACCGGCCGGTACCCCGTGGCGTTCCCGAAGGACCAGACGGCGTACCTCCAACTGACGCTGAAGCTCAATGACCAGCCGGCCACGCTGCCCCAGGAAGAGCCCGAGTCGGTGGCCTGACCGCCGGCGGGCGCTGGCGGCGATCGCGCTCGTCGCCGGTATCGTGGCCGGGCCCATGGCCCAGGAGCGGGGTCCCAGCCCAACCGCGAGCGCCGACCTCCAGGCCGCCATCGGCAGGCTGGGGGACCTCGAATACGCGACGAGGATGAAGGCGGCGCGCCTCGTGCGGCGTGCCCCGGGTGACGCCGCGGTTCCCGCCCTCCTCGAGGCCGTGCGAGGGCACGCCGACGGGTATGTCCGGTTCAAGGCCCTGGTGCTGCTCACCGGTTTCAACGACCCGCGCACGGCGGATGTGATGGAGGAGGCGCTCGCGTCCCCGAACGATCGGCTGAGGGAAGTGGCCTACGGCTACTTCGAGCACCACCCGTCGCCCGCTCTGGTGGCGCGGCTGCTGCCCGCGCTGGAGAAGGAAACCGGCGAGTTCGTCCGGCCCTCGCTCGTGCGCGCGCTTGCGCCGCTGGCCTCCGGGCACGCCGCCGTGCGGGACGCCCTCATCCGGGACGCCGGCCGGGGCGTGGACTACTTCCGGAGCTCGGTCATCGAGGCGCTCGGCGACTATCGGGTGGCGGCGGCCGGAACGCGAATCGCGGAGATCGCCAGGCTGGAGGGACCGCTGCAGGACGATGCGGTGCTGGCGCTCGGGCGCATCGGCGACAAGGCGTCGCTGGGCGTGCTCGCGGAGCTGCAGCGCACCGGCGCGCAGACGCTGCAGCCCGCCGTGGCGGCAGCCATCTGCCTGCTCGGGCAGAACTGCTCGTCCCACACGGGCTTTCTCCTGAAGACCCTGGGTTTCGCCGAGGATCATCCCGGGTACCAGGAGCTGCTGCGCGGCGCCGCCACCGGCCTGGGCGCCATCGGCGCGCGCGGCAACGCCGAGGCGGTGACGATGCTGCTCGACGCGGGCGTGCCGTCGCAGGATCCCCTGCGTGCGCCGGTGGCGCTCGCGCTGGGCCTCGTGGCGCTGCGCAACACCCCCCTGCTGCTCGAGGTCCTCGAAGGCCGACCCGACCAGGCCGACGCCCTCGCGCTCGTCGCGGAGGGCTTCGACATGCTCGAGGAAGACCTCGAGGAGGAGCGGTTCTTTGCGGCCGTCCGCCGCGCCTACTGGGCCGCGGCGGATGGCTCCCCCAGGCGCCAGCTGTGCGAGCGACTGATCGCGACACTCGATTTCTGATGGCCCAACCCATGGATTACAAGGCTTCCGGCGTCGACATCGACGCCGGCAACGAGACCGTCCGCCGTATCAAGGGGCTCGCGCGGGCGACGTTCACCCCCGGCGTGCTCTCGGAGATCGGATCGTTCGGGGGCCTGTTCAGCCTCGACCGTGCCGCGTGGCGCGACCCCATCCTGGTGTCGAGTGCGGACGGTGTGGGCACGAAGCTGAAGATCGCGTTCATGACGGGGCGCCATGACACGATCGGCATCGACCTCGTGAATCACTGCGTCAACGACATCCTGGTGCAGGGGGCCGTCCCGCTGTTCTTCCTGGACTACCTGGCCACGGGGCGGCTGTCGCCGGACGTGGCGGAGCAGATCGTGAAGGGCCTGGCCCGCGGGTGCACGAACAACGGGTGCGCGCTGCTGGGGGGGGAGACCGCCGAGATGCCGGGGTTCTACGCCGAGGGCGAGTACGACGTGGCCGGGTTCATCGTCGGCGCCGTCGAGCGCGAGCACCTGATCGCGGGCCAGGGCATCGTCCCCGGGGACGTGCTGCTGGGGCTGCCGTCCTCCGGGCTCCATACCAACGGCTACTCGCTGGCGCGGCGCATCGTGTTCGATCACCTCAAGCTCTCGGTCGACAGTCACGTGCCCGAGCTGGGCGAGACGGTGGGCGAGGCGCTGCTGCGGCCGCACCGCAGCTACCTGCCCGTGATCCAGCCGCTGCTCGGGCGCGGGCTGCTCAAGGGGATGGCGCACATCACCGGCGGCGGCGTCACCGACAACCTGCCGCGGGTGCTTCCAGGAGGAATCGCGGCGCGCGTGGATCGCCAGGCATGGCGGACGCCGTCCCTCTTTCGGTGGCTCGGGGAAGCGGGGTCGGTGCCCGAGATGGACATGCGGCGGTCGTTCAACATGGGCATCGGCCTGATCCTGGTGGTGGCCGCGGACCATGTGGGCGCCGTGCAGGCGGCGCTGCTCGAAGCCGGCGAGGCGAATTCGATGGTCATCGGCGCGACCGAAGCCGGCCGCCGTGAGGTGCGATACGCGTGACCCGGAGGCTGGGCGTCCTGATCTCCGGGCGCGGATCGAACCTGCAGGCCATCATCGACGCCATTGCCGGCGGCGGCCTCGACGCCACCATCGCCGTGGTCATCTCGAACCGGCCGGGAGCGCGGGGGCTCGAGCGCGCGCGTGCCGCCGGCATCGAGGCGATGGTGCTCGAGCACGGCGCGTTTGCCTCGCGCGAGGCCTACGATCGGGCGCTGGTGGAGGAGCTTCGCCGGCACGACGTGGGGCTGGTGTGCCTTGCGGGCTTCATGCGCCTGCTGAGCCCGGTGTTCATCGACGCGTTTCCCGGCGCCATTCTCAACGTGCACCCGTCGCTGCTGCCCTCCTTCCCGGGCGCGCACGCGCAGCGACAGGCGCTCGAGCACGGGGTGAAGCTGGCCGGGTGCACCGTGCACCTGGTGACCGCCGAACTCGACGCGGGCCCGATCGTGCTCCAGGCAGCCGTCCCGGTGCGCGAGGACGACACCGAGGACACGCTGTCGGCGCGCATCCTCGTCGAGGAGCACCGGCTCTACACCGAGGCGATTGCACTGGTGCTCGAGGGGGGCTGGCGCATCGAGGGCCGTCGATTCCTTCCCGGTCCGGCCTGACCGGCAGTCAGGTCACAGCCTGTCCGAGGCCCTCCGCAGCGTCAACACCGCCACATCCGGCGGGCAGTTGATGCGGACGGGGACGTATACCGTGCCGACGCCCCGGCTGACGAAGACGGTGGCGTTCCCCTCGGTGCCCACGCCGGCCAGCACGGGAAACTTGCGCCCGGCGATGGCGCCCACGCCCGGCACGAGCACCTGCCCGCCGTGGGTGTGGCCCGAGAGCACGAGTTGGACGTCGAACCGGGCCGCCTCCGCCAGGCGCCGCGGATCGTGCGCGAGCAGCATGGTCACGCCGCCAGCGCCCTTCAGCACGCGGGCAAGATCGGCGGGGCGCCTCGTCCAGAAGCGGATACCGGCGATGTCGAGCGTTTCCCCCCTGATGGTGAGGCGCGTGCGCTGATCCTTCAGGACCGTGAAGCGATGTGATGCCAGAGCCGCCGGCATGTCGCGGTCGTCGTCGTGATTGCCGAGCACCGCGAATGAGCCCAACGGCGCGCCGGCGAGCGGCGACAGCAGCTCGGCTACCGGCTCGACGAACTTTCGATCGCCGAAGGTCACGTAGTCACCGCCGAGCACGACGAGATCGGGACGCGCCGCGGCCAGCAGCGTGACGGCCCGCGCGACGTCGGAGGCCGGAACCGTGTCGCTGTGGTGAATGTCGGTGATGAGCCCGACGCGGAGGCCCTCGAACTCGGGCGGGAGCCCCGTGACCTTCACGTCCACGTCCAGACGCTCGACGCGGTGGCGCGCGTACGCCATGCCGTAGGCGAGGGCGCCGGTGCCGAGGCCGACGCTCGAGGCGACGAGGGCGCGGAGCGCGCCGCGCCGCGAGATGCCCATCGCGGGCAGTATAGTTAATCGATGAGCGTCCTGGACGAGTTCGCGTGGCGCGGCATGGTGTACGACGTCACGGAGGGCACGCGCGAGATGCTGGCGGGCGGGCCCGTGACGGCCTACGTCGGGTTCGACCCGACCGCGTCCAGCCTGCACGTGGGGTCGCTGCTCCCCATCATGGCGCTGGCCCGGCTGCAGCGGGCGGGGCACAGCCCCATCGCCCTCGTCGGTGGCGGCACGGGCCTCATCGGCGACCCGAGTGGCAAGAGCCAGGAGCGCACGCTGCTGTCCATCGAGGATGTCGATGCCAACGTCCGCGGGATGCGGGCGCAGCTGGAGCGGTTTCTCGACTTCGATGCCCGGCCCAACGCCGCGCGGATGGTGAACAACGCCGACTGGCTCCGGCGGGTGACGCTGCTCGAGTTCCTGCGCGACACGGGCAAGCACTTCACCGTGAACTACATGCTCGCCAAGGAGAGCGTGAAGCGGCGCCTGGGCGGCGACGAGGGGATCTCGTTCACCGAGTTCAGCTACCTGCTGCTCCAGTCCTACGACTACCTCGTGCTCCACGAGCGCTTCGGATGCACCTTGCAGATGGGCGGCTCGGACCAGTGGGGCAACATCACGGCCGGCTGCGATCTCATCCGCAGGGTGGACGGCGCGAAGGCGCACGGGCTGGTGCTGCCGCTCGTGACGACGTCGGCGGGCACGAAGTTCGGGAAGACCGAAGCGGGGACGGTGTGGCTGGCGCCGGACCGCACCTCGCCGTTCCGGTTCTACCAGTTCTGGCTGAACACCGACGACCGCGATGTGGTGCGGTACCTGAAGTTCTTCACGTGGCTGGACCGCGAGACGATCGAAGGGCTCGAGCGCGCGGTGGCCGAGGCGCCGGAGGCGCGCGAGGCGCAGCGCACCCTCGCCGTCGAGGTGACGCGCCTGGTTCACGGCGAGGCCGAGCTGGCGCGCGCGGAGCGGGCGTCGGCGATCATGTTCGGGGGAGCCTTCAGGGATGCCGAACCGGAGGATTTGCTGCTGGTCTTCGAGGACGTCCCGTCGAGGACGATGTCGAGAACGGCGTTCGTGAGCTCCACGGTGGCGCACGCGGTGTTCGAGGCGGGGCTGGCCGCCTCGAAGGGCGAGGCGGCCCGCCTGGTCAAGCAGGGGGGCGTGTACCTGAACGGCGAGCGCGTGACGGACGACCGCCGGCAGCTGACGATGGACGACACGCTGGGGGGCTCGCTCGTGGTGTGGCAGAAAGGGCAGCGGGATCGACGGCTGGTGCGGCTCGAGGGCGACTGACGGTCGCGCACGTGGAGCGGACGACGAAGAGGCGGGCGCATCGACGGAACGCCGGATGTCCGGCCGCGATACCTTCGGCGGGCGGAGGTCTTGACTTAGTGGTCTGGTGTTCGTATATTGAAGGGACGCGCTTGACGCGGTGTCCTCGGTCTAGGGCCCGCGCTGCAAGGTAAGCTCCCTGGAAGCCCCGGAAGCTGGTCGCACGAGGTCCTGCAATGGTCCGCCAGCGAACAAGAAAAGGGGTTGACACAGCGGGCGAGCGTCACGTAAGCTCAGAAGTCTGCCCCTGATGGGCGCCGGCGGCCGGTGACACGGTCTGCGGCGGGGGCGCCGGACCGCGCAGGCGGCCGGGGCCTTGGTTCTTTGAAAACTAGATAGAGCGTGCACACGCTTCGCTTTTCCGTGCTTCCGGCGCTGAGGTTTCGGCCTCCGTGGTGGCGGTTCGGTGAGGCGGAGCAGACCAGCCCGTCGAGTGTCAGCCGGCGGCAGCGTCGCTCTTCCGCGATCTGGTGCGGGGGAGGGCGAGCTCGAGGCGCAAGCCGAGAGCGGACCGGGCGCTGAACCGTCGAACACAAGACAGAAGTAACAAGTAATGAGAGCCTCATCGCTCTCTCAAGCATTTAACTTGAGAGTTTGATCCTGGCTCAGAATCAACGCTGGCGGCGTGCCTAACACATGCAAGTCGAACGCGAAAGGGGCTTCGGCCCTGAGTAGAGTGGCGAACGGGTGAGTAACGCGTGGGTGACCTACCTTCGAGTGGGGGATAACGTTCCGAAAGGAACGCTAATACCGCATGAAGTTCCGGATTTGAACATCTGGAAACCAAAGCCGGGGACCGCAAGGCCTGGCGCTGGGAGAGGGGCCCGCGTCTGATTAGCTAGTTGGCGGGGTAATGGCCCACCAAGGCGACGATCAGTAGCCGGCCTGAGAGGGCGGACGGCCACACTGGGACTGAGACACGGCCCAGACTCCTACGGGAGGCAGCAGTGGGGAATTGTTCGCAATGGGCGCAAGCCTGACGACGCAACGCCGCGTGGGGGATGAAGGTCTTCGGATTGTAAACCCCTGTCGAGCGGGACGAATGGCCCGCGACCTAACACGTCGCGGGAGTGACGGTACCGCTAAAGGAAGCCACGGCTAACTCTGTGCCAGCAGCCGCGGTAATACAGAGGTGGCAAGCGTTGTTCGGAATTACTGGGCGTAAAGGGCGCGTAGGCGGCCTTCTAAGTCAGACGTGAAATCCCCCGGCTCAACCTGGGAACTGCGTCTGATACTGGAGGGCTCGAATGCGGGAGAGGGATGTGGAATTCCAGGTGTAGCGGTGAAATGCGTAGATATCTGGAGGAACACCGGTGGCGAAGGCGGCATCCTGGACCGACATTGACGCTGAGGCGCGAAAGCTAGGGTAGCAAACGGGATTAGATACCCCGGTAGTCCTAGCCCTAAACGATGAGTGCTTGGTGTGGCGGGTATCGATCCCTGCCGTGCCGAAGCTAACGCATTAAGCACTCCGCCTGGGGAGTACGGTCGCAAGGCTGAAACTCAAAGGAATTGACGGGGGCCCGCACAAGCGGTGGAGCATGTGGTTCAATTCGACGCAACGCGAAGAACCTTACCTGGGCTCGAAATGCAGATGACATCCGGCGAAAGCCGGCTTCCGCAAGGACGTCTGTATAGGTGCTGCATGGCTGTCGTCAGCTCGTGTCGTGAGATGTTGGGTTAAGTCCCGCAACGAGCGCAACCCTCGTCCTCTGTTGCCATCAGGTCACGCTGGGCACTCTGAGGAGACTGCCGGTGATAAACCGGAGGAAGGTGGGGATGACGTCAAGTCAGCATGGCCTTTATGTCCAGGGCCACACACGTGCTACAATGGCGGATACAAAGCGTCGCAAACTCGCGAGAGTGAGCTAATCGCAGAAAGTCCGTCTCAGTTCGGATTGTAGGCTGCAACTCGCCTGCATGAAGTTGGAATCGCTAGTAATCGCGGATCAGCATGCCGCGGTGAATACGTTCCCGGGCCTTGTACACACCGCCCGTCACATCACGAAAGCTGGCTGTACTAGAA
>CAUJDN010000020.1 GCA_963169195.1 Acidobacteriota bacterium | reverse complement strand
GGCGTGGCCACCACCCGGATGTGCGCCGCGGGCATCGGCAGCACCTTGGCGAGCGATCGGTGCAGGTAGTGCGGCGTCTGCGTGCTGGACCAGACCACGAGCTTGCCGTCCGGATCCTTCGCGGCCACCGTCGCGTGCTGCTCGAGGGGCAGGTGCGTGTTCCCCTCGAAGAAGAACACGTCGTCGAAGACGTGATCCGCGCCGGCGAGGGCCGCGTCCACGTCGCCGAACTGGAGGGACACGGCCTTGTGCACGTTGCCCGTGTCGCCGTACTCGTGGATGCGTGGGTCCGGGTGCGCGAGGCTGTCGCTGGGGCCGGCGAACGTCCGAAGCGGCTCGTACTCGACCTCGATGAGCTCGACGGCCGCGGCCGCCGTGGCTTCGTCCCGGGCGATGACCGCCGCCACGGGGTCGCCGACGAACCGTACCTTGTCGCGGCAGAGGGCGTGCTCGTCGTGGCTGACCGGCAGCACGCCGTAGGGGACCGGAAACGCCTCGCCGGTGAGCACGAGGTGCACGCCCGGGTGCGCGGCGGCCTTCGCCGTATCGATGCGGACGATGCGCGCGTGTGGCACGGAGGAGCGGAGCAGCTTGCAGTGGAGCATGCGGGGCAGCATCACGTCGTCGGCGAAGCGGGTCTGTCCCGTCACCTTCGCGCGGCCGTCGACGCGGCGCCGCGGCCGTCCGATGACGGCGCTCAACGCGCACCCGCCTTCGCCGGGCTGTCGTCGCCGACCGGCATCGGCGAGGCATGCCCGCCCGCACCCGTTCTCAGCTGCTCGGCGGCCTTCTCGACGGCCTCGACGATCTGGAGATACCCCGTGCAGCGGCACAGGTTCCCGGCGAGCGCCTCCCTGATCTCGTCGCGCGTCGGGGCCGCGTGGCGATCGAGCAGTGCCTTCGCCGTCATCAGGATGCCCGGCGTGCAGTAGCCACACTGCGATCCTCCGAGGTCCGCGAACGCGTCCTGCAGCGGGTGCAGGGTGTCCCGTGACTGGAGCCCTTCGACGGTGTCGATGCGGCGGCCATCGCACTCCACGGCCAACACGAGACAGGAGAGCACCGGCTCGCCGTCCACCAGCACCGCGCACGCCCCGCACTCACCGAGCTCGCAGCCGTGCTTGGTGCCGGTCAGCTGCAGGTCCTCGCGCAGCGCTTCGAGCAGCGTCCTGGACGCGTCCACCAGTCCCTCGGCGGGCTCGCCGTTCACGGTGAGCGCGAGCCTCACCTTCACGTCCGATTCGATCGTCGTCTCGCTCATGGGAGCTCCGTCACGCGATTGTGCTCCTTCGTGCCGAACGGTCCTGTCCGGTCCCCGACGCCTGCGGCGTCTGCACGCCGCGCACGAGGTAGCGCGCCATCGCGTCGGCGATCTGCCCGGGCGTGCGTGCGCCGTCGGGCCGGTACCACGTCACCACCCAGTTGAGCGCGCCGAGCATGGCGCGTGTCAACAGCGCCTCGTCGCCGGCGACGAAGGCGCCTCTGGCCATCCCGTCGGCCAGGAGCCGGCGCACGGCACGCTCGTAACGGTCGCGTTTCCGCACGATGCGCGCACGCAGCGCCGGAGCCAGCGCCTCGACCTGCAGGTGCGCGGTCGCGCCCTCCACCTCGTCGAGCAGGGTCAGGACGTGCGCGGCGAGAACGGACCGCAGGCGCGCGTCCGGGTCCACGGCCGCGCGCCGTGCCGCGGCCACGGCAGCCAGCATGCGATCGAGCGCGCGATCCTGGCAGTAGAAGAGGATTTCGTCCTTCCCCTCGAAGTAGTGGTAGAGGTTCGCCGGCGACAGGTCCGAGGCCACGGCGATGTCGCGCATGCCGGTCTCGGCGAAGCCCCGATCGCGGAACATGTGGGCGGCCGCCCGCAGGATGGCATCGCGCCGCGCGTCGTACCGCCGTGCGCGCGCCGGTCGCGGGGCACGGGAGGCCGAACGGGATGTCGAACGTCGGTTCGAATTTCGAACCATTGTTCGCAGATCCTAGCACGGAGGAGGGGCGCCGCTTCACCTGGCCGACCACCCGATGGCTGGCCCACCGGAGGCCCGCGTCGCATGAGCGACGCCCGCAACGGCTGCGGTAGGATCGTCGGATCGTGATTCGTCCGGAGCTGAGACCAACCCTGCGCCTCGCCGTCCCGGTCATCCTGGCCGAGCTGGGCTGGATGTCCATGGGCCTCGTGGACACCATCATGGTGGGGCCGCTCGGCCCCTCGGCCATTGGCGCGGTGGGCGTCGGCAACTCGCTGCACCTGGGGTTCGCCATCTTCGGCATGGGCCTGCTCCTCGGGCTCGACACGCTCGTCTCGCAGGCCTACGGCGCGCGCGACCTCGCGCTCGGCCGGCGGTGGCTGGCCACCGGCATCCGACTGGCGCTCCTGTCGACCGTGCCTCTCGTGGCCATCCTCCTCGCCGTCCATGCGGCCATCCCTGTCTTCGGGTTCAACGCCGAGACGATGACCCTGCTGCAGGGGTATTACCTGGTGGTGATCTGGAGCACGCCGTTCCTGTTGCTGTACGCGGCGTTCCGCCGCTACCTGCAGAGCACCCACCACGTGGCGCCGGTGATGTTCGCGCTCGTGAGCGCCAATGTCGTCAACGCACTGGCCAACTGGGTGTGCATCTACGGCAGGCTGGGCATGCCCGCGCTCGGCGTCACCGGGGCGGCGTGGGCGACCTTCGTGTCGCGCGTCTACATGAGCGGCCTGCTCGCGGGCGCCGTGTGGTGGGCGGACAGGGCAACGTGGCGCCTGGCGGCGCGCCGGCCGTCCGCGGAGGCGCCCCCTCCGGACGATGGGGCCCCGGCCCGCCCACATGCCCCGGAGACGCCGCATCGCGCGGCCGCGATGCCGGGCGCCACCTCGGTCCGGCGGCTGGTGGAGCTGGGTCTTCCGGCGGCGTCCACCGTCACGGCCGAGGTCGGCGTGTTCGCGCTCGCCACGGCCCTGGCCGGGCGCCTCGAGCCGGTCGCCACCGCCTCGCACCAGATCGCGCTCAACATCGCGGCGGTCGCCTTCATGATTCCACTCGGCCTGGCCTCCGCTGGCGCCGTCCGCGTGGGGAACGCGGTGGGCGCGCGGGATCCCAGGGGCGCAGCCGCCGCGGGCTGGACGGTCATCGCCCTTGGCGTGGCCTTCATGCTGTTCTCGGGCCTGCTCTTCGTGGTCATCCCGCAGACGCTCATCGGCTTCTTCACGCGCGACGCCGAGGTGCTGGCCCTGGGCAGCTCGCTTCTCCTCATCGCCGCCGTGTTCCAGCTCTTCGACGGCCTGCAGGGTGTCATCACCGGCACGCTGCGGGGGCTGGGTGACACGCGCACACCGATGGTCACCAACCTCGGTGCACACTGGCTGGTGGGCCTGCCCGTCGGCTACTCCCTCTGCTTCGTCTCCGGGTGGGGCGCGGCCGGGCTGTGGTGGGGCCTGTCTGTCGGCCTCATCCTCGCCGGCGGCATCCTCCTCACCGTCTGGGCGCGCAGCGTGCGTCACTACCAGCGGACGGGGCGGATCTAGGGCCGCGCCTCCGGCGCGGTGGGCGTTTCGCGTGGGTGGCCTTTGGCCGTGGGCCCCTGGGTGGGCGCGCCTGCGGCGAGGGGACGAAATCCCACCACCGAGCCGCGAAGCGGCGAGGCCCACGGCTGCGCAGCAGCCGCCCACACCCGCGCGCGAGGCGCGCGCACGCGCGGGTGCCCACCGCGCCGAAGGCGCGGCCTACAATACCCCCGTGATCTGCGACGCCCACGTCCACTTCTTCTCGCCCGCGTTCTTCGGCGCGCTGGCCGCGCAGCGCGGCGTGGCCACCGCCGACGCCATCCGCCATCTCGGCTGGGACGATCCGCTCTCTCCCGAGGCGCTGGCCGACCGCTGGGTGGCCGAGATGGACACGCAGGGGGTCTCGCGCGCGGCCATCATCGCCAGCGTCCCCGGCGACGAGGACTCGGTGGCCGAGGCCGTCGCGCGGCACCCCTCGCGCTTCGCTGGCTACTTCATGCTCGACCCGACGAAGGACGATGCCGAGACTCGCGTGGTGCGCGCGCTCGAGCGCGGCCTGCGCGGCGTCTGCCTGTTTCCTGCGATGCAGCGCTACTCGCTGCACGACCCGCGCGTGGCGCGCGTGGCCGAAATCCTCGCGGCGTGCGGCCCCGCCGGCGAAGCCGGCCCACCCGCCGGAGGCGGGCCCACCGGCGCCGCGCGCCGGCCCGTGCTCTTCGTCCACTGCGGCGTGCTGTCCGTCGGGGCCCGCGCGAAGCTCGGCCTCCCCAGCCCCTTCGACATGAGCAAGGGCAACCCGCTCGACATCCACACCCTGGCCCTGCGCTTCCCGACACTCCCCATCGTCATCCCGCACTTCGGCGCCGGGATGTTCCGCGAGTCGCTGATGCTCGCAGACGTGTGCCCGAACGTGTACTTCGATACGTCGAGCTCAAACGGCTGGGTGAAGTACACGCCGGGGCTCGCCCTCGAGCAGGTGTTCGAGACGGCGCTCGCCGTCGTGGGGCCAGAGCGGCTGCTCTTTGGCACCGACTCGTCCTTCTTCCCTCGTGGGTGGCATCGCGCCATCTACGACCGGCAGCGTCAGGCCCTGGCGAACATCGGGATCCCCGAGCCCATGCAGGCCGCCATCTTCGGGGGGAACTTCGAACGCGTGCTGGGCAGGGCGGGCGGAATGGCGTGAACGCTCTGGGCGCGTACGTTGCGCCCACTCCCATGAGGGCACGTCGACAACGACTTCGTTCGAAGGCGGGCTCAGGCCCGATGCGTTCGCCGCGCGCACGCGCACGAAGTAATGTCCAGGCGGCGCCGGTGTCGCAAGCCTCGTATCCAGCGTCGCGGTCGGGAACACCAGGATGTCCGAGAGGCCGGCGGCCGAGCCCACTTCGACAACGTACTCCTGGGCGTTGCCCGCAGCGGCGGCCCAGGTGAGCGTGACCGCTCTTCCTTCGACGATTGCAGAGAGCCCTGAAGGCGCCAGCGGCGGTCCTGCCGTCGGCGGCACGGTGAGCACGACCTCGCTCGACGTCTCCCCAGCCCCCGAGAAGGCCACGCCCCGCACCCTCGCGAAGTAGGTCCCTGGGGCCAGCGTCCCGCTGACGCCTGTCGTGCTCACGGGAAACGAGCCCACCTCCTGGCCCCCAGTCGTGGTCCCCACCTCGACCAGGTACGAGGAGGCCTGCGGCGCGGAGCCCGGCGCCCACGAGAGCGAGGCGCCGCTCGGCGTCACCGTGGCGCGCAGCGCCCGCGGCGCACCGGGCCGCGCGATGGGGAACACCGCGAGGTTGGCGGCCGGACGGCCGTTGACTTGCCAGAAGGCACCACCGACCACGAGTCGATGGTCGGCGAGATCCATCGATACCACGTCGGTCTGCGGGCCCGAGAACCACCCCACCCTCGGCAGGTCCGGAGCCCACGGCAGGAGGGCCCCGTTTGCCGCGCCGAGCGCCGCCACGCCGGTTCGCGCCGCCTGATCCACTGACAGGAAACGGCCTCCCAGCAGAAGGGTGCCGCGTCGGCTGCCCGCAACCCAGGTTGGGCGTGCATCGAACGGGGGGATGTTCAGCACCGCCCCTCGCGATCGATCAACCGTCGCGATACCGGCCCGGGGAACGCGTCCCAGTTGGTCGAACAGGCCGCCGACGATGACGCGGTCAGGCATCGCGACGAGCGTCTGGATGACGCCTTCCACCTGGGGATCCCAGGACAGCACCTCGCCGGTGATGGCGTGAAAGGCCGCGCCGGATCCCCGGCCGTAGCCCGGCAGCGTGCGAAACTGGCCGCCGACGAATGCGACGCCGCCATCCACGGCGATCGTGAATATGGGGCCATCCACGATCGGGGCCCACGACGTCAGGGATCCGGTGGAGAGATCGAAGGCGGCCAGGTTCCCCCGCGGCACGCCGGCGATCTCCGAGAAGAGCCCGCCCACGAAGAGGCGGGCGCCGTCGGTCGCCAGCGCCAGGACGACGCCGTCGACGTGCTGTCGCCATGGAAGAGGCTCCATGGTGGCAGCCCAGAACGCCTCGAGGCCCGCAGGCGTGGCCGCGATCAGCACGTCTCCGAGGCGGAGGAGGGCCGACGGATACTCGGGGCTCGCCACCGGGGGCAGCGGCAGGCCCGAGACCATGTCCAGGCGTGCAAAGCCATTCCGTTCGACAACGCCAACGCTGTTGAAGGCCCCGCCCAGCAAGACCGATGCGTCGCCGACGGCAAGGGCATGAACGGTGCGGCCCGGCATCGGGGACCAGGGTTGCAGGGCGCCCGACACCATGTCGAACGCCGCCGCGCCTCGGCGCCGCTGGCCGTGTGCCGTCTGGAATCCTCCACCCACGTAGAGCACGTCCCCGCGCTCGGCGAACGCCAGCGCGCCCGCCCCGTCCGACAGCTGCGCGTCGAACGGCAGCAGGGCGCCCGAGGCCGGATCCAGCGCCGCGAGCCCATGGCGCGGTTGACCGTTCACCGTGGAGAACGCGTCGCCCCCGACGAACACGCGGCCTGGCAACGCACGAACGTGCCAGACCTCGCCCGCGACATGGGGCGCCCACGGGAGCAGCGCCCCCGTGCTGAGCGCGATCGCCGCCACGCCGTGGCGCTCCTGGTATCCCAGCTGCCGAAAATTGCCGCCCACGTAGAGCGTGTCGCCGAGCACCGAGAAGCTGCGGACGAGATCGGACGCGGGGAGATCCAGGGATCCGGGCTGGGCCGTCACGACATCGACGGTGGCGAGATGCTGGCGCGGCAGCCCGTCGATCGTGTTGAAGAATCCACCGAGGTACAGGTTTCCGCCGTGATGCCGGAGAGCGAAGACCGCCGGTGGCAAGCCGAGCGGGCGCGCGAGGCCGGGGCGCCACGGCAGCAACGCTCCAGTGAGCGCGTCCAGGGCCGCCACGCCCGGCCGCGGCTGGCCACCCACCTGGTCGAAGATGCCCCCGACGAACAACCGATCCTGCGCGACTTCGCCTGCCACGATCAGCGTCAACGCCTGTGAAGACCCGATCGGCGGAGGCCGCCACGACTCGTCAAATGAGCCGTCGGCGTGCAGCCGTGCCAGGGCGACCGCGGGCCGCTCCGGGGCGTGGAACTGGCCACCAATGAACCAGCCTCCTCGCCCGTCGGGGATCACGAAGCGCACCTCTCCGGCGACGCCGGCCGTTGCGATCAGGGTGCCGCCCACGGGATCCACGGCTACGGACGACCCCGTCGGCGGGCCAATCAGCGAGAAGCCGCCGCCCACGAACAGCGTGTCGCCGTGTCGTGCGAGCGAGCGGGCCTCGGCATCGACGGGCCCCCAGGGCAGTTTGGGCTGCGGCTCCGGCATCCACTGGGCGTTCAGCGACAGGCCCAGGGCCGCGACGGCGCACGCGGACATCGCCAGCGGCCGTGCCTTCATTCACCAGCCTCCATGGCCCGTGATTACGGCCCGAGCCGGGGTGGAAGTCAAGCGGCCGCAGCCGCCGCGGCGCCCCGCCGGTATCCACTGGGGCTTGACACGGGCGCGCGACGGGCGTAAATAAGCAAACAAGAACCGTAATACCTGTTTAGGCCCGCGGCACGTCCCCCGCATGGGCCCGTGAGGCTGTCCATGCAGGTTTCGTCGTGGGTCGTCCGGGAGCCCGCCCGCCCGATGACGCGGGAAACGCGCGAAGAATCGGCCGGTGCCGGCGAGGTGATCGTCCAGGTGGCCGGGTGCGGCGTCTGCCACACCGACCTGGGCTTCTTCTACGACGGCGTCCCCACGCGCCGCCCGTTTCCCCTCACCCTCGGGCACGAGATCAGCGGTGTCGTCGTGGAGGCGGGCCCCGGCGCGGGGAGCTGGCTGGGCACGGCGGTCGTGGTGCCCGCCGTGCTCCCGTGCGGCGCGTGTGCCGCCTGCCGGGCGGGCCGCGGACAGGTGTGCCCGACACAGATCTTCCCCGGCAGCGACGTTCACGGCGGCTTCGCCACGCACGTGCGCCTGCCGGCCCGGGGCCTGTGCGCGGTGCCGGATCTCACCGACCCCGCGCGCAACCCCGGCGGCGTCGAGCTGGCCGACCTCTCGGTCGTGGCCGACGCCATCTCCACGCCCTATCAGGCCATCGTCCGAAGCGGGCTCGGCGAAGGCGACCTGGCCGTCTTCGTCGGCGCCGGCGGCGTGGGCGGGTTCGGCATCCAGGTCGCCTCGGCCATGGGCGCCACCGTCATCGCCCTCGACGTCAGCCGCGCGCGCCTCGAGCAGGTGGCGGCGCACGGGGCGGCGCTCGTCATCGACCCCGCCACAATGGATCTCAAGGAGCTGCGCAAGCAGGTGAAGGCCTTCGCGGAGTCGCGCGGCATTCCGACCTGGCGCACGAAGATCTTCGAGACGTCGGGCACGCCGAAGGGACAGGCCACGGCGTTCGCGCTCCTCGGCCACGGCGGCTACCTCTCGGTGATCGGCTACACGCCGCAGGCGGTGGAGCTGCGCGTCTCGAACCTGATGGCCTTCGATGCCACGGCCCAGGGCAACTGGGGCTGCCTCCCCGAGCACTACCCCGCCATCGTCGATCTGGTGCTCGGCGGGAGGATCGCGCTGGCGCCCTTCGTCGAGCGGCGTCCGCTGGCCGCCATCAACGAGGTGTTCGCCGAACTGCACGGCGGAGGCGTGACGCGGCGTTACGTCCTCATTCCCGAGAGTGCATCATGACGTTCAAGGACCACGACCTCACCGCCCCGCAGGCCGCACCCGGCATCCGCTACGAGGAGCGGCCGCTCACGGACCCCGCGGGCGCGCCGGTCCCCGGCCTGCACGCCGTACGCATCACGCTCGACAACCCGTCGCAGCTGAACTCGTACACGACCGAGATGGTCAAGGGCGTCATCCTCGGGATGCGCCGCGCCAGCAACGACCGGGCCGCCGTGGCCGTGGTCTTCACGGGCGGCGGGACGCGGGCGTTCTGCACCGGGGGCAACACCGCGGAGTACGCCGAGTACTACGCCGGTCGCCCGGAGGAGTACCGGCAGTACATGCGGCTCTTCAACGACATGGTGAGCGCCATCCTCATGTGCGACAAGCCGGTGATCTGCCGCGTGAACGGCATGCGCATCGCCGGCGGCCAGGAGATCGGCATGGCGTGCGACTTCTCGGTCGCACAGGACATGGCGGTGTTCGGCCAGGCGGGGCCGCGCCACGGCTCGGCGCCGGACGGCGGCAGCACCGACTTCCTCCCGCTCTTCGTGGGCATCGAGGCCGCGATGGAGAGCTGCACCCTGTGCGAGCACTGGAGCGCCTACAAGGCGCACCGCCTGGGGCTGCTCACCTCCGTAGTGCCCGCGCTGAGGATCGATGGCCGGTTCGTGACCAACCCGCTCGTCATCACCGATCGCTACGTGGACGGCGGCCGCATCGTGTACGGCGAGATGCAGTCGGGCACCGCACGGGACGAGGCGAAGGCCCTGGTGGCACGGGGCGAGGTCGACCTGTCCCGACTCGACGCCGAAGTGGACGCGCTCGTCTACAAGCTGGCCAACACGTTTCCGGGATGCCTGTCGAAGACCCTGGAGAGCGTCCGCAAGCACAAGCTCGAGCACTGGGATCGCAACAGGGAAACCAACCGGTCGTGGCTCGGGCTGAACATGATGACCGAGGCACGGGCCGGCTTCCGCGCGTTCAACGAAGGCAGCCGGGAATGCCGCGAGGCCGACATGCTCCTGCTGCGGCGCCGGTTGGCCGAGGGCGCGACGTGGAGCGAGCCGCTGATGGACGAAATCCTGGCCCGCGCCCGACGCCGATGAAACACAGATACAGAAGACCACAGCCGCAGATGGCGCAGATGAAACACATGGGCCGCAGATGACGCAGAGCCTCAAGACCTCGAGACCTCGAGACCTCAGGACCTCAGGACCTCAGCGTGTCCGGACCCACGCCCCAAGGCCCAATGCCCAGGACCCGGGTCTGCGCGTCGGCCCCCTGGCCCCATCGGATCTCGCGGCCGTCGTCCGTCTCGATGCCCGCCTCACCGGCAACTACAAGGCGAAGTACTGGAAGGCGCGCTTCGCCGAGTTCATCGCTCCCGGGCACGGGCGCAGCGGCGTCGGGCTGGCGGCACGGGAGGGTGACCGGCTCTGCGGCTACCTGCTGGGCAACGTGCGGGCGTTCGAGTTCGGCTCGTCGCCCTGCGGGTGGATATTCGCGGTCGGTGTGGATCCCGACCACGCGCACCACGGCATCGGCTCCGCGCTGGTGGCCGAGGCCGTGCGCCGCTTCCGCCGCGCCGGCGTGCCGACGGTGCGGACGATGGTGAGGCGCACGGACGTGTCGATGCTGGCGTTCTTCCGGTCGAACGGATTCGTGGGCGGCAGCTTCACCCAGCTCGAGCTCGGCCTCGTGCCGGCGGAGGTGCCGGCCGGTGCGGCGCAGGGCCCGCAGGCGACGACCGAGCGCAGCGCCGCGACGTCGGAGGGATGACGATGGGAACGGGTCCGCTGGCAGTGGAGCAACTCGACGGCGGCGCCGTGTGGCGCGTGGCCATCGGCGGCTCGAAGGGCAACGTCCTGGATGCCGTGGCGACCGACGCGCTGGCGGCGCTCTTCCGCGAGGCCGCCGCGGCCCCGCACCTCAAGGCAATCTGCCTCGAGGGCCAGGGGCCGCACTTCTCCTTCGGCGCCAGCGTGCAGGAGCACCTGCCGCCCGACGCGGGTGCCATGCTGGCGCGCTTTCACGGGGCGATCCTGGCGATGCTCGACAGTGCCGTCCCCGTGCTCGCGGCGGTTCGCGGGCAGTGCCTGGGTGGCGCGCTCGAGCTCGTCTCGGTGTGCCATCGCGTGTTCGCGGCGCGCGACGCGAAGCTGGGGCAGCCCGAGATCCTGCTCGGCGTGTTCGCGCCGGTGGCCTCCGTCGTGCTGGCCGACCGCGTGGGCCGTGGGGCCGCGGACGATCTCTGCCTCTCGGGCCGCTCGGTCACGGCCGACGAGGCGTGGCGGCTCCGGCTCGTCGACGAAGTCGCGGACGCCGATCCGGCGGATGCCGCGCTCGCCTGGGCGCGCACGCACCTGCTCCCGAAGTCGGCCTCCAGCCTCCGCTACGCGGTACGGGCCGCGCGGGCGTCGCTCCGCGCGCGCCTGGCCGCGGAGCTCCCGGGGATCGAGCGGCTCTACCTCGACGGACTGATGTCCACCGCCGATGCCCTCGAGGGCCTCAACGCCTTCGTCGAGCGACGGCCGCCCGCATGGAGGGACGCATGACGCCCGACCAGCAGCGGTCGGCCCTCGTCCAGCGCGCCGACGCGATCTTCCGGGACCAGTCGCTCGCGGCCGTCGGCGAGTGGAAGGCGCGCACGGGCGGCCTCGCCGTCGGCTTCCTCCCCATCTACGTGCCGCGCGAGCTGCTGCACGCGCAGGGCGTGCTGCCGGTCGGCCTGATGGGCGGGCGCCCGGACCTCGAGATCATCAAGGGCGACGCCTACTACCAGAGCTACATCTGCCACCTGCCGCGCAGCACCATCGAGCTCGGCCTCAACGGCAGCTACGACGCGCTCGACGGGATCGTCTTCCCCGCCATCTGCGACGTCATCCGGAATCTCTCCGGCATGTGGCAGATGCTCTTCCCGCGCGTGCTCGTCCACTACCTCGACGTGCCGCAGAACTTCGACCCCGCCATCGGCGGCGCGTTCTACCGGCGCGATCTCGAGGGGCTGGCCGAGGCGCTGGCGGCCAGGGGGGCGCGGCGGCTGACCGACGACAACCTCCGGCAGTCGATTGCGCTCTACAACGAGGATCGGCGCCTGGTCCGCGAGCTCTACGCGCTGCGCCGCCGCGAGCCCTGGAAGGTCCCGACGGCGGAACTCTACGTCGTCCTGCGCGCGGGGCTGCTGCTGCCCGTGGAGGAGTCGACGCCGCTCTTCGCCGAGTATCTCGCGCTGGCCGCCGCGGACGCTTCACGGCGCCCGCAGGACCAGGCCCGCGTGCTCGTCGCCGGATCGTTCTGCGAGCAGCCGCCGCTCGGGCTCATCAAGACGCTGGAACGAGCCGGCTGCTACATCGTGGACGACGACTTCGTGCAGGTGCACCGCTTCCTCCGGTCCGACATCCCGACGGACGGCGATCCGCTGCAGCGGCTCGTGGAGGCCTTCCTCACGGATGCGGTGGCCAGCCCGACGCGCTACATCGGCGACGGCGTGAAGGGCGCGGACCTCGAGCGGCGGCTCGCGGAGAGCGGGGCGGAGGGCGTGCTCTTCTGCGCGCCCAGCTTCTGCGACCCCGCCCTGCTGGATCAACCCATGGCCGCGCGCGCGGCCGAGCGTGCCGGTATCCCGTGGACCGCGTTCAAGTACGCGGAGAACAGCGCACAGTTCCAGGTGATTCGCGAACAGGCCGGCACCTTCGCGGACTCCATCAAGCTCTGGAGCGGAGCATGAGCCCAGCACCCACCACCCCGACGCCCGCGCAGAAGGACAGCAGCCAGGTCCGGCAGAAGGAGATGATCGCGCGGCACTTCGACCGGCTGGCCGACGCGCCGGGGACCGGCGCGCGCTCGGCGTATACCTTCGTCCCGGGCAACCTGACGGAGCTGCTCCTCAGCTTCGACGTGCTGCCGGTCCTGCCCGAGATCAACGCGCTGCAGTCGGCCATGCGCGGCAAGACGGCAGAGTACATCGCGATGGCCGAGAAGCTCGGCCACTCCGAGGACGTCTGCACCTACGTGAAGAGCGACGTCGGGATGATGAAGTCGGGCAACGTGGGCCCGACGGGCCAGCGCCTGCCCTCCCCCGACCTGCTGCTGCTCTCCTACACGGGCTGCTTCACGTTCATGAAGTGGTTCGAGCTGCTGCGCGAGGAGTATCACTGCCCGGTGGCGATGCTGCACGTCCCCTACCAGGCCGACGGCCGCATCACCGACGCCATGCGCGCCTACGTCGTCGAGCAGCTGAGAACCGAGGTCATCCCGAAGCTGGAGGCCATCACGGGCCGCGCGTACGACGAGGATCGCCTGAAGGCGCTGCTCGCCCAGTCGGCGCGGGCCGAGGACGATCTCGTCTGGGTGCTGCAATCGGCCAGGCACGTCCCCTCGCCCATCGACGCCTACTTCGGTGCGGTCTACTACGTGGGCCCCATCTTCAGCGCGTTCCGGGGCACCGAGGACGCCGTGCACTACTACCGCGAGCTGCGCGAGGAGATCGAGGAGCGCATCCGCCTCGGCAAGGGGCCGGTGACCCCGGACGGCGAGATGGACCGCGAGCGCTTCCGCGTCGTCGTCGAGGGCCCGCCCAACTGGACCAGCTTCCGGCAGTTCTGGAAGATGTTCGCGGACGAAGGCGCGGTGGCGGTGGCCTCCACCTACTCGAAGGTGGGCGGCGTGTACGACCTGGGGTTCCGCCACGACCCCGACCACCCGCTGGAGACGCTGGCCGAGTACTGCCTGGGCTGCTACACGAACCTGAACCTGCCCACGCGCATCGACCTCCTGACGCGCTACCTGAGCGAGTACCTGGCCGACGGCTTCCTCATCAACTCGGTGAAGAGCTGCAACTCGTTCAGCGCCGGGCAGCTGCACATCCTGCGCGAGGTGGAGGCCCGCTCCGGCCGGCCGGGGGGCTTCATCGAGAGCGACCTCGTGGATCCGCGGTACTTCTCCGCGGCCAACATCAAGAACCGCCTCGAGTCGTACTTCCAGATGCTGGACCAGAAGCGGCTGGGGGCGGCCTCATGAACTACACGGTCGGCATCGACCTCGGATCGACCACGACCAAGGCCGTGGTGCTGGGCGAGGACGGCGCGGTACTCGGCCGCGGCATCACGAACTCGCGCAGCAACTACGACGTCGCCTGCCAGGTGGCGCTCAGCGAGGCCCTCATCAACACCCGCTTCTCGCTCATCGCGGGGGAGTTCCGGGCGCTCGCGCGCGATCCGTCGCGGGCCCCGGCCCAGATCGCCGCGCTGGCGCGCCGGTTCCGCGCCGAACAGTACCGCTCGCAGCTGCGGGTGCTCGACGAGGAGCTGCACCGGTTCCTGGCGCGCCTCCTGACCAGGCCGCCCGGAGCCGCCTCCGTCGTCGATCGCATCCTCGGACGGATGAGCGCCGAGGTGGACGACCTCTACGCCGACGGCGCGCGGCGCAGGAGCGACTTCTTCCGGGACCTCGCGGGCAGCCGCTACCTGGCCCTCGCCGAGGAGGAGGCCCGCGCCACCGGCATCGGCTTCGACCTGCTGGCGGGGCTCTTCGACAAGGCCATTCTCGACGTCGAGAACTCGTCCGAAGCCGCGGGGCACTTCGACCAGCACGCCGCGGTCGCGCTCGGCGGGCTGCCGGACGCGGATCCGACCCTCGCCGCGGCGGTGGCCCGCGTGGCCTCCATGCCGCTGACGCAGGTGGGCAGCGTGGGCACCGGCTACGGCCGCGCGCGCCTGCCCTTCCCCGAGGGGCACATCCGGTCCGAGATCCTCTGCCACGGCCTCGGCGCCCACGCGATGTACCCGGGCACCCGCACCGTGCTCGACATCGGCGGGCAGGACACCAAGGCCATCCAGGTGGACGAAGACGGCATCGTCACGTCGTTCCAGATGAACGATCGCTGCGCGGCGGGATGCGGCCGGTACCTGGGGTACATCGCCGACGAGATGAGCCTGGGGTTGCACGAGCTGGGGCCCATCGCGAGCCAGTCGTCCGCGCCCGTGCGCATCAACTCCACGTGCACGGTGTTCGCCGGCGCCGAGCTCCGCGAGCGGCTGTCGCTCGGCGAGAAGCGCGAGGACATCCTCGCCGGCCTGCACCGCGCCATCGTCCTGCGGGCCATGTCGCTGCTCGCGCGCTCCGGCGGCGTGAAGGACGAGTTCACCTTCACGGGCGGCGTGGCGCGCAACGAGGCCGCGGTGTCGGCGCTCTGCGCGCTGGTCGAGGAGAACTACGGCGCCCGCACCGTGAACATCTCCGAGGACTCGATCTACACGGGCGCGCTCGGCGCAGCGCTCTTCGCGCTGCGGGCCGCCAGCCGGGAGTCCCACAGCAGCATCGACGCGCCGGAGGAACCGTCATGATCACCGCCGGCATCGACGTGGGCTCGGCCGCTGTCAAGGTGGCCCTGATGGACACCGACGGCCCCGGATCCGAGCGCCTGCTCGGGTGCGTCGTCGAGCGGATTCGACGACGGGATCCCCTGGCGGTCGTGGACGGGATCTACGACACGGTGCTGGCCGACCTCGGCCTGGCCCGGGCGGACATCCCCTACGTGGCGACGACGGGCGAAGGCGAGGGCGTGCCCTTCCGCACGGGCCACTTCTACGGCATGACCACGCACGCCCGCGGCGGGCTCTTCCTCGAACCGGCGGCCCGTGCGGTCATCGACATCGGGGCCCTGCACACGCGCGCGGTCCGGATGGACGAGCGCGCGAAGGTGCTCGGCTATCGCATGACCAGCCAGTGCGCGTCGGGGTCCGGCCAGTTTCTCGAGAACATCGCCCGCTACCTCGGCGTCACGCTCGAGGAAATCGGGCGCCTGTCGAAGACGGGCGACCGGCCCGAGGTCTGCTCGTCCATCTGCGCGGTGCTGGCGGAGACCGACGTGATCAACCTCGTCTCCAAGGGCCTTTCCACCCCGAACATCGTCAAGGGCATCAACCTCTCCATCGCCGGGCGCGTGGTGAAGCTGCTCGGCGCCCTGCGGGCCGAATCGCCCATTGCACTGGTGGGCGGCATGGGCATGAACGTGGGCATGGTGCAGGCCATTGAGGAGACCGCCGCGGAGAACAAGAAGAAGACCTACGAATTCCTCTCGCACCCCGACGCCATCTACTCCGGTGCGCTGGGCGCCGCGCTCTGGGGCGGGTTCC
>CAUJDN010000019.1 GCA_963169195.1 Acidobacteriota bacterium | reverse complement strand
CTGCGATCGAGTCTACCCCCAATGCCGCGACGGCGTCACCGGCCGCCCGGGCCGGGGTGGCGTTGGGAATGAGGGCGCCGGCGTCGGCGCGGGGCCTGGAGGGGATGGGGAAGGAGCCGGGGCCGAAGCGCCCGTGAACGCGGGCCGTCACGCCCCGGCCGACTGCCTGCGTCCAGCACGATTACCGGCGGCCGAAACCTTTCAGCGCGTGATCGCCGACACGGCTTCACGCCCGCCGGGACGAAGAGTTCTCGACCGTGTCTATCTCGGCAGCAGACTTGCCGCCAAATTGCTGCCGTGTTTCCCAGGTCCCTCGAGCTTCCGGATTGGTCGTTCTGCTCGACGCCGGCGTGGAGGGCGAACAGCCCTGGTTCGCCATGGCGCCGCGGACCCGGGCAAGGCGGTGCGGTGGGCGCAGGGCCGCGGCGGCGGCGCCACCGCGGGCCACTGCCTCGAGACGACCCGTAGCCCACTTCGCCGCCACACCGCTCGTCGGGCGCCGGCGCGGGCATGAACGCCGCCAGTCGAGCCCCGGCCGCTCACGCGTCGAGCGGCAGCAGGCGGAACGCCCGCCCTCCCGTGCCCTTCAGGGCCCGGAAATGGCGCTCGTCCGTACACAACAGGTCCAGCGTCCGGTGCCGCTGTGCGAGCACCACCACCGACGCGTCGGTGAGCCCGACGCGAAGATCGGCGTAGTGCTCCATGAGGCGACCCGCCAGCACGACGTCCTCGGACGCGAACGGCGCCAGCTGATAGACGCCGCGTGTCACCTCGTCGATGAGCGCCATCTGCGCCTGATGACCGATCCGCGTGCCAATCAGGTAGTCCAGCTCGGCGAGGACGAAGGGTGAGAGGAGGCGAGGCGGTCTCGCCGCGACGAGCGCAGCCGCCGCCCCCTCGTGCGCGGCTTCGTTGGCGTCGAGCGCGGCGTAGAGCCCGCCCGTGTCCAGCACGATCACCGGCGGCCGAAGCCTGCCAGCGCGCGATCGACGTCCAGGGCGATCGACGGGCCGACCGCCCGGAAGAGCGGCAGTCTCGGGACTGGCGCCTCGGCCTCGCGCGTGATCGCCGACACGGCTTCGCGCAGCAGCGCCGCCTCGCTGCAGCCCCGCCGGCGGGCCACCCGCGCCAGCGCGCGCTTGAGCTCGACGGGCAGATAGACCGTCGTCTTGGTCATGCCATACGTATACCATACCCGCGATCGCCCGCGGGGGCCGCGCCTCACGGCGCCAGGAACGGCCCCAGCCCGCCCACGTCGATCGACGCAGGCAGCGGAACGCTCGTCGTCCGCGCCAGGAATCCCTGCACGACGTCCCGGCCCACTGGCGACGGCACGGACGGCGCGGGGCGCACGCCGCCGGACACGCGACGCTGCGTCGAGCCCACCACGCGACGAAGCCGCTCGCGCATCGCCCGCTCGAACGCCGGGGCGTCCTCCGGGGGCAGCTTGCGGACCGCGTCCGCCCAGGCGGGGGCCGGGAAGTCGTGCCAGAACCATCCCGGCGCCTCGAGCGCCATCGGCTGCCGCCGCGCGACGGCCTCCACCATCAGCCGCCTCCAGCGCGCAAGCTGTGGGCGATAGACCAGCTCGATGGCCTCGGGGCTCATCACCAGCGGATAGCCGTTGTAGAAATCACACGCGTTCACCCAGAAGGACTCGACGAACCGGTCCGACGGTTCGCCCGCCTCCGCCACGCGCGCCGCCGCATCGACGATGGATCGCTCGGGTATGGCGGCGAGCAGGCGGTGGAGCGCCTCCCAGGTGGCGTCGGCGGCGTCGAGGGCCGCGAGCGCGCCCGCCTGATCGCCGGTGCGATGGCGCCGGCAGGCGTCCGCCTCGAAGATCTGCGCCTGGTGCATCGCAAGCCACTCGCAGACGTCCGTGACGTCGCGATCGAAGAGCGGTGAAGCCGCGGCGCCTCCCATGGCCGCGGCCATCGCGCGCGCGCCGGCTCGAACGGCCTCGACGAGCGCGAGCGATTCAGCGCTCAAGCGGTACGGCACGAGCAGGCGCTTGCGCGGCGTGTGGGTCAAGCGGGCGGGGCCGGCTCGAAGGATCGGCAGGACGCCCGCGAGGAACGCCTCGGCGCGTGCACCGTGGCGCGCACGCGCGTACGCGCGCAGCTCCGACTCGACGCCGCCAAAGGCCCCCGGGGCCCAGGCCAACCGCGCGATCACGTGCGACAGCCACGGAGACGTGTCGCTCCATTCGGGCCACTGGAAGTAGCCGTCGCAGGCCGCGTCGGCCGCGCTCGCGCGGGCGTCGCGCGCCAGCGCCCCGGCGTCGGACCAGGGCGTCTGCACGGAGACCTCGTTGCCCCCGAACACCGTGAACTGGCCCGAGATCCAGCGCCGGCCTTCCGGCAGCGACGGCGCGCCATCGCCCTGCTCGCGGCCCTGTCCGCGATCGTCGAAGACACCGCCCATGCCGTGGCGGATGTGGGCCGCGTGGACGCCGGACGGGAGCGCCGCGAAGAGGTCCGCCGCCTGCTCGCCCCACGTCCATACCGTGATCGTGGCCTCGGGATCCACCGAGCGCAGCGCGTCCACCGCCTGGCGATAGCCCTCAGCCTTCGTGACCGACCGGCAGGGATCGCTGTAGGACTGCCCTTCTTCCCCGCGGTGCCGGATGGCGTAGAGGTGGTCGGTGCCGAGCTGCTCGACGAGCGTGCGCCACGTGCGGCTCGCCATCGCCGCCAGCTCCGGCTGGTGCGCGCACAGATGGCCGTTCGCCCATTCCAGCGCGGGATACAGCGCCCGCACCGGCTCCGGGAAGAAGCCGTAGTTGAGCACGTACATGAAGCGGATGCCGAGCGCGCGGCCCCTCTCCAGCACGCGGGCCGCCAGGGCGTGCTTGACGGTGGCCTTCCACACGGCCCCCTCGGACAGGCCCGCCGCCTTCGGGAACGTGAGCGCCAGCACGTGCTCCAGCGGCGGATAGAACTCCAGGAAGTTGAGGCCGCGCCGCGCCATGAAGAGAAGTGCCCGCTCCCACTCGGCCTCGGTCCACGCCGCCGCGCAGAAACGGCGCGGCCCGAGGTAGTTGTCCCAGATCATGTCGCCGCGCCAGCGGAAGGCGGGCGTGGCGCCGAAGCTCGCGCCCTCGTCGATCGGCATCGCGCCGGCAAGCGCCGGGACGACCTCGCCGTCGCGGAAGAAGCCGAACCCGACCCGCTCCATCCAGGCATAGAGCCCGTTGCGCGCGCCCTCGGGATCGACGCCGGCGATGGTGACGCGCGGCCCATCTGTCGAGGATGCCGCCCGGACGACGTACTGGCCCGGACGTCCGCCGACCGGCAGGAGCCCGTCGGGCATCGCGCGTGTCGTCTGGGGGCAGCCGACCAGGACGTCGGACGGGCCCCACGCCGCGGGCTCGGACACGACGGGCACCGGGATGCCGATGGCCCGGCCGAACAGGCCGGCGGCGTCTTCCAGCACGGTGCGTTCAACAGACGAGGCGCGGGCCCCGGCGACCAGGCGCAGGGATTGCCAGCCGCCGGTCGTCGTCTGGCCCGAGGCCCGGCGGGCGATGCCCGCCCCGACGACGGCGGCGGCGCTGCGGGTGAGGAAGGTGCGGCGCTGCATGGGAGCCCCCAATCGTGAAGGCCCGCCCCGCCGGCGTCAAGGGACGCGGTCCGTCGCGACGGCGGTTGCCTGCCCGGACCGTATACTGAGGCGCGTTGGAGCGGCCTCGACGACGGGCGTCGCTCGGCTCGACATCAACCAGGAGACGCGCCATGACACGGGTTCACAACCTCGCCCGACGGGCAGCCCTTCCCTGCGTCGCGGTCTTCGTCGCGCTGCTGCTCGGGCCGGCCCGGGCCCAGGTCCCGACCGGAACGGTGTTTCCTGGCCGGAGCTGGGAGTACGTGCCGCGAGAGAATCTTCAGGCCTACGGCTGGTCGCCCGAAGCGCTCCAGCGGACCACCGCGCACATCCGCGACGAGTCGAACACGACCGGCCTCGTCGTCGTGGATCGGGGGCGGGTGGTATTCCGCTACGGCGACATCGAGGAGCTCTCGTACATCGCCTCGGCCCGCAAGAGCATCCTGGCCATGCTGTACGGGTACTGGGTCGAGAACGGCACCATCGAGCTGAACACGCCGCTCGAGGCGCTGGGGATGGATGACATCGGCGGGCTGCTTCCGATCGAGAAGCAGGCCACGATCGATCACGTCATCACCGCGCGCTCGGGCGTGTACCACCCGGCGTCGTATCCCGGCGACGACCTGGCCAAGGCGCCGCCGCGTGGCTCACAGAAGCCCGGCACCTATATGCTCTACAGCAACTGGGACTTCAACGCCGCGGGCCACGTCTTCGAGCAGCTCACGGGCCGCAGCATCTACGACGAGCTGCAGGCGCAGCTCGCCATCCCGCTTCAGTTCGAGGATTGGGACCGGAGCGCGCAGGCGTATGCCGGCGACCTCACGGTCTCCAAGTACCGGGCGTATCCCATCTGGGTCTCCACGCGCGACATGGCGCGCATCGGCCACCTGATGCTGCACGAGGGCAACTGGAACGGGACGCCGGTCATCTCCCGCGACTGGGCCCGGCGCATCGTCAGCCTCGTGACGCCGCTCGAGCGGATGAACCCGGTCGAGCGCCGGCAGGGCTACCTCGGATACGGGTACATGTGGTGGATCTTCGACGGGCCGCGGGCCGTGGGACCGTTCAAGGGCGCCTATACGGCGAGGGGAGCGGTTGGCCAGTGGATCGCGGTCTTCCCGGCCGAGCAGCTCGTCGTCGCGCACAAGACGAACAACGTCTACGGGCGGACCACGAGCTGGGAATCGTTCCAGCGGATGCTGGAGCTGCTGCTCGAGGCGAAAGGCGTGAAGATGCCGGGGCCGTACCCGTGGGCGCCGGCGGCGGGGCCGGGGCGTCCCTGACATCGGCTGCCGGTTGACGTCGAGGTGATGGCCGACGGGCGTTCGAGGACGTCCCGGTCGGCACGGCCCGGCGCCCGGATCCACAAGGGCCAGGGCCGCCCCGATCGGCGCGGCGGGACGGCTGGCGCCTGCGGATGAGGCGAGTGCGGCGCCGCGACCGCGCGGCGTGGTGCGCAGGTGTGCTACTCGGCTCCGAGCGCGACCAGCGGATCCACCCGCGAGGCCCGGTAGGCCGGCACGAGGGCCACTGCCACGGCCACAACCGCGAGTACTGCCGCGACGGCTCCGAAGGTCAGCGGGTCGACTGGCGTCACCCCGAAGAGGAGGCCCGCCATGAGCCGCGTCGCGCCAAGCGCCAGGGCGAAGCCGCCGAGCGTGCCCGCCGCGGCGAGCGCCAGGCCCTGGCGGAGCACCATCGCCTGGAGGCGTCGCGGGTCGGCGCCGAGCGCCAGCCGCATGCCCAGCTCCCGTGTGCGCTGGCTCACGGCGTACGAGATGACGCCGTAGACCCCGGTGAGGCCGACCACGAGCGCGATGGCGGCGGCGGCGCTCAGCAGCGCCAGCGCGAACGTCGTCCGGGAGAACGAGCGCGCGAGGTAGTCGCCGAGCGTGCCGACACTCGACAACGGAAGGTTGGGATTGACCGTCCAGATGGCGCGGCGGACGTCGTCTGCCAGGCCTGGCGTCCCCACCCGGCTGCTGCGGATGGCATAGGAGACGCTTCGCCACACCAGCAGATCGTCAGTCCCGTCGCCCTCCCAGAACGCCGCGGTGACCTGCGGCCAGTAGACCGTCGGCGGCGACGCCATGTTCACGCCGTCGTCCCGCACGTCCTCGACGACGCCCACGATCTCGGCCCATCTGACCGGGTCGGGGCGGACGGAGATGCGCTTCCCGATCGCCTCGTCCACCGATCCCCAGCAGGCGAGCGCGAGGCCCCGGGACACCACGGCGACCGGCGCGCGGTCGTGCGCGTCCTGCCAGGTCAAGGCACGGCCCCGCAGCACTGGGATGCCGAGCGTGGAGAAGTACCCCTCCCCGATCCACGTGTGCCGCCGGATGACGGGCGGCGCGGTGCCGGCAGCCGTGAGGCCTTCGACGTAGAGCGGATTGATGTTGCCGCCGGTATAGGCAGGGAGGGAGGTGGCCATGGCGACGCCATCGACCCCCGGGATCTCGGCCAGGTGCCGCGCGATCGTCTCCTGCTGCGACGCCGCGGCGGCCGCGTCCGGCACGCTCTGGCTGTTGATCCGGATGCTGACCGCGAGGAGGTGGCCGGGATCCCGGAAACCGGGGTCGGCGGTCCAGAGGGCGCTGGCGCTCCGGAGGACGAGACCCGACGCGACGAGCAGCACGAACACGAGCGCAATCTGGCTCGCCGCCAGGAGGTTCTGGATCCGGTGCCGCCCGCGGCCGCCCGCGCCCGAGTGACCTCCCTCCTTGAGGGTCTCGGACACGCCGACCTGATCCTGCCTCAGCATCGGCAGGATGCCGGACGTGAGACCGGCGCCCGTCGCGAGCGCCAGCGTGAACAGCAGGGCCGTCGGGTCGAGAGCCACCTCGTCCAGGCGTGGCAGCTGGGACGGTGCGCGGATGGCGAGCAGACGAAGCCCCGCGTGCGCGACCGCAAGGCCCGCGGCGCCGCCGATGAGCCCGAGCACCACGCTCTCGCGCAGATACTCCCATCCGATGCGGCGGCGGCTGGCGCCGAGCGCCGTCCGGATCGCCATCTCCTTCCGCCTGCCCTCGGCCCGCACGAGGAACAGGTTGGTGACGTTGGCGCAGGCGACGAGCAGGACCACGGCCACACCCGCCAGCAGGACCCACAGCACACGGGCGACGCCGCCGGCGAGCCGATCGGCCAGGAGGACGACGCTGGGCTGGTAGTCCGCTTCGCGCGCGGCCGCGATGACGGGCCCGCCCGGGAACTTCTCGAACGCCAGCGGAAGCATCCGCGCCATGTCGGCGACGGCCTGCTCCCTCGTCACGCCGGCCTTCAGGCGTGCGACCGCGCTGTAGCCGACGTTGCCGACGAACAACTCCGCGCGCCGATAGCGCAACGGAACGACGATGGCCGGGTCCTGGCCGAGCAGCGCCAGCGTGGGCGGCAGGACACCGACGATCGCGGCGCTCTCGCCGTTCACCCGCAGGGTCCTGCCGACCACGCCCGGATCGCCGCCGAAGCGCGCCCGCCAGTAGCCGTGGGTGAGGAGGACGACCGCTGGCGCGCCCGGATCCTCGTCGGCGGGCAGGAGCAGCCGGCCGGCGACCGGCTGCACGCGCAGCGTGCTGAAGACCCCGGCGGTCGCCACCATCGAGCGGGGCGCGTCGGGCTCACCGTCGCCGGTGATGTCGGCCCGCGAGAAGGCGTACATCCCGAGGTCGTCGAACACGCGGCCTTCTTCCTGATAGGTCACGTGCCAGGCGGCGCACTGGCCGACCTCGCCCTGCCCGACGTTGGGCGCCGAGTGCGACAGCGAGACGAGGCGGTCGGATTCCGGAAACGGCAGCGGCGACAGGAGGATGGCGTCGACGAGCGTGAAGATGGCCGTCGTGGCGCCGATCCCCAGCGCCAGCACCAGCACGATCGTGGCCGCGAAGGCCGGGCGCTTCGAAATCGAGCGGATCGTCTGGCGGAGCTCACGGGCCGCGTCGGCGAGTCGCGCCCGGACGCCGCCCCGGGCGTGCCAGCGGTCCTCGGCGCGTTCGATCCGCCGGATCGCCTCCGCGGTCGCGTGGTGGCGCTCGGCGCGCAGCAGCTCCTGCGCGGCGGTCCGCCGGTCGCCGAGCCTGGCGATCACCAGCGCGTCGGCCTCCTCGTCGCTCGCTCCAGCCGCCCTGGCCTCCTGCCAGATCTGCTCGACGTGCGCGGCCAGCTCCGCGACCATCCGCCGGTCGCGGCGGTCCGCCATCACCGGCAGGTCGAGATACTCACTCAGCCACGTCTCCCAGTCCCGCATGGCCCGCTCCGATCACGAGAGTCACCATGGCGGCGAAGGCCGCCCATTCCTGCCGTTGCGTGTGCAGCGCCGTCTGGCCCGCCGGCGTGAGCGTGTAGAAACAGCGCCGCCGCTCGCCGCCCTTTTCGACCCAGCGGCCCTTGATCCAGCCGCGGTCCTCCATGCGGTACAGCGTCGAGTAGAGCGTGGAGACGGGGAGCTGCAGCTGGCCTCCGGATCGGACCTCCAGCACCTTGCCGATGTCGTACCCGTGGCGCGAGCGCCCGTCCAGCGCGGAGAGGACGAAGAGATCCATGCTCCCGCGCTTGAGGTCCGAACTGAACATGCGTGGCTCCTGGGCGTCAGTCGAGGGCGGTGATACTCCGACAGACGATACTTCGTCTGACGATATATGTCAACGAGGCGCGGGTCGAAGGCCGTGATCTGGCACGGGTGCCCGGCAGACGCTCTTCACCGTGGGCCCGGCGGACGGCAGCGGCGTGTTCTCGATCGGACCGCCAGCCGTGTCGGCCGACGGCCGGACCTACGCCTACAACTACCTGCAGTGGCTGTCCAACCTGTTCATCGTCGAGGGACTGCGGTGAGCGCGGGCCGCGGAGGGTCGAGCGCCGGGACCATGGACGGCCGCCCACCGCCTCCTCCCCGGTCTTCGGCCGGCTCTCTCGTGGTATCCCTGCGGTAAGGAATCTCTTACCAGGTAAGGACGCCATGCCGAGCTCCACCATCACCACCAAGGGCCAGACGACGCTTCCCAAGGCCATCCGCGAGCACCTGGGCGTGGACGTGGGCGACCGCGTCGATTTCGTCATCCAGCCGGACGGCACCATCGTCGTCGAGCCGGCCGTGCAGCAGGTGGGGGCGCTCGAGGGCCTGCTCGCGATGAAGGGCCAGCGGCCGGTCAGCCTCGACGCCATGCGCGAGGCGATTCGGAAGCGGTCGGGCGGGCGATGATCGGCCTCGATACGAACATCCTCGTCCGCTACCTCGTTCAGGACGACGCGGCGCAGGCGCGAGCCGCGGCGGCGCTCGAGCAGATCGCTCGAACAGGAGACTTCACGATCGAGCACGCCGACCACGTGCGCGCGGCCGTCGCCGCCTACAAGGCGACCTCCGCCGACTTCGCGGACGCGCTCGTGGGGCGCATCAACGAAGCGGCGGGCTGGGGTTCCCGGGGTCAGCGGGCGGTCAGCACGCCCACGGTGATCGACGAGGGCAGCGACTTCGTGTGGTAGACGCGCTGCGTAGTCTTCTGGAAGTCGGCGGCGGTCGCCGTGAAGATGTTCATGAACCGCCCCGGGTTGATGTCGATGAGCGGGAACCACGTGCTCTGGATCTGCACCATGATCCGGTGGCCGCGGCGGAAGGTGTGCAGCAGGTCGGAGATCTCGAACGCGACCGTCGTGGGCTTGCCGGGCGCGAACGGCTCGGGCGTCGAGAGGCTGTTCCGGAACTTGCCCCTGATCACCTCGCCGCGCACCAGCTGCTGGGAGTGCCCGAGGGGGTTCAGCAGGTTGCCGGACGCGTCCGGGTACCGCCCCGGGTAGACGTCGATGAGCTTGACGACGAAGTCCTGATCGGTCCCCGTCGTCGAGACGGAGAGGCGCGGCCGGAGCGGCCCGGCCAGGGTGATGTCCTCGGCGAGCACGTCGGTCTGGTAGACGAGCACGTCCGGGCGCCTCGCGGCGTGGCGCTGGTCGTCGACCATGTAGCGCTGCTCCATCCCGCGGTGGATGCCCGGGGTCAGCGGCACGGGCCGCCTGGGATCGCTCGTGTACTCGTCGAATCCCGGTGCGGGGTCGCCGGCCGGGGCGTCGAACGACAGCCTTCCGTCCGCGTGCATGTACAGGGCGCGCGACGCGGCGCCGGACGGCGGCCACTCGGCGAACTGCCGCCACTGGTTGGTGCCGGTCTCGAACACGGTGGCCTCGGGCAGCGGCATCGGGCCCTTGTCCTCGAGGTAGTGGTTGAAGAACGGCAGCTCGACGTGCTGCCGGTACCACTCCGCTGTCGCGCTGTCGAAGCGCACGTCGCCCAGCGTGTCGCCCGCCCCGCGCGCCCAGCCGCCGTGCACCCAGGGCCCCATCACGAGCAGGTTCGTCGTGCCGGGGTTCTGCCGCTCGGTGCTGCGGTACACCGCGAGCGCGCCGTACAGGTTCTCCGCGTCGTACCAGCCACCCACGGTCATGACGGCGGCACGCACGTCGCGCAGGTGCGGATTGATGTCGCGCGCCTGCCAGAACGCGTCCTTCGTGTCGTGCTCCATCATCAGGTTCCAGAACGGCATCTCGCTCCGGAAGTGGCGCGCGTTGGCGTTCCCGAGCGGTCCCAGGTCCATGTAGAACTGGTAGCCGTCGTTGGTGCCGAAGTCGATCGGCGCGCCCGGGCGGACCGGCGAGGGCTGGGTGAAGGGCCAGCCGTTGCCGGAGAACCAGCCGAAGGCGTGGGCGATCAGGAACGCGCCGTTGTGGTGCCAGTCGTCGGCGGCGAACCAGTCGGACACCGGCGCCTGGGGCGACGCGGCCTTCAGCGCGGGATGCGAATCGATCATCCCGGCCGCCGTGTAGAAGCCGGGGTACGAGATGCCCCACATCCCGACGCGCCCGTTGTGGTTGGGCACGTGCTTCAGCAGCCACTCGATGGTGTCGTAGGTGTCGGTGCTCTCGTCGATGTCGGCCGGGCCCGACTTCCGCGCCCGGTGGGGCCGCATGTCCTCGAACTTCCCCTCCGACATCCAGCGCCCGCGGACGTCCTGGTACACGAAGACGTAGCCCTCGTCTGCGAACAGCGGAGATGGCCCCACGCTCGTCCGGTACTGGTCCGACCCGTAGGGCGCCACGCTGTACGGCGTGCGCGACAGCATGATCGCATGCGGCACCGACCGATCCTTCGGCGTGTAGATCGACGTGAACAGCCGGACGCCGTCCCGCATGGGGACGTAGATCTCCTGCTTGGTGTACTTCGCCCGGACCTGGTCGAGTCCCTGGGGCTGCAGCGAGACCGTGGCGGACAGCGCCGCGGCAATCGTGAGCGCCGCGCGAGACAGACGATGGAGCGTCATGGACATCCCTCGAAGAAGTGCGGGCCGAGTCCCGGGAAGTATAGCCGTCCTGCACGAGCGGCACGGGAGGCGACATCGCGACCGGCGCCGGGCCCATTCGCGGATCACGACGGTCCGCCCCCGCTGACGCGCTCGCGCCGCAGGTAGGCCAGCCAGTACACGCCGGCGACGAGCAGCGTACCGCCAGCCACATTGCCCGCGGTCACGGCGGCGATGTTCCTGGCGCTCCCGGCCAGCGACACGGTGCCAGCCGCATCGATGGCGAGGCCAACAGGCAGGAAGAACCAGTTCGCGATCGAGTGCTCGAAGCCGATGGCCACGAAGGCGGTGATCGGGAAGAGGATGGCCAGGATCTTGTCGGTCACGCTGCGCGCGCCGGTCGCCAGCCACACGGCCAGGCAGACGAGCGCGTTGCAGAGGACGCCCCGGGCGAAGGCCTCGGCCGCGGGGAGATCCGCCTTGGCGCGCGCGATGCGCACGAGCGTCTCGCCGACGGCCCCGTCGCCGAGGCCGTCCATGCCGGCCCAGACCACGAGCAGCACCGTGCCCAGGCAGCCGGCGACATTGCCGGCGTAGACGAGCAGCCAGTTCCGCACGACGTCCCGCGTACCGATCAGGCGGCTGGCCCACGCCATGGCAATGAGGTTGTTGCCGGTGAACAGCTCGGCGCCGGCCACCACCACGAGAATCAGGCCGAGACAGAAGCTCACCCCGCCGAGCAGGCGTGTGGGGCCGAATCCCAGGCTGGAGCCTGTCACGACGACGGCGAACAGCAGGGCGCCGAGCGAGATGAAGGCGCCGGCCAGCACAGCCAGCACGAGGACCGTGAGCCGATCGGCGTGCGCCTTCGCCACGCCGATGCGCTCCACCTTCCGGGCGATCTCCTGCGGCGGGTACGCGTCGCTTGGGTACGGTTCGTGATGCATCGCCGTCCTGGCGCTACCGGATCGCTCCGGACCGCTCGAAGCGCTGGGCCCGCGCGCGCGGGCGGTCGGAGACGACGATGCGATCGCCGATGGTGATCATCGTCATGTCCCGTGCCACCGTGAGTGGCCCGTCGTAGGGCGTGGCGGCCCGCAGGTCCGCCTCGGTGACCTCCGGCGGGATGATGTGCGAGTACACCGCCATCCGCGGCTTCGCCCGCGCGAAGATGGCGGCGGCGTCGGCAGGTTCCGTGTGGACCGACAGGCTGACGTTGGCCAGCTTCGCCTCCGGGGTCTCGTCCGGCGACGGGACCTGCACCTCGTGCACGAGCACGTCGACGCCCTGCGCGTGCGCCACGAGGGTGTCGCTCGGCCGCGTGTCGCCCGACAGCACCAGCGAGCGCCCGCGGTAGTCGAAGCGGAAGCCCAGCGTCTGCCCGTCGAACGGCAGCGGCTGCCGGGTCTTCAGGTCGATGGGCATGTGCTCCACCTCGAATGCCGTCACCTTCAGGCCGTCGCGCTCGAAGATCACGCCCGGCGCGACGTCACGGGCGTCGATGGCCACGCCCTCGGCCGGCACGCCAACGGCCCGCCGGTAGGCCGTGTCCCACGCGAACGCCTGCTCGATGTGCCGCATCATCGCCTGCGTGCCCACCGGACCGAGGATGACGAGCGGCGTCCGCCGGCCGTAGAGCCATCCCGTGAGCCACAGGTCCGGAAGGCTCACCGTGTGATCGAAGTGCAGGTGGCTGACGAGGACGTGGTCGATGCCGGTGATCAGATCGAACGAGCCCGCCTCCAGCAGGCGCTCGCGCAGGCCGGGTCCCGGATCGACCAGCAGCCGCTGGCCGCCGGCCTCGACGAGCGAGATGGGGCCGTACCGATCGAAGGACGGACGCGGCGCCCCGGTGCCCAGGAACGTGATGCGCAGATCCGCGGCCTCCGGCGCGGCAGCCGCCTGCCCGCCAGACGCCGCGTCGCTGCCGGCCGACGCGGGCGCGCGACCCGGCGCGCGGCCGCAGGCTGGCGACACGGCGACCGCCGCTGCCGCCAGCAGGCACAGGAAGCGTCCCGCGGATCGAGGGGCGGCGGGCGGGGCAGGCGTGGAGGCGTGTCGGCTGCTCATCGGGGTCGTCCTGTTCGCGCGCGGCGTGGCTGTCGCGGATCCGGCGCGGGTGGCATTCTGTCACAGCGCCGTGAGAACCCCGACACGTCGGGCCGGGCCCTTCGCGCCCGGACGCGCGTCGCGTTCGTCAGGCGAAACCGATGACCCTCGCCCTCTTCCGTTGACTGCCGCTCGACTGAGCCGCATGATCCGCCTCGCCCGAGGCTGCCCCCGACAGCTCGCAACGGGCATCCGACGACGGCGATGTTCCGACTCCGAGGGCTCATGCAGCTCAGACGACCGGTCGCGCGGCTCGTGTGCTGTCCGGGTTCAGCCGCACGTGGACCATGCAGATCGGCGTCCCGGGGACGCCTGGCGGCGGCGATGCTCACGATGGCGGTTGCGCTGTCGGCGAGCGGCGCTCGAGGTGCGGGTGACACCCGCGACACCCTTCCGCCGCCGATGAGTGCCGGACTGCTCACGCAGCGAGGTGATGGACGCTTCTGGATGGCAAGTGCGGCGCGCATCAGCCACGAAGCGGGCCTGGTGGACAAGCTCGGTTCCTTCGTGCTCGGGCTCGGGTACGGCGCCCCTGGCTATGACAGCGCCGCGCTGTGTCTCGTCCGGTTGACCCCGCGCGGCATTCTCGATCCCGGCTTCGGGACGAACGGCTTCGTCATCACGCCGCTGCGCCCGCTCGGGAATCGCGACCGCGTCACCGTGACGGCACAGATCGAGGATGCAGGTGGCCGGGCGATGGTCGTCGGCTTCCGCGACCTGTGGACCTTGCGGGACTCGAACGTCCAGGTCATTGTCGCGGCGCGCTACACCGCGACGGGGGCGCTCGATCCGAGCTTTGGCGAGCGCGGTATCGTCACCACGAGAATCGATCGGGACATCGTCACGCAGGCCCTCGCCGCGGCCCTCGACGGTGATGGCCGTCTTCTTGTCGCCGGATACAACGGGGGCCCGAAACGGGACAGCCGGGGGAAGTACGACGACTGGCCGATTCGCGTCATCCTGCTGCGGTATACGACCAGCGGCGTCCTGGATACGTCGTTCGGGACCGGCGGCGTCGCCTCACACGTCCTCGCGCCCGGACGACGCAACGAACACGCGGGCCGGGATTTTCTCTACTACGACTACGGCAGGACGAAGGCTGCCGGCGTGATTCTCGATCGCCGGGGGCGACCAGTGGTCGCCTCCGCGATTGACGATGGCCGAGTCCGACTCGTGCGCTTCACCCGGGAGGGGGTCCTGGACTCCAGTTTCGGGACCGCGGGCACGGTGGACACGCCGGTCGGAGGTCGCTCCGGCGTCTCTTCGCTCCTGTGGGATGCCGAGGGCCGCCTGCTGGCGGCGGGGACGAGCGACAGCAGCGCCGTGGTGCTGCGATACTCCGCCGACGGCGCGTTGGACGGCGCTTTTGGCGAGGGCGGGATACAAAGGACGCCGATCGGCGACGGCATGCGGGTCTCGGCGGCGCTGCAGGAGGCGGACGGCCACGTGCTCGTCGCGGCATCGGGGAGCACGAGCGTGCGGCTCGCGCGGTACGACCGGGACGGGCGACCGGATCGGCGCACGGGATCGAACGGTGCGATCGGCGTCGAGCTTGACCGGACCGTCGCGACGGTGGCCGGCCTCGCCATCGACGACACAGGCACGCCCGTCGTCACGGCCGCCAGCGACAACGGGATCTTCTTCGTGCGCTTCAATCGCGGGGGGGCGGTCGAGAGGAGCTTCCAGGCGGTGCCGAACGCGCATCGCTGAGATTCGGAGCCGCGGAGCGAGCGCCTTCCCGGCGGGCTCCGCGCAGCCCCACGGCGCGGAGTGGCGCACTCACAGGGGACCGCTCGCCTGGCGGAGGCTATTGGCTCTTCCAGCGCTCCTTCCCCACTTTCCAGGCACCGCCCTCCTTGAGCATCTCGATCGTTCCCGTCGCCTTCGCCTTGTCCGAATCGACCGCCTCCACCGTCAACGTCGCGCCATTCGCCGTGGGCGCCTCGTTCACGATCTTCACATCCGTCAGGGCGCCCATGGCCTTCATGAAGTCGAACATGTCGGCACGCTCCGCCGCGGGTGTGGACTCGACCTCCTTGCGCCGGGCCGCGACCCAGTACGGCAGCAGCTCATCGACCTTCCGAGCGGCATCGAACGCCGTGCGGTACTTCAGGTAGAACTCGGACGCGGACCCGGCCGCCGGCCCCTGCGCGAAGATCGGCGCCACGAGGAAGACCATCAGCAGACCGGCCGCCATCACTCTCGACTTGCCCAACCATGTGCTCACACGGACCTCCTTAGATTAGTCGCCTCAGTCCGAACCGGGGACCGTCCACGACTTACCCGCCCCAAGGCTGTGATTCTAGCTGCTAGCGTCCATCAACGCGTTCCCGCCACGCCGGCCGGCGCCTTGTAGACCACGCCACTCTTCATCACGAAGGTGACGTTGAGCATGCGCTCGATCTCCTGGAGTGGGTTGCCGTCCACGGCGACGAGGTCGGCCCATTTGCCGGCGCTCACCGTGCCCACCTTGTGCTCGATGCCGATCAGCTCCGCCGCGGCGGATGTGGCCTGGCGGATGGCCTCGAGCGGCGGGATCCCGAGTTCGCGAACCAGGATGGGAAAGTCGCCGCCGTTCAGCCCGTGCGGAAACACGCCCGCGTCGGTGCCGTAGGCGAACTTCACGCCGGCCTCGAAGGCCCGCTTCAGGTTGGCGCGCTGCAGCTTCTGGATGCTGCGGGCCTTCTCGCGCGCGTACTCCGGGATGCCGTGCTCGCCGCCGGCCTTGATGATGAAGTCGAGCGCGAACACCGTCGGCACCAGCACGGTGCCCTTCTCCTTCATCACCGCGATGCCGGCCTCGTCGATCAGGCTGCCGTGCTCGATGGAGGCGACCCCGGCGCGGGCGGCCTCGGCGATGGCGCGTGCCGAGTGCGAGTGCGCGGCCACCTTCCGGCCCAGTCGCCCGGCCTCGGCGACAATCGCCGCGAGTTCCTCGAAGCTGTACTGCTGCGCGTCGGGTGAGTCGCCGACCGAGAGGATGCCGCCGCTGGCCGTCACCTTGATGTGGTCGGCCCCCGCCTTGATCTGCTCGCGCACCGCACGCCGCACCTCGTCCACGCCGTCCACGATCTGCGCAACGCCGGGCAGGCGGATCTCGGGGCTCCAGCCGTTGATGTCGGCGTGGCCGCCGGTGATGCCGAGGCCGCGGGTGGCGATGTACATGCGGGGGCCGGGGACCAGGCCCTTGTCGATGGCGTCGCGCAGCGCCACGTCGGCGTAGCCCTGCGCGCCGACGTTGCGAATGGTGGTGAACCCGGCCTCCAGCGTCTTCTTCGCGTTGAGCACGCCGTAGATGGCCGCGTGCCCGGCGGTCTCCTTGAGCACCGCGCTGTCCCCGCCGTCGCCGGGCTCGCCCGTGATGTGGTCGTGCATGTCCATCAGGCCGGGCATGAGCGTGCGGGCGCCGAGGTCGATGACGCGCGCACCGGGCGGCACGGCGACCTCGCCGGCGGGGCCGGCGGCGGTAATGGTGTCGCCCTGCACCACGACCACCGCGTTGGCGATGGGGGGCGCCGTCGTCCCGAGGATCAGCCGCTCGGCGCGGAGCACGATGGTCGATCCGGCCGGAGCCTGGGCGACCAGCGCGACCGAAAGACCGATCAGTCCAAGTCCGCAGAGTCCGATCCGCGATGGCATCACGCTGCCTCCTGCCGTCGTCGACACGCGGAGTGCGGTCACGTCCGGCCGCGCCATTGTAGCCCTCCCACGGTTCCGCCACGATGGCGCCAGCCGGTGTCCCTGGTCACGGCCGCGGCTGGTGTTCGCAAGGCCCTGGCGGCCCTGCCCGATCCCCTGCGATCACGCGCGCGTACGTGCCCGGCACCGACGACGGCGGGTCCGCTCAACGTCCTTGGCCGACGACAACGTCGACGCCGTCGATGATGCGTGCCGGTCCGACCTCGATGCCCGAGGCGAGCACGCTCTTTCCCGCCAGGCGGATGTCGATGACATCCCATCCATCTGGCAGGCCGCGAACGTGAAGCCGTCGCGGGCCGAGGATGGCGTCCAGTTCGAACGACCCGTCGGCCAACACCTGGGCCTCGCGCTCGCCGAGGATCTCGAACCCGTTGCCGTCAATCCACAGCACCGACCCCACGGCGACGTCCCCGCGTGGGATCAGGGCGCCGGACTCTGTGCGGACCCGCCCACGGAGCGTGCCTGCGGCCACGAGCGTCATCCCCGGCAGCGCGCCGTCGCCGGCAATCTCCACGGCCTGCCACGCCGCGAGCGCCCGCTGGCCGGCTCGGCCTCGCGCCCACACGACGTAGTGTCCTGCATCGACGATGTCGGGGCCGATGGCGCCGGTCCCTGCGAGATACGACAGGGTGCGCAGTGTGCGTCCTCCGTTGGACAGCAGCCGTACCTGCACATCGTCCGCCGTGTCCGGCCCGACGAGCCGGCTGGTGACGACGTGAGTCGCGGGGAGCGAGACGAGGATGTCGACGTCGCCGATGTGCGCCCCGGCGCGCACGCTGACGGCCCGGGCCAGGTCCCGGCTCGTCGTCCCGGGATGAAAGAACCCGGACCATCCGCGGTCCGGCGCGCGGGTCGACGGCGCGCGGTTCGGTCGCACGACCACCAGTCGCTCCCCCGCTGCCACCTCCTCGAGCCGATACCGCCCATCGCGGTCGGTGAGCGACTGGCCGATCGGGGGCGTTCCCATGACCGGGCCCCCGTCGGTCGTCACGACGACGTCGGGAACAGGCACCCCGGCGGCGGTGGTCACCCGTCCCGAGAGGCTGCCGGCCCGCACGAGACGCGCGACGAGGTCCTCCGCGCCCTCAGGAGCCAGCCGAATCCGGGGGCCGGTCTCGCGGTCGCTCTCTTGCGCCTCCGGGGGTCCGCTGGGCTCGACCCAGGCCGGCGCGAAGCCTGGCGCACGGACGACGACGCGGTACACCCCTGGCGGCAGGTCGCGCATGCGCCATCGCCCGTCGGTTCCCGAGCGCGCCGTCGTCAGCCGTCGGGTCGGCGGGCCCATGGCGTACACGCTGGCACCGGCGATCGGCGCCCCGTTCTCGGCCTGGAGCACGACGCCCGCCAGGCCCCTGGCCTGGGAGACGTGCGCCGCTGGCGATGCCACGGCCTGCAGCAGCGCGAGCGCGGCAACCGTCACCCTGTGTGCGCTCATGACGCGGAAGTGGGGGAAGAGGGGGAAGTGGGGACAGTCCCTGTGACAAATGTAAAGGCGCGCCGGACATGGGCATCTCTCTTGCTGGGCGACGAGACATGCCCAGGCGACGACGACAGGCACCCAAGGGGTGGACGCTCCATGTGACGAACCGCGGTGTCGAGCGACGGACGATCTTCAGGGAAGCTGCGGACTATCGCGATTTCGTGGCACTGCTGAAGCGTGGCAGGGAGCGGTTCCCCGTCAGCTTGTTCGCATTCTGTCTGATGCCGAACCACTTTCACGCCATCATCCGACCCGATCACCATGGTGCGCTTTCTGCGTACCTGCACTGGGTCCTCGGCTGCTATTCCCGCCACTTCAGAGCCTGCACCCAGACCACTGGCTATGGGCACGTGTTCCAACAGCGCTGCTGGACGGGTGTGATCGAGGATGAAGTGCACTTCCTCAACGTCTTACGGTACGTGGAGTCGAATCCCGTGGCTGCAAACCTGGTCGAACTCGCCGAGTCCTGGCCGTGGGGAAGTGCGCAGGCACGCGCCTCTGACGATAGCGGTCTCCTGGACCCCCTTCCGGTCCGACTTCCACCGAACTGGACCGATCTCCTGAACCGGGCGCCCGACCCGGAGGATCCGGACTAGGCTGGCACCTCTGCGGTTTTGTCACAGGGACTGTCCCCTTGCACCGCGTCTTTACATGGACTTTACAGGGACTGTCCCCAACCGTCGAGAGCTTGCCGGAGGTCGTCGATCAGGTCCGCCGGCTCCTCCAACCCCACGTTGAGGCGCACGAGACGCTCCCGGCGCGTGCCCAGCCGCTCCGAAGTTGGATAGGCCATCACGAGACTGGCCACGCCGCCCCAGCTGAAGCCGATGCGGAACAGCCGAAGCGCATCGACGAACCGCGCCGTCCGCGCGGCGGTCCAGTCGTCCCTGAGCACGATGGAGAACACGCTCGCGGAGCCCGTGAAGTCGCGCGCCCAGATCTCATGTCCGGGGCAATCGGGCAGTGCGGGATGCAGCACCGTGGCCACCTCCCCGTGCTCCTTCAGCCAGCGGGCCACCGCCAACCCCGTGCGCTCGAGGCGCTCGAGCCGCACGCCCAGCGTCTGCAGCCCCCGCAGGGCCAGGGCGCAGTCGTCGGGCGAGACGGCCATGCCGACGAGCCGATACGCGCGGCCGACAGCGGCGTACGCCGCCTCGTTCGCGACGGACACCGCGCCGAGCAGGATGTCACTGTGCCCGCCGACGTACTTCGTGAGGGCCTGCACGCTCACATCCACACCGTGCGCGAACGCATCGAACAACACGCCGGCAGCGTAGGTGTTGTCGAGCGCGACGGCCACCCCCCGTGCGCGTGCGGCCGCGACGATGGCCGGCACGTCCTGCACCTCCATCGTGATGGAGCCCGGGCTCTCACACCAGACGAGCGCGGTGCTGGGGCGGATCAGCGAGGCGATCCCGCCGCCGATGAGCGGGTCGTAGCGCTCCACGTCGACGCCGAGGCCCGTGAGCAGGTCCCCGGCCAGCTCCGCGGTGGGCCCGTACACGCTCACAGGGATGAGCACATGCGATCCCGCGCGGCAGTACGCCAGGAAGACAAGCGCGATCGCGGCCTGTCCGCCCGGCGCGACGAAACAGTGGTAGCCGCCATCGAGCGCCTTGATGCGCAGGCCCAGTTCCAGCGTCGTCGGCGTGCCGTAGAGGCCGTAGGTGTAGCGCGCGGCCTGCCGCCAGTCGTCGCTCACGTCGCCGAGGCGCTCGAACACGACCGTGGAGCCGCGATGCACGGCCGGGGCCAGCGAACTGAACGCCGCCGGCGGTTTCGGAGCCGGGGCCATCAGCCGTGTGCGCCAGTCCAGCCCTGGGAGCGAATCCTCATTCCGATCAGCCATATGTGCGCGGACGGTTCAGTGCTCGACGAACATCGTCACCGGCTCGATCACGCCGTGCGCCTTCTTCGCCTCAGCGACTTCGGGCGAGGCGAGCGCAGCCTGCATGCCGGCCATGTCGTGCACATCGACCGTGAGCGCGACCGTCGTGCCGCCGTCGGGGCTGAGGTAGTCCACGACGTTGGTCCCCCACGACTTGAACGCCTCGACGCGTTCCGAGTGCTTGCTCGCCCAGTGGGCGGGATCGTTGACCGCGTGTGTAAAGACGACCTTCGGCATGGCGGCTCCTTCGAAAGGTGGGGCCCCGGTTGGCCCCCGCGCGAATCGCGGCGGCCAAGTGTCTGGGATTCTACACGCCTGACACTGGCCGGCTTGCATTTCTACACGGCGCACGATATACCGTGACACCGCCGTGTCCCCCTTCCTCTGCGCGCTCCGCCACACACCCGCGGTTGTGCTGGCCGTCGTGCTTGCGCTCGCGTCGCCGGCCACCGCCAGCGCGCAGGGGCAGACACCCACACCCCTCGCCGCGCCCACCGCGGCCGATCTGGCCAGTGGGGCGAAGGTCTTCACCATGTACTGCGCGCGCTGCCACGGCTTCGACGGCTCCGGCGGCTCCGGACCCCCGCTCGCGCGGCCCAGGCTCCGTCGTGCCGCGGACACGGCCGCAATCCTCGACATCATCGTGAACGGCATTCCAGGGACGCCGATGCCGGCCGCCTGGATGCTCTCGGAGACCGAGATGGCGCAACTCGCGGCCCACGTCCGCTCGCTGGGCCAGCGCCCGGAGGAGGCCCTGCCCGGGAGTCCCGAGCGCGGGCGCGCCGTGTACGCCGCGAGCGGCTGCGCGGCCTGCCACGTCGTGGGCGGCGAGGGATCGGCGGTCGGCCCGGACCTCACCGCGATCGGGATGCTGCGGGGCGCCGCCTTCCTGCGCGAGTCGCTGCTCGATCCCGCCGCGGCACGGCCGGAGCGTGGGGTGGCATACGAGCCCTACGCCTACCCGGCCTACGTGGTCGTGCAGGCGCAGCCGCAGCGCGGCCCCGAGGTGGTCGGCGTCCTCGTCAACGAGGACTCGTTCACCATCCAGCTGCGCGACCGCGCGGGGCGATGGCAATCGCTCCGCAAGGCCGACCTGCAGCGCCTGCACTACGACACGCGGACCAGCCTGATGCCGACCTACCGCGGCAAGGTGGAGGAGGGCCCCCTGAACGATCTGGTGGCGTACCTGATGACCCTGCGAGGCAGGCCATGACGACACCTCGCTGTATCGCCCGACTCGCGGTCGCCGGTGCGGCCGTCGCCCAGGTGGCCCTGGGGGCGCAGGTTCCGTTCTCGCGGATCGCGTCGGCCGCCAGGGAACCGGTGTCATGGCTCACCTACTCGGGCACCTACAACGGCCATCGGTTTTCGCCCCTCGCGGAGATCACCCCGGCCAACGTCGCGGGCCTGCGGCCGGCGTGGGTCTACCAGGTGCAGGAGCCCGGCATCGTCGAGATGACACCGCTCGTCGCCGACGGTGTGGCGTACGTGACGGAGCCACGCAGCCAGGTGGCTGCGCTCGACCTGCGGACGGGGCGCACGCTGTGGCGTTACGATCCGCAAGTCCCGAAGAACGTGCGTGCCATCGGCTACTTCCCGGTGAACCGCGGCGTCGCGCTGCTCGACGATCGCGTCTACGTGGGCACGCTCGACGCGCGGCTCGTGGCGCTCGATGCCGCGTCGGGTGTCGTGCGCTGGGAGACCAGGGTTGCCGACAACGCGCTCGCCTACGGCATCACGTCCGCACCGCTGGCCGTGGACGGCAAGATCGTCATCGGCATCAGTGGCGGCGAGGCCGGCGTCCGCGGCTTCCTCGATGCCTACGACGCGAAGACGGGCGCGCGAGTGTGGCGCTTCGACACCGTTCCCGGCCCCGGACAGAAGGGACACGACACGTGGGGCGGTGACAGCTGGAAGACCGGCGGCGCGCCGACCTGGCTGAGCGGCAGCTACGATCCCGGGCTGAACCTGCTCTACTGGGGCGTCGGCAACCCCGCGCCCGACTGGAATGGGGATTCGCGCCCCGGCGACAACCTGTACAGCTCGTCGATGATCGCGGTCGACGCGCGGACGGGCGTGCTCCGATGGCACTTCCAGTTCACCCCGCACGACACGCACGACTGGGACGCGAACCAGATCCCGGTGCTCGTGGACGCCGTCCTGGGCGGCCGGCCCCGGGCGCTGGTCGTCACGGCCAATCGCAACGGCTTCTATTACGTGCTCGACCGCGCGACCGGCGAGTTCCTGGCGGGTACGGCCTATGCGAAGCAGACCTGGGCCCGTGGCCTCGACGCGCGCGGGCGGCCAATCGTGATCCCCGGCACCGAACCGTCCGAGGCGGGCACGCTGGTGTGGCCCAGCCTGCAAGGCGCCACCAACTGGTTCAGCCCGTCGTACGACGCCGGGCGGCGCCTGCTGTTCGTGCCCGTGCGGGAAATGGGATCGAAGTACTTCAAGGCCGAGGCCGAGTACGAGCCGGGCAAGCCCTTCATGGGCGGAGGGGAGGTCATCGACGCGCCTGGCGATGCCTACGGCGCCGTGCGCGCGCTCGACGTGCTGACCGGCGAGCGCCGATGGGAGCACCGCCTGCTGTCACCGCTCTGGGCCGGCGTGATGGCCACGGCGGGCGGCCTCGTGTTCGGCAGCACCAACGAGGGGAACGTCTTCGCGCTCGACGCCGACACCGGTCGGGCGCTGTGGGACTTCCAGACCGGCGGTGCGTGCGCCGCCAACCCCATCTCCTTCGGGATCGACGGGCGCCAGCACGTGGCGACCGCGTGCGGCCGCGCCCTGTTCGTGTTCGCGCTCCCGTGATGCGGCAGCGCGGACGCGGCGCACCGCCGGGCCCTTTGGGGCTATTCTGGGAGCGTGATCGGCAAGCAGCACTACATCAACAACGCCTGGCGGCCGTCGAGCGGCGGCGGCACCATTCCCGTCATCGATCCCAGCACCGGCGACACCTTCGGCGAGATCGCGCGAGGCACGGAGGCGGACGTCGCCAGCGCCGTCGCGGCCGCGCGCGCGGCCATCGGCGAGTCGCTCGACGGCCCGTGGGGCCGCATGTCGGCGGCGCTCCGCGGACGGCTGATGCTCGAGCTGTCAGCGGCGGTCACCGAGCGCAACGAGGAGTTCGCCCAGCTCGAGGCGCGCGACACGGGCAAGTCACTCAGGACCGCGCGCGTGGACGCCACG
>CAUJDN010000018.1 GCA_963169195.1 Acidobacteriota bacterium | reverse complement strand
GGCGCGATTCATGGTCCGGCAGGACAACGCGGGCGGCGCCGAGGCCCGTGGACGCGCACGTGGGCGTCGTGCGACCGGGTCTTCGACTATGGTTCCACCCCCCGGGCCGGCCCGCTTCGCTTCGTGCAAGAATGGTCCTCGACAGGGAGGAGCCGAGGCGCGTGGGGGACGCAGAGCAACAGAACGGTTCGCGGGGCCGGGTCTTGATCGTGGACGACGAGGAGGGCGTCCGCGACACGCTGGCGAGCCTGTTGCGCCGCAAGGGCTTCACCGTCACGGCCGTCGACAGCGCGCCCGGCGCCATCCAGGCGCTGCAGGTCGAACCGATCGATGTCGTCCTCTCCGACGTCCACATGCCCGGGATGGACGGCGTGCAGCTGCTGCGCGAGGTGCGCCGCGTGGCCCTCGACCTGCCGGTGATCCTCATCTCCGGCGCGCAGAGCCTCGACACCGCGCTCGCCGCGATGGAACTCGGCGTGTTCGGCTACCTGCTCAAGCCGCCCGCGGTCGACGAGCTCGTCGGCCGCCTCGAGCGCGCCACGCGGCTGCACGCCATCGCGCGCCTCAAGCGCGAGGCGCTCCGCCTCGTCGGTGACGCCCACCCGTTGCCCGGCGATCGCGCCGGCCTCGAGCAGGCGTTCACGCTTGCGCTCGAGACCGTGCACCTCGCGTTCCAGCCCATCGTGTCGCCGGCGACGCGCTCCGTCTTCGCGTACGAGGCGCTCCTGCGGAGCGATTACGAGCCCCTCAACAGGCCGCTGGACCTGCTCGCCGCCGCCGAGCGCCTCGACCTCGGCTTCCACCTCGGCCAGCGCATCCGGGAACGCGCCGCCATTGCCGCCGGGCGGCTCCTGCCCGACGGCGTCCTCTTGTTCATGAACCTCCGCCCGGCCGACCTCGCCGATCCGCAGCTGTACGATCCGGGCGCGCCGCTGTCGCAGGTCGCCATGCGCGTCGTCGTCGAGCTCACCGAGCGCGAGTCGCTCGACAGGGTGTCCGACATCGAGTCGTGCGTCGAGCGCCTGCGCCGCCTCGGCTACCGCATCGCGATCGACGATCTCGGCACCGGCTACGCGGGGCTGTCGTCGTTCACGCACCTCTCGCCCGACGTCGTCAAGCTCGACATGGCGCTCGTGCGCGGCGTGGACAAGGACGGCCGGCGCGCCAAGGTCGTCTCCGCCATGGCCGGCCTCTGCCATGACATGCGCATCGGCGTGGTCGCCGAAGGCGTCGAGACGGAGGAGGAGCACCAGGCTCTCGTCGGCCTCGGGACCGACTACCTGCAGGGCTACCGGTTCGGCCGGCCCCTGCGCGAGGTGAAGCCGCCGAGCTGGTAGGCGGTTCATCGACCGCGCCGGGGACCTCAGCCGGCGGCAGGCGGACGCCCGCCGCCCAGCAGCGCTCCCGCCACACGGGCGACGACCGACTGCGCCGCCAGCACCGGGCGTCCCGTCCACGCCGCCATCGCCCGCCGCGCCTCGTCGGCGTGCCCCATGCAGTCGATGACCACGAGGTCGATGCCGGGATCGCGGAACGCCGCGGCCGCGCGGGCCATCTCGCCATCGTCGGCCGGCGAGGCCCAGGCGACGATGGGGTCGAAGCCGTCCTCGCGCCACTTGCGGGCGGCGTACGGCGCCTGCGCGCGGTTGGGCGTGACGACGCCGATGCGCCGGCTCACGCTGATCGCGCCGGCGACCGCCGGGACGATGCGGCCGGGCAGGAGGACGGGTGCGGGGCAGGGGACGTCGGGGAAGTCGCCCGCGCAGGCCACCACGACGAGCGACGCGCCTTCCGCCGCCAGGCGGCGTGCGGCGTCGGCCACGCGGGGCACGAGGCGCTCGCGGGGCACCTCGATCGTGCGGCCCGACGCCAGCCGGACGAGCAGCGGGTAGTCGCCCGGCGCCGCGATGGCCTGGAGGTCGGCGTCGCCCGCGCCGTCCAGCGCGCCGGCGACGCGCACCTCGGCCAGCGGCGCCTCCGCGCCGAACGCCTCGACGAGATCGGGCCTCGGCGTCTGGCCGATCGTGACGATGCCGAGCCGCGGCGTCATGCGGGCCTCAGGAAGCGGCCGTGGCCGGGCGGGCCCGTGATTTCGCCCTCGTGGAAGACGCGCACGCCGCGCACGAAGGTTGACACGACGCGCCCCCGCAGCCGGAGGCCGTCGTAGATGGCCATGTTCGCCCGCGACTTCGTGAGGGCGCGGCGACTGTCGTAGGTCCAGACCGCGTTGGTATCGACCAGCGCGATGTCGGCGTCGGCGCCGACGGCCAGGCGGCCCTTGGCGGGGAGGCGGAAGAGGCCGGCGGCGCGTCCGGCGCCCAGCTCGGCCAGGCGCGCCAGCGTGAGCCGCCGTTCGGCGACGGCCGTGAGCATGAGCGGCGCCAGCACCTCGAGTCCGCAGAGGCCGGGCGGCGCCTGGAAGATGTCCTGGTCGCCCGCGGCCTTCTCGTGCCGCAGGAAGGGCGAATGGTCGCTGCCGATGTAGTCGATCCAGCCCGCGTCGAGCGCGCGCCACAGTGCGTCGACGCCCGCGGCGGTGCCTAGCGGCGGGTTGCACTTGGCGAGCGGCCCGAGCCGGTCGAGGGCCTCGTCGGTGAAGAAGAGGTACGGCGGGCAGGTTTCGACGGTGACATCGACGCCGCGTGCCCGGGCGTCGGCGGCCATCTGCGCCGATCGTGCGCTGGAGCAGTGGACGATCCCCACGCGCGCGCCCGCCTCGGCGGCGAGCGCCAGGACCGCGGCGACCGACAGCTCCTCGACGATGGGCGGGCGGCTCTCGGCGTGCGCGCGCCCGCGACGCCGGCCCGCCGCCATCAGTGATGCCTGCAGCGCCTGGAACGTGGGCGCGTCCTCGCAGTGGAAGCAGTGGCGGAGGCCGGTCGTCGCCACCGCCGCCATGACCTCCCGGAGCGCGGCCATGTCGGTACACCACAGCCCGAAGAACTCGTCGAGCCGCGTGGGCGGCGGCGGCTGCAGGAAGGTCTTGAACGCCACGACGCCCGCCGCGGCCTGGCCGGCCAGCTCGGCGAGGTTTTCGTGCCCGGCCCCGCCGTAGAGGGCGAAGTCGACGTGGGCCTGCGGCGTCATCGCCTCCACCCGCGCGCGGACGCCGGCGGCGCTGCTGGCGGGCACCTTCGCGATGGGCATCTCGAAGATCGTCGTGATGCCGCCGGCCGCGGCGGCGGCCGTGCCCGACTGGAAGTCCTCGCGCTCCGCGACGCCGGGGTGGCGCGTGTGGACGTGCGTGTCGATGAATCCCGGCAGCGCGTGCAGGCCGGCGGCATCGACGATCCGGGCCGCCGGCGGGCGGGCGGCCGGGTCGAGCAGGCCGGCGATCCGGCCGTCCCGGATGGCCAGCGTGGCGGGTGATGGAACGGCGCCCGAGACCACCTGGGCCCCGGTGACGAGCAGATCGTAGGCGTCCGGCATCGGCCCCCTGACCCTAGCACACGCCGGCGGCTGCCCCATTCCCGATCCCCCGTGCCGCAGTACACTGCATGAATGGACGAAGCGCCCGCTTCCGGCACGCAGGCCTGGTCGCGGTGGGGGCCGGAGTGACGCGGAAGCGACGGCCCGCGAGCGACGCGCCGGTCGTGACCAACCCGCCGCATCCCGAGCGCGTGTGCTGGGGCTGCGACCGGTACTGCCCCGCCGACGACCTGGCCTGCGGCAACGGCTCGATCCGCACGCCCCACCCGAAGGAGCTGTTCGGCGACGACTGGCTCGACTGGGAGCGCGCTACGCCTCAGAAGCGCGGCTGAGCGCCTCGAGACGCTTCGGCGCCCGGACGAGCAGCTGGCGCCGCCTCGACTGGAGGATGCCCTGCTGCTGCCATTGTGACAGCGTCCGGCTGACGGTGTAGAGCGTCGAGCCGGTCAGGTCCGCGAGCTCCTGGCGGGTGAGGGGGTGAGCGATCAGCACGCCGTCCCGTCCCGGCGTGCCGGCCTGGCGCATCAGCCGCAGCAGCGTGTGGGCCAGGCGCTGGCTGACACGTTCGGTCGCGAGCTCGCGCACGCGAGTCAACGCATCGGTCATGTGCGCCGCGATCTCGCGGGTGATGTTCGCGCGCACCCGCGGGAAACGGTCGAGCAGCGCTCGCAGGACGTCGCCCGGCCAGGCCAGCAGGCGCGTCGGCTCCACGGCCAGCGCCGTCACGGGGTACGCGGCGGCCTCCAGCACGACCACGCCGCCGAACGGCTCGCCGGGCCGCACGAAGCGAACGATGAGCTCGCGGCCGTCCGGGGTGAGCTGCAGCAGCTTCAGCAGGCCCGACTCGACCAGCGCGAACTCCCGTGCCGGCTCGCCCTGGCTGGCGACCACCTCGTGGCGGCGCGCGTCACGCGGCTGCGCCGCCTCGAGCCACTGGCGCCGCTCCCGCTCGGTCAGGCCATCGAAGATGCGCGACCGCGCGGGGTCCATGCTCCCCATCGTATACAACATTGCGCTCGCGCAACGACGGCGCCCGTGCCGCTCGATACGCTGACGGAGGTCTGCAGGCCCGGGCGACGGAGACACTCGTGCCGGCCCGCGAATGGATGCGTCAACGGGAGGACACGAGACATGGACATCAGCAGGCAGTCACGAGTTTCCGACATCGCCACCGCGGCACCGGCCACCATCCGGATCTTCCAGGGACATGGGATCGACTTCTGCTGCGGCGGCAAACGGCCGCTCGCGGAAGCGTGTGCGGAACGCGGGCTCGACGTGGACCTCGTCGTGACCGAGCTGAAGGGCGTCGCCTCGGTGGCCGGTGACGGCCGTACCTGGCAGGAGGCGCCGCTGGCGGAACTGGTCGCGCACATCCAGCGGCGATTCCACGAGCCGCTTCGCGCCGAACTGCCCCGGCTCGGCGCGATGATGGCGAAGGTGGTGAGCCGGCACGGCGACCATCTGCCGCAGACGCTGCACCCCCTCCAGGCGGTGTTGACCGAACTGACCGAGGATCTGCTGCAGCACATGGCGAAGGAGGACGGCGTGCTGTTCCCGGCGATCGCCGCGCTCGACGCCGGTGGCGCGGGGGCCGGTCCGGGCATCGGCCAGCCGATCGCCGTCATGGAGGCCGAGCACGACGAGGCCGCGCGGCGCCTCTCGCGGATGCGGGAACTGACCGCCGACTACACGCCGCCCGAGTGGGCCTGCCCGACCTTCAGGGGCCTGTACTACGGCCTGGCGGAGCTGGAGCGGGAGATGCACGTCCACGTGCACCTCGAGAACAACGTGCTGTTCCCGCGGGCGGCGTCATTCGCGCACGAGGCGGCCGGGTAAGCCGACCGGTCCGGCATCGGGCGGGTGACGGCCTGGACGCCGGGGCTGTGGAGACGGCCATCACAGGGGCCTTGACTTTTCGCCCTTCGCCTTTCAATCTTCCATCCTCGCGGCCCAACGGGCAGGCCGCGTCGCCCCGGGGACCGTCCGCCTCCACGCCGACACGCGACCTGGAGGCTGCCCGCTGAGAAATCGGCGACCCGCCATGCACGACGCCCCTCCCGAGCTGCCGGCACCCGATCGGCCGCCTGCACGGCTCGAGCGCGCGCTCGAGACGCTGCAGGACGTCGGTCTCAGCCCGCACCTGCTGGAGCGCTTCGTCCGGTGGTGGCGCCACTACGGCCTCGCCAAGGCGCTGGTCCTGACCCTCGCCGTCGTGGGGCCGCTGCTGCGCTTCGAGATCCTCCCCGAAGCGACATCATCCCTGGTCACCACGCTGGCCGAAGGCGCCGGGCTGCGCCTGGAGGTCGAGGACTGGAGCCTCTCGCTCAGCGAGTTCTCGGCGACGGCCCACGGGGTGATGCTGAAGACCGGCGGCCGATACGGCGAGCCGTTCGTGCTGAAGGCGGAGGCCGTCGAGATCGATGCGAGCCTGCGACAGAACCTGGGCGACGGTTTCGGACGGCTGTGGCGCCGGATCGCGAACGCCGGGCGCTGGGCGGTCGGGAGCAGGACCTACCCCCTGGCTCCCCGCCCCGTCGGGCGCGCCATCCGCGTCGAGGGCGGCGAGCTCTACCTCGAGCGGCTGATCTCGGGCCACGGCAACTGGCAGGACGTCGTCGTGCGAACTTCCGGACCGGGGGCGGCGGAGGATGCCGGCGTCGGGGCCTATTTCATCCCCGATGTCGAGCTGCGCGATTTCAAGATCACCTTCGTCGAGCACCTGCCCGCCGATCCCGGCGCCGGCATGGAACAGACGCTCACCTCCACCCTGCACATCGACGAAGCGACGATCGCGGTTCGCGATTTCGTCGGTCCCGAGGATCCCCGCGAGGACCCGTCGGACTTCTCGCTGGACGGGCGGCTCGCCGATGGGCGGCTGTCGATCGCCGGCCGCTTCAACCTGTGGGCGCCGAGCTTCGCGATCGACATCGCGATGAACAACGTCGGCGCGGCCACGCTCGGCGTGCTCCTCCCCGACGCGGCCATCGTGCCGTCGGCCGGCTCGATCACCGGACGCGTCAGGGTGGCGGTCAGGAACGAGACGCTGCGCGAGTGCGCGATCAACGTCCGCTTCCAGAACGTGCAGTACCGGCCGAACCCGCGGGCGCCATTCCGCGTGCCGCCGCCGCCCGAGTTCGGGCCGCAGGTGGAGCGCATCGATCTGACCAGGCCCGTCGACACGCCGTGCACCGGCGACTGGTCGGATCCGAAGTTCCGGCCCTACGACGCCGTGTATACGCGCATGCACGCACGGGCGCTCGCCGATGCCCCGCCGATCGTCGCGGCAGCGGCGGCCTTCGACGAGCGGCGCTTTGCGGAAGGGCTGTCCGGACAGGCGGCCGAGGAGGAGCTGAGCCGCACGTTGGCGGCCGTGTCGCAGCAGGTCCGGCTGCAGATTGGCGAGCAGACCGGCAACGCCGTGAGCCGCGGCCTGAAGAGCTTCGGCCGCGGTGTCGGGCGCCTGTTCGGACGCGAGCCGAAGTAGGCAGGAGCGCAGCGGCCAGGTGGAACCCATGTCGACGATCTCCCGTGCCGTCGCGCGCCGGACGCGGCAACCCCGCCTGCGCACGTCCCTGCTGACGGCGCTGCTCCTCTCGTCGTGCGCGCTGGTCCCGGTGGCGGCGGGCCAGGCTCCCGCGCGGCCTCGACCCGGCCAGCCGGTTGCGCTGGTGACCGGGGCCACCAGCGGCCTCGGCCGCGAGGTGGCCAGGCGCCTGGCGGCGCGGGGCATGCACGTGATCGTCCACGGCCGCGATCGCGTGCGCGGACTCGAGGTCGTCGCCGGGATCGAACGGGAGGGCAAGGGGAGCGCCCGCCTCTACGCGGCCGATTTCGCGTCCTTCGACCAGGTCCGCGCGCTCGGCCAGGCCATCCTGGGCGACTACGACCGCCTAGACGTGCTCGTCAACAACGCGGGCTTCGGATCGGCGCCGGACGAGCGCCTCCTGAGCCAGGACGGCCACGAGTATCGCTTCCAGGTGAACTACCTCGCCCATTACCTGCTCACGCGCCTGCTGCTCCCTCGTCTCGTCGCCAGCGCGCCGTCACGCATCGTGAACGTGTCGTCGCTGGCCCAGGCGCCCATCGACTTCGACGACGTGATGCTGGCGCGCGGGTTCAGCGGAGGGCGCGCCTACGCGCAGAGCAAGCTGGCCCAGGTGATGTTCACCATCGACCTGGCCGCCGAGCTCCGGGACCGTCGCGTCACGGTCACCGCCCTGCACCCGGCCACCTACATGCCGACCGGCATGGTCGCCCGGCTCGGCGTCGAGCCGCGCGCGACCATCGAGGAAGGGGCCGACGCGGTGATGCGCCTGATCGTGTCGCCCGACGTCGAGACCGGCGGGTTCTTCGCCGGCGCCCGGCCGGGGCGCGCCGCCGAGCAGGCCCACGACCCGAAGGCCCGGGCCGCGTTGAAGGCGCTCAGCGACGCGCTCACCGGCCTGCGGTAGGCGGTGGCGCGAAGGATGCCGTCCATGTCGTCGCGTCTCCTGTTCGGGGTGCTGCTCGCCGGCCTGACGCTGGCGATCCCGGCCGCCGTGCCGCGGATGGCGCCGCTGATGGCGCAGGGCACGCTCGCGCAGCTCGGCCTCACCGACGCGCGGGCGCGCACGTTCCTCTTCGACGAACTGAGGTCGGCGTCGGACGGCGCGGGCCGCCGCTCCGCGATCGCCGTGACCGGACACCGCGCCTTCTACAAGCTGCCCGCCTCCGCGCGCGGGCCGGCGGCCACGGCCCTCTTCGCCTGGGCCCGGGCGCACGTCAACTCCCCGGCCTTCAAGACGGCCTACGCCACGTTCCGGCGCGAGGCCAATCCGGTGGACACACGGGCGCAGCCATCGGTGGACGAGCGGCTCGCGGGCGAGCTCGCCAGGATGCGCGAGGGCATCGGGCAGGCGAAGCAGATCGCCGCGTCGCTGCCGCCGGCGGATCGAGACCGCCTGCTCGAGCAGGTCTCGGAGCAGGAGGCGCGGATGCGCGATCCCGCGTGGGTGGGAAGCCTTCGGTCGATGCTCGAACTCGAAGCGCGCGGCCGGGACGAGAGCAACGCGTCCTCGGGGCGCAGGTTCGAGGAGGAGTTCCCCGCCGACCCGAACCTCATCGTCGCGCGCCGGCTCCGCCGCTTCCTCGACGACACGGCCGACGCCGACTTCAGCGCGCCCATCATCCGGCTCACGGATGGCCCCGACGGCATGGAGTTCGTCGAGGCCGCGCACCGCGCCAGGTCGTCCACCTGGCAGCTCGCGGTCCTCGCCGGGCCCGAGGCCACCACGGCCGCGCGCGCCGCGGCGGACGCCTGGCTGAAGGAGATCGCGCCGTGACGCGAATCGGCCGCCGGCAGGCCCTGGGCCTCATCGCGTCGGTGCCGCTGGCCGTGCGAGACGGCCGGCCGGCCGGCGCGCAGACGCGCGCCGGCGCGCAGCAGCGTGTCTCGCGCAGCGGGTCACACGGCCTGCTCCTGTCGGGCGGCGCCATCCACCTGTGGCACGTCGCTCGTGTCGGGGACATGGCTGATGCGGTGCTCGGCCTCGGCGGCGGCAGCGCGCTGCCGCCCTTCACCCTCGCGCGCGTGCCCGGCCTCGATGATGTCGTCGCGATGGCGGCCGGCCAGTCGTGCTCGTTCGTCGTGCGGGCCGACGGCACGCTGCTCGCCTGGGGACTCAACGGTGGGAACGGCCGGCTCGGCACGACCCCGCCGGCGTTCTTCGACGAGCGCGCCTCGTGGGGGCCCGACGCGCGCGTGCCGACGCCGCTCGCCGTGGGGTTCGAGGCCGCGGCCGTCTCGACGCAGAACAACCATGCGCTCGCCCTGACGCGCGACGGCCGCGTCTATGCCTGGGGCACCGGCGACAAGGGCCAGCTCGGGCTCGGCGCGATGCCCCTCATCCGGTTCCGCACGCGGTCGCCGAGGGCGATGCCCTACACGCCGTATCCGATCGCGATCCCGGGGCTCTCCGGTGTCGCCGCCGTCGACGCCGGCTACACGCACTCGCTGGCGCTCATGACCGACGGCACGGTCCGCGCCTGGGGCGAGAACCGCTGGGGCGAAGTCGGGGACGGCACGACGATCACCCGTCCAGCGCCGGTCACCGTCCCTGGTGTGCGCGACGCCGTGGCGGTGGCCGCGGGTAACCATTTTTCGGCGGCCCTGCTCGCCGACGGCACCGTGATGACGTGGGGCAACCGGTTCCACGGCGCGCTCGGGAGGACGCCGGCCTCCGACAATCAGGCCGACCCGACGCCCGCGCTCGTGCCCGGCGTCCGCGGTGTGCGGACCATCGTGGCCGGAAGCTTCCACGTGCTGGCGCTGACCGAGGGCGGCACGATCGTCTCGTGGGGCCAGCCCGACTTCGGTGCGCTCGGGAGGGGCGATGCCGTGGCGTGGGCACCGGCGCCGGTGCCGCGGCTCGCCGGGGTGCAGTCGATGGCGGCCGATGGCGAGACGTCGTTCGCCGTGCTGGCCAGCGGCCGCATCATGACGTGGGGCGGCGACGTCCGGCCCTGGACGCGCCCGCCGGAGGAAGGCTCCTTCGACACCATCAGCCGCCGGCCCATCCTGCTCTGGCTCGACGGCCTCGAGCAGCCGTAGGCCAGTCCGGCGGACGTGTCGTCGCTCTCGGACCTGCGGGGGCGGCTATCGGCCGCTCGACAACTCGTGCTCGGCGGCAATGAACGCCAGCGCCGGCCACGCGCCGGTCGAGACCGCGCGTTCGAAGTGCCGGCGCGCCGCCGCCGTGTCACCTTCGATCAGGCGGAAGGCGCCGACGCCGTACGCCAGCGTCGTCACCTCGATGTCCGAGAGCCCCTGGCTCGGCAGCGCGGATTCGGCGATGCGACCCTGGTAGAAGAGCAGGCGGTTGAAGTACAGGCGCGAGTTGCCCTCGACCTGCAGATCGGGTGTGACGCGGGCGGCCAGCGCCCGGGCCTTCTCGTGCTCGCCTCCACGGCGATAGGCGAGATAGAGCCAGTCGATGGCGGCGAGACCCTTGACGACATCGTCGCCCTTGCGGGCCAGGTTGCGGGCGTAGTGTTCGGCGGCGCGCAGATAGCGGCCGTCCAGGTATTCGAGGAGGCCCAGGTAGTAGTAGGCGTCGGTGAGCGAGGGGTCCAGCGCGACGGCGCGCTCGAGATCGGAGCGCGCCCGGGCGAATCGCCGGATGGAGAGCTGCCGGTGCCCGCGCTGCTGCAGGGCCAAAGCGTGTCGGGGATCGCGCGCCAGGATGCGGTCGTACACCGCGAGAGCCTCGAGGTGGTTCCAGATGGCCGCCCAGGCATCGCCCAGAGCCAGTTGCGCCTCGACGCTGTCGGGTTCGGCCTCGGCGCGGGCACGTGCCTTCGCGACGACCCCGGCGGTATCGGGAAGCGCCGCGTAGCTCCGCCCGGATGGGGCCGTGTACTGCGGGACCGCCTGCCCGTCACGTCCCTGAATCGCGGGGGCGAGCGACGCCCACACCCCACACGCCACCACTGCAGCGCACCGATATCGCACGGTCATGGCCGATTCTCCTCCTGACGCCCCGGCCCGGCGGCGGCGCGGGCCGGTGCGCGTGCCGCTTCGAGCAGACCGTCACTGTACCGCAGGGGCGGTCATCGTCAAGCGGGGGACCGTGGCGCCCAGCGGGCGAGCGCGGCGTATACTCGCCCGTCATGAGGGTGCCGCGACGCCATCGACGGGGCGCGCACGCCGATCCGCTCGTGACCCCGAGGAGACGCAGGATGACGATGGTTCCGGTACTGGTTCTGGCGGCGGTGGCGGGGCTTCCGGCCGGGGAGCAGGCCCCGATCGCGTTTCGCGATCTGGTGTACGAGCATCGCTACAGCAAGGACGACCTGCACGAATACACGCCGGCGGGCGGGGCGGATCTCGAGCGGTGGATCGACATGGTGACGGTGAACGTCTACCGGAAGGCGACCGACGGGGAGGGGCTGGCGGAGGTGGCCAACCAGGTACTGGGTGCGTACCGGGCGAACCAGGCCGTGGTGGTGCGAACCGATTCGGTCCCGAGGACGGCGCACGCCGAGGCGGAGCACCTCATCGTGGTCCTGTTTCCGCGGAAGGCGTTCATCGAGGCGGCCTTTGCCCGCCTGCGGCTGGAGGGAGGGCGCGGCGTCTCGATCGTCTATTCGCACCGCATCTACGGGACGAAGGCGGGCGACGCGATGAGCCGATGGCTGCGCGAGAACGGGCCCGCGATCGAGAAGGAGCTGATGGGGATGCCGGCGCTGCCCGTCGTGCCGAAGTAGGCAGGGGGGCAGCCGCCTATCGATTGCCGGCGAGGGTGCGCAGCCAGCCGAAGACCAGCTGGATCTCACCCTTGTCCCGATGGGCGTCGGGGTCCACCTGGACCGCGATGCGCGAGTGGTCGGCGCTGGCGGCGCTGTAGGCGGCCACCATGCCCACATCCCGCAACAGCGTGGCTGGAGGGCCGACGACCGGCGCCGCGATCGCAGACGACGCGATGGTGTTTCGCGCCGGCGCGCTCGCCTGGGCGGTCTGGCCGCGGTCCGCGTCCCGGCGACGGGCGGACGGGCCCGGGGCGTAGGCGTCGGGCGGGCGCCGGGCGGAATCCGAGTCTGGGTCTGCACCGAAGCAACGGCGACGAGGCGACGCTCGAGGTGATGAGACGTGGCCGGGCAGACAACCCTGACGCTCGTATCGTCCCCCACACACTGCATGACGCCCCGACCGGGCGAGTCGGCTGTCACCGCCACGATGATAAACGCCGATAAGCGAGATGGGGCGACGCTCGCCCGTGAAGCGACGCGCACACTGGAGAGGAGATATGCAACGACGGCACAAGGGCGGCATGGCGCTGGCCGCGACGGTCATGCTCGTCATGGCGCCGACGCAATCGAGTGGCCCGCTGCTCGCCCAATCCGGTCCCAGCGGCCTCACCGCTCGCGTGACTGGCGGCTCGGTCACTCTGACTTGGACCGCCCCCGCGGATGCAGTCGGGCATCGGGTCGAGGCGGGCTCGGCACCGGGCCTCACAAATCTCGCAATGGTTGCAGTCACATCGCCACCTGCGATGTTTCAGCATGTGCCCGTCGGAACCTATTACGTCCGCGTCCGCGCAACGATCGGGGCGGGCTGGACCACCCCGTCGAACGAGGTAGTCGTGCGGGTCAGCTGTGTGCCTCCCCCGCCGCCGTCTGCACTGGACGCGACGGTCAGCGGCACGCTGGTGGGCCTTGGATGGGAGGGGGACGAGAACGCGACTTACAGGATCGAGGCGGGATCCGCGCCGGGCGTGACCGACATCGCCTCACTTCCCGCCACTGGAACACGATTCATGATTCATGCTCCTCCGGGCCGCTATTTCGTGCGAGTGCGGACCGTCGGACCATGCGGCCTCGGTCCGGCTTCGGCCGAGACTGTTGTCGCCGTTGGCCTTGCGACCGCCGCCCCGATTTACGGCGAAGTGGATCCACAGGCCCTCGGTACGTGCACGGCGGCACTCCACGATGCCTACGCCGTAGACGGCGGAGACGGCTATCGATACCGGACGTGGCACCCGCAGCGCGATCCGAGCGGCTGCGTCTATGCCCACGAGCACGGTGACGATCCTCACGCCCAGGCAAACGTGGATATTCGCAGTGCCCCGGTCCGCTTCGGTTACATCAGCCGACGGATGGGCCAGTTCGAGACCCACGAGGGCTACAAGGTATTCGTGGCCAATCACGGCGACGTGGACGCGCAGGGTGCATCAAGCGTCGTCGACTCGCGCATCGTGCTGCACATGGGCACGGGTGACCCCCAGCGCTTCGGCATCCAGTATCACTCGCTGGAGCAGCGCGTCTCGGGCCCGGGCGGCGTCCGAGTCGCCATCCAGGCGATGGCAGACTCTGGTGGAACCGAGTCGATCTGTGCGCCTCCGGCTCCGGCAGGCAAGCGAGCCACCGTGCTGGATCCTGCATGTCAGCTGCAACATCCAATCGAGGCGTGGGGACTCACCGTCGGGATCCGATTCCAGGAGCGCCCGGTGTATCTCGGCTGGGTCGGTACTGGTGTCATGGGGCCGATCACGGCACTCGATCCCGGCAATCCAGCCCGCCTGCTCTACGTCTGGGACCCTGCGATGGCGGCAATCAACCGCGACGGGCTCGACTGGTCCTCGGCTCGCGGCTGCGATCGCGTGGCCTATCACGCCGTGGGCTACGTGCTGAACGCAGAGCAGCACGATGCCGAGCGCACCATCTTCTACACCGATGCCCTCGGAGAGGAAGTGCTACCCAACGATCCCGCTGCCCTCCGACAGGAGGTTGGGCGGCGCTTTGCGATGGCACCCCCGGCGACGGACGACGGTCAGTTCGCCTTCGCCGCCCATCACGATCACTGCGGACTCTGGACGCAACTCGGCCTCAGGAACTGAGCGCAAGCGTGGTCCGCTTGCGCAATCGGGCTGTCGAGACCTGATTCCCAACCCGCACGCGTCGAAGCGGCGCCGAGGCTCCCAGCGCTCGTGAACAATCCTGCCATTGAGGTTCCTTACTCTGCCTCCTGGCGGACTCCCTCATCGGTCGTCAGCCAACGTCCCACCTTGTGCGCCACCTCGACTGGTACTCGTGTTGCAGAAGCTGCCAGCCGTCCCGTGCGCGCGACTGCCGTGCACGCGACCGGCACTCACAACGGGAGAGGTTCACATGAAGCTTCGCGTCTGCATCCCGGCCCTGCTGGCCGGCACCCTTCTCGTCACGGCAGTGCCCGCCGCGGCACAGAACGGCGTGCTCAAGGTCACGTCGTTCCCGTCCGGTGCCACCGTGATCATCGACGGCACGCCAGCGGCCAAGGTCACGCCGACGTCGGTGTCGCTTGCCGTCGGCGATCATGTCGTGACGGTGACGATTCCGGGTTCGGGATGGAGACCCGACACGCGCACGGTCGCCGTCCTCGCCGGCAACAACGACCTGAGCGTCACCTTGCTGCCCGAACTGACCCAGGGCCCACCCGGACCGCCGGGACCCGCAGGACCCCAGGGAGAGCCCGGCCCGCCGGGCGTCGCAGGGCCCGCGGGCCCGCAGGGAGAAAAGGGCGACAAGGGCGAGCCGGGTGACGCCGGCCCCGCCGGGCCCGCAGGCCCCGCCGGACCGGCAGGGCCCCCGGGCCCGCCGGGAACGGGCGTGGCCGTCGCACCGCCGCCGCCTCCGCCGTACGCCGGGTCCTTCGCGCTCGAGATGCCCTCCTCGACCGTGCACCTCCGCGAATTCCGCGGGTGCTACGAGAAGACCATCGGCGGCGAGCTGGAAGACTGTCACCTGACATTCAGTGCGCTGGCGCCAGAGCTGCTCGATTGGATTGCCGACACGTTGCAGGGCATCGACGTTCGTCGCAACATCACCGTGCACGCCCTCACGCAGGCAGGGATGAGCGTGAGCCGCCTCCAGATTCAGAACGCCTTCGTGCGCGACATCGCCGTCTCGGAACTCTCGGCGGACGGGCAGCAGGACGGCACCATCACCCTGATCGTGGTGCCGGGCACGATACAGAGCGCCTCCGGCGGCGGTTCGTTGCCGGGCGCCGTCACCGGGCCGAGGTTTCGCGAGTCCGGCTTCTCCTTGCGCATCGGCTCGGACGACATCAGCCTGGCGGCGCGAATCAGCAGCGTGCGCGCGAGGCTGGCGAAGCTCGTGACGACGGGGCCCTCCGGCGTGGAGTACTACCCCGGGGCGCCGGTGTTCGACGACCTGCAGGTGGAAGTGATGTCGAACGGCGCCGGGGCGCTGGACACGTGGGTGGACAGTGTCCGATCGGGCGCCAACCCGTTCCGGGCCGGCGAGATCGTCCTGCGCGACAGCTCGCTGGCTGCCGTGGCGCGGGTGCCGCTCTTCGACCTGGCGCCCATCGCCTTCCCGCAGTTCGGGACGACGACGGACCGGCGCACCATCCTGCTCGATGTGGGACGCTTCGAGATCACGCCGCCGTAGGCGGGATCGGCGGTGTGGTCGCGGGAGGGTTCGCCCCGGGAACCCGGGAACCCGCGAACCTACTTCCTGCCCACCCCCATCGCCTTCGTCAGCCACGACCCGATGCCGGCCGGGATGGCCGGCGCGACCTCCGCGCCGCCGAGCGAGGCGTACTCGGACACCTCGCCGGTCGTCGCGGGCACCAGCAGGTGGTTCACGCCCGGCACCTTCAGCAGCTGCTCGTCCACGGTCCGCTTCCGCGCCTGCGCCAGCGCCAGCAGCTTGTCGGCATGGTGCGGCGCGACCTGCACGTCCCGCTCGCCCTGCACGATGAGCACCGGCTGATCCACGTCCTTCATCACCCGGACCGGGTCGAACGCGAGCAGGCTCTGGAACCACGGCGTGTCGGCGGCCTTGCGCACGCCGTCCGGCACCCCCTCCCAGCCCGTGCCCTTCAGCACGGCCGCGTGGATCCGCTCCTGCAAGGCGATCTTCGCCGCGCGCTCGGAGGCGTCCACCTTCATGACGTCCAGCTGATGGCGCTGCTGCTCGAGCACCAGCTCGGCGCCGGTGGTGCCGGGGCCCGCGACGAGCACCACGGCCTTCACGCGCGTCTCGCGCGTGGCCAGGATCATCGCCACCGCCGCGCCTTCGCTGTGCCCGACGACGGCGATGCGGTCCCGGTCCACGTCCTTCCGCCGCCCGAGCCAGCGGACGACGGCGCGGGCGTCCTCGGCGTAGTCGTTCAGCGCGGCCGACTCGGCGCGGCCGCCGCTCTGGCCCACGCCGCGCTTGTCGTAGCGCACCACCGTGAAGCCCGCCTCGACGAGGCCCTTCGCGAGGTGGCCGAACACCGGGATGCCGAACACGGTTTCGTCCCGGTCGGTCGGGCCGGAGCCGCCAATCAGTACGACGGCCGGCAGCGGGCCCGTGGCGCCCGCCGGCCTGGCCAGCGTCCCCGCGAGGTTGAAGCCGAGCGTGGGGATGGACACGCGCTCGTCGCCGGGAATGGAAAAGGACGCCGTGCGCGTGGCGGCCGACGCGATGTCCTCGCGTGCCATCTCCAGGACCTGGCCCGGGATGCTCAGGCGGAGCAGGCCGCCCCGCTCGTCGATCCAGACGACCGCGTCGATCTCGCCCGCGGGCGGCGGGTTGACGATCTTCAGCGAGAAGCGCGTGGCGGCAATGGATGCCTTCGGCGTGTCGATGCGCTCGCTGGCCGTGGCGGCGACGCGCACCGGCACTTCGATCTGCGGCGCCACGTAGGCGCGCAGCTCCGCGTTGACCGCGAGGCCCCGCAGGCGATGCGCCAGCGCCGCATACGAGCCGAGGAAGGTGTTCGGCAGCACCACGGCGTCGGCCGAGACGTCGTCCACCTTGGGCGTGGTCTTGCCCTGGGCGACGATCTCGTTCGAGGCCTTGCCGTCCTCGAAGGTCGTGCGCAGCTCGATCTCCTGGCCGCGGGCGAGGCTGTTGACCAGGGCGGACACCGGGCGCCACTCGGCGTCGTACCGGATCTCCGCACGGCGCGTGGTGATGTCGATGGGCACGCCCAGCTGGCTGGTGCCGCGCACGGTCCAGCCCTCCGCGCCGCGCACGACGGTCACTTCCTCGCGCCCGACCGGCTGCTGGCGCAGGAACACGAGGTACGACGTGCTGCCCGGCTCGGTGGGCGCCTGGAGCGGACGCTCCTGCCCGATCAGCCCCACCGCAGCCACCGCCAACCCGAACGACACGAGCCCAAGCCTCAGCATGCTACACGCCTCTGCACCTGCCTCCGCTCGCCCTGCGTCCCCGGCGAGCTCCGGCGCGGCAAGCCCCTGCACCCGCTGCACCCGTTAAGATCGTAGTCCATGTCCTCCCTCCCGGCATACGACGCGCTCCGGTCCGGGACCGCCGTGGTCCGGCGGACCGATCGGGGCGTCATCCGCCTCTGCGGGGCCGATCGCGCCACCTGGCTGCAGGGGCTGGTGACCAACGACGTGCGGGCGCTCGCCCCGGGACAGCGGCTCTATAGCGCATATCTCACCCCGCAGGGCCGGATGATCGCGGACCTCTGGGTCGTGGCGACCGACGAGGCCCTGCTGCTGGACGTGCCCGCGCCCCTCGCGGCGGACCTGGCCGCGCGGCTGGACGGGTTGATCTTCGCCGAGGACGTGCAGGTCGCCGACGTGAGCGGGGAGATGCCGTGCACGCACGTCATGGGTACCGGGGTGCAAGGGCTTGTCTCGCCGAAGCTCGCCGGGGACGAAGGGCGAGCGAAGGCGGGTGCAGGAGTGCTCGTGGCCGATGACACGTACGGTGTGCCCGCGCTCGTCGCCTACGGGGACCTCGACGCGCTGCTCGAGGCGCACGGGCTGTCGGGGCTTCGCGGCGCGATGGAGGTGGACCTCGACACGTTCGACGTGGTGCGCATCGAGGCGGGGGTGCCGAAGTTCCTCGTGGACATGACCGGGGACACCATCCCGCTCGAGGCCGGCATCGCGGAGCGTGCCATCTCGTTCACCAAGGGCTGCTACGTCGGGCAGGAGCTCATCGTCCGGGTGACCCAGCGCGGGGGCGGGCGCGTGGCGAAGCAGCTCGTGGGCCTGACGCTGGACGAGGCGCGGAGCGCCGGACCTTCCCTCGACGGGGCCCGGGACAGGCCGGCCCCGGCGTCGGGCGCGCCCATCCACGCCGGCGATCGCGCCGTCGGCCACGTGACCAGCGCCGCTTTTTCGCCGCGTCTTGGCCGCGTCATCGCGCTGGGGTATGTTCATCGCGACTTCGTCAACCCCGGCACGCATCTCGAGGTCCTCGATGGCGCCACGCGCAGGTCAGCACTCGTCACCGCACTTCCGTTCGTGGCTCCGGTCGCGTAGGCGGCCGCTGGCCCTGCTGCTGGTCGTGTCGCTGGGCGGCGCGGCCGCGGCGGCGCGCATGGCCGCCGCCGGCGCACGCGGCCTCGACGCGTCCATCGGCGTCGCGCAGGCGTCGCCTGCCGCGCGCTGGTTCAAGGGCAACCTCCACACGCACACGCTCAACAGCGACGGCGACTCGACGCCAGACGAGGTCGTGCGGTGGTACCGCGAGCACGGCTACGACTTCCTCGTGCTGACCGACCACAACTTCCTCACCGGGGTGGACGGCCTGAACGCCGTGCAGGGCGCGCCCGGGAAGTTCCTCGTCGTCAAGGGCGAGGAGGTGTCGGGCGTCGTGGACCGGAAGCCCGTTCACGTGAACGGCTTCGACGTGGATCGCCTCGTGGATCCGCCGCAGGCCGGGACGGTCGTCGCGATGCTGCAGGGCATGGTGGACGCCATCCGCGGCGCGCGCGGCGTGCCGAGCATCAACCATCCGAACTTCGTCTGGGCGATCACGGCCGACGAGCTCGCCGCGGTGCAGCGCACGCGGCTGTTCGAGGTGTACAACGGCCATCCCACCGTCCACAACCTGGGCGGGGGCGGCGTGCCCGGCCTCGAAGAGGTGTGGGACCGCGTGCTCTCCAGCGGACGGATGCTCTACGGCATCGCCGTGGACGATGCGCACCACTTCAAGCGGCCATGGGACCCGACGGCCTCCACGCCCGGGCACGGGTGGGTCTTCGTGAGAGCGGCGGCGCTCGAGCCCCGCGCGCTGGTCGAGGCGCTCGATCGCGGCGAGTTCTACTCGTCCACGGGCGTGGAGTTGGCCGCCGTCGAGGCCACGGCCGCGGGGGTGAAGGTGGCCGTGAAGGTTGCGGGGATCAGCAAGTACCGCATCCAGTTCATCGGGCGGGGCGGGCGCGTGCTGCGGGAGGTCGCCGGCGACGCCGCGACCTACGAGTTCACGGGCGACGAGGGCTACGTGCGCGCGAAGGTCCTCGAGTCGAACGGTGCGGTCGCGTGGACGCAGCCGGTGCCGGTGGGCGCCGGGGCGCCGCGGTGAGCCGCTCGCGCACGGGAACGGAGGCCGAGATGACGCGTGCGACGATCCTGCCGGTCGTTCTGCTGGCGATGGCCGCCGCGGGGGGCGTGAGGCCCGCCGCGCAGGCGCCGCCCGCGCCCACCATCGACCAGATCATGAGCGCCCCGTTCGCCACGGGGCTCGTGGCGTCGCCGGGCGGGCAGGCCGTGGCGTGGGTGTTCAACGAGCGGGGCGCCCGCAACATCTGGGTGGCCGAAGGCCCGGCGTTCACCGGGCGGCGACTCACCGCCTTCGAGGGCGACAACGGCCAGGAGGTGAGCGGGCTTCGCTTCACGCCCGACGGCCGGACGCTCGTGTTCGTGCGCGGCGGGGGCCCGAACCGCGGCGGCGAGATCCCCAACCCGACGAGCGACGCGGCGGGGACGGAGCAGGCGGTGTGGGCGATGCCGCTGGCCGGCGGCGAGCCGCAGCGGATCGGGGCCGGCGACGGTGCCGCGGTGTCGCCGAAGGGCGATGTCGTGGCCTTCGTGCAGAAGGGGCGGATCTGGCTCGCGAGCGTCGGCGCCACGATGGGGGCGGCGCCGGGGCCGCAGACGCGCGGATCGGCGGGCTCGCTCCGCTGGTCGCCCGACGGATCGACGCTCGCGTTCGTGAGCGCGCGCAACAGCCACGCGTTCGTCGGCGTGTACGACCCTGCCGCGAAGACCGTGACGTACCTCGATCCGTCCGTGGACCGGGACGTGGAGCCGGCCTGGTCCCCCGACGGCCGGCAGATCGCCTTCATCCGCCAGCCCGTGAACAGCGGCACCACGCCGTTCATCGCCGTGCGCGAGGCGGAGCCGTGGAGCATCCGCGTCGTGGAGGTCGCGACGGGGGCCGCCCGCGAGGTGTGGCGGGCCGAGCGCGGGCGCGGGTCGGTGTTCCAGGGTGTCACGGGGCCTCCGCTCGTCTGGATGGCCGACGGGCACCTCGTGTTCCCGTGGGAGCGCGAGGGATGGAAGCACCTCTACGCGGTGGCGGCCACGGGGGGGAAGGCCACGCGGCTGACGCCCGGCGACTTCGAGGTCGAGGACGTCGTCGTCGCGCCGGATCGCGCGCGCGTCTACTTCAGCTCGAACCAGGGCGACATCGATCGCCGGGACGTGTGGCGCGTGGCGCCGGGCGGGGCGCTGCAGGCGGTCACGACCGGGCCGGCCATCGAGTGGAGCCCCGCGCCGCTCGCCGAGGGCCGCGTGGCCTACCTGCGCGCCGACGCGCGCCGGCCGGGGCAGCCCGTCGTGCAGGACGCCTCCGGCGCGACACGCGAGATGGCGCCCGCCTCCGTGCCATCGTCATTCCCCGCCTCCGCGCTGGTCGAGCCCGAGGCGGTGGTGATCACCGCCGCCGACGGCCTGCAGGTGCACGCGCAGCTCTTCACGCCGCGCGCGACCGGCGAGGCGAAGCACCCCGCCGTGGTGTTCTTCCACGGCGGATCGCGCCGGCAGATGCTCCTCGGCTGGCACTACATGGACTACTACCACAACACATACGCCTTCAATCAGTACCTCGCCAGCCGCGGGTACGTCGTGCTGTCGGTGAACTACCGCAGCGGGACGGGCTACGGCCTCGAGTTCCGCGAGGCGATGAACTACGGCGCCGGCGGCGCGAGCGAGTTCAACGACGTGATGGGAGCCGGGTTGTACCTGCGCGGCCGTCCCGACGTGGATCCCGCGCGCATCGGCGTCTGGGGTGGATCGTACGGCGGGTATCTGACGGCCCTGGCGCTGTCGCGCGCGCCGCACCTCTTCTCCGCCGGCGTGGACATCCACGGCGTCCACGACTGGACCATCGTCATCCGCAACTTCCAGCCGTCGTTCGACCCGCTGGCGTCGCCCGACGTGGCGCGGCTGGCCTACGCGTCGTCGCCCATGGCGTCCATCGACGGCTGGCGCGCGCCCGTGCTGGTCGTCCATGGAGACGATGACCGCAACGTGCCGTTCACGGAGACGGTGGACCTGGTGGAGCAGCTGCGGAAGCGCGAGGTCCACGTGGAGCAGATCGTCTTCCCGGACGAGATTCACGGCTTCCTGCTCCACCAGCGATGGGTGCGCACCTTCACCGCCGCCGCGGACTTCTTCGACCGGCACCTGAAGGCGCGGAACCCCACGACGAGTGGGCGGTGAGTCACACGGAAACCACGAAGGCACGAAGGATCGCGAAGATCACACGAAGAACACTTTCAAGACCCAAGACCCAAGACCCAAGCCCCAAGCCCCAAGACCCAAGCCCACCCCATGCCCCCCATCCTCGTCGTCGCCGCCGTCATCGAGCGTGACGGCGCGTTCCTGCTCACGCTGCGTCCCGAGGGGACGCACCTGGCCGGGCACTGGGAGTTCCCGGGCGGGAAGGTGCACGCGCACGAGACGCATGCCGAGGCCCTCCGGCGCGAGCTGATCGAGGAGCTGGACCTCGGGGCCGACGTGGGCGAGGTGGTGCACACCGTCACGCACGCGTATCCGGAGAAGGTCGTGGAGCTGCACTTCTACCGGTGCAGCGCCCGCGGCGAGCCGAAGCCGATGGCGGGGCAGGCGATGCGCTGGGTGCCGCGCGCGGCGCTGGCGACGCTGCCGCTTCCCGAGGCGGATGCGTCGCTCATCCGGCTGCTGGCAGCGAGTGATTGACCCGACGAGGAAGGGAAGGGAATGGCCAGGCTCCGCAATCCGTTCGTGCAGGCGGCCGTGCTCTACGTCGTGGCGCTCGGCTTTGCCACCGTCGCGGGTGAAGCCGGTGGCATGGCCGCGATGGCGGCGATGTCCGTGTTCGCGGTGCTGAACCCCCTGACGGTGGCGTTCGGCCGGTCGTGGTGGGTGCACACCGTGGCCTCGAGCGTGCTGTTCACCGCGCTGCTCGCGGTCCTGGGCGCCACGCCGGCCATCGCCACGATGCGGGAAGGCGCGATGATCTTCATGCTCCCGTTCATGCTCTATGCCGCGATCGTGCCGATGGGCGGCCTCGTCCGGCTCTGGCGCTGGCGGCGGTCGCAGCCGCCGCAGCCGTGAGGGGACCGGCCTTCAGGCCTCGAGCGGACAGGACCGGCAGTACTTCCGCATCGGGCAGACCAGGCACTTCGGCTTGCGTGCGGGACACTGCGTGGCGCCGAAGTCCATCAGCGCCTGGTTGAAGTCGAACGCGTGCGTGCGCGGCACGAGCGCCGCGGAGATGGCCCAGAGGCGCTTCTTCATCGCATGGCTCTTCGGGTCGCCCCTGCCGACGAAGACCCGGAAGAGCACGCGCGCGACGTTCGTGTCGAGGATGGCCGCGCGCTGGCGGAAGGCGAAGCTGCGGATGGCGCCGACCGTGTACTCGCCGATGCCCTGGAACGAGCGCAGCGTCTCCTCGTCCGAGGGCAGCCGGCCGCCGTGCTCGGCGACGGCCTGGCGGGCGATGGACTGCAGGCGGTACGGGCGGATGTTGTAGCCGAGCGGGTACCACGTCTGGCGCACCTCCTCCGGCGGCGCGTCGGCGAGCACCTCGAACGTGGGGTACTTGTCCAGCCACTCGTGGTACTTCGGCAGCACCCGGTCCACCTGCGTCTGCTGGAGCATGATCTCCGAGACGAGGATGTGGTACGGATCGCTGGTGTTGCGCCAGGGGAGGTCGCGGCCGTGCGCGCGGTACCACGCGAGCAGGTGGCGGCGGAAGCGCCGGCGTTCGGCCGGCGTGGGGAGCGGGTGCGGTCTCGGGCGTCGCGGCACGCAGGTCGGGGCGGGACGACGGCGCCGCGCCCGTATAATTCTCTCACGTGAAGATCTACACGAAGACCGGCGATGCCGGCGAGACCAGCCTCTTCGACGGCACGCGCGTGCGGAAGACCGACGTGCGCGTGGCGGCGTACGGCGAGGTGGACGAGCTGCAGGCCGCCCTCGGCGTGGCGCGCGCCGCCGGCCTCGACGCCGATCTCGACGAGATGTGCGTGACCATGCAGCGGGACCTGTTCGCCGTGGGCGCGCGGCTGGCGGATCCGTCGCGGACGATCGCGGCGCGCGTGGCGAAGGCGGTCGTCACCGACGAGCACGTCGCGCGGCTCGAGGGCTGGATCGACCGGCTCGACACCGAGCTGCCGCCGCTCCGGCACTTCATCCTGTCCGGCGGCACGGCGCCCGGCGCCGAACTGCACCTGGCCCGCGCGATCTGCCGCCGCGCGGAGCGGGCGGTGCTGGCCATCGGCGAAGGGGCCGTGGAGCCCGTCCTGGTCATCTACCTCAACCGCGTGTCGGACCTGCTGTTCACCATGGCGCGGGCCGCCAACCACCGGCAAGGCGTGCCGGAAACCCAGTGGTGAGAACGCAGAGGCCGCGGATGCACAGAACCCCCGTGCTTCGAACCCCCGTGCTTCGAACCCCCGTGCTTCGAACCTCCGTGCTTCGAACCCCCGTGCTTCCTGCCTCCTACGCCGCGTGCGAGCAGCTGGCGCGATCGCACTACGAGAACTTCCCGGTGGCGTCGTGGCTGCTGCCGCGGCACCTGCGTCCGCACGTGGCGGCCGTCTACGCCTTCGCGCGCACCGCGGACGACATCGCCGACGAGCCCGGCCGCGATGCGGCGGAACGCCTGGCCCTGCTGGAGGACTACCGGCAGCGCCTGACCTCCCGACGCGCGAAGCCCGCTCCCGACGCGATCCCGTCCCGACGCTCCGCCCCCCCTCCCGACATGATCTTCCCCGCGCTTCACGACACCATCGACCGCTTCGATCTTCCCGTCCCCCTCTTCACCGATCTGCTCAGCGCCTTCGCGCAGGACGTGACGACGACGCGCTACGGCACGTGGGACGAGGTGTTCGACTACTGCCGCCGCTCGGCCAATCCCGTGGGGCGCATCGTCCTCCGGTTGAGCGGCTATCGGAGCGACGTGCTGGACGAGGCTTCGGACGCGGTGTGCACGGCGCTGCAGCTGACGAACTTCTGGCAGGACCTGGCGGTGGACTGGTCGCGCGGCCGGCTGTACGTGCCCGAAGAGGCGTGGCGCGGGCACGGCGCCAGCCTGGCGGACCTGGATCGGGGTGCCTGGACGCCGGCGTGGCGTGCGGCCCTCGAGGACAGCGGCGCGCGCACCCGCGCGCTGTTCGAGCGGGGCCGCACGGTCTGTGACGGCGTGCAGGGCCGGCTGCGCCACGAGCTGCGTGCCACGTGGCTCGGGGGGACGCGCATCCTCGACCGGCTCGACGAGGGCGGCTACGATGCCTTCCGCGCGCGCCCGTCGCTCGGCATGGCCGACGCGATGGTGATAGCGTGTAGGACGCTCGCCTGGCGGCGAGCCTCGTAGTTCACTTCGTGTCGCGCGATACCTCCTTTTCCTACTCGTTTCTCGTCCTTCCCGCGGCCGAGCGCCAGGCCGTGATCGCGGTCTGGGAGTTCTGCCGCGCCGTGGACGATGCGGTGGACGAGGAGCCGGATCCGGTACGGGCGGCCGAGCGCGCCGCGGAGTGGCGCGCCGAGGTCGCGCGGCTGTTCGGCTCGGAGCCGCCCGCCACGCCGCAGGGGCGTCGCCTGCGCCCGGTGGTCGAGCGCTTCGATCTGTCGCGCGAGCCGTTCGACGCGCTGGTCGAGGGTGTGGAGATGGACCTCGGGCGCGCGCGCTACGAGACGTTCGGCGAGCTGGTGGAATACTGCCGGCGCGTCGCGTCGGCCGTGGGCGTGATGTGCGTCGAGATCTTCGGGTGTCGCGGGCCGGAGGCGCGCGCGTACGCGCATCACCTCGGCCTGGCGCTGCAGATCACCAACATCATCCGTGACGTGCAGGAGGACCTCGCGCGCGGCCGCGTGTACCTGCCGCAGGAGGATCTGCGGCGGTTCGGCTGCACGGAAGCCGACCTGGCGGCGGGGCGCGTGACCGGGCCGGTCCGGCGCCTGCTCGCGTTCGAGTGCGCACGGGCGCGCGAGTCCTACGCCCGTGCCGCCGAGGCCATGCCGCGGGGCTCGGCGCGGCGGCTCGTGGCCGCCGAGATCATGGGCGGCGTCTACTTCGAGATCCTCCAGCGCATCGAGCGACGCGGCTACGACGTGTTCTCGGCGCGCGTCCGCGTGCCGAAGCCCGTGCGCGCCCGCATCGCACTGGCTGTCTGGATGCGGAGCCGCATGGGCCTGGCCGGCATGCGCCTCGGCCCCGCCCCACGCACGTGACCGCTCCCGACGTCATCGTCATCGGCGCCGGCTTCGCCGGGCTCGCCGCGGCCACGGCCCTCGTCGAGCGGGGCGCGCGCGTGCTGGTGCTGGAGGCGCGCCCCGTGCCGGGCGGCCGCGCGTCGGCGGTCAGGGACGCGGCGACGGGCGAGACGCTGGACAACGGCCAGCACGTGCTGATGGGGTGCTACGACGATACGTTCCGCTTCCTCGCGCGCATCGGCACGCCTGACCGCGTGCACCGGCAGGCCGGCCTGGCCGTCACGACGATCGAGCGCGGCGGCCGGCGGTCCACACTGCGGCTGCCCCCGCTGCCGGCGCCGCTGCACCTGCTGGCGGGCGTGCTGGCATGGGACGCGCTGTCATGGCGCGAGAAGGTGTCGGTGATGCGCGTCGGCGCCGCCGTGACGGGCCGCGACCGCCACACCCTGCCGGACCGTTCCGGTGCGGCCGCCGTCACGGTGTACGACTGGCTCGTCGGCCACGGCCAGGCGCCGCGGCTCATCGAGCTGCTCTGGGAACCGCTGGCGCTGGCCGCGCTGAACCAGCCCATCGGCGTGGCCGCCGCGGATACGTTCATCGAGGTGCTCTCGCGCACGTTCGGCCCGGACGCGGAGCGCGCGTCGCTCGTGGTGCCCGCGGTGCCGCTCGACGAGTTGTATGCGGAACCGGCGCGCGCGTGGATCGAGGCGCGCGGATCGCAGGTCCGCACGCAGGCCCGGGCGCGCGTCCGCGTCGAGGGCGACCGGGTCGTGGGCGTGGACGTGCGCGGCGAGACCGTCGACGCACCGGTGGTCGTGGCGGCCGTGGCCTGGCATGCCCTGCCGGGGATCTTCGCGCCGCCCGCGCCGCCCGCGCTCGGCGATCTCCTCCCGCGCGCCGCCGCCACCGACAGCTCGCCCATCGTCACGGTGAACCTCTGGTACGACCGGCCCGTGCTCGACGAGATGCTGGTCGGCCTGCCCGGGCGCGCGTTCCAGTGGGTGTTCGACAAGTCGGTCGTGTTCGGGCGCGGGACGTCGCACCTGTCGCTGGTGTCGAGCGGCGCGGCCGACATCGTGGCGCTGGGCAACGAGGCGCTCGTCGAGCGGGCCACGCGCGAGGTGCACGACGCCCTGCCGCGCGCCGCGGCCGCGCGCCTGGTGCACGCCTCGGCCGTGCGCGAGCGCCGGGCCACGTTCTCGCTGGCGCCGGGCCAGCCCGCGCGACCGGGCACCGAGACAGGGGTGAAGGGCCTGCTGCTGGCCGGGGATTGGGTGGATACCGGGTTGCCGGCGACCATCGAAGGAGCGGTCGTCTCGGGTCACCGTGCCGCGGCTGCGATTACGCGGAGGGGCTGATCCGCAGATGACGCCGATTGCGCGGATTCACCTCGAAGACGATGCGGCAGTCCGTGTCGAGCCGCCTGCCACGACGCTCGCCGAGGCCGGACCGAGCCGGGCCGAGCGCGACGCCACGTACTGGGTGGCCCTGCTCCACTATGTCGGCTGCACGGGCCACGCGCACGGAAGTGGCCGGCGGGATCGCCGGCGCCCGAGAGACTCGCCCGGCTTGATCCCGGAGCCGTAACGCGTTACGCTCGGTGTGTCCCATCGGACCTGCGAGACGAGGAGCAACATGCCTGCACCGGCGGAACGAATGAGGATGATGCGTGAGCGGCGGCGGGCGCGAGGCCTGCGCGAACTGCGTCTCGTCGTGCCGGATTCCCGTTCGCCATCGGTTCGGCGACGAGTCGCTGCGCAGGTGGCGCATCTCGGCAAGGCCGACGAGAACGACGCCTTGAACTGGATCGAATCGGTCTCCGAGTTCGACGCTCGCGACGTTCCTCTGAAGCGATGAGACGTGGTGATGTGGTGGTCGTCGCGGCCGCCGGCGACTATGGCAAGCCCCGGCCAGCGGTGATCGTTCAAACCGACGCATTCCCCCGGACCCATGCCTCGGTCGTCATCTGCCAGATGACCTCCGAGATTGTCGCGGCTCCGGACTTTCGAGTCACGATTGAACCCAGCAGGTCCAATGGACTGCTGGTGCGCTCTCAGGTGATGGCCGACAAACCGGTCACAGTCCGGCGGGCGCGGATCCGGCAGACGATCGGCCGCCTCGACGGTGACGACATCGGGCGCCTCGACGTCGCGCTGGCATTCGTCATGGGGCTGGCGGACAGACGAACCTGATCGGCGCGGCGACGGCTCGACGATCGCCGCAGCGAGACTGGCGTCACCATGTCGACTTGATGTCACGGCTGTGAAGGGCCTGCTGCCGGCCGGGATGGCGCGGACGGCCCGAGCCGCAGATGACGCAGATAGCGCAGACGACGCAGATGGCGCAGACAGGTCAGGGGATCGGGTTGGGGGGTCAGCCAGCGTTGGCTGAGGGCGGCCTTCCGCCGGCTCGGGGCGAAGGAGCCGAACGCACCGTGGATCATGAGTCGCCCGTGGGCGTGTCCGTGCTGCTGCGCTACCAGGAGCTGGCGCTCAAGGGCCGGAACCGCCCGTGGTTCCAGCGACACCTCATCCGGCACCTGCACCGGGCGCTGGCGGGGCTCGGCGTGCGCGAGATCCGCGTGCCGATGGGGCGACTGGAAGTCGTGCTCGGCCGCGATGCCGCGATGGCGGAGGTGCGCGAGCGGCTGCAGTACGTGTTCGGCCTGGCGAACTACTCGGTGGCCGTGCGGGTGGCGCCCGAGATGGAGGCGATCGCCGCCGGCATCCTGAAGGACCTGCCGCGCGAGGCCCCGGCCGGTTTCCGCGTGCGCGTGCGGCGCGCGGACAAGCAGTTCCCGGCTCGGACGCCGGACATCGAGCGCGAAATCGGGCGGCGCATCGTGGAGGCGCGCGGCTGGCCCGTGAATCTCTCGGATCCCGCGCTGACCATCGGCGTCGAGATCGTGCCGGGCGAGGCCTATTACTCCTTCGGCAAGGAGCCCGGCGCCGGCGGGCTCCCGACGGGCACCGGCGGGCGCGTCGTGGCGATGCTGTCGGGCGGCATCGACTCGCCGGTGGCGGCGTGGCGCATGATGCGGCGCGGCTGCCAGGCCACGCTGGTGCACTTCCACAGCGCGCCGTTCCTGTCGCGCGCGTCGCAGGACAAGGCGCGGGAGCTGGCCCGGGTGCTCGCCCGCTATCAGCTCCGCGTCACGCTGCACCTGGTGCCCATCGGCGAGATCCAGCGGCAGATCACCCTGTCGGTGCCCGGCGCGCTGCGCGTCATCCTCTATCGGCGGCTGATGCTGCGCATCGCCGAGCGCATCGCGCTCAGGTCGAGCGCGCACGGGCTGGTCACCGGCGACGTGCTCGGCCAGGTCGCGTCGCAGACGCTCGAGAACATGGCCGTGACCGGCGCCGCGGTCACGATGCCCCTGTTCCGCCCGCTCATCGGCATGGACAAGGACGAGATCGTCGCAGAGGCCGAGCGCCTGGGGACCTACCGCATCTCCATCGTCCCGGACGAGGACTGCTGCACGCTGTTCACGCCGCGGCACCCCGTGACGCGCGCGCGCCACGGGGAGATCGAGGACGCCGAGCGGGGGCTGCCGACAGGGGAGTTCGTGGACACCGCGCTCCGGGCGTCGGTCCGCGAGCACGTCACCTGGCCGGCGGTCGAGGGGTCTTGAGGTCTTGGGGGCTACTCCACCCTGAGCTCGACCACCCGCGCGTGTCGGTTGCTCAAGAGGGTCTCGCCGACGTAGCCCCCGGCATCGATTGAACGGGGCAGCCACGTCATCGAGTTGCCCACCGGGTACTCCTTGAAGACGTCGATGACGATCACGCGGGACGCCTTGACCTGTGGCCGGGCCCGCGCGAAGAGGGCGTCGATGGTGAAGATCGCTGGCGCGCCTGCGTAGACGCCGACCCGACCGGCGCCGCGCTCCACCACGAAGCGCTCGCGGACGTAATCGTCCAGTGCCAGCCAGGCGTCCACGCGCCCGACGAGCAGCAGGCAGGCCAGTTCGTCGGTGCAGGCCACGACGTCGGATGGGCCGAGCCCGGCCCTGACGGCGTCGATGCCCTCGACCTGGATGGTCGGGCGGGCGTCGGCCAGGCGCTCCCCCGGCGTTCCGACTCCCGGCCACTGGTCGACCGCCACGGCCAGGGCGAGACCGACGAGGCCGGCGCGAATCAGCTGCGCGCGGCGCCCGGGCCAGATCGCGCCGGTGTGCTCGCCGATGGCGACGAGGTCGACGCCGATGGCGGCCAGCATGAAAACCGCAGGCAGCAGGACGTAGTTGATGGTGATGCCCGACTCGATGACGCCGAACCACAGGGTCCAGCCCACCCATCCGAGGTGCGCCGCCCGCTCGCCCGCGTGCCAGTCGCCGCCCGCGCGGCACAGCCGTGCGACGAGCAGCGAGACGGCCGCCCCCACCATGACGGGGTGGGCGCCGGCGAGATGCCAGAACATGTCGAGGGGATAGGCGAGGCTGTTCTGGAACACGCTTGCGACGGCTGGTCCGGGCGCTGATGCGACCGCGACCGCAAGGCCGGCGCCCAGCGCCGCGAATGCGGCCACGACCGCGATCCTGGCGCTGTGCAGGGCTCGCGGGGGCGCCGCGAGCCACGCGACGACCAGCGCGGCACAGACGAGGCCCAGCGGCGCGCCCTGCGGCCGCTCGAAGAGGTTCAGCACCTGCCACACGAAGAAACGCCGAATCATGACGCCGCCGCCGGCCTCGCCCGAGGGCATCGCGTAATGAAGGGCAGTCAACGCCGACTGGGCGCCGAGCACACCGATGGCGATTGACGCGGCGATGCCGGACCACAGCCGCAGATGGGGGAGATTACGGAGCCGCAGATGGCCCAGATCGTCGAGATCGCCCGGAGTGGGCCTCGGTCGCCCGTCGAGAAGCAGGCCGGCCACGGGAATCGCCATCAGCGTGAAGGCGAGCTCGTGTGTCAGGCGCGAGAGGAAGGCAAGGGACGCGAGAGCCAGGCAGGTGCGAACGGGCGCGGGCTGGCCTGGCCGACGCTCGGGGATGCCGGGCGAGCGAAGGCGGGACACGACCGCCAGGATCGCCACGCACGTCAGCAGGAACGGTGCGTAGAAGCGGCCCGTGGTGATGGCGGCCCAGAAGGGCAGAGACGCGGCGACGAGCAGGGCGGCCGCAACTCCGGCCGTGGCCGACACTGTCGCGCGGATGAGCGTGTACCCCACCACCAGGACAGCCGCGCCGCACAGCAGGCTCAGCGCGCGAAAGGCAGGCAGGTCCAGGTCGCTCAGCTCGGTGGCGAGCCACGAGAGGTACGAGTACGCGATCCCGCGATCGTAGAGGAGGCCGGAGGGAAGGAGAGGCACGCCGTGCGCGCCGATGCCGCGCACGGCAAAGAGCGTGTATTCCTCGTCCGGCGTGTAGCCGGGCCGGAAGAGTGACAGCGCGCCGATCCCGACGACCACCGCCGCAAGGGCGACGATGACGCGGAGCGCGGCGCGCGAGGTCACGCGACCGTGATGGCCGTGTCCAGGTAGACGTCCTGAATGGCGTTGAGCAGCGCCACGCCGTCCTTCATCGGCCGCTGGAACGCCTTGCGGCCCGAGATGAGGCCCATGCCGCCGGCGCGCTTGTTGATCACCGAGGTCTTCACCGCCTCCTTCAGGTCGCTCTCGCCGGCCGAGGCGCCGCCCGAGTTGATGAGCCCCGCACGGCCCATGTAGCAGTTCGCCACCTGGTAGCGGGTCATGTCGATCGGGTGGTCGGTGGTGAGCTCCGAGTAGACCTTCTTGTGCGTCTTCCCGAAGTTGAGCGCCGTGTAGCCGCCGTTGGTCTCCGGCAGCTTCTGCTTGATGATGTCGGCCTCGATGGTCACGCCCAGGTGGTTGGCCTGGCCGGTGAGGTCCGCCGCGAGATGGTAGTCGGCCTCCTTCGTCTTGAAGGCCGAGTTGCGCGTGTAGCACCAGAGCACGGTGAACATGCCCAGCTCGTGCGCGCGCTGGAACATCTCGGTCACTTCCTGGATCTGCCGCTTCGACTCCTCGGAGCCGAAGTAGATGGTGGCGCCGACGCCCATGGCGCCCATGTCGAAGGCCTGCTTCACGCTGGCGAAGCGGATCTGGTCGTACGCGTTCGGGTAGGAGAGGAACTCGTTGTGGTTCACCTTCAGCATGAAGGGGATGCGGTGCGCGTACTTGCGCGCCACCATCCCCAGCACGCCCAGCGTGGAGGCCACGCCGTTGCACCCGCCCTCGATGGCGAGCTTCACGATGTGCTCGGGGTCGAAGTACGCCGGGTTGGGCGCGAACGACGCGCCGGCCGAGTGCTCGATGCCCTGGTCCACCGGCAGGATGGACACGTACCCGGTGCCGCCGAGGCGGCCGTGGTCGAAGAGGGACTGCAGGCTGGCCAGCACCCGCGTCGGGCGGTCGGACGACAGGTGCAGGCGTTCGACGAAGTCGGGCCCCGGCAGGTGCAGGCTCTCCTTCGGGATGGTCTGGCAGCGGTGATCGAGCAGCGCGCGGGCGTCCGCGCCGAGGATGGATTCGATGTTGGCCACGTTGCCGATTCTACTCCCATCCTCGCGCCGTGTCGGCGGCGCCCGGATCGGACTCAGCGATCTCCTCCCCGTGACCTGGGGTCGCATCAGGTCAGCGGGACCACAGCTTCGCGCCCAGGCGTCTCGCCGCCGAGCGCCGCGGCAGCGCGGCACGCAGGACCGCAGAGCGCTCGCACTCGAAGTAGACCTGGCGGAGCAGTCCGTAGGCGTGCGAACGGACGCTGTGGGCGGTTCGCAGGCCCGCACCCGCATCCGCCAGATAGTCGGCCGCGGCCCGCAGTTCGAGGGCAGCGTCGGCGGGGCCGTCGCGCCGGTGCTCCTCGATCACGTCCTCGTAGATGCCGATCAGCCCGTCGACGGCGGCATCGAGCCCGGCCGTGCTCCGCACCTTCCGGGTCACCTCGGCCGCGTCGATCGGGTCGTACTTCGCCAGTTCCCGGGACACGCCGGCCCTGGTCAGCGGGCGCCCGAGGGTCCGGATGCCGAAGTTCAACCGCCGCAGCCCGTCCACGTTGGCCGCGGTGACGAGCGGCCCGAGCCCCGCCTCGTCGCACAGGATGACCGCCGTGCCGCACGCCATCGCCTCCAGCGCGCACCGGGCCTTGGCAAAGACCAGGTCGTACCGGCCGAGCAGGTGCTCCGGCGCCGTCGCGACGGCGCCCACGCTCGCCCCGGCCGCGTCCACCGCGACGCCCCGGTCCGCGCATCCCGCGTTGACGATGTCGACGTGCCGCGCGGCGGCGTTGCTGAAGACCAGCGCGCGCGCCGGCGTCGCGGGAAGCGCATCGCGCGGCCGAAACCGTGTCAGGTCGACGAAGTTGAGCAGCACCTGGACGCGCGCCGCCGGCACCCCCCACTCGCCGATCATCCGGTCCCTGACCGTGTCGTCCACCGCGACGAACTGGCGGATCCGGGGGAACTGCACGGGGCGCTCGTCGGACCACCCGTGGCACACGCGCACGGCGGGCACGCCGGGGAAGTGCAGGACGGCCCGCATGGTTTCGAGGTTGTGCTGGCCGTGAATCACGTCCGGCGCCGCCGACACGCCCCGCAGGTCGCTGACGACGGGGACCGTGGCCTCCCGCAGCTCCCGGGCCAGCCGGCCGAGCACGGGCGAGAACACGATCGGCCGGTGGCCGCGGGCGAGCAGGGCCGTCGCAAGATCCCACACGTACAGCTCGGATCCCGACCGGCCCGACAGCTTGAAGTTGGTGATCAGGACCCGGAGCGACATGTCACCAGAATGCGGCCCACAGTCTACCCCGGGCGCGGCCGGCCCGGCCACCGGCGGCGCCCGCCCGCCGAACCGGACGTGGCCCACCGACCGGGTACAATGCGCCTGCCCGCCGCCCAGGAGCCGGGAGTGATTCCCGACGCCGGGCGGCGGCGCACGTCCCGTCGAGTCCGTATGACGCTGTCGCTCGCCACGCTCGGTCCGCTCGCCCTGTTCGAGGTCGTCGCCGATGCCGAGTTCTCCACGCTCGGCTTCCTCTCCATGCCCCGGCCCCACATGCTCACGTTCGTCGAGTCGCGCGGGGCGCTCAAGCCCCTGCGGGCCGCGCCGCGCCCGCTCAGTGTCATCACGTGCGCGGCGCTGGCCCCGGCCCTCTCCGGCGTGAGCGGGATGGCGATCGCCGCCGATCCGCGCCGGGCCTTCTTCGAGGTCCACAACCACCTGGCCCGGGCCACCGGTTTCTACGGGGCGCACGAGCCCACGTGCATCGATCCGACGGCCGACGTGGACCCCACGGCCAGCATCGCCGCCGTCGGCGTGCGCATCGGCCCGCGGACGGCGATTGGACCGCACGTGTCGATCCGGGGGCGCTGCCACATCGGCGCCGACGTCGTGATCCATCCGGGCGCCGTGATCGGCGGCCGGGGGTTCCAGCTCACGCGGTTCCCGGACCGCGTGCTCGACATGGCACACGCCGGCGGCATCCGGATCGGCGATCGCGCCGCGATCCATGCGAACGCGGTCGTGGCGTCCGGCGTCTTTCACGACGACACGACGATCGGCGACGACTGTCACGTCGGGAATCTCGCGTTCGTCTCGCACTCGGTGCGCATCGGCCGCCGGTCCTTCATCGGCCACCTGGCCGTCGTCAACGGCGGGGTGACCATCGGGGAGAACGCGTGGGTGGGCCCGGGCAGCACGATTCGCGATCGGGTGGCCATCGGGGATGGCGCGCGCATCTCGCTCGGCACCACCATCATCGGCGACGTGCCGGCGGGACAGCAGATGACGGGAAGCGTCGGCCTGGCGCACCGGCGCTGCCTTCGCCACCTGTCGGGCCTGGGCGCCCGGGATCGCTGAGCGGGGTCGCGCTCCCGGGCCATGGTCGGTGGGACGACGTGGCGGGCCGCGGGACCTCCGAGCGGAGACGGCCGACGCGGTGGACGCCAGCGCTCGGCCGCCGACTCCCGACGGCGAGATCACCTGCGTGTGGCCGTTCTCCGCCGGTGCCGCGCCCCGAGGATGACGGCGGTCAGGGCGCGAGACACCATCGTGCGCCGCCTCGCGGATCCGATGCGGGCCACGATGGCGCGGGCGCGGCGTGGACTGAATCGCGCGGGGAGCTCGAGTTCCGGGAGCGCGCGAAAGAGCCTCGATCGGGCCGGTGCCAGGTACAGGAAGTCGACCAGCGCCTTCTCGGGCGTCGCCAGCCGTCCGCCGGAGGCGCCGGCGTTGTCGAAGCCGAAGAAGAACCCGGGCTCCACGTGATGAATCGACACGGTGCCGAGCGGCGTGGTGTACCGGCGCGTGCGCGCCAACGAGACGGCGTAGGTGACGGCGGGCACCTGGTCGATCATGCCGTGCAGGTACAGCGCGCTCTGCAGGGACACGTAGCTCGGAAACGGCGACGTCAGGTACTCGGGCAACGCGAGCGGGTCGACGCGGTCACGAAACGCCCACACGCCGCGGCGCAGCCGGACGATGTGGCCCGAGGCCGAGAGCCTGGCGAGCACCGTGCTCGCGTGGGCGGCGTCGACACGGAGGTGCGCCGCCGCGTCCCGGGTGTCGAACACGGGCGCCTGCATGGCGGAAAGCGTCGCGAGCGCGTCGATCAGTCTCACCGCCGGATCCTGTCCAGGAACTCGACCACTTCCAGCACGAGCGTGTCCCACACGGCCTGGGAGTCGTAGTGCGCCTGATCGTCCGGCGCCAGGAAGGCCAGCACCTGGCCCTTGAACATCGAGAAATCGGTGGCGAGTGCGTTGGCTCGGGCCCGCTCGAGCTCTCGCTGATCCAGGCCGTGCAGGGCCTCCGCGCCGGCTCCGCCCGCGATCAGGTGGTGGACGTCGAACACGTCGCGCGCCTGCGGTTCGCGCCGATGGGCCAGGGCGCCGACCTTCTGGCGCAGCGCGGCGCTCGCGCGGTAGTGGCTGGCCATGAAGGGCGGCAATTGATAGGCCTGGATCAGTCGCGGATCCACGCTCCCGAACCCCACGTCGTCGTCGAGACCCCGGCGTGAGAACTCGATCTTGGTCGGCAGCGGAGCGTGCCCGCGGCCCCAGCCGAGGCCGATCTTCCACCGCTGCGTGGTGTCGGTCTGTTTCGGCTCGGAGATGCGCTCGAGCGTGATGCCCCTGGCGCGCAGCACCTGCGTGAAGGTGGCCGACCGAGCGAGCAGCCGGATCCGGTCCCGGAGGGCGTCACGGCCGATGCCGGCGACATCCAGATCGAGGTCCTCGGAGAGCCGGACGCTGCGGTGGAAGAACCGGAGGTTGCACCCGCCCTTGACCACGTAGAGCGTCTTGTCGAGCCGGCGCCCGAGCTGGGCGAGGAACAGCAGGTGGAACTGCTCGACGATCTGGACGGCTCCCAACGCGTCCATGAGAGCACACAGTACTAATAAACGACACTTATGTCAATTACTGGTATTATTCGATCACCGCATCCCGGATCGCAGGCGTGCGAGCAGCCGCAGGGTGCGGGCGATCCCCTCGCGCTCCGGCAGGACCTCGCCTTCGTATTCGATCCCGATCCACGACCGGTAGCCGGCATCCGCGACGATCCCGAGCAGGCGTCGATAGTCCTTGGTGGCCTCGTTGCCCTCCGCATCGAAGTCGTGCGACTTGGCGCTCACGGCCTTGGCGAACGGCATCATCTCGGCCACGCCCTCATAGCGGTCGTACTCGTAGAAGTTGCCGAAGTCGGGCAGCGTGCCGCACCGGGGGTGATTCACCATCCGCATCACGCCCGCCAGCCAGCGTCCGTTCGAGGACAGGCCGCCGTGGTTCTCGACGACGACGTTGATGGAGGCGGCCGCGCCGATCTGGACGAGTCGCGCCAGGCCGTCGGCGGCCAGCTTCTGCTGCTCCTCGTACGAGCCGTCGCTGGCGGCGTTCACCCGAATCGTGGCGCACCCGAGCGTCGTCGCCGCGTCGATCCACTTCCGGTGGTTGTCCACCGCCTGGCGGCGCCGCGCGGCGTCCGGGTCGCCAATCCGCCCCTCGTCGTCGCACATGATGAGGTGCTGGTAGACGCCCTCGCCCGCCGCGCGCCGGTTCATCTCGGCCAGATAAGCGGCGTCGGTGGCCTTGTCCTTGAAGAACACGTTGACGTATTCCACGGCCTCGAGGCCGAACTCGCGCCGGGCGACGGCGGCGAAGTCCAGATGGTCCAGCTGCCGGGCCTGGAGGGCCCGGTGCAGCGACCACTGCGCCAGCGAGATCCTGAAGGGCGGCTCCTGGGCCGCGGCAAGACGGGCCGCGCCGGCGAGGGCCGCCGACCGGGACAGGAACGCGCGCCGTGTCAGGCCGGTCATCGATGGGGAGCGCGGGGTGATCCGGAGCAGGCGCCCGCCTCGGGCGGCGCCACGACGGCAAGTCCCATCGCACCGGCCAGGGCAGCACGGACGAACCACATGGTGCTCACCTCCCAGGCGGGCACACCGCTTACTCAGCCGGCCCCGCGGCGCCCATGTTACATGGTCCTCGCACCTCGCCTATGATGCGATCGCCCGACGGCCCGCTCCTCGAGCGTCGCCGTGAGGCCCCCCGTCGACGAGGAGAACGCATGCGTCACCAGGCTTCCGCCCGCGCCGCCGTCTCGCTGCTCCTGCTCGTGGCCGTGGCCACGACCGCGGCCGCGCAGGAGACCGGCCCCTATTCCGCGGCCCGTCCCTTCGGCACGCTCCGCCGGCAGGCCGAGGTCCAGCAGGCGTGGCTGAAGGAGCGCCTCGAGGTCAATCTCCCCGCCGTCATGCGCGCCCACGGCGTGGACATGTGGGTCGTGACGATGCGCGAGTACAACGAGGACCCGGTGTTCCGGGGCCTCGTCTCGGCCACGACCTTCGCCGCGCGCCGCCGCTCCATCTACATCTTCTTCGACCGCGGGCCCGCGAAGGGCGTGGAGCGCCTGGCGCTCGGGGGCACCTCGCAGGGCGGCCTGTACGAGGTCTACCGCGGCGAGCAGTCCACCTCCACGACGCAGAAGGCCGAGCTCTGGGGAATGGAGCAGTGGCGCCTGTTCGCCCGGCTCGTGACCCAGCGCAATCCGAAGGCGATTGCGGTGAACATCTCGGCCGATCACAACTTCGCCGACGGCCTCACGGCGGGTGAATGGGAGCAGATGAAAGAGGCCCTCGGCCCCGATCTCGAGCGGCGTGTCGTCCGGAACCCGCGCCTGGCCATCGACTACCTGGCCCTGCGCGTGCCCGGCATGGCGCCGACGTATCGCCGCCTGCAGGCCATCGTGCACGAGGTGATCGGCGCCGCGTTCTCGAACCTCGTGATCACGCCGGGCGTGACCACCACCGAGGACGTGGTGTGGTGGATGCGCCAGCGCGTGAACGACATGGGGCTGGGCACCTGGTTCCAGCCGTCGGTGGACGTGCAGCGCATGGGCGCCACGGAGAAGGACCTCGGCGACAACCCGGTCATCCAGCGCGGCGACGTGCTGCACTGCGACTTCGGCATCACGGCGATGGGGCTCAACACCGACACGCAGCACATGGCCTACGTGCTGCGCGACGGCGAGACCGACGCGCCCGCGGGCCTCGGGACCGCGCTCGCCCGCGCCAACCGCCTGCAGGACATCCTGCTCGAGAAGACGACGCCCGGGAAGAGCGGCAACCAGGTCCTCCGCGAGGTACTCGGGCAGATGAGCGCCGAGGGCCTCGAGGGGACGATGTACTCGCACCCGATTGGCGATCACGGCCACGGCGCGGGGCCGCTCATCGGGCTGTGGGACTACCAGGAGGGCGTCCCGGGCCGCGGCGACGTGCCGGTGCTGCCGAACATGTGGTTCTCCACCGAGCTGCAGGTGACCACCGCCGTGCCCGAGTGGAACGGGCAGAAGGTGCGCATGGCGCTCGAGGAGGAGGCCGAGGTGCGCCCCGACGGCGTGATGCAGTGGTCGCTGCGGCGCCAGACGGAGCTGCACCTCGTGCGATGAGGCTCGTCCACTGGGGAGGGCGACGCCGCACGGCCGGGGCGTGATACCTTGTCGGCCGACCGGTCCCATCCGACAGGAGGCCCCATGACTCGCCCGCTCGTCGCCGCCAGCGCCGGGATCCTGATGGCCGCGGTCACGCTCCTGCACGGGCAGCAGCCGCCTCCGCGTGTCGATGCGGCCGCGCTGGCCGGGGCGACAGCGCGACCCCAGGACTGGCTGTCCTACGGACGCACCTACGACGAGCAGCGGTTCAGCCCGCTCACCCAGGTCAACGACGGCAACGTGAGCCGGCTGGGGCTCGCGTGGTCGTTCGACACCCAGACCGATCGGGGCCTCGAGGCCACGCCGCTGGTCGTCGACGGCGTGATGTACGCCACCGGATCCTGGAGCGTCGTCTACGCCATCGACGCCGCCTCCGGGCGGGAGCTGTGGAAGTACGACCCCGAGGTGCACCGCAAGTACGACGCCCTGGCCTGCTGCGATGTCGTCAACCGGGGCGCGGCGTTCCACGAGGGGCGGGTGTACGTGGGGGTGCTGGACGGCCGGCTCGTCGCGCTCGACGCGAAGAGCGGCAAGGTGGCCTGGCAGACGGCCACCGTCGACCAGGCGCAGCCCTACACCATCACCGGCGCGCCGCGGGTGGTGAAGGGCAAGATCATCATCGGCAACGGCGGCGCGGAGTACGGGGTGCGTGGCTTCGTCTCCGCCTACGATGCCGGGACGGGGAAGCTCGCCTGGCGCTTCTACACGGTGCCGGGCGATCCGTCGAAGCCGCAGGAATCCAAAGCCCTCGAGCGCGCGCTCCCGACGTGGGAGGGCAGCGACTGGTGGAAGTACGGCGGCGGCGGCACGGTGTGGGATTCCATCGTCTTCGATCCGGAGCTGAACCTGCTCTACGTCGGCACCGGGAACGGCTCGGTGTGGAGCCGCCACCTGCGCAGCCCCGGCGGCGGGGATAACCTGTACCTCGCCTCGATCCTCGCTATCAATCCCGACAACGGCGAGCTGGTGTGGCACTACCAGACCGTCCCCGGCGACACGTGGGACTACACGGCGGTGCAGCCGATGATGCTGGCCGAACTCACGATCGGGGGGCGCGCGCGCAAGGTGCTGATGCAGGCGCCGAAGAACGGGTTCTTCTACGTGCTGGATCGCGCCACCGGCGAGCTGCTGTCGGCGGACCCCTATGTGACGGTGACCTGGGCCTCGCACGTGGATCTCGAGACGGGACGCCCGGTGGAGATTCCGGGCGCGGACTACGCCACGAAGGGCGCCTACATCCGGCCGGGTCCTCTGGGCGGCCACAACTGGCAGGCCATGTCGTACAGCCCGATCACCGGGCTGGTCTACCTGCCGGCCCAGGACAACGGGCGCTACTTCGAGCAGCCGGACACCTTCGAGTTCAAGCCCCTCGAGTACAACCTCGGGCTGGCGACCGTCGGCCGCAACGTCGAGCGCTTCGACATTCCCTCGGCGGGGCGGCTGCTGGCCTGGGATCCGGTGGCGCGGCGGCCGCGATGGACGGTGGAATACGGCAACTACTGGAACGGCGGCACGCTGGCCACCGCGGGCAACCTGGTCTTCCAGGGCACGGCGGCGGGCGAGTTCTACGCGTACCGCGCCACCGACGGCGCGAAGCTCTGGTCGGCCTGGGCTGGCACCGGCATCGTGGCGCCGCCCATCACCTACGAGCGCGAGGGCCGTCAATACGTGTCGGTGATGGCGGGCTGGGGCGGCGCGTTCGCCCGGCGGGCACGCACCACCGGGCGGCTGTTGACGTTCGTCCTGGACGGCAAGGCGCCGCTGCCCCCGCGGCCGCGGCCGCGGCCGGCCACGGTGATTGCGAGCGGCGCACGACCCGAGGAGATTGCCGCGGGCGCGAAGCTCTACGCCACGCACTGCCAGCGGTGCCACGGCGGGGCGACCGTCTTGCCGGATCTCCGGACCTCGTCGCCCGCCATCTACGGGTCCTACGAGAAGATCCTGATCGACGGCGCGCTCGCGGAGCGCGGCATGCCACGCTTCGAGTACCTGGACGGCGCGGCCGTGGCGGCCCTGCGCGCCTACGTGCTGGACGAGCGGCGCAAGCTGGCCGGGCAGCCGTAGGGCTGCATCCGGCCCGACCCGTCGCTGGCGGGCGCGGCCCCGCTCAGCCCAGGTAATCCCTGATGGCCTCGCGCGTGCTGGCAAACGCGAGGTCGTCCCAGGGAATCGCCGAGGACTCGAACCACTGCACCTCGAGCCCTTCCTCGTCCACCGCGAGGTCGCCGCCCATCATCGTCGCGGCGTAGACGATGATGATGGGCGTGCGGCCGGCATACGAGTAGATGCCGATGAGCCGGTCGATGCGGACGTCGAGGCCGGTCTCTTCGCGCGCCTCGCGAATGGCGGCCATCATCACCTCCTCGCCGCGGTCCACGTAGCCGCCGGGGAACACCCACTTGCCGTAGCCGGGCTCGATGGCGCGCCTGACGAGGACGATGCGGCCCTCGGGCCCGGTGATGATGGTGCCGACGGCCACCTTGGGGTCGAGGTAGAACACGAACCCGCACGCCGCGTTGGTACACACGAGGCGCGACGGCTCGCCCGCGCGCAGCACGCGTGGCTCGAGCGGCGATCCGCAGACCGGGCAGTAGCGAAAGACGACACTCCTCAACGCCGCACCTCCCCGCACCTGTCCGCACCCGTCCGCACCCGCCCGCGCCCGTCGGCACAGTATAGAATCCGGAAATGTCGATCCTGAAAGTGGCCCGCATGGGCCACCCCGTGCTGCGCCAGCGGGCCCGCGCGGTGGACAAGCACGAGATCCGCACGCCCGCGTTCCAGAAGCTCATCGACGATATGATCGACACGATGGACGAGTATTCGGGCATCGGCCTGGCCGGGCCGCAGGTGCACGAGAGCCTGCGCCTGTTCGTGGCCGTGCTGGATCCGGAGGGCCGGGGCGAGGGCGAGGCGTCCACGCTCATCAACCCCGAGATCACGGTGATCGGGAAGGACCTGGTGGAGGGCTGGGAGGGGTGCCTCAGCGTGCCCGACATCCGCGGCCGCGTGCCGCGCTCCCCGCACATCCGCGTGACCGCGCTCAACCGCGAGGGCCGGCGCGTGGAGATCGAGGCGCGCGATTTCCCGGCGCGCGTCATCCAGCACGAGACCGACCACCTGGATGGCATCCTCTTCTTCGACCGCATGCGCGCGTTCGAGTCCCTCACGTTCATGGAGGAGTACGCGCGCTACCACGCACGGCGGGAGGAGGACGACGAGTGAAGGGCCCCCCCAGACCCCCCGTCAGCCGTCGAGCACCCCGCGCACCTTGCGGCACAGCGCGGCCGGGGCGTACGGCTTCTGCAGGAAGCGCGCCGAGGGAATCGCCATTCCCTTGCCCCTCACGGCGTCGGGCGTGTATCCGGACGTGAAGAGGACACGCGTCTCGGGGTGGAGCGGGTGCATCTGCTCGGCCAGCGCGTGGCCGCCGAGGACGGGCATCACCACGTCGGCCATCAGCAGGTGGATGGGCGTGGCCGTTCCCTGCGCCAGGTCCAGGGCCTCGGCGCCGTTCGAGGCGGTCAGCACCTCGTATCCCGCCGCCTTCAGCACGCCTTCCGTGAACAGGCGCACGGCATCGTCGTCTTCGACGACCAGGATGGTCTCGGTGCCGGCGGGGGCGTCGGCGGGGTTTTCGCCGCGGGCGGTGGCGAGTGGGAGCGCCACGGTCGGCAGGTAGATCTTGAAGGTGCTGCCGTGGCCGGGCTCGCTGTAGACCGCGAGGTGGCCGCCGATCTGCATGACGAAGTTCTGGACGGTGGCGAGGCCGAGGCCCGTGCCGCGCCCGCTGCCCTTGGTGGTGAAGAACGGCTCGAAGATTCGCGCGCGCGTGGCGGCGTCCATGCCCACGCCCGTGTCGGTGACGGCCAGCAGCACGTACTGGCCGGGCGGCACCTCGCGCGGGCCCACGCCGTGCGCCGCGTGGAACGCGACGTTGGCGGTCTCGATGGCGATCGTGCCGCCGAGCGGCATCGCGTCGCGCGCGTTGATCACCAGGTTGAACAGGACCTGGTCGAGCTGCGAGCGGTCGGCCATCACGTTCTGGAGGTCCGGGGCCAGGCGCGTCTCGATCCGGATGTCCTCGCCGATGATGCGGGTGAGGGTGGCCGCCGTGGCCGCGACCACCGCGCTCAGGTCCAGGACCTGCGGCTCGGCCATCGACTTGCGGCTGAACGCCATGAGCTGGCGCGTGAGGTCCCCGGCGCGCTCCCCGGCCTTGTGAATCTCCTCGACCAGCGGCCGCACCGGGCTGTCGGCGGGCAGCTTCAGGAGCGCCAGCTCGCTGTAGCCGTCGATGACGGTGAGCATGTTGTTGAAGTCGTGCGCCACGCCGCCGGCGAGGCGGCCGACGGCCTCCATCTTCGCCGACTGGCGCACGTGAGATTCGAGGCGGCGCGTCTCGGTGACGTCGTGCGCGATCCCGGCCAGCGCCACGATCTCGCCTTCCCGCCCGTGCACGGGCGACAGGCTCAGCGACACGGTGACGCGGGAGCCGTCCTTCCGCCGGTGCTCGGCGTCGAAGGCGGGGATGCGCTCGCCGGCCCGCACGCGCTCCATTAGGTAGCTGGCGGCGGGATCGCGCCCGGCCGGCGCGAGCCTCGAGAGGTTCTGGCCCACGATCTCGTGCGCGGCGTACCCGTAGAGGCGCTCGGCGCCGGGGTTCCACGAGAGGATGGTGCCCTGCAGCGTCGCCGTGATGATGGCGTCGTCGGAGCCCTCCACGAGTGAGCCCAGGCGAAACCGCTCCTCGCGCTCGCGGTTGAGCTCCGCGGTGAGCTGGGTGCGGCGGATGGCCAGCCCCAGCGCCGTCGCCAGGCTCGAGAGGAAGGGCACGACGCCGGCGTCGAACGCCCCGCGCGCGCGGCTGTACACCGCCAGCACGCCGTACGGACGGGCCGGATCGCCGATGAGCGCCGCGGCGGCCGCCCTGAGCCCCTGGGCGGCGAAGACCGGCGGCTCGCCCGGCTGGTCGCGCAGGTCGTCGATGATCGCGATGCGGCCGGGGGTCTCGAGCACGATTGGCCCGTGCCAGGCGGTGCCGAGCGCGAGGTCGCGGACGCCGGGGGGCTCGGCGAACCCGATGCTGGCCCGGGCCGTGGACAGGCGGTTGCCGACCGTCCGCTCCAGGACGAGGGCTGCGTCGGCGCGCGTGCCGTCGGCGACCAGGCGCGTCGCCTCCTGCACGAGGTCCTCGATGGACGGGTCCTGCCAGAGATATCGCCCGAACTGGGCGACGGCCTCGATCTGGCGCTCGGGGGACACGGCGACGTCATCCTACTTTCTCTTTGGTGCGCGGGTGCGTCGAAACTTTATACTTTCCCACGGATGCCCGCCGTCGCACTCAGCACCGCCCCTCCACGCGTCACCCTGATCAGCGCGCCGCGGGCGCCCTACGATGGGGCCATCGCGGCCGCCCGCACGTGCTACTCGCCGCGGGTGATCGCGCGGGAGGAGGTCACCGATCGCCAGCGCGACTCGATCGGTCCCCTGACCTTCGAGGGCGGCCACCACACCGTCTTCCAGCACGCGCACTTCGAGTTCGGGCTCGAGCACGTCTCGCGGCAGTTCGTGTGGAGCATTCTCCACGCCTATCCCTTCTACAACTCCGAGCAGTCCAGCCAGCGCTACGTGAAGCTCGACGAGCCCCGCGCCTTCGTGCCGCCGCTGGAGGGCGAGGCCCGGGACGTGTACGAGCAGGCCGTGCTCCGCGCGTGGGACGCCTACGTCGAGCTGTCGGCGCTGCTCAAGGACGATGCGTGGGCCATCCTGAAGGACCTGCGGTACGTGCGGCCCACCAACACGCCGGCGCGGCTGAAGGCCATCGAGCGCGAGGCGGAGAAGAAGGCCATCGAGACGGCGCGGTACGTGATCCCGATCGGCGCCTTCACGTCGATGGTGCACACCGTGTCGGGGCTGGTGCTGCACCGCCTGCACCGGATGGCGAACGCGGGCGACACGCCGTACGAGGCGCAGATGGTCATCGGCGCGATGGTGGACCTCGTGAAGGAAGCCGACCCGATGTTCTTCGACAAGGTCGGCCTGGCCACCCTCGACCACGCGCAGCTGCCCGAGACCGCCATCCCGCGGCCGGCGTCCTCCGGCGACGCGTTCGCCCGCGAGTTCGACCGGCGGCTGGGGAACCGCGTGTCGCGGCTGCGCGACTGGTCGGCCGGCGCCGAGCGCGTGGTGGCCGACGCGGTCCGGGCCACCTTCGGCCTGACGACCGCCGAGATGCACGACGCCGAGGCCATCGACCGTGTGATGAACCCGGCGCGGAATCCCTATCGCATCGACATGCTGAACGTGTCGCATCACTCGCCGCTGATGCGTGCGCTCAACCACCCGTCCTACGTGTTCGAGAAGCGCCTGAGCCACACGGCCGACTCGCAGGACCAGCGGCACCGCATGGTGCCCGCCTCGCGGCCGATGATGACGTTTGCCGACACCGTCGAGCCGGACGTGATCGCGCCGCGGCTGATCCGTCAGAACCCGGCGGCCCGCGCCGTGTTCGATCGCGCCGTCCGGGAGGCCTGGGCCTCGAAGAACCGGCTGCTCGCGCTCGGCGTGCCGCTCGAGTTCGCGCTCTACCTGCTGCCCAACGCGAAGGCGCTGCGGATGGTCGAGTCCGGCTCGTTCATCTCGCTGCAGCACAAGTGGACGCTGCGCACCTGCTTCAACGCGCAGGAGGAGATCTACCTCGCGTCGATGGACGAGATCGCGCAGGTGCAGGCCGTCCACCCGCAGCTCGGCGCGTTCCTCGGCCCGCCCTGCGTGCTGCGCAACCGGATCGTCTCGCCCCGGTGCACCGAAGGCACGCACTTCTGCGGCGTCCCGGTGTGGCAGTCCTTCCCCAACGCCCAGCGCCGACTCTGAAGAGGATGGCGCAGAACCCCAGAACCTCAGAACCCCAGAACCCCAGAACCCCAGAACCCCAGACCGTGCCCCTCGCCTGGCTCGCCCACCTCTACACCGCCCTTGGCGCCGCGTTGGCCCTGTACGCGACGCTCGCCGTCTTCGACGGCGCGTTCAAGGCCGCCATCGTGGCGCTGGCGGCGGCGGTGGTCGTGGATGGCACCGACGGCTGGCTGGCGCGCGCCCTGCGCGTGAAGGAGGTGCTGCCCGGCTTCGATGGCGCGCGGCTGGACGACATCGTGGACTACCTCACCTACACCTTCGTTCCGGTCCTGCTGATCATCGAGGCGGGGCTCCTGCCAGCGGGGTGGGAACTGTGGGTGGGAGGCGTCGTGCTGGTGGCGAGCGCCTACGGCTTCGCGCAGGCGGAGGCCAAGATCCGGACGACGGATCACTTCTTCACCGGGTTTCCGTCGTACTGGAACGTCGTGGCCATGTACCTGTACCTGCTGCGGCTGCCGGCCGTCGTGAACGCGGTGATGCTGCTCGTGCTGGCCGTGCTGGTCTTCGTGCCCATCCGCTACGTCTACCCGTCGCGGACGGTGGCCCTGCGCGTGCCGACGCTGATCCTGGTGGCGGCCTGGTCGGTGCTGGGCGCGTTCATCATCTGGCGGCTGCCCGCGACCGACGGGCCGTGGATCGGGCTCTCGCTGGTGTTCCCCGTGTACTACACGGGGCTGTCCCTCTGGCTCCATGGCCGGGACACGGGCTAGGATCGAAGGCTCGTGTCACCGCTGGCCATCATCTTCCTGACCGTCTTCATCGACCTGCTCGGCTTCGGCATCATCATCCCGCTGCTGCCGTTCTATGCGGAGTCGTTCGGCGCGAACGCCTTCGTCGTGGGCCTGCTGAGTACCAGCTTCTCGCTGATGCAGTTCCTCTTCTCGCCTGTCTGGGGGCGGTTGTCGGACCGCATCGGCCGGCGCCCCATCATCCTGCTGGGGCTGGCCGGGTCCTGCGCGTCGTACCTCGTGCTGGCGGTGGCGTCCTCGCTCGCCGTGGTCTTCCTGGGGCGCATCGTCGGCGGCATCGCGGGCGCGAACATCCCGACGGCCCAGGCCTACATCGCGGACGTGACGACGCCGCAGAACCGGGCGAAGGGGATGGGGCTGGTGGGGGCGGCCTTCGGGCTGGGCTTCATCTTCGGGCCCGCCATCGGGGGCATCCTGAGCCACTTCGGGCCGTCGGCGCCGATGTGGTCGGCCTCGGCGCTCTGCGGGGCGAATCTCGTGGCCGCGTACTTCCTGCTGCCCGAGTCACGGTCGGTGGACCAGGCCCGGCCGACGCTGGGCCGCATCGAGGCCCTCCGCCGCGCCATGGTGGACCGCCGCCTCGTCCTCCTGCTGGCGCTCTACTTCATCGTCACGGCGGCGTTCTCGGGCTTCGAGGCGACCTTCGCGCTCTTCAGCGAGCGGCGCTTCGGGTTCACCGTGGCGACCATCGGCTACCTGTTCGCCTTCATCGGCGCGACCCTGGCCGTCATCCAGGGCCTGCTCGTCGGCCGTGTGGTGAAGCGCGTGGGCGAGGCGCGGCTGATTCCGATCGCCATCGCGGTCATCGGCGTCGGCCTCGGCCTCGTCCCGCTGGCGTGGACGCTGCCGGCGCTGCTGGTGGCCGTGGGCACGCTGGCTGTCGGGATGGGCTTCAACGGACCGGCGCTGTCGGCGATGGTTTCGCGCCTGACGCATGCGGACGATCAGGGCGGGATGCTAGGCCTCGCCTCCTCGCTCGCCAGCCTGGGGCGCGTGGTCGGCCCGGCCTGGGGCGGCTTCCTGTTCGATGCGTGGGGCATGTCATCCCCCTATCTGAGCGCCGCGGCCCTCATGTTCGTCGCGGTTGCGGTGGCCGTGGCCTCGCTGCACTCGGCGCCCCCGCTGCACGCCGAGTCTCGGCCCTGAGAACCTCAGAACCCCAGAACCCCCGAACCTCCGAACCCCAGAACCCCCGAACCCCCGAACCCCCGAACCCCCGAACCCCAGAACCGTGAACCCAATCCCCCTGCACGCCGCGAACCCCGGACCGATCACCGGCGCCGGCAACTGGACCTACCTCGTCCCGGGTGCCGAGCCGTTGCTGATCGACGCGGGTGTCGGGAACGGGGAACACCTGGAGGCGATCGCGGCGGCCGTCCCGGAGGGGCCGGCGCGCGTGATCGTGTCGCACGCGCACTCGGACCACGCGTCGGGTGCACCGGCGCTGGCCGCGCGGTGGCCTTCCGCGGGGTGTGCCAAGTTTCCATGGCCGGAGGAGGACGCGCGGTGGGGCGTGCGGTGGGAACCGCTGGCGGATGGCGCGCGCATCGCCACGGGCGAGGGCGACCTCGAGGTCGTGCACACGCCCGGCCACGCGCCGGACCACGTCGTGCTGTGGCATGCCTCGTCGCGGACGCTCTTCGGGGCCGACCTGCTGCAGGTGGGTAACACCGTGGCCATTCCCGCCTCGAAGGGCGGCGACCTCGCGGCCTACCTCCGCTCGTTGAAGCGCGTGCAGGCCCTGGCGCCCGCGCGGGTCCTTCCCGCGCACGGGCCGGTCATCGAGGACCCGCTCGCGCTCATCGATCACTACCTCGCGCATCGCCACCACCGCGAGGTGCAGATCCTCACCGCCCTCGAAGGCGGGCTCGACACCGTGGACGCGATCGCCGCGCGCATCTACACGGGCCTGGACCTCAAGCTGTGTCCGCTGGCCAGGGAGAACGTGCTGGCGCACCTGGTGAAGCTGGAGCACGACGGCCTCGTCGCCCGCCGCGACGGCGCGCGGTGGCAGCTGGTGACGTAGGGGGGTGAGGTTCTCGGGTTCTCAGGTTCTCGGGTTCTGAGGTTCGCGCAGTGTCCGGCACGGTCTCGCCGGAGCGGACTGCAGACAGCGATCCCGACTTCCGACTCCCGACGTAGCCACGCGAGGAACTTCGGCCCCGCTCGACGCCAGCCGTGCGGGCGGTCAGGGGACCGAGACGGTGAGCGTGTCCGACACCACGCCCGGTCCGAATTCGTTGACGCCCCGCACGCGCACGAAGTACGTGCCGGCGGGCACGTCGTCGACGCTCACGGTGGTTACCGGGCCGATCGGCACGCGGAGATCCGTGCGCCCCGGCGCAGTGCCGACCTCGATCTCGAAACCGGCCACGTCCCCGGGGTTGACCCACGTGAGTGTGGCCCGACGGCCTTCCACCGTCGCGTGGAGGGCGGTGGGTGTGGCCGGCACACTGCCGAAATAGCCGCCGCATCCTTCAATCCGGGTCGCGCCGAGCGTGGACAGGTCCTCGATGCGCGCCAGACTGTCGTCCGGGCGCAGCACCGCCTGAAAGCACGGGCCGGGCACCCACGCGCCGGAGCGGCGCGGCCCGGTCCAACGCAGGAACGTCCGGCCGGTCGCCCGGCTGACGAACGCGCTCGTGATCAGCGGCCAGTAATCCGTGGTGCGGGGGAGCCCGACCGACGTGAGGACCTCGAGCTGCAGGTTCAGGGCGTAGAAGCCGCCCGACACGGGGACGATGATGCGGCTGCGGGCCTCGTCCAGGACGGCGGGCCGCGGCAGGTCCTCCGAGAACGGCCACGACTCGATGTCCGGGGGGTACGGGACGCGGAGGAACGTGCCATCGGTCACATTCACCAGGTGCAGCTCGATCGGGTACGACGAAAGCAGCAGGCGCGTGCCGGCACGGTTCACCGACATGTGAGCGGCCGTGGCGGGGATGCGCCGGACGACCGCGCCCGAGTCGGCATCGACGACGGCCGTTTCGAACGAGCCGTCGTCGGGGTTGGTGCGGCGGAGGAAGAGGAGGTTGGCCTCGGGAGCGAAGGTGAGGTCGCGGGCGATCTCGACCACCGTCCCGTCGGGGAGCGTCCACCGCAGCGGGTCGGCCGTGAGCAGGTCGCGCAGTTGGAGCGTCTCGCAGTCGAGCACGCTGACGCGGTGCCGGTGCCAGATGAACACGCGCGGGTGCAGGTCGTCGGCCACCAGGCGTGGACTGGGGATCCAACTGCTCTCCTCGACCGTCCCCTCCAGCACGATGCCAGGGACCCATCCCCTTTGCCCCGTGCGCATGTCGTAGAAGTGGACCCGTTGCGTCTGAGTGGTGGGGTCGAAAAACGAGCCGATGATGTATCTCGACCCCATGACGAACACCCCGCCACCGGGCGTCAGGTGGCGGGCGACGGTCGACGCGGTGTCTCCGACCTGGATGAGAAGCGTTTCATACGTCGGGGGTCGGCCGGGCTCGAACACGAAATCCTGCGCGATGGCCACACTGCAGACCATCGTCAGGGCGCCGGCGGCCATTGCACTGACCGCTCGATGGTGCCGTGCCATGTCGTACCTCCGGAGAACCGCGTCGTTACCGCCGTGGCCAATCCTCATCTCGAGGGAGGGCGGCCCGGACCTGCTGCAGGAACTGGTCTTCCACCTGCGACATGCCCCGCGTGTAGTCGCTGCCCAGCCGGAAGAGCTTCTCGGTGTGAAACGTCCAGGCGGCGGCTCCTCGCAACTTCGCCTGGGTCACGGCCGAGATGAACATGGACGTTTCGTAGTTGTTGTTGCAGAAACCCGGAAGGGGGAAGTACGCACCCTGATAGCAGTAGGTGTTCGGCGGGACCGGAACGAATTGGTGCCGCTCCGGCTCGCTGAAGAACACGGGGAACGCGTCCACGCCTCCGACGCCGGCGATTGGCAGCTGCCGCCACCCGAGATAGCCCAGGGGTGGGTATCCGACGATGTGATACGGCATTGCCTGCCACCAGGGGGTGCCATGGACGAGACCTCTTGGCTCATGGTGGCCCGCGTAATTGATGCCAGAATTGGCCCAATCGGTCGCGGCTCGCGCCGGGATCACGTCGTTGGCAAGCGAGCCCGTCACCAACCGAGCGGGCTGGTTTGGCGGATCCCCTTCCCTGACCGCCGCTGCGAAGTTGGCGATGGATGGCTGAGTGGTGTCCAAGGGAAGATCCGGGTTGATCGGGATTCGGCCGGGCATCGAGGGCTTGCAGTTGCCGAACGCCACATTCGCTTCGTTCCATACGTCGAAGATGACATGGCGATACCCCTTCTGGGGCGGGATGGGCGGCGAGACCGTGTTGTCGCCATAGAACTGCGCCGCGCTCAGTCCCACGTTGACGGCTTTGAGGGCATTTCGGTATTTGAGCGTCGATCCGGGAACGTTGTTGGCGTCCCAGAGTCTCACGCCACCCGTCGCCGATGGCTCGCCCGCAAAGGCCAGCTCCACGACCAGCCCCTTCTCCCACGCGACGTCCAGCAGGAGCTGGAGTCGGCCCGCGACCGAATTCGAGTAGCCGCCGGGAGGCTGGTAGAGCCAGCTCGCCGGAATCGCGGGCACGCCGGACAGGGGGTCGAAGTTGATCAACCCGTTTCCCTTGATCAGGGGATAGTGGTCCCCGGGTTGCAGGTCCGGTCGAGCTCCCACCACCAGTTCGGGAAGACGCGGATGCCATCGAATCCCAACTGCCTGGCGTTGTCGAAGTTGGCGATCAACCAGTCGGGATGGAGGATCGCGTCTCTGAGACCGCCGAAGTACGAACCGAACATGAGGAATTTGCGCACGCCGTTCAACGCAAAGACCCCGTTGTTGATGGACAGCGCGCCGGGTGCACACCAGACGTCACCCCCGACTGCCGGGAAGCCCATGGCCAGCGCCGCCGCTCTATCCGCGGGCGCTCGCTGCGCCTCTGGGATGGTTACTGCTTGGGGGGGGCGCTCAGGGCCAACACGAGCGCCGAGGAGAGAACGACTGCCGCCGGACGGATGCCGGGGAAACGATGAGTCCGAGTCCGAGACATGATGGACTCCTTTCTCGACGAACACGTTCGTAGAGGGACCAAATCGACTATACCACCGACACGGGCTCGTGGCGCAGGAAGGGCCGAACGCCTCCATCCCTCCCGACATAGACTAGACCCATGAACAACGTCATCGACTTCATCCACGTCAACCGCGACCGCTACGTCGAGGAGCTGAAGACGTACCTGGCCATCCCGAGCGTGAGCGCGCTGCCCGCGCACGCCGCCGACGTGCGCCGGTGCGCGGAGTGGACGCGCGACGAGATGAGCCGGATCGGGCTCCAGAACGCGCGCCTCGAGGAAACGCCGGGCCATCCCGTGGTCTACGCGGAGTGGCTGGGCGCTCCGGACGCGCCCACCATCCTCTTCTACGGCCACTACGACGTGCAGCCCGTGGACCCTCTCAACCTCTGGACCTCGCCGCCCTTCGAGGCCACCGTGCGCGACGGCGAGATCTACGCGCGCGGCGCGGCCGACGACAAGGGGCAGGTCTTCATGCACTTCAAGGCCGTCGAGGCGCACATGAAGCAGAACGGCCGCCTGCCCGTGAACATGAAGTTCCTCATCGAGGGGGAAGAGGAAGTGGGCAGCGCCAACCTCGACAACTTCATCCGCGCGCACAAGGACCTGCTGAAGGCCGATGTCGTGGTCATCAGCGACTCGCCGATGTTCGATCGCGGCATCCCGTCCATCTGTTACGGCCTGCGCGGGCTGACATACTTCCAGATCGACCTGCGCGGCTCGAAGACCGACTTGCACTCCGGGTCGTTCGGGGGCGCGGTTGCCAACCCCGCGATGGTGCTGGCGCAGATCCTGGCGCAGGCGAAGGACAAGGGCGGACGGATCAAGATCCCGAACTTCTACGACGATGTCGTGGAGCTGAGGCCGGAGGAGCGGGAGGAGTTCGCGAAGCTGCCGTTCAACGAGAAGAAATACCGCCAGGACCTCGGCGCGCCGAAGCTGTTCGGCGAGTCCGGCTACACGACGCTGGAGCGCGTGTGGGCGCGTCCGACCTTCGAGGTGAACGGGCTGCTCTCGGGCTTCACGGGCGAGGGCGCGAAGACGGTGCTGCCCGCCGTCGCGATGGCGAAGGTGAGCATGCGCCTGGTGCCCAACCAGGATCCGCAGAAAATTGGCGACCTCTTCGAGGCATGGCTGAAGAAGGTCACGCCGAAGACGGTGGAGCTGAAGATCACCCGCATGCACGGCGGCAAGCCGTGGATGACCGCGTTCGACAACCCCTACGTGCAGGCGGCCGGCCGCGCCATCGAGGCGGGCTTCGGCAAGCGTCCGGTGTTCAACCGCGAGGGCGGATCGATCCCGGTGGTCTCGACGTTCCAGGAGGAGCTCGGCCTGCCCTGCGTACTCTTTGGCGTGGGCCTGCCCGACGAGAACGCCCACGCCCCCGACGAGAAGCTGGATCTCGGCAACTTCCACGGCGGCATCGTGTCGGCGGCGCACCTGTACGAGGAGATCGGCCAGGCTCCGCGATAGGCAAGACAACAGGAGACAAACGAACCCTGGCGCCTCGAAGTCACGCGAGGCATCGGCCGGCGGAAGGGCCCGAGTCACGGCCCCGGGTCCTTCGCCTCCGGGGTTCCTGCGGGCCGCCTGCCTGTTGCTTTCCCACCTGAACCGCGGTGTAATAGCCGCTCCCCACGGCACAACGTCGCTCATACCGAATTCGCTCGGCGCCATTCTCGTCGCTCCTGGTCCATCTCGGATTGTCAGGGAGGCATCGATGCGCTTCACACGAGTGGTTCTGGCGGTTGTCGTCGTGCTCCTGGTCCCGGCGTCGCTGTGGGCCCAACAGGGAACGTCTCAGTTGGCCGGGAAGGTGACCGACGAGCAGGGCGCCATCCTTCCCGGCGTTGCCGTCCTGGTGACCAACGAGGAGACGGGCATCTTCCGGGAGGTGGTCACCGGCGCCTCCGGCAGCTACTTCGTGTCGCAGCTCGTGCCGGGGCGCTACAAGGTGAGCGCCCGGATGGACGGGTTCAGCCCCCTGGAGCGGACCGGCCTGGTCCTGCAGGTGGGGAACACGCTGACCGTCGATCTCACGTTGAAGGTCGGGGGGCTCGAGGAGCGCGTGGAGGTGACGGGCCAGTCGCCGCTGGTGGACACCACGAGCGCCCGCGTCGGCGGCAACATCGGCACGGTGGAGTTGTCGACGCTGCCCGCCATCAACCGGAACTACTTCGCGGCGGTGGCGCTGCTGCCGGGGGTCCAGTTCACGCCGTCCAACCAGATGGGCAACGATACCATCGTGGCCGGCGGCCAGACCTCGCAGAACACCAACGTGTCGGTGGACGGCGGCTACAACGCCGACGATGCGCTCGGCACGAGCGCGGGCGCGCAGGTGCGGACGCCGCTCGAGGCCATCCAGGAGTTCCAGGTCGTCACGAGCATGTACGACGCCGAGTTCGGGCGCGCCAGCGGCGCCGTGGTCAACGCCGTGACCAAGTCGGGCACCAACGAGTTCCGCGGCGTCGTGTTCGGCTATGCGGCCAGCAACGCGCTCACGTCGAAGGACTTCTTCGTCAAGCAGCGGGACTTGCCGAAGCCGCAGACGACCAAGCGCGACTGGGGCGGCGTGGTGGGCGGGCCGATCGTCAGGAACAAGGCGCACTTCTTCTTCAGTCTCGAGCGGCAGGTGGACAACCCCAATCGCTCCCGGGTGTTTCCGACACGTCCGGAGTACGACTTCTCGGTGGTGGAGAAGCGGTCCGACTGGAACACCCTCATCCGGTTCGATCACCAGCTGACGGGCAACCACACGTGGGCCGTCCGCTGGCTGCGCGAGAGCGCACCGCAGTTCCCGGTGGTCGGCACCCGCCAGACCGAGGAGTCGTTCCAGGACGAGACGGACATCGATCATACGGCGGTCTTCACGCTGACGAGCGTTCTGGGCAACTCGCGGGTCAACACCGTTCGCGTGGCCAGGACCTGGGAGCACTGGTGGCACGCCAACGCCTGCGCGCGGGCGCAGGGTGATGAGGACGTGCAGGACCAGTCGTTGTGCCCGCCGCAGCTTGATCAACTGAGCTTCCTGGGCCAGGCCAGCACCGAGCTGCAGGGCCCGTGGGACTCCAACTGGCAGATCGAGGACGATCTGTCGTGGTTCATCCCGACCGAGCGCGGGGATCACGAGCTGAAGTTCGGCGCCCGCTACAACTTCACCGAACTCCGGCGCGAGTCGCAGATCAATCGCAACGGCACCTTCCGCTTCAACACCGACCTCGCCTTCGACCCCACGAACCCGCGAACCTATCCCGAGCGCCTGACGATCCGCGCCGGGACCTTCGAGGAGTACATCAAGAACCACACCGTGGAGTTCTTCGCGCAGGACAAGTGGCGCGTGGGCCGCAACACGTTCAGCCTCGGCCTCCGCTACGACCTGGAGATCATTCCGCTCCCCGAGGGCGACAATCCGCTCTTCGCGTCGGGCCAGGGCTACCCCGTCGACAAGAACAACTTCGCGCCTCGGGTGGGTTTCACCCGCTCCCTCGACGACCAGGGACGCTCGGTGATCCGCGGCGGGTACGGCATCTTCTACAACCGGACGCTCCTCGGCGCCATTGACGACGTGCTGGAGTTCTCGAAGTTCACCTCCTCGGCGGTGGTCCAGTTCCCGAACGACGCGGCCGATCCGGGCCCGAGCCGCGGGCAGTTCCCCACGGACCCGTTCCTGGTGAACGGCCCGGTCATCAACACCGCCCTGCTCAATGCGCTCTATCCGCCCGGGTCGGTGCGGCGGAACCGCGGCGTGGTGATCTTCGATTCGCCCGACCGGAGGACGCCGTACGCCCACCAGATGACCGTCGGCTACACGCGCCAGATCGGGGCGAGCATGGCCGTCAGCGCCGACTACGTGCGTTCGGCGAACCGGGACATGTTCCTGGCGCGGAACCTCAACCCGATGATCCGTGCCAACACGTCGCGGACCGGCCCCATCACGCGTGTCGATGCCTTCGGCGTGCTCGGTGAGACCTACAACCAGCAGGTCTGGGTGATGGAGAACACGGGGGAGAACGACTACGACGCCCTCAACCTGCAGCTCGAGAAGCGGATGTCGAACAACTGGTCGGGCCGCATCTCCTACTCGCTGGGCTATTCACGCGGGACGGCCGAGAACCAGGCGGACAAGAACCAGCTCCAGGTGCTGACCGATCTCAGGCTGGACGACTGGTACGGCCCGAGCCAGGTCGACCGGCGCCACATCCTCGCGGTGAGCGGGCAGGTGGACGTGCCGAAGACCTTCGGCGCGAACGTCTCGGCGACGCTGCGCTACATGAGCGGCGCGCCGTTCACCATCCACGACACGAGCATCGACGCCAACCAGAATGGCGAGCTGTTCGACCCGCTGCCCTCCGGCACCTACAGCGGCAGCGCCCTGAACGCGATGACGGACGTCGAGAGCGACGGCGGCCGCAACGGCGCCCGCGGCCCCGACTACCTCCAGCTCGACATCCGCGCAGGCTGGCGCATCCGGGCCAGGCAGAACCAGGCGCTGAACATCTTCCTGGACATCTTCAACGTGACCAACCGCGCCAACTTCGACAATCCCTCGGGCGATCGCCGCATCCCCGCGACGTTCCTCGTGCTGACCAACCTGCGCGGCGGCGGCGGCTTCCCGCGTCAGGCGCAGGTCGGGGTCCGCTATCAGTTCTGATCTGGCCTGGCGGGCCACCGATCGCGCCACGACAGGCCACCGCGAGGACACGAAGGACGACGCCCCCTTCGTGCCCTCGTGGTGTCCCGTGACGCTCAGTTCATCTGGGCGGCGCGGCGGCGGAGGGTCTTCACGTGCTCCCAGACCTGCTCGGTCTCCTTGCGCTGCTCCTCGTCCTGGTCGGCCAGGCGCGCCATTCCGAGGTACGCCTCGAGGTCCCTGAGCGCGTGGTAGACGTCGTTCATGTGGTAGGCCAGCAGCCCGCGGTCCCGGAGTTCCGCCAGCGACGAGGGCTGCAGCGCCAGCAGGATGTCGGTGACCTGCCGCGCCTGCGGGAACGATCGCATCCGGACGTAGAGCCGCTTGAGGTTGAGCAGCATCCGCACGAGGATCTGCCGCCGTGTCGCGCGCGCGAGCAGCGCCGGCGCCCAGGCCGCGTCCTCCCCGACGTGGCGGTGCAGCAGCGCCCGGCAGTCCTGCTCGTCCAGGATGGCGCCGCCGTGGAACGGATCCACGATGAGCCCCTCGTCGGGGTCGTCGGTGTGCAGGTCCTGCAGCACGCGGGCGAGGAAGTGGCCCGGGAAGTTCACGCCCTCGGTGCGGATGCCGGCGCGCCGAGCCACCTCGATGTAGACGAGCGCCATGGTGATGGGGATGCCCGTCCGCTTGTCCAGCACCTCGTTGAGGCAGCTGTTGCGGGGATCGTCGTAGTGCTCGCGGTTGCCGAGGAAGCCCAGCTCCCCGAAGAGGTACCTGTTCAGCGCGTCCACGCGCGCGCCCAGCGGGGCGTCGTGGCCGGGCTCCGCGGCAATGCGCCGCGAGGCCGTCAGGCCCATGTCGTCGATGCGATCGAGGTACGGCCCGGGATCCAGGTGCGGGTACTCGAGCCTCGCGACGAGGAACGCCGGCGCGGCGAGGTCCGGGCCGGGCCGGTCGGCCGCGTCCGCGATCTGCTCGGCCAGCGTGCGGGGTTTCGTCGCCATCAGTCCCCTACCAGCTGGTCCAGCCGCTCCAGCGTGAGGTGCGACAGGCCCTCGCACACCAGCTCCGCGTCCTCGCGGAGCTCCGCGGCGCTGTAGGTGTTGGTCACCGCCACCAGGCGCAGGTCCGCGCCGCGCGCCGACACGAGGCCCCACTTCGAGTCCTCGATCGCGACGCTCCGCCAGGGCTCCAGCTCGCGCCCGGCGTGCGCCCTGAGCCGCGCGAACGCCGTCACGTACGGCTCCGGATGCGGCTTGCTGCGCGCCGTCTGGTCGGCCCCGACGATGACGGGGAAGAGCGGGAGGAGCCCCGCGCGATCGAGGATCTCCTCGATTTCATGCGTGAGCGCGCCGGAGGCGATCGCAATCGGCACCGCCGCCGCGGCCGCGCGGATGAAGTCCCCCGCTCCGGGGTAGAGCATTTCACCGGCGGACGCCAGCTCGTCGTAGCGACGGCCCTTCCGCTCGATGAGCGCGGCGATCCGGCCCTCGTCCATCGCCAGGCCGCGGTCCTTCCCCAGCTCCCGGAACACCCCGACGTCGTCGTAGCCCAGGTAGCGATCGTAGTAGTCGCGCTCGGAGAGCACGACGCCCTCCGGCGCGAGAATCTCCTGGTACGCGCGCAGGTGCAGCCGCTCGCTGTCCGCGATGACACCGTCGAAGTCGAAAACTATCGCCTGAAGAACCATGTCGGGAGCGAACTGCGTCGGGAGTGCATCACGCCGACCGAGTCATCAATGGACGCCCTTCACCTTTCAGGCAGCCGCTCCCCGGCGCGGATGGGCACCTTCAGGCGGTTCTCGGCCGGCGGGAAGGGACAGTCGTACTCGGCGTTGTAGTAGCAGTACGGGTGATACGCGCCGTTGAAGTCGACGACGTAGATGCCGGTGGCCGTCGGATCGAGCTCCATGTAGCGGCCGGCGGAGTAGCTTTCGTCACCGCTCGTGGTGTCGGCGAACGGGACGAACAGGCGCGACATCGGCTGTCCCACCTCGGCGAACGCCGTCAACTGCAGCGGCTGACCCTGGAGGCTGAAGCGCAGCGTGCCGATGCGCTCGTAGTCCCGGAGCTTGCCGGTCGACGTGGGAATCTGCAGGCGCGAGCGGTCCCGCGACGGCTCCAGCTCGGCGGGCACCGCGTAGTTCTCGTCCACCGGAAAGTAGGCGAGCGGCAGCAGGACCTCCTTCCGGTCGGGCGGGATGGGCGAGTCGGGCGCCGAGCGGAAGCTCTCGTCCTTCAGCGCGCGGTCTTCCGCGACCGTCGCCGCGTAGTCCTCCGCCCCGGGTCCCGGCGCGCAGGCCGACAGGACGGTGGCCATGAGGATCAGCTGCAGAGCGTGGCGTGTCACCGGGATCCAATATAGCAAGGGGCTTGGGGCTTGGGGGGCTGAGGGCTTCCTCGTGACCCCGAGCGTACGTGCGAAGGGCCGGAGGTGACGCCCCCGGCCCTTCCCTGATGCTTCCCGCCGCAGGCCCACCGGAGGCCTGCCGCCGGCCCTACCGCCCCGCGAGGCTGGTCTGCCGGGTCTTTGCCGGGAAGATCTGCTTGAAGGCGGCCATGAAGCGATCCATCTCCTCGGCCGTCCCGACCGACACGCGCAGGTGCTCGAGCATCGGCGGGAAGGGACGGCCCACCAGGACCTCCCGCTGGCGGAATTCCTCGATCACGGGCTGCACCGGGCGGCCCAGGTGCACCATGAAGAAATTGGTCTCCGACGGGATGACGTCGTAGCCGTGCGCCTTCAGCTCGCCGGCGGTCTTCGTGCGGAGCGTGATGATCTTGTCCTTCACGTCGGCCTGCGCGGCCGTGTCCTGGATCGACGCCACGCCGCCGTGCTTCACCAGCACGTTGATGCTGCCCATCGAGAACGGCCGCATCTGCTGGATGATCTCGCGCGGCGCCACGGCGTAGCCCAGGCGCATGGCCGCCAGGCCCGCGATCTTCGAGAACGTGCGCGCGACGATGACCGGCCGGCCTTCGAGGACGTACGGAACGGAGGTCTCGTAGTCCGGAGTGTTCACGAAGTGGTGGTACGCCTCGTCGATCAGGATCGGCATGCCCTTCGGCAGGTTCTCGACGATGGCCTTCACCTCCTGCTTCGGCACGATCAGCCCGGTCGGGTTGTTCGGGTTGCACAGGTAGTAGAAGCCGATCTCGCTGGCGCGCTGGTTGGCCAGCTCGATCATCCTGTTGGTGTCGAGGTTGTAGTCGGCCTTGAGCGGCACGCGGATCGAGTCGGCCTTGATGGCCGTCGCGTGCTGGTACACCGATCCGTACGACGGGTCGCAGCCGATGGCCTTCTTGCCGCCCAGCAGGAACGTGGTCCCGACGACGTCGAGGATTTCGCCGGAGCCGGCGCCGAGCAGGATGTTCTCGGGCTTGACGCCGTGATGGTCGGCGATCACCTGGACGATGTTGCCGTCCGGGTAGCCGTAGCGGTTGACGTACTTCCACGCCGCGTTCATCGCCTTCATCACCGACGCGGGCGGCCCGAAGTTGTTCTCGTTGTTGGCGAGCTTGGCCATCCGGTCGTACTGCTCGGGCGTCATCCGCCCGCGCGCGCGCTGTGCCGCGACGGCCGCGGGGCCGCCCTGGGCCCACAGCTCGGCGCTCGGCCGCGTGCTCAGATATCCCACCGCCGCCGCCATCCCACCCATGAAGTTGCGTCGCGACACGTGCTTGCCCATGCTTCCTCCAGACGACTCCCGTCGACCACGAACCGTGGACGCTGATTGTAGTCCCGAAGGGGGTGACGCGTGAACGGGAATGGGGCCTGGTGACAAACGAAGACAGGCCGGCGAGTCACGCGGGTCGCCGCGACCGTCGTGCGGGCCCCACCGCGCCCGGGACGGCGCGCAGGCAGGCCCTGACGTCGGCAATGCGCAGCGCCCGCCGGCGGCGCCGCGCGAACACGTGCACCTCCGCGTAGCCGGCGCGTTCGAGCGCCTCGAGCGCCTCGACGAAGTGCGCGCCCACGCGCTCCGGGCGATGCGCGTCGGAGCCCACGACCACCGGGATGCCTCGCGCGGCCATCAGGGCGAGCATCTCGTGGCCCGGGTTCATCTCGGCGCAGGGCTTCCGGAGCCCGGACGTGTTCAGCTCCATGGCGACACCGGTGGCGGCAATCCGATCGAGGCACCGGCCCACGTGATCGGCCAGGCGCGAGAAGCGCCACGACGCCGGACGATGGTTCTTGATCAGGTCGGGATGGCTGAGGCAGTCGTAGAGGCCCGTCTCCGCGGCGTCGGCCAGGTGGGTGAAGTACCGGCGCCGGAACGATTCGAGCGGGCCCGCCCCGAAGCGCGCCCGGTACTCGGGCGATTGCCAGTGCACGGAGCCGAGGATGTACTCGAAGCGGGCGCGGCGATGGAGCCGGGCCAGGTACCGCTCGAAGCCCGGGAAGTACTCGCTCTCGAGGCCGAGCCTGACGTCGAGCCGGCCGCGGAAGCGGTCCGCCGCGCGGGCGACGATCGCGACGTAGGTGTCGAGCTCGTCCTCGCGCATCCGCACGCCCGGCCAGAAGCCGTCCGGCATCGGGGCATGACACGTGAAGACGACGCCCCCGAGCCCCACACGCAGGGCCTGTCTCGCGTAGGCCTCCGGCTGGCCGATGGCATGGCCGCACAACGGCGTGTGCATGTGCGCATCGTAGAGAATGGGTGCCGTCATGCGCGCGGCGCAATATTACCTGCACATCGCGGTCCCCGCCGCCCTCTCCCGGCGCGTCTCGGCCATCGGGCGCCGCTACGGATCCGACGCCCGGTCCGCGCCCCACATCACGCTGGTCATTCCCCGCAGGCTCGGGAAGGGGCGCCGCGAGCGCGACCTCGTGCGCGCGCTTCGCGCGGCCATCGGGCGTCTCGAGGCCTTTCCGATCGGCTACACGGGCGTGTCGTACTTCGGCGACAGGGACTTCATCTACGTGCCGGTCGATCGGACGCGCGCGCTCGTCCGATGCCAGCGCGCCTGTGCGCGCGCCGTGGCGGGCCGGCTCGATCCGGGCGACCGGCACGTCCCCTTCTCGCACCCGCACATCACGCTGGCCGGGCGCCTCGCGCCCGAGCGCGCCGGCGCGGCCTGGCAGGCGCTTTGTCGCCGGCGCTTCGCGGGGCGCTTCATCTGCCGCGAGGTGCTGCTCTGGCGCATGCGCGCCGGCGAGGCGCGCTGGCGGCTGGTGTCCCGGCTGCCGCTCGCCCGCCCCCGCGCGACGCGGCCGGGCCGGCCATCAGGCGCGGGCGGCTGAGAGCGCCGGAGGAGCGGCGTCCGTCCTGGAGGGCCGTGCGCCCGCGCGGACGGGCTCGAACCGGCCGCACTCTTCCAGCTGCGCCAGCAGCGACGGCTCGATCCCGGGGGCGTCCGGGTGCCGGAGCCTGAACCGGACCGCGTCGTTGAACGCCCGCAGGAACCGCAGGATCTGGGGCAGGGGCATGCCCTTCCGCTGCAGGTAGAAGAGGCACCGGGAATCGAAGCCGTGCTGCGGGAGCCATGTCGAGTTCTGGACCGTCAGGAACAGTTCGTCCACGAGGTCGGCGGCCATGGCCGAGTCCATCGTGGAGTGCCGCCAGTCGAACTGCGCGCCCTCCAGGCCCAGCTCGTGGCGTTTCCGCCAGACGGGCGTCGTCGGGTCGCAATACCAGAGGTGCGCCCGGTAGGTGTCGGGTCGCGCCTCCTCGATGAGGTCGATCGTCTCCCGCACCGTGTCCCTGGTCTCGCCAGGGAATCCGATGATGAGGCTGCAGTGGGTGAGAATCCCGGCGTCCCTGAGCTGAGGAATCACGCGGCGGTAGTCCGCCGATCGCGAGGTCTTGTTCATCCGCTTCAGCATCGCGTCGCTGCCCGACTCGACGCCGAGGAACACGCCTTCACAGCCGCTCCGTCGCATCAGGTCGATGCACTCGGCGTCCGCGTGGTCCGCGCGCAGGTTGGCGTTCCAGCGGAACCGGTAGCCCTTGCCGATCATCATCCGGAGGAGGTCCTTGAACCGGCCCCTGGGCACGTTGACGGTGTCGTCGATGAACGCGAGCGTGGTCACGGTCCCGACCCGCCGGATCCGATCGAGCTCCTGCTCCACGGCGTCGATGCCCTCGTAGACATAGGCGCCGGCCTGCTGCGGATAGGAGCAGAACGCGCACGCGAACGGGCACGACTTCGATGTGCGGATGGCCACGAACTCGCCGATGCGCGACGGGAAGAGGTCGTAGTCCACCGGGTTCGCGGCCAGCGGGTTGACTTCGGGTGACGCCGTCGTGCGCACGAACCGCCCGCGACGCCGGTACGCGATGTTGTCGATGGCGCCGAGGCTCCGGCGGCCCTTCAGCGCGTCGAGGACGCGGGTGAGCGCGAGCTCGCCCTCGCGGCTGATCACGTACACGTCCGCGTCGAGCTCGGCGAAGAGCTCGTCCATTCGCTCCGGCGCGAGCACCGACTGGTTGTACAGGTACGGGCCGCCCACGATGATGCGCGTGGACGGGCTGAGGCGGCGGACGAAGTGGACGATCTCCTCGATCCACCACGTGCCGACGTAGAACGTCGTCGTGATGGCCACGGCCATCACGTCCCCACCCCGCAGCAGGCGGGCCAGGCGGCGCCGCTCGTCCTGGAACAGCGTCACGAAGTCGAACGAGAAGCCGTGACGGCGAACATGGCTGGCCAGGTACGCGATGGTGGGCGAGAGGCCCTCCATGTTGTTCAGCGTCGGTCGCCGTCGCCCATCGCGGCCGTTGACGCGATTCAGCACGTCCATCGCCCGGTGCGGCACGCCGTCCAGCTCCACGAAGGAGAGGTTCACTCGACGCCAGGGCCCGGCGTCGGGTCCCATCGCCCGCACCTGATCGACGTACTCGGGAAACGAGCCGTCGTTGTGGCCGATGAAGAGGCAGTCGATCACGGCGTCCCCCGCATCGCGGCCTGGACCAGCTCCGCCACATCGTCGGCCCGCGTCCCGGCCCGGCCCTCCGCGTGCGTGCGTGCAAACAACCGATCGAGGCCGGGCGGCGTGCGCCGCCCGGGCCGCAGCAGGCCGTTGGTCACTCGTGCGAAGCGCCGGGCGACCTGGTGGAACACCGCCAGTTCGTCCCGGGCCGCCCGCACGCTCGCCGTCCACGCCTTCGCGGGGTCCACGTAGCCGCTCCGTGCGTAGGCGCGTTGCAGGGCGCGGCGGTCGTCCACGAACCGTCCTTCTCCCAGGTCGACGAGCTCGCCGAGCAGGCTGACGTTCTGCCAGTGCAGGAAGCCATGGAAGAACGGCCGTCCGCCGAGCGTGGTCCCCCCCTGGCACAGGCCGGCGATCCGGCCGAGGCGTGCCACGACGACGCGCACCAGGATGGTGGGGTCGATGTCCGCCGGCTCGACGCCGGCGAGGGTCGCCAGCTTGCGGCGCACCCCGTCGAGCGCGTGACGCCCGCGCGAGGGCGGCAGCAGCTCGAGGTCGGAGACGCGCAGGTTCTCGAGGGGCAGGCGCGCGTAGACCACCATCGGCCGCCAGCCCATTGTGGGATGCCAGTGACAGTACGGGAGCAGCGTCAACTCCAGCGGGCGGTAGACGGGCACACCGCCGCGCGCGAGCATGGTGCTGTGGCGCCAGTCGCGCTCACCCTGCAGCATGGTGAGCACACCGGATGCGCGGGCGCTGAAACGATTGGCGGTAAACGGGGTGGCCCCGACGCCCTTCACGACCACCTCGGTGCGGATGCGGGTGCCGGCCCCGGCGCCGCCGATCCGCACCGCGCCCGTGCGCGCGTCCACGTCCACGTCGTCCACGAAGACGGCCCGCCCGACCTCGATCCGCGCCGTGCCGGCGGCGCGCCGCCCGGATCCATGCGCGGTGGCCACGCGCCAGGCGTACCGGCTGGCGCCCGGAAAGGCCTCGTCGATGGCGAGTGGCCGTGCCATCGGCACGTGGGCGAGAGGCAGCCGACGGGCCAGCCGGCCGAACAGGGCTTCCACCCGGCAGGACGGTCGAATCCCGGGGCGAGGCGCGGTCGGCTCGTTCCGAAGGGCTGCGGCCACGGCGACGAGCTTCTGCCGCAACAGCCGCTCCGGGTCCGCGTGGCGCGTGAACACGAGCCGCAGGGGTGCCCGCGACCGGCGGATGTACCGGGTGATGGCCTGCTGCCCGGAATCGAGAAAGGCGCGCTCGTCGAAGTGGCCCGATCGCGACTGGCGGGCCGCGGCTGCGAAGTCCAGATCGGAATCGAGCGCCGCGAGGTGCGGGTCCCGGAGCACGCCCTCGAGCAGCGGCGACGCGTCGCCGTCGTGATTGATCGCGGCCAGGGCGGCCAGGTCCAGGGGATCGCCGAATTCGCCGCGGAATGGGAGGACCGCCATCGCCCGGGAATCCTCATGCCCTGGGGGTGGGCTCGATGAACGGGACCGGCACGCGCGGCGCCGGTCCCCGATCGCCCGCGAATCCTACTCGTACACCTTCTTGCGCACGGCCCCGCCCTTGACGTTCGCGGCCTTCTTCGGTGCGAGGTCCTTCGCGGCCTTCTTCGCCGCCTTCTTCACCGCCTTCTTGGCGGCCGCCTTTGCCTTCGCCATCACGGTCCTCCCGGAATGAGTAGCCGGCTCGTACTCGAGCGAACCATAGCACAGCCGTCGCGCGAGCCGACCATACATTCCCGCGATCCGGATGGCATCGAGCAGCCAGCAGACCGGATCGGCCAGCAGGTAGAGCCCGAGCACGTGGGGCTCGTCGGCGCCAAAGACGGAGGCCACGCGAGCGTCACCCTCGACCAGCGCCTCGTACCGGGGGGCATCGAGGTTGTTCGCCCGCCGCCAGGCCAGCGTCGCCGCCCGCCGCTCCAACCCACGCGCACGCCGGAAGTCGTCGGAGAGTTCCTGCGGCCGCCGGCACGGCGCGACGCCCATCGACGCGACGACGTCGGCGACGAGGCACCGCAGCACGCCTGCACGCCGATCGAGCGCGAATGCCGCGCCGTCCCGCCTGGCCGCGTTTCGCAGCACGGCCCGATCGACCGCCCGCCCGGACGCCCGCCCCCGGGGACGGTACGAGGCGTACCGTCCCTCGATCCGCATCATGTCGAGCAGGTGTGCGTCGTACCGGCGCCTGGCCTCATGCCGGCCGACGCGATGCTCGAACGAGGCTTGGAGCGCCTGGATCACGCCCAGCCGGTCGACCAGGGCCGCGCACGCCTCGCCGGTCAGGTCCCGCGCCACGGCCCAGCGCTTCGTCCGCGCGGCGGGTCCGAGCCCGAGATCCCCGGCCGTGAAGACCCGCTGCCGATGGGTGTCGGTGACCGGCACCTGTCGCACGCGCGCCAGCGCGTAGGCGGCCGCGAGCATCTGTGCGAGCCGCCGCAGCTGACTCGAGCGGCGTCCCCGTTGCATGGCCGCCGCGGCCACCTGCTCCTCGCGCGGCAGGTCCGGCGCCGGCAGGTCGAATGGGCCGCACATGGCCTGGTGCTGGAGACGCAGGATGAACGACGAACGGTTGACCCCCGGCACGCCGGCCGATGGACGGGGCGTCGCGGGCAGGGACGCCGCCACGTGGCGGAGCAGCGCCTCCGCATCCAGCCGCTTCTGGTTCACGTACCCGCCGTCCTCGAGGAAGCGCCGGAAGCGCGCGGCCTCGCCACGGTCCGTGCCCTGTCCCCACGCCGCCTCGACGGTAAGGTCCAGGGAGCGCTCCTGGTAGAAGATGCCCTTCGCCACCCGGACCAGCCGGTCGGCCGAGCCGGGGGCGATGACGCCTGCCTCCACGGCCCGTGCCGCCGTCGCCCGGACGTTCACCATCGCCTCCGACATGGCCGGGTACCCGAAGGCGGCCGGCCCCTGCAGGAGCGCGACCTCGTCGTCGTCGGTATAGACCCCGTCCCGATAGGCCTCGAAGATCGCGCCGATGCCGACCATGCCGAAGGGGGCCAGTTCCGCCGCGCGGAGCGCGCCCATGCTGGCGGCACCGTAGACGGCGATGCCGTCCTCGAGCGCGAGGAGGATTTCCTTGTGCCAGACGGCGCCGACACTCTCGAAGACCCCGTCGATGATGGCCACGGCGCGCGGCTTCATGCGGCGCACGCGCAGGACATCGCCACAGCGGACGGGCGGCAGGTATCGGGCGGGGAGGATCCGGCGCGCCTCCGCGACGGGCAGCGACGGGCCCAGGAACACGACCGTGTCGTCAGTGCCCATCGGTTTCGCGCATCCCGGGGACGACGGCCATCACGACCGGGATGCCGATCTCGGGGTGGGTGAGATCGACGGCGGCCACCCGGTCCATGCCGGCCTCACGGAGCAGCCCACGCGTGATCTGCAGGTCCTCCTCGAAGGTCGTGCCCATCGGGGGCGTGACGGCCCGGCGGAAGTCCCTGGTGGGTGAGGCGGCCGGCGTGCCGGCGGCCGCCGGGTTCCCGGGCTCGTAGCTCGCCGGGTACATGTCGTCACGCGATCCGGCGATATAGGTCAGGCGTGACTGCACCGCCTCGGTCACGGCGCGCGACAGCGCGATCTCGGGCGAGAGGTGGCAGCCGTACCCGCCGAAGGGGCCGATTCGGCCGACGGGGCCGGCGTCGTGGATCTCGCAGGCGAAGACCGGGATGCCGACGCGGGACGTGATGTCGTGCATGCGGACCTGGACCTCGGCGGCCGCCAGCCGGTCGAGGATGGCGCGCAGGTGGGGCGTGTCCACGGTCGTGGGGTCGATTTCCCCGGCACGCTCCGCGGCCGACGACGACCGCTGCCACCGCCACTCGGCGTCGCGTTCGATCACTTCGAACAGGGCATGGCAGAGCGCCTCGGCCCGTGAGTTCCCGGAGGCGAGACCCGTGCTCGTGACCTGGAGCAGGCCGGCGTCGGGATGCGGGTGGCTCCAGTCCAGGGTGACGCGGACGTGGGGCAGGAGGAGCGGCTCGCCGCTGGCGAGATCGGTGGCGGCGCTCCAGCACAGGTCCCGATCGTCGCTGAAGGTGCGCCATCGCAGCCCGGGCGTGAAGCGCCTGGGGCCGAGCACGGCATGGCGCCGGCGCGCGGCGCGGCAGGAGGCGACCAGCACCGGTGGAGGGGCGTGCTCCGCGTGGAAGCTCTCGATCGCCTCCATGACGGCCGAAGCCTGTGCCAGTTCGTGCGTCGTGCCCTTGCCTTGCGAAACCGCGAGCGATCGGCCGTTGGGCCGCACACACATCCAGACCGGGATCCCGATGCGATCCAGGCCGGTGACGTTGGCCAGTCGCGTGATGCCGCAGGCCGGCAGGAACGGGCGGACCCACGCCAGGGTGGCGGCCGCGTCGCGCTCGCGCAGCGTTCCGCCGAGATCGTACCTGGCCACGACCCGCCCGTGAACCTGCCAGGCGCTACTTCTCCGCCCGCTTCTTCGCCGCGCCGCCCTTGACCGCGCCGCTCTTGGCGGGCTTGAGATCCCGCACCTTCACCTTGGAGGACTTCGCAGTCTTTTTCGCCATGGACCGTCCTTTCGCGGCGATTCTACAGCCGGGGTCGGGGTGTGACAAGGCCCCGCGATCCCCACGGCTTCGCCTTTCTCCCCTTTCGCTCTACACTGTCCCGCACCGATGGCAGACGCGGGCCAGGGCGCGTGGAACCGACTGGTGTTCAGCGCCGGCGGACGGGCGCTCGCGGTGGCGGACGTGGTCGTCGCGGCGCATGCCCGTGGCGACCTCCAGGCGACATGGTCGCGGCTGCTCCGGCTGGTCGCGTGCGAAGAGCGGGCCGCCGCACTCGTGGAGTCAGGAGAGATCTCGGCCGATGAAGGGGCCGTGCAGTCGATGTCGGAGCAGTTTCGTTACGACCGCGATCTGATCACGGCGGAGGAGACCGAGCGGTGGCTGGAGCATCACGGCCTGACGCTCGAGGACTTCGACGCCCACTTCCTCCGGCACCACTGGGCGGACGTGCTGGGCGAGCCGGTCGAGCCCGGGCCGGCCGACTATCGCTCGGCGACGGATGACCTGCTCGTGCTGCTGCTGACCGAGCTGACGCTCTCGGGCGACCTCGATCGGCTGGCGCGCGCGCTCGGCTGGCGGATCGCCGCCGCCCGTGCCCGGGCCGCGGAGCCGTCCGCGCAGGCCGGTGGTGTCGAGATCGGGCTCGCCGGCGACGACGGCCCGGCGCAGGACGACCACGCCGACGCCGAAGACGAGGCGATGACCGCGGCCTGGGCCGCCCGGATTGGCGCCGATCCGCGGTGGCTCGCCGAGCTCCCCGGCCTGGAGGCCGCGTTCGAGCAGGAGCGCGCGAGGCTCCTCACGGCCGAACGTCTTGCGGACGCCCTGGCGCTGCGGCGGCTTCCGCTCAGCCTCGTCGTGCTCGAGACGATCGACGTGGACACGCTCGACGCCGCGCGTGAGGCCGCGATGTGCGTGACGGCCGACGGCCTCTCGATGGAGGAGGTGGCCTCGGAGGGGGGCTACTCCTTCGAACGCACGGAGGCGTTCTTCGAGGAGCTGCGGCCGGAGGTCCAGCAACAGGTGCTGCGCGCGGTCCCCGGCGAGATGCTCGACGTCGCGCCGCACGAAGGCGGGTACCACGTCCACCGCCTCGTCGGCCGCACCGATCCCGATCCGGCGGACGGCGCGGTGCGCGCGCGGGTCGAACAGCGGCTCCTCGATCAGCATTTCGACCAGCTGGCGGGCCGCTGGGTCCAGTGGCCCATGCCCGCCGGGGGCGTCTCGTGAACCTGCCGCTCGACGAGGCGCTGCGGCGATCGCCCGTCTTCCGGATCCTGCCGGACGAGCAGCTCGCGCAGGTGAGCGCCCTCGCACAGGAAGAGCGCTTCGACTTCGGCGACGTGATCGTCAAACAGGGTGACGAGGTCGATGCCTTCTACCTGCTGACGCTCGGCCGCGCCCGCGTGGTCAAGGAAGCGGATGGCCGCCGCGAGATCGCGCTCGCCACGCTTCGGCCGGGTGATGTGTTCGGAGAGGCGGCCCTGCTCTCGGGCGGCACGCGGACCGCGACCGTCCGGTGCAGCACGGCGGTGCACGTGCTGCGGTTCGATCGCGGCGACGTCCTGGCGCTGCTCGAGCGGCACCCCGAGCTCCGCCACGCTCTCGAGGGGACCGCCCGGCTGCGCACGCTGCACGGCTTTCTCTACGAGTTCTCCAACTTCGGGCGGCTCCCCGCCCGCGTGCTGCAGGCGCTCATCGAGCGCCTGAGCGTCGTGGACGTGCCGCAGGGCGCGCTGATCCTGCGTGAGGGGGACCCTCCGGGCCCGATGTACGTCGTCGAGTCGGGCAAGGTCCGGGTGTTTGCCGAACGGGACGGCCGGTCGCGCAACCTGGCCTTCTACCGCGAGGGTGACTTCTTTGGCGAGCTGTCCATCCTGAACGATTCACCGCGGGCGGCGTCGGCCGTCGCCGTGACGCCGGTCCGGCTGCTGGCCCTCACGCCCGACGCCGTGCGCGACCTGAAGGCGCGCTTCCCGGAGTTCCACGCGCTGCTGCAGGAGCGTCTCGCGCAGTACAGGGCCGACGTCGAGGCACGGGTGCCGGTGGACTTCGCGGTCGAGCAGCTGCCCGCCGAGGCGAGCGTCCAGGACAAGGTCGCCCTCGGCCCCGCGCCGCCGGAGGGGGAGGGGCCGGCGGACGAGGAGGACGGGTGGTTCAGGACGCGGCGCCGGCGCATCCGGCGCTTCCCGCACGTGCAGCAGATCGACGAGATGGACTGCGGGGCGGCGTCGCTGGCCATGATCTGCCGCCACTTCGGGCGCAAGGTCAGCCTCGCGCACATCCGGCAGCTGTGCCACACCTCACGCGACGGGACGAGCCTCCGGGCCCTCTGCCATGCCGCGACCGAGCTGGGACTGTCGGCGCGCGCGCTGAAGGTGTCGCGCCGCCACCTCCCCGACATGCCGCTGCCCGCCATCGTCCACTGGGAGGGCAACCACTGGATGGTGCTCTTCGACGTGGGGAAGACGCGCGTCAAGGTGGCCGACCCCGCGGTCGGGACGCGCCGCATCGCGCGGGCCGAGTTCGAGGAGAAGTGGTCCGGCTACGCGGCCCTCTTCGACTACACCGAGGCGTTCGAGCAGGCGCCGGAAGGTCGGTCGTCGCTGTCGTGGCTGGTGCCGTTCGTCACGAAGCACCGCGGCCCGCTGACGCTGGCGCTGCTGCTCGCCGTCACGGTCACGCTCCTCCAGCTGCTGTTCCCGATCTTCACGCAGATGGTGGTGGACACGGTCATCGTCGAGAACGACGTCGGGCTGCTGCGGATCATCCTGATCGCGATGGCGGTGACGGTGATCTTCGTGCAGGCCGCCAGCCTCGCGCAGGAGTACCTGCTCAGCTTCGTGGCGGTCCGGATCGACGCCTCGCTGCTCGACTTCCTGACGCGACAGCTCCTGTCGCTGCCGCTCCTGTACTTCAGCAGCCGCCGGACCGGCGACATTCAACGGCGGCTGGACGGGGCCCGGCAGATCCGGCAGTTCATGGTGCAGCACGGCATCGGCGGCATGCTGGCGCTGCTGACGGCCCTGGGCGCGATCGTGCTGATGATGGTGTACAGCCCGTTCCTCGGGCTGGTCTTCCTCGCCACCGTCCCCGCCTATGTGGGCCTGATGTGGTTCTCGGTCCGCGTGCTCCGCCCGCTCTTCGCGGACATCGAGGAGAGCCAGGGCAAGTACGCCTCGCACCAGGTGGATGCCATCAAGGGCATCGAGGCGGTGAAGGCCGCCTCGGGCGAACTCGCCTTTCGCGACGCCATGCTCCACGAGTTCCTCGGCGTGTCACGGAAGATGTTCCGGGCGAACTTCATCCTGATGTCGTACGACAGCGTTCTGCAGACGGTGGGCCTCGTGTCAACGGCGCTCTTCCTGTGGGTCGGCGCCACGCAGGTGATGCAGGGCCGGCTCACGGTCGGCGCCTTCGTGGCCTTCAGCGCGCTGACCGCGATGGCGTCGAGCAGCATCGTCCGGGCGCTCGGCGTCTGGGACCAGTTCCAGCTCATCTCCGTCCTGATGAACCGGCTCAACGACATCTTCGAGCCCGAGCCGGAGCAGGGACGGGACCGGACGCGGCTCAAGCCCGTGCCGTCGATCGAGGGGCACATCCAGCTCCGCCAGGTCGGCTTCCAGTACGGCGGGCCGGAGGCGCCGCACATCCTCAAGGGCATCGATCTCGAGTTCCCGCGCGGCAGGACCACGGCGCTGGTCGGACGGAGCGGCAGCGGGAAGACCACCCTGATCAAGCTGATCGCGGGGCTGCTGGAGCCGACGGCGGGCACCATCCTGGTCGACCACGTCGATCTCAGGACGCTGAACTACCGCGACGTCAGGCGGCAGATTGGCATGGTCTTGCAGGAGAACCACATGTTCGACGCGACCATCGCCGAGAACATCGCGTTCGGCGATCACGAGCCCGACGCCGAGCGCGTGCTGCGAAGCGCCCAGGCCGCCAACGCGCACGACTTCATCATGCGCCTGCCGATGGGGTACGAGACCCGGATCGGCGAGTCGGGGCTGAGCCTGTCCGGCGGCCAGAAGCAGCGCATCGCGATTGCCCGTGCGCTCTATCTGGACCCGCCGATCCTCATCTTCGACGAGGCCACGAGCGCGCTCGACACGGAATCGGAACGCGCCATCCAGGACAACCTCGGACGGATGATGGCCGGCCGCACGGCCCTCGTGATCGCGCATCGCCTGAGCACCATCCGCGACGCCGACGTCATCGTCGTGCTCGAGCAGGGCGAGGTGGCGGAGGTCGGCACCCACGACGAGCTCATGGCCCGGCGCGGCCTCTACTTCCACCTGTCCAGCCAGCAGCTGGGCATCTGAGGACACCGTGAGCACCGAAGGACCGGCCAGCGGATCCTCGCTCGACACGCCCTCGGCGATGCTGCCGCAGGACCCGCCGCCGGCCGTCGTCCGGGCCATCGGCTGGCTGCTCGTGCTGCTGTTCGCCACGGCCCTGGCGGCCCTCATCGTCGTCGAGGTGCCCGAGACGGTCCGCAGCCCCTTCGTGCTCGCCCCCACCGGAGGCGCGGACCCCATCCGGTCGCCTCGGCTCGCCGTCGTGGCGGCAGTGAGAGTGACCGAGGGCCAGCGGGTCACCGCCGGGGCCGAGCTGTTCGTCCTGCGCTCGGACGAGATCAGGACCTGGCGGACGGAGCTGATGACGGCTGGTGCCGACGTGAGCAGCCGGACCGCGAGCATGGCCAAGACCGAGGCGGCCTACCAGGAGCGGCTCGCCATCGAGCGGAACGAGATCGACCAGGCCAAACGCGACGTCGAGTTCCGCCAGCGGACGGTCGCGACCAGGCGCGACCTGCTGGCGCGCACCCGGTCGCTCGCCGCCGCCGAACTGGTCCCGAAGACCACGCTGATCGCCGAGCAGCTCGAGATGGAGCAGGCCGAGAAGGAGCTGACGCTGGCCGAGCGCCGGCTGGAAGCTGCCGAGATGGAGATCCAGCGCATGGAGGCGGACCAGGCCGCGTGGCGGGCCGATGCCGCCGCGGAGGTGGAGAAGCTCAGGACCCGCATCGCGGCCCTCGAGACCCCGCTCAACGACTCCACCGGCGACCTCCTGTCGATTCGTGCGCCGTACGACGGTGTGGTCATTGCGCTCGCGCACCGCAGCGCCGGCAACTCCGTGGAGGCCGGCCAGGAGCTGTGCCAGATCGCGCCCGCCGCCGATGTGCCGCGCGCGCGCATCGAGCTTGGCGAGACGGGGCTGCCGCGTCTGGCCGTCGGGCAGCAGGTGCGGTTGTTCTTCGAGGCGTTCCCCTACCAGCGGTACGGCACCCTCACCGGGAGGCTCGACTGGATCAGCCCCGCCGCCGTCTCGGATCCGGCGGGCGCGACGTTCGTCGCCTTCGCGTCGACGGACCAGGACCACGTGATGGCGAACGGCGAACGGCGGCCATTGCAGGTGGGCATGAAGGGCGAAGCCCGCATCGTCGTCGGACGCCGGAGGCTCATCGAGTACGCCTTCGAGCCGCTGCGGCAGCTGCGCGAGAACATGAAGCGCTGAACGTCGTCACTCGTGATAATGTGGCGCACGCAAGGGACGTGCGGTTCGTCGAGACAGGATCGCCTGGACGCCACTCACCGGGCGCTGAGATCTCGGAGGACGAATGGCGAAGAAGAAGAAGGCCGCCACGAAGGCCAGGAAGCCGCGGACGAAGGTGGAGGATCTGAAACCAAAGAAGGATCCCACGGCCGGCCTGACCATGCTGATCAGGAGACAACGTTAACCGGAGAGGACACGATGGCCAAATCCGCGAAGAAGCCGAAGGCGAAGGTCAAGGACTTGAAGCCGGCAAAGAACCCCAAGGGCGGGGCGCTGCGCAAATCGACCTACAAGTAGCGGGAAGGCTCGAGCACGGGCGACGCCTGACCGCACACGGGTCAGGCTGCTCGCGGGGGCAGCAGGTTCAGGATCAGCAGCTGGTGCAGCAGGTACAGATGCGAGCCCAGCTCGTGAGGCTCGGGGTGTCCCCCGGTGCGCCGCAGGATGGCGCGAATCGACCGCGCGCCGTCGGCCTGCGGCAGCAACCTGACGGCCCATGAAGGCAGGTCCGTGCTGACGAGCGCGTTGAGGGCCGGGCTCCGGAAGGTCACGGTCCGTGGCCCTGGCGCGACACGAGCGGGCAGCCGCGAGGCGAACAATCGCGTCCGCACCGGTCGCCACGCGAGCAGCCGTTCCGGGTCGGCCCATGGGGGGCTCGCGGGCGGCTGTCTGGTGAACAGCAGCCGGTGGAAGGCCGCCGGCTGCGCGGCCTCGATCAACAGGCTCACCTCGGCGCGGCTGCGCGGCGCGAGCCGTTCCGAGAATCCTTTCAACACGAGCGGCCGCAACTGGCGATGCGTCGCGTCGCTGCCCTGGAAGTGCAGCCCCGCGCGGCGCGCGAGGTCCACCCACCGGGCCAGCGGCCAGTTGTGGAAGAGCAGCCCGAAGACATCCGAGGCCAGGTAGGGCGCCGAGGGGCGCACCATGCGCTCCCACGCGGGCAGCAGCGCGTCCAGCAGGCGGAGGACGTCTCGCGTGGCCGGGCTCTCCACGAAGCGGCGCGGGTCGATCCCGAACAGCGGCAGCGCCTGACGGAGCCTGACGCTCCGGTGGCGGCTCCCGTTGACGCCGAGGTAGAGCGCGCCGTCGGGCGCGAGGCACCGGGCCAGGCTGCCGAGCGCGCGACGCGGCTCCGGCACGTAGGTCATCACGCCGTGGCACGTGATGAGGTCGAAGTCGCGGCCGACGGTCCGGTCCAGCCGCGGGTCCGACAGGTCCGCCACCACGAATTCCACCGGAGCCCCCCGGCGTCCAGGCCGGGTGCGCCGCGCCTCCGCGATGGAACGCTCGCTGAAGTCGAAGGCGACGATGTGGGCGTTCGGGCACGCCCGCCGAAGGGCGAAGGCTTCGGCACCCGTGCCGCAGCCTGCCACCAGAATCCGCCGCGGCGGCGCCGCCTCCGCCCCCGGTCGCCACAGCGCCTGCATCCACGCCATCGGCGCGAGCCGCCACTCGGCCCAGACGTGCCCCGCTCCGGGATACGGGTGGTCGTCGTAGGCCTGCCGGACGCGTCGCCGCACGGCGTCGAGGCGTATCACGGGGCCTCGCGCGCTCACAGGATCCGGGTGAGCAGGACGAGCACGGCCGTGCCTGCGGCGATCTGCAGGACGAGCGCCGCCTGGTCACGGAGGAAGAGGGCGCCGAGCACCACAAGGACGGCCGCGGCCACCAGGACCTCGCGGTACCGGTCTTCGGCCGTCTCCTGGACGCCCCGGCCTCCGGCGCGCCGGCGCGTGAGGTCGATGATGGTGCTGGCGATCGCGCGATCCGTCTCGCGGTCCATCTCGAAGTAGCGGCCCCCGCCGGCCGTGGCGATGGCGGCGAGTGACGAGCGGTCGAGCACCGAGCGGATGGCCGCCTGCGTGGCGTCGCGCCTGGGGTCGGGGATGATGCCGCCGGCCGTCGTGCCGACGCCGACGACGTGGACGGGGATGCCCGCGGCCTGGGCGAGCTGCATCGACTTGGCCACCTCGCCGCTCCAGGCCTGGCCGTCGGAGATGAGGATGAACGCCTTCGCGTTGGCCGACTGGCCCTGCAGCTCCTCGTCCTTCTCGAAGAGCCGCAGCCCCCAGTAGATGCCGCGCTCGATGTTCGTGTCCCACGACGCGTCGTCTTCGAGGCGGAAGGGGGAGCTGTCCTCCAGGTGATCGAGGAAGAAGAAGTACGTGTTCGGGTCCTTCGTCAGGCGCACCTGGGGCGTGGCGATGTGCGCGAAGAGCGCCAGGGCGACGCGGTCGTCCTCCCAGCGCAGCGACTCGCCGAGCATGCGGAGGAAGCGCATCGAGCGCCGCCAGCGATTCGTGGCCTGTCCGCGGCGCACCTCGCCCGCAGCGGCTGCGCCGGCCGCCTGGGCCCCCGCGTCGGCCACGTGCATCGAGGCCGAGCCGTCCTGCAGCACGACGAAGTCCACGCCGGCCGTGCGGATGATGGCGGTGGCGGTCTGCGGGCGCGCGAGCGCGACCAGCGTGAGCGCGAGCGCGGCGAGCAGGCAGAGCCAGGCGAGCAGATCCCCGAGGAAGGGGATCCGCTCGCGCACCGGCAGGGTGCGGCGCCGACGGAGGGCGGTGACGTCCCCGCGCCGCTGCCATGCCTGGCGCAGCCACAGGAGCAGCAGCAGGCCGGGGATGACGAGGAGCGGGAGATACTGCGGCTCGCCGAACGTGACCTTGGGCACCGGGCCTCCTGGCTAGCCCTTGCGGATGCGCGCCCCGGCCTTGCCCGCCTTCTCGGCCTCCTGCCGCTCGTCGGGGCGCATCGGGACGATCATCTTGAACTGCTTGGACTCGGCGTCCACCGGCACCTCGCCGATGCCGCCGTGGATGGTGTTGCCGCTGGCGCTGTAGTCCACCGGCGCCACGTCCCGCCGGCGCGCGGCGATGGCGGCGCGCAGGCGCGTGGCGTACTCGAAGTTGAACGCGGCCTCGGCGCTGTCCGGGTTCTCGCGCAGCACGTCGGCGTAGGTCTTCACCACGCCGTCGAGCCGGCCCACCACCGTCTGCCAGTTCCCGCCGTCGCGGCGAACCGCACGATAGGCGGCGTTGGCGGCCAGGAGCTTCGCGTTCGGATCCGAGGCCACGGCGTCGTAGTCGCCCTCCCAGTACCTGGAGGTGGCGCCGAGCGCGCGGGCATCCTCCGCGGCCTGGCTGGCGCCGGGCAGCCACGACGACCACGCCGGCGGCGGCTCCACCGCGCGCGCGCCCGCTTCCTGGTAGCGCAGCGTCACCAGATCCCGCTCGGCCGCGGCCACGCGCCGCTCGAGCTCGCTGCCGCGCCACGCCAGCAACCCCGCCACGCCCAGCACGGCCGCCACCACCAGATAGCCAATCGTTGCCCGCATCGTCCGCTCCTACGCCCGATCATGGCGCCGGGACCGAAGCCCCGGCCGCGTTATCCACCGCACCTGTCCGCACCCGCCGGCACCTGCCCGCACCTCACGGAAACGTCCGGAACGCCGGCATCGTCATCCTGAGCAGGAGCGCCAGCGACCAGAACCCCGCCGCGATCATCGCGAAGGGCGAGAAGCGCGGCCGCTCGGTGCTGTACTGCTTCAGCTCGATCCTCCCGGCCGCGGCGCGGTCGATGTCCGCGATCGCCTTCAGGATCTGGGCCTCGTCTGCGCCGGGGTAGAAGTGCCCGCCCGTGCGCTGCACCGCCGTCCGCCAGATGTCGTCGCCGATCTGCACGCGGCCGGGGATCTCGCGGCCCACCTTGATGAAGTAGATGGGGATCTTCGCGCGGCGTGCGTCCTCGACGACGTCCATCGCCGTCTTGCCGCTTTCGAGCACCTCGGCGTCGGCGCCGTCCGTGAAGAGCACCATCAGGTTGCCGGCGGCGTCCAGGTACTTGAACGTCTCGAACATCGCCACGCTCTGCTCGACGGCCCGCGCGATGACGGTGCCCTGGTCGGGAAACGACATGAACTCCTGCCAGTCGCCGATGAGCGCCGTGCTCAGCAGGATGTTCTCGTAGTCCGTGGTGAACGGCGTGATTACGTACGCATCGTCGCCGAACTCGATGAGGGCCATCAGATCGCGGTAGGGCCCCTTCATGCGCTGCTCGATGAAGAACCGCGCGGCGCCGACGGTGGTGAAGAACGCGGCGTTGTTCGGCGCGCCCTCGGCGAAGCGGTTGGCCGGCAGCGCCGTGAGCATGCTGGACGAGGCGTCGATCATCAGGCTGATCCGCCGGCCCGGGTAGGTCACCTCCTGGCGCGTGATGGCCGTGCGCGGATCGGCCAGCGCGAGGATGAAGAAGGGGAGGCCCGCCAGCGCCAGCAGGAACGCCCCGTGGCGGACGAGCGAGGCGCGGTTCGGGGACCGGAACGCCACCAGCGCGGGCAGCGCCACGCGGCCGCGGCTGGCCGACGCGCGGGACAGCGCGCGCAGCAGGAACACGGCGATGGCCACGCCGATGAGGGTCACCACTGCCATGCGCGCCGTGGCGCCCTGGGCGAAGAGCAGCTCCGACAGGCGGATCGACTGCCAGTCGGCCCAGGTGGCCTCGACGAGCGACACGAGAGCCCGGATGCGTTCAGCCACGCGCCTTTCGCTTCAGCAGATCGGACAGCCACGAGTGCGCCGACGCGGCCTGCTTCGCCGTCGCCGTGGCCGTGTCGAGCGCCTCGTCCAGGGCGCTGCTGTCCAGGGCGCCGTCACGGCCGTAGCGGGCGCGCGCGAAGATCGCGAGCGCGCTCGCCACGCCGGCGTCCGGCGCGCTCTGCGGCGTCAGCGATCCGGACACCAGCGCGCCACCCCGCCCGAGCAGGCCGCGGATGAGCAGCTGCCCCTCGATCGGCGCCGACGAGGCCGTGGCGCGCGTCTGTCCCACCTGGTGGCCGCTGGCCATGGTGGCGGCGAGCCGGGCGGCCGCCAGGGCGCGCCCCACCAGGGTGTCGTCCCATCCTCCGCGGCTCTGCTGGCGCACCTCGGCCAGCTCCTTCTGCACCGCCCCCGCCACGGCGCGGAGCGACACCTGCCACGTGTCCGCCTTCGTCCTGACCCGGTTCCTGCGCAAGGCGCTCACCGCCATCACCAGCAGGACGACACCCGCGAGCCCGAACAGGATCGTCCCGACCAGCCGCAGCATGCCCGCGCGCGCCTCGCGCGCCTCGACGGCCTGGAACGCCGCGGCCGGCGCCTCGCGGATGTCCATCGCATCCTCGGGGACGATGGAGACGAGGCGGATGGAGATGGGGAGCAGGTTGTAGTTCAAATCGCGTCCCTGCACCGCCTCGCCGCGCGCCACCTGGCTCTCGATGCGGTAGCTGATCTGGAGCTGCGGCACGTCCACGTCGGCGCCGAACGCCCCCTCGTTGATGAGGCGCAGGCGGTAGTCGTACTGGAAGAAGCGCTTGCCGGGCACGCGCATGTCGGGCGCATGCGAGCCGCCGATGACCTCGAACGGCTCGAGCTGCACGACCGCCGGGTCGAGCTTCGACTGGTCGGGCACGACCTTCGTGCTCTCGGTCTCGACGACCTGGCACGTCAGCGTGAGCGTGAACGGCTCGCCCGATCGCACCGCGGAGGTCGAGCTCCGCCACCAGCAGGTGATCGGCTCGACCTCGACGTCCACAATCTCGCCAGGCGCCTGCGCCGACAGGGGCGCCGCCGCCGCCGCCACCAGGCCAAGGGTCGCCACCCACCGCCTTACCGAGAGACCGCCGCGAAGCTCACCACTCATAGGTCGCCCAATCACCCAATCACCCAATCCCTCAATCAACGAATGCCCGATGCCGCACTCACCAATCGCCCAATGAATCGCCCGATCATCGATAAGCAATCATCAATGGGCATGCTTCACCTCTTCTTGCGCAGCCGTCTTTCCTGCACCCACTCCAGCAGCGCGATGTCGAACTTCGTCTGGTCGGTGCCCAGGCGCAGGACGTCCAGGCCCCGGTCGCGTGCGTTCTTCGCCACCGTGTCCTGCCAGGCCGTGACGCGCGCCCGCAGGCCGCGGGCCTCGCGGCGCGAGAGGAACCGCGTGCGCCCCGACTCCACGTCGAACGCCTCCACCCAGCCGGCGGTCACGTGCGGCAGCTCGAACGCGTAGGCCGCGTCGACCAGCACGACGAACACGTCGTGCACGTTGTTGGCGAGCGCCAGTTCGTGGAGCACCGAATCGGGGTCGTCGAAGAGGAAGTCCGACACCACCGGGACGAGCGAGGTCTTCCTCGAGAAGCCGATGAGCGTGGCGCTCAGGCCCGGGGACTTCCGCACGTCCTGGAGACCGCGGCCGTGCTGATAGGCCTCGAGGCAGTGGATGACCTGGCCCTTGCCGATGCGCGGCCGCACCGCGCCCATCTGGCTGGTGCCGGCGTCGAACGTGATGAGCCCGATCGAATCCTGGAAGAACACGGCCGACATGCCGATGGTGGCGATGGCGCGGGCGATGGTGACCGCGATGGGCACGCCGTCCAGCCCGCAGCGCGTGGAGGCCGACCCGTCCGCGACGATGATCACGCCCGACGTGGTCGGCTGCTCGAACTCGCGCACGACCATCGGGCTGAAGTTCGTGAGCGAGGACTGCGCCCAGTCGATCGTCTCGAAGCGGTCGCCCGCCTGCCAGTCGCGCAGGCCCACGAAGTCGAAGCCCGTGCCGTGGAACAGGCTCGCGTGCTCGCCGGGCGTGAACTCGCGCATCCGCTTGAGGATGAGCAGTTCCACCTCGGTGACCTCCGAGAGGTTGATGAGCGGCTCGACTTCCCGTTCGCGCGTGCGCACTACGGAATCGCCACCTTCTCGATCACGTCCTTCACCACGGCGTCGGGCGTCAGGCCGTGGCTGGCGGCGTGCGGGCCGAGCCAGATGCGGTGGCCGAGCACGTACTGCGCCAGCTCCTGGATGTCCTCCGGGTACACCTCGTCCCGCCGGCGCACCAGCAGCGCGTACACCTTGGCCAGGCGGCCCCAGCAGATGATGGCGCGCGGCGAGGCGCCGAGGTCCACGCCCGTCTCCACCAGCTCCGACGGCGAGTGCGTGTGCCAGTCGGTGTCGGGGTTGAAGGGGCGCGTGGCCGCCACGAGGCGCTGGATGTAGTCGCCCAGCCGATCGTGCAGGAAGACGTGCTCGGTGATCGCCGCGCGGAGCTGGATGATGCGCTCCTTCGACATCAGCGGGTTCAGCCGGATGTGCTTGAAGTCGAAGTTCACCAGCTTCCGCTCCTCCTCCGCGGGCAGGTAGCCGATGTTCACCATCATCGCGAAGCGGTCGGTCGCCGCTTCGGAGAGCGGGAACGTCCCCTGCCCCAGCTCCACCGGGTTCATCGTCGCGATGGCGAAGTTGAACTGGGGCAGCTCGTAGGTGGTCTTGCCGACGGTGACCGTGCGGTCCTGCAGGCCCTCGAGGAACGCGCTCTGCGACTTGAGCGGGATCCGGTTGATTTCGTCCAGCAGGATGACCTCGGCCTCGGCCAGGGGGCCGAACTCGGTGATGAGCTCGCCCGTGGCGGGGTTGATCATCTGGAAGCCCACGACCTCGGTGGGCTGCATGTCGGCACGGCCCTGGATGCGCGCGAACTTCGCGTTGCTGATGGCCGCCAGGATGACGCCGAAGAACGTCTTGCCCACGCCCGGCACGCCCCGCAGCAGCAGGTTGCCCGAGTTCACCTGCCGCTGCTCCTTCTTGTCGTAGGTCGTCGGGATCTCCGACAGGAGGACGACGTTCGCGAGGATCTTGGGCAGGTCGTAGCCGACGAGGGCCTTGGCGCCTTCCGCGATGATGGCTTCGTGAAAGGCGATGGTTTCTTCGAGGTCTGGATGCACGATGGCGAATAGTACTAAAGATCGCGCCGGCCCGGGCGAGACAACTGCTGACATCCGCGCCTGGATGGGGATGTGGGGCGGAGGAACGGCGGGGATTGCCCGACCGGGTGTCGTAGACTGGTCGGCAGGAGGTTCCGAATGGCCTCGCGGCACGCGCTCGTCAACGGCTGGTTCATGGCCGCCCTCGTCATCACCGCCACGCTCGTCGGGGCCGCGGCGGCCGGCAGGACCGGGGCGGCTCCCGATGCCGATGTCCAATCCTCGCCGCTGCCGAAGGTGATGCAGCAGAAGCTGGATCACGCCCAGGCCGTGCTCCGGGCCCTGGCGCTGGAGGACTATGCGGCCCTGGAGCGACACGCGAGCGAGCTGGGGGCGCTCACGAAGACCGCGGCCTGGGGCGTCCTCAAGACCCCGGAGTACCGCCGGCACAGCCAGGACTTCCTGCGCGAGACCGACAATCTCGCGGCCGCCGCCCGCGCCGGGGACTTGAACGGCGCCACGCTGGACTACGCGGCCATGACCGTGCGGTGCGTCCAGTGCCACCGCCACGTGAAGGGATCGCGGGCGGCCGACTAGGGGTGCGGGCCCCCGCCGCACCCTACTTGACGGCCTCCTCGAGGTGCCGCGCAACCTGCTCGTGCGTCGCGAACCAGACGCCGGGCTTGCCCTTCATGTAGCCAATCAGCCGTTCGAGCATGGCCGCGCGCGAGCGGTGGCCGATGAGGTGCGGGTGCATCGTCAGCAGGTAGAGGCCGCCCTCCTGGTACGCCACGTCGAACTCCGACTGGAACACCTCGTACACATCGCCCAGTGACGGGTTCGAGCCGTCGGCGTTGCCGCCGAAGTAGGGGAAGTCGTCCAGGATGCGCTCGATGGGCAGCTCGATGATGCCCGTCGGCTGGCCGTCCAGCAGCAGCTCGTAGGCATCGTCGCTCGCCATGAGGCTGCTGTCGTACAGGAATCCCGCCGCCTTGACCTGGCCCATCGTCCAGCCGCTGAACTTCCACGAGGGCGCCCGGTAGCCCACGGGCCGCCTGCCCGTCATCATCGTGAGCGTCTCGATGGACTGGTTCAGCAGGCGCTGCTCCTCCTTCTCGTCGTTCAGCAGGGGCAGCCGCTCGTGAATCCACCCGTGCACGCCGATCTCGTGAGCGGCGTTGGCGGCCTGGATGTCCTTGACCATCTGCGGGTGGAGCAGCGCGCTCACCGCGGGGATGAAGAACGACGCCGGCACCTGCTGCCGGGAGAGGAGGCGCAGGATGCGCGGCAGGCCGTCGACGGCGCCGTACTCGCCGCGCGAGATGACCTCGTAGTCCAGGTTCCCGGTCGAGAGCGTGGCGGTGGCGTTGTCCACGTCGAACGACAGCCCGACCGCGACGCGGGCGCCGTCGGGCCAGCTTGCCGGCTTCATGCGGCGGCCCGCGCTGACGTGGAACATCTGCTGGCGAAGCTGCTCGATGGTGAGTTTCGTGCCGGGCAGGGGATCCCGGCCCGCGGCCGCGCCGGCCGTGGCGGGCGTGGCCTGTCCGGCGGGGGTGGGCGCCGGCGGCGAGGCGGGCGGCGCGCACGCCTGAAGGCTGCCGGCAACGAGGGCGATACCCAGGAAATGTCTCATCTCGCTCACATCTTCCTCCGGTAGACTCGCGCCAATCATGGCGCACCCAGCGGTCGTGGTGCTGCGGCGGAGTATTCTCGCCGTTTTCCTGCTCGGCGTGGTGGGCTCGTTTGCGGAGCTGCTCCTGATCGGGCACGACGAGGACGTGCCGCAGTTCGTCCCGCTCGTGCTCTTCGGCCTCGCGCTCGGGCTGCTTGCCGTGTTGGCCGCCACGGGTGCCCGGCCGGCCTTCCTGGCCTTTCGTGCCACGATGGTGCTGTTCATGGCCGCGGGCCTGCTCGGCAGCTGGCTGCACTTCCAGGCCAACCGGGAGTTCCAGCTCGAGGTGGACCCGTCGCTGGCCGGGTGGGCGCTCCTCGCCGAATCGCTGCAGGCCAAGTCCCCGCCCGCGCTGGCGCCCGGCGTGATGGTGCAGCTCGGCCTCCTCGGCCTGGCCTGGACCTTCCGCCATCCTCGACTCGAGTCACGGGACCTTTCCACACGGAGTTGATATGACCACCCGCCGCCTGTTCGTCTCGTCGCTCTCTGCCGCCGTGCTCGTGTGCGCGGTGGCCGTTGCCGCCTCCGCGCAGGTGGGCAAGTCGCTCGGCGTCGTGGACGCCAACACCGCCACCGAAGCCGAGCTGCTGGCTGCGCCGAACATGACGCCGGCCATCGTCAAGGCGCTGATGGCCGCGCGGCCGTTCGCGAGCATCGTGGACCTGAACGCGTTCCTGCTCGGGCAGAAGCTCACGCAGGAGCAGGCGACGGCCTTCTACGGCAAGGCGTTCATCCACATCAACCTGAACACCGCGACGCGAGACGAGATCCTCCTCGTGCCCGGCGCGGGCAACCGCATGGCGCGCGAGTTCGCCGAGTACCGGCCGTGGAGGACATGGGGCCAGTTCGACAAGGAGATCGGCAAGTACGTCAATGCGCAGGAGACGGCGCGGCTCGCGCAGTACTGCTTCATCCCCGTCAACCTGAACGCGGCCACCGACGAGGACATCCTGAGCATCCCCGGCGCCGGCAAGCGCATGGTGCGCGAGTTCAAGGAGTACCGGCCCTGGAAGACGATGGAGCAGTTCTACAAGGAGATCGGGAAGTACGTGGACGACAAGGAGGTGAAGCGGCTGGCGCGCTACGTCGTCATCCAGTAGCGCGCCGCGACCGGCGGGGGCCGATGGAGCGCGATGCCGGCCCCGGGTAAGATACGCGCATGAATCACCGACGGCTGGTCCCCGCGGGCCGCCTCGTCTGCATCGCGATGCTGGCCGCCGCGTGCGGAGGGTCGAAGGAGCAGCCGGCCGCCCGGCAGGCGCCGGTCTTCAAGCCCGTCGACCCCGCGGCGCTGCCGGTGCCGCCGGGTGCCGCCTCACTCGGCACGCCACCCGCCTCGCTGGGCGACCAGCCGGCGGCGATGGTGACGGATCTCGCCTCGGGCTGGCCCATCGCCTTGCGAGTGGGACAGCGGATGACCGCGCGGCTGGCGGTCGACCGCACGGCCGGTGCGCGATGGTCCATGCGCGCCGGCTCCGATGGAGGCGTCGTGGCCCTCGAGGCCGAGCCCGCCCCGGAGCAGGGGTCCGCGGGTGGTGTCGAGGTCTTCGCCCTGAAGGCCGTCAGGCCCGGGAGCACCACGCTCACGTTCGACTTCAAGAAGGGCACCGGCCCTGCGGCCCTCCGGTCGGTCAGCTATCCGGTCACGGTCCAGTAGCACGCCTCGAGGATCCACGCCCTGTCCGCCGACATCATCTCCGTGGGAGAGGCGTTCGAGGACCTGATCTTCCACGGCCTCCGGCGCCTGCCTCGAGCCGGCGAGGAACTGCGGACACCCAACGTCGCCCGCACGATGGGGGGCGGCACGCTGATCACGGCCGTGGCGGCCGCCCGGATGGGCGCCCGCGTGGAAGTCATCAGCGCACTCTCCGTGGAGGCGGCCCGTCGGTTGCGGGCCGAGGGCGTCCACGTGCGGAACCTGAGACGCGCGGGTGAGCCGCACGCGGTCTCCGTGGCGCTCTCGACGAGGCGCGAGCGGGCGTTCGTCACCTTCGACGGCGTGAACGACGCCCTCGAGGCGCGTGTGCTCGACGATCTCGCACGGCGTCGCCTGCCGACGGCGCACCTGCACATCGCGCTTGGCCCGCGGAACCTGGCGGGCTGGATTCGCACGCTGGCGCGCCTGCGGGCGCGGGGCATCACCACGTCGTGGGACTTCGGATGGCACGACGAGCTGCCCGGCCGTCCCGGGTTCGAGACGCTCCTGGGCGCGCCGGACTGGATCTTCGTCAACGAGCGGGAGGCGCGGCTCTACACGGGCACGACGACGATGGCCAGGGCCCTGCGGCGATGGCGGACCGCGGCGCGAGGTGTGGTGGTGAAGCAGGGGGCCCGCGGCGCCCTCGCGCTCGTGAATGGCGCCATCGTGCGCGTGCCGGCGCCCGGCGTGCGGGTCGTGGACACGACCGGCGCGGGCGATGCGTTCAACGGCGGCTTCCTCGCCGCGCTGGTTCGCGGCCGTCCGCTCGTCGCGTGCCTGCGCGCGGGGGTGAGGGTGGGCAGTCTCTCGACGCGCGCCGCCGGCGGGCTGGATGCCCTGCCGTTCTCACGGGACGTGCGCGGTGCCGGAAGGCGGAAGGCCTCATGAAGATTGCGGTGATCGGCGGCGCGGGCGTGCGCGCGCCGCTCCTCGTGAACGGGCTTGCCGGCGCGGCGCTCGGGATCGACGAGTTCGCGCTCTACGACCCGGACCAGGCGCGGCTGAAGGTGATGGCGAGCCTGGCCGCCCTCCGCGCGGGCCCGGCGCGGGTGACGACCCATGCCACCGTGTCCCCGGCCATCGACGGGGCGTCGTTCGTCATCACCAGCATCCGCGTGGGCGGCATCGAGGCGCGCATGCGGGACGAGCAGGCCGCCCTCTCGCTGGGCTTGGTCGGCCAGGAGACCGTGGGCCCCGGCGGGTTCGCCATGGCGGTGCGGACCATCCCGCCCCTGCTGGAGTACGCGCGCGAGGTGGCACGCCGCGCGCCGGGCGCGTGGATTGTCAATTTCACCAATCCGGCCGGCCTCGTGACACAGGCCCTGACGGCCGGGACCGGCGCCCGCGTCATCGGCATCTGCGACACGCCCACCGAGGTGTTCCAGGAAGTGGCGCACGCGCTGGACGTGCCGGCGGACGAGTGCCGCTTCGACTACGTCGGGCTCAACCACCTCGGGTTCGTACGTGAGGTCTTCTGGCGGGGGATGCCGCAGCTGGAGCGGCTGTGGGAGGACGAGGCGGCTCTGGCTGGCGTGTATCGCACGCCGCTCTTCTCGCCGGCGAGGCTGCGGGAGATCCGGCTGCTGCCCACGGAGTACGTCTTCTACTACGACTCGCCCGAGCGGGCGGTGGCCAACCTGCGCACGGCGGGGGAGACACGCGGCGCGGTGATCGCGCAGCTCACGCGGGCGCTCTTCGATGACCTGGCGAAGGGCACGCCCGATCCGGTGGCGCGCTACGAGCGATACCTGGCGGAGCGCAGCGCAGGCTACATGCAGCTCGAGTCCGGCGGGCAGGGCGGGCACGCCACGCCCGCGCCATGGGCGCACCTCACCGGCTACGACAAGATCGCGCTCAACACCATCCAGGCGATGGTGCGGCACTCGAACGCGGTCATCCCTCTGAACGTGGTGAACCGGGGCAACATCCCGGAGCTGGCCCATGACGATGTGATCGAGGCGCCGGCGGTGGTCAATGCGAACGGCCCGCACGCGCTGCACGTGGGCGCGCTGCCGCCGCAGGTGCGCGACCTGGTCGTGCGTGTGAAGGCGTTCGAGCGCGCCACCATTGAGGCGGTGCGCGCCGGCACGCGCGGAGCGCTCGTCGACGCGCTCGCGCTCAACCCGCTGGTGCCGACCCGCGCGGCGGCTGCCAGGCTCGTCGAGGTGCTGTCGCTGTGAGCGACCGGCCGCGCCTCGATCGCCGGATGGGCCTGCTCCAGGCCACCTCGACCAACATCATCAGCATGGTCGGCGTGGGGCCGTTCCTCACCATCCCGTTCATGGTCCAGGCGATGAACGGCCCGCACGTCCTCTACGCATGGATCGCGGGCGCGGTGCTGGCACTGGCCGACGGCCTCGTCTACGCGCAGCTCGGGGCGGCGCTGCCCGGGAGCGGCGGCGGGTATCTCTACCTGCGCGAGGCGTTCCAGCCGTTCGGTCTCGGCCGGCTGATGGGCTTTCTCTTCATCTTCCAGACCATCCTGGTGGCGCCGCTCTCCATCGCCGGAGGCGCCGTCGGCTTCTCCGACTACCTGCAGTTCGTCTGGACGTCGATGACACCCGTCCAGCACCACCTGCTCGCGGCTTCGGTGTGCATCGGCATGGGCGCGCTGCTGTGGCGCGACATCGAGTCCATCGGCCGCCTGGCCGTGGTGATGCTCGCCGGCGTCTTCCTCACCGTCGGCTGGGTCATCGTCGTCGGGCTGTCCACCTTCTCGCCGTCGATGGCCTTCGACTTCCCGCCGGAGGCGTACTCCCTCGACGCCTCGCTGGCGGCGAGCGTGGGGGCCGCCTCGGTGCTGGCGATGTACAGCTACGGCGGCTACAACCAGGTGTGCAACATCGGCGAGGAGATCGTGGACCCCGGCCGCACGGTGCCCCGCTCCATCGTCCTGTCCATCGTCATCGTCGCCGCGCTGTACATGGCGATGACCATCGTGGTGCTCGGGCTCATCCCGTGGCAGGAGGCCGCCCAGCTCCGGACCATCGCGTCGGAGTTCATCGTGCGGACGTTTGCGGATTCGGGGACGGGCCGCGTCGCCGGCATGCTGATGACGGGCCTCATCCTCTTCGTGGCGGCGGCGTCGCTCTACGCGACGATCCTGGGCTACTCGCGCATCCCGTTCGCGGCGGCGCGCGACGGCGACTTCTTCGCGGTGTTCGCGAAGGTGCACCCCACCAAGCACTTCCC
>CAUJDN010000017.1 GCA_963169195.1 Acidobacteriota bacterium | reverse complement strand
TCCCGCTGGCGTCGGTGGTGATGAACCTGCCGCGCGCCGAGGACTTCAAGACGGTCGAGATCTCGGCGAACCGCCGCTACAGCAACAAATGGTCGGGCCAGGTGGCGTTCAGCCACACGTGGCTGAACGACTACCCGGCGGGCGCGTATCCCACCAACCCGAACCAGCCGGGCCGCGAGAAGCGCACGACGTGGCAGCTCAAGGCCACGGGCAGCTACGACCTGCCGTACGGCATCCGCATCTCGCCGGTGCTGCGGCACCAGTCCGGACCGAACTACGCACGGCAGATCAGCGTGCCGGGGAGCGCCGCGACGCCGTTCGGCCTCGTCCTGCCCGCGTCGACCGTCTACGCCAGCGCGGCCGACGCGTTCCGGCAGGACAACATCTGGGTGTTCGACGTCCGCCTGGAGAAGACGGTGACGATCACGTCGCGGGCGCGGGTCCGCGGCTTCCTCGACTTCTTCAACATCACGAACAGCAGCGCGGCGGAGACGATCACGCAGACGACCGGCGCGAACTACCAGCGGCCGGCCGCCATCCTCGCGCCCCGCACGATGCGGCTGGGGGTGCGCTTCCTCTGGTAACGCAGATAGCGTAGGGCACTCGAACTGAGACAGGCTTGCTGAAGGACGGGTCGGGGCGAGTTGGCCCAAGCGCTGGTCGCGCCAGCGGACCGTGTGATCGGCTGGCCGACCGGTCTGCGGGCCGGCGCCCCGTCCGTCAGCAAAGCAGCCGCAGGGATTGGGCCCGCGGGCCTCAGCCGCGCTGAGGGCTCACGGCGCCCAGCACGCTGGCTCCTGTGGGGGAGTCATTCCGCGGGAGGCGCGCCACGACGTCCTCCCGCGTTTTTTTGCGGCGGAGATCCCGGAGGCCCGGCAGTAAGATGAACCGCATGGTGCGTCGTGACCCGCTGGAGCGCCTCACCATCCGCGCCGCTCTCGTCCTCGGCTTCGGCCTCGTGGTGGGACTGTGGCTGTTCACGGGCTATGCGTTCACCTCACGCCTGTCGGAGATCGAGCGGCAGACCTCTGAGGTGACCCGCCGATATCTGCAGGCACAGGATGTGCTGTCGACGATCCGTCGGCAGCTCAACGTGAGCGCGATTGCCCTCCGGGATGCGCTGCTGGACCCCGATCCTGCCAACGCCGCGCGGCACCTCCAGCGGCTCGAGGGCAGCTACAACGCGACCGGCGAGGCGCTCGACACGTACCAGCCGGTCCTGGAGACGCGGGCCGAGCCACTCGAGTTGGACCGGCTGCGCCGCGAGATCGCGGAGTATCGAAAGGTCACCCTCGAGGTGTTCTCGGCGTATCAGGCCGACCGCTCGACGCCGGCCGTGCGGCTGCTCGAGGAGTGGATCACGCCGCGCCGCTCGGCCGCCATCGCCGTGTCAGACGAGATCCACGCGCTGAACCGGAGCGCCCTCGTACAGCACCAGATGGCGACGGCCGAGATTCACCGCGCGGAAGACCAGCGGTGGTGGCGGCGCATCGGCTGGGCCCTGGCCGGGACCATCGGCATCGCGTTTCTCGCCGTCCTGTACGCCGGGCGCCTCGAGGATCGGCTGCGGGGCGAGCGGGACAAGGACGCGCAGCACACACGCGACCTGCAGCGCCTCTCGGCGCGGCTCGTCGCCGCACAGGAAGAAGAGCGGCGCAGCATCGCGCGCGAGCTGCACGACGAAGTGGGCCAGGTGCTGACGGCCATCAAGGTGGACCTCCAGATCGCCCAGCGCTCGCTCGACGCCCGGGGCCATGACACGCAGGCACTCTCGGACCTGCAGGACATGACGGATGGCGCGCTGGGTACCGTCCGCAACCTCTCGCACCTGCTTCGCCCGACCATGCTGGACGACCTGGGGCTGGGCGCGGCCATCGACTGGCAGCTCCGAAGCCTGGCCCGACGCCACAACGTGGCCGTCGAGCTCGTGCAGGAGGGGCTGACGGAACGCCTCGATCCCGACACCGAGGTGGCCGCGTTCCGCATCGTCCAGGAGGCGCTGACCAACGTGGCACGGCATGCCCGCGCGACGCGGTGCACGGTGCGGATCTCGCATGCGGGCGAGCGGCTCGTCATTTCGGTGACCGACGATGGCTGCGGCTTCGACGCGGCGGCCGTGGAGCGGCGGGGCGAGCGGTGGGGACTCGGGCTGATTGGCCTGCGCGAGCGCGTGGCCGAGCGCGAGGGCACGCTGTCCATCGACAGCGCACCCGGGCAGGGCACGCGCGTCGTCGTGGAGCTGGCGCTGCGAGCCGGAGCGTCGGCAGTCGCGACCGTGGAAGCGGACGCGCAGCCGACGGGCGTCACCCTCGCCGCGGCGAAGGTGTCGCATGGCTGACAAGCTGCGCCTGATGCTGGGAGACGATCACACCCTCGTCCGCCACGGCCTCCGCAAGATTCTCGAGGAGCGGCCCGACTGGGAGATTGTCGGAGAGGCGGACGATGGGCGAGCCGCGGTGAAGAAGGCCGTGGCGCTGCAGCCCGACGTGGCCATCCTCGACATCGGCATGCCGCTCCTGAACGGCATCGACGCCACGCGCCAGATCGTCCACAAGTCGCCCGGCACGAAGGTGCTCATCCTCAGCATGCACTCGGATGAGACCTACGTCACGCGCGCGCTGAACGCGGGGGCGGCCGGCTATCTGCTGAAGGACTCCGCGGGGAAGGACTTGATCAAGGCGGTGACGGCGGTGTCGCAGGGCGAGGCGTACTTCAGCCCCGCCGTCTCACGGCTGATGCTGGACGACTACATGCGCCGCGCGGCCGCCGGCGGACTGACGGACCGCTACGACACGCTCTCGGACCGCGAGCGCGAGATCTTCCAGCTGGTCGCGGAAGGGCGCAGCAACAAGGACGTGGCCGAACTGCTCGGCATCAGCCCCGCCACCGTGGAGACGCACCGGGCGCGCATCCTGCAGAAGCTGGACATCCACAACACTGCGGCCCTGGTGCTGTACGCCGTGAGGAGGGGAGTGATCTCCTGACGATGTCGGGAGTCGGGAGTGGGGAGTCGGCTTCGCGCGTCGGGAGTCGCGCGTCGGGCCTGTCCGCCGAAGCCCTGGCGAAGGCAAGTTAGAATCGGCGGGTGGCGGATAGCCGATCCGAGATCACGCGTATCTTCGTGCTGGTCGCGGCCACCGTGGTCGTCGTGGTGGCCGTCTTCCTCGTCCAGGCCTGGCGCTCGGGGCTCACGGTTCGCGAGATGTTCAGCGGGCCGCCGCCAAGTCTCACCGAGACCATCGAGTCCAGCCGCGCGACGGCGCGGCTGGGCGAGCGTCTCGACCTTCATGCGCCTCGACCCGTCGGCACGCCGGTCGCGCCCGACGACCGGCCGATGATCGCGCACGTCAGCATCGCAGACCTTGACCGCGACGGCCTGAACGACATCGTCGTGGCCGACGCCGCCGCCAACCGCATCACGTGGATCCGGCAGGCGCCCGCAGGCACGTTCACCGAGTCCACGATCGGCGAGGTGGCCGGGCCGGCGCACGCGCAGGCCGTGGACCTCGATCGCGACGGCGATCTCGACGTCGTGGTGGCGAGCCTCGGCGTGCTGTTTCCCAACAACGCGAAGATCGGATCCGTCATCGTTCTCGAGAACGACGGGCGGCAGGCGTTCACGAAACGCGTCCTGGTGGAGCAGATCGCACGCGTCTCGGACGTGCGCGCCGGCGACCTCGATGGTGACGGCGATCTCGACCTCGCGGTCGCGCAGTTCGGGTACGACCAGGGCGAGACACGGTGGATGGAGAACCTGGGCGGCTGGACGTTCGAGAGCCACATCCTCCAGAGCCTGTCCGGCCCGATCAACGCGGAGATGGCCGACGTGGATGGCGACCAGGATCTCGACATCGTGTCGCTGGTGAGCCAGGAGTGGGAGGAGATCTACGCGTTCGTGAACGATGGCCGGGGAACGTTCACGCCGAAGCGGATCTTCGGCGCAAGCAACGAGGATTTCGGCTCGAGCTGGATCACGGTCGTGGACATGGATCGCGACGGCGACGTGGACGTGCTCTACAGTAACGGGGACGCCTTCGACTACGCGCCGCCGACGGGCCGGACCTGGAACGGGCTGCAGTGGCTGGAGAACCGGGGGCACGAGTTCCGCTACCACCGCATCGGGGACTTCTCCGGCGCGTCGAGCCCGCAGGCGGCCGACATGGACGGCGACGGCGACATCGACGTCGTGGTCGTGAGCGCCTACAACAACTGGGAGCGTCCGGATGCCTGGAGCCTGGCGATGTTCGAAAACGATGGGCGGATGGGATTCACGCTGAGGCCGATCGCGGGGACACCGACGCACCTGATCACGCTGGCCATCGGGGACCTGGACGGCGATGCGCGGCCGGACCTGGCGACGGGCGGGATGCACATGAGCTACCCGTTCGACCGGATGTCGAGAGTCATGGTCTGGACGAGCCGCGACGCAGATGAGCACAGGTAGCCGCAGATGAACGCCGACTGCGCAGACAGGGCAGGCATGAACGGGTCAGCGAACGATGGACGGGCATGGCGAAGAGGCGGCGCGGTGACGGGCGCGTAGGGGAGCCGGCGCGGCGGTCGACGCCGTGGCTGGCGGTCATCCTCGTCGGGGTGGTGGCCGCGGCGGCGTGGTCAGCCGCCGGGGCGATGGCGCGGCGGGTGCAGGGAGGCGTGCTGCCGCCGCTGGCAGACGTCTCGGCGTTGCCCGAGCCGGCGGCTGCGCAGGTGCGCGAGGCTGATGCGGCGGCGCGCAGGGCCTCGCGGTCGGCCGATGCCGTCGGGTCGCTGGGGATGGCGTATCACGCCAGCCTGATGACCGGGCGCGCGGTGGAGACGTATGCGCTGGCCGAACGGCTGGACGCGGCGTCATGGACGTGGACGTACTACCGGGGGTTGTTGCTGGAAGAACGCGGCCAACAGGACGCCGCGCTCGACGCGTTCACACGCGTGACGGCCGCCAACCCGGCGATGGGGATGGCCTGGTTCCGGATCGGCGAGATGGCGTTCAAGGCGGGCCGGCTGGACGAGGCGGAGCAGGCGTATGCGCGGGCTGCGGCCGCCCCGCCGCTGGCCGCATTCGCGACCGCGGGGGTGACGGAGCGGAAGGTCGTCGCACTGGCCGCATACGCGCAGATGGGTATGGCGCGCATCGCGATGGATCGGGGCCTTCGCGATCGGGCACGCTCCGCGCTCGATGCGGTCATGGCCGCGCATCCGGAGTTCGAACCGGCGCGGACGATGAGGGCGCAGCTGGGGGTGGGCGACGGGGCTGACCAGCCGTCGCCAAGGCCCGGGCGGCCCATCGACGCATCTGCGACATCGCAGGCCCCGGCGCTCCGGACCGCGGGAACCGCGTACGTGCCGCCGGCCGATCCGCTTCTCGATGCCGTCGTCGCCGAATCGCGGATGCGCGACATGTTGCTGAAGCACGCCGCGCTGGCCGGGCGTGGCGGTGACCCGGGATGGCGTGAGTTCCTCGTGCGGCGCGCCCTCGAGTTCAATCCCAGGGATCCCAACGTGCTGATGGAAATGGCTGCGATGCTCCAGGAATCCGGCCGCGCATCCGAGGCGCTGGACTACCTGCGCCAGCGGGAGCAGGTGGCGCCGGGCGATCACCAGACGCTGGTGGAGCAGGGCCGTGCCCTTGCCGTGCTGGGGCAGCTGGAGGACGCGGAGGCCGTGCTCAAGCGCGCGGCCCGGGTCCGTGACGCTGCCGCGGAGTACAACCTGGGCGTGGTGCTCGACCGGCGAGGCCGGCTGGCCGAGGCGCGCACGCACTACGCGCGCGCGCTGGCGATCGATCCGTTCTACGCGCGGGCGATGAACAACCTGGGGGTCTCCCTGGATCGGAACGGGCAGATCGGGGAGGCCGTCGCGATGCTGCGGCGGGCGACCGAGGCGGATCCGGACAACGCGGAGACCTTCTCGAACCTCGGGAGCGCGCTCATCGGGGCACGGCAGCTGCCCGAAGCCATCCGCGCGCTGGAGACGTCAGTCGCGCTCGACCCGCAAGCGCCCGATGCACACAACAACCTGGGAACGGCTCTGGCCCAGTCCGGCCGCTTCGCCGAAGCCGCACGCGAGTGGGAAACCGCGCTCAGGATCTTCCCGGACCACGTCAACGCACGGCGCAACCTGGAACGGCTTGCGGCGAGGCGCCGATAAGAGAAACCACGAAGACACGAAGGGCACGAAGGATCCACGAAGCCCCAAGACCCCAAGACCCGTCCTTTACCTCGCCGACAACGCGCGGATGTCGTTCAGGATCCCTGCCGCGGTGACGGCGGCGCCGGCGCCGGGGCCGCTCACGACCAGCGGCTCGGCGCGGTAACGCTCCGAGACGAAGGAGATGATGTTGCGCGTGCCGGTGGCGGCGCCCATCGGGCTCGAGGCCGGTACTGCCACCAGGCGCGCCGTCACCCCCTTGCTCGTGGCGCTCACGACGTAGCGCAGCACGTGGCCCTTCTGTGCCTCCTTCTCCGTCCGCTCGCGCCACGAGGCGTCCAGCGAGGCCATCTGCGCCATGAACGCGTCCAGCGGGAGCGCCTTGAGCGGCGGGGGCACCAGGTCGTCCGGCGTCGGCGCGGGCCCGCGATAGCCCATCAGGCGCGCGAGGATCAGGCCCTTGCGGGCGGCATCCATGCCGGAGAGATCCTCCCGCGGATCCGGCTCGGCGTACCCACGCGCCACGGCGTCGCGCACGGCTTCCGAGAAGGGCCTGCCCGATGAGACCTCCGACAGCACGAACATCAGCGTGCCGCTCACCGAGCCGTCGATGCGGATGACGCGATCGCCCGTCTCGACCAGCTTGCTGAAGGTGTCGATGATGGGCAGGCCGGCACCCACGGTAGCTTCGTAGCGGATGCGGCGTCCCGCGGTGCTCGACGCCGCCATCAGGCGCGCGTAGTGGTCCCACGACACCGCGAGGGGCTTCTTGTTGGCGAGCACCAGGTCGAAGCCGGCCTTCGCGGCCATGAGCAGGAGGTCGCCGGTCTCCTCGCTCGTCACGTCCACGACGATGGGGCGGGAGACGGCGTGCTGGGCCATCAGATGCAATGCGTCCTTCGCCGAGGCGCGGGCGCCGCCCAGGTCCGCCAGGAGCCTTCCGGCGTCCTTCTCGCGCGACAGGCGGAGCAGGCGGGTCCGGGCGAGGCCGCGGGCGTCGAAGACGTAGCCCGACCGATCCAGCAGCCCGACAATGCGCACGCGATGATCGCCCTCGAGCCGGGCGATCTGATCCGAGAGCGCGCGGCCCACGCGGCCGTATCCGAGCAGGACGACGTCGGTGTAGGGCACCGCCCGCGCGCGCCCGCCGCCGATCTTCGAGAGCTGGAAGGCCGCGTGCACGCGCCGCGCGGCGTCCGCGGCCTGGTCCGCCGACACGACGAACGAGATGTTGCGCTCGGACGAGCCCTGCGCGATGGCCACGATGTTGATGCCGCCGGCCTCGAGGGCGGTGAACACGCGCGCCGCAATGCCGGGCGTGCCCGCCATGCCCTCTCCGACGACGGCAATCACCGAAACACCCGTGCGCGCCGTGACGCCGTCGATGAGGCCGCTGGCGATCTCCTCGCGGAACGCCGCGCTCACGCTCTTCACCGCACGGTCCGCCTCGGCGGCAGGCACAGTGAAGCCGATGGAGCTCTCGGACGAGCCCTGGAAGATGGTGGAAACCGACAGCCGCTCGCGATCCACGGCTCCGAAGGTGCGTGCGGCAATGCCGTGCACGCCGACCATGCCCTTGCCGGCCACGGTGATCACGGCCTGAGCCGGCAGGACGGCGAGGGCCTTCACCGGGTAGCCAGGCAGCGCGTGCCGCGCGGAGACCTCCGTGCCCGGCAGCTCGGGGTTGATGAACGAGCGCACGTGCAGCGCGATGCGCGTGCCGGCGATGGGGATGAGCGCGCGCGGGTGGAGGACCTTCGCGCCGTAATGGGCGACCTCGGCTGCCTCCTGGTGGTGCAGCTGGGGGATGAGGCGCGCGTCCGGCACCTGGCGCGGATCGGCGGTCAGGATCCCGGGCACGTCCTTCCAGAGGACGGCGCGCTTCGCGCCCAGCGCTCGTGCCATGAGCGTGGCGGTGAGGTCCGACCCGCCTCGGCCCAGCGTGGCGACGCTGCCGTCCGGCGCGCGGCCGATGAAGCCGGGCACCACGGGAATGGCACCCGCGCGCAGCAGCGGCCGCAGCCGGCGCACCGCGAGCCTGGCACTCTCGGCGACGCGTGGCGCGGCGCCGCCGTGGTGCTCGTCGGTGTGGACGAGGTCCAGCGCATCGACGAAGGCGGCGGGGCGCCCCGCCACGGTGATGGCGGCCGCGAGGATGGTGGCCGACAGCTGCTCGCCGCGGGCCACGAGCGCGTCGCGCGTGCGTGGGGCGAGGTGGCGCAGCACGCGCACGGCGCGGCACAGATCGCGATACTCCCCGGCCGAGGCGTCGATGGCCGGCATCACGGCCTTCAGTGCCGCACCCTGGCCAAGGGCGATGCGGGCGGCGGCCCCATGGCGATCCCGGAACTGCGCGGCGGCGTGGGCGGCCGCCTCGGGCCGCCCGGACACGGCGTGCTCGGCGCCCTCGAGGAGCAGGTCGGTGACGCCGCCGAGCGCCGAGGCCACGATGACCAGGGCGCCTTTGTGGGCCGCGATGCGCGTCGCGGCCCGCGCGATGGCATGGCCATCGGCGAGGGAGGCTCCCCCGAACTTCCACACTTCAAGCGCCTGCGGGCGGGCGGGTGTCACGCTGCTGCTCCTGTCGGGAAAGAAACCACGAAGACACGAAGGGAATCACGAAGGGCACCTCACTTCACGCCGAGGCTGGCGATGCGCTGCTGCCGCCACGCCTCGAGATCCGCGGCGTCGATCCGGTCGGCGTGGAGCAGCGTCCAGTTCAGGGCCGCGATCAGATCGTCGGCGTCCTCCAGACCCACCGCCAGGCGGATGAGCCGGTCGAAGCCGCTCCGCACCAGCTGCGGCCGGGGCGTGAAGTACTCGGACACGGTCTGGTGGTGGTTCACCTTGGTGGCCAGGCCGTCGAACGACAGCGCATAGCGCACGATGACGGTCGTCGCGAGCACGTCGGCCACGTGACGTGCCTGCGCTTCGTCCGCGCCCGCCACCCTGAACGAGAGCAGCGACCCATGGCGCCGGTAGTGCCGTGCAATGGCCGCCGCGTCCGGATGCGAGGGCAGCGAGGGATGGAACACCTCGCTCACGCGAGGGTGCGACGCCAGGAAGGCGGCCACCGTCGCGGCCGTCTCCGATCGCCGCGCGTGCGCAGCCTCGGCCCGGTCCCATGTGTCCAGGATGGCCTGGGCACGACGCCAGTCCAGGATGCCGCCCCGCATGGCCAACAGGTCCATCACGCCGTTGGCCAACTGCACGTGGTCGGTGGCGACGTAGCCCCAGAGGTCCCGGTCGGTGCCGCCGAGGGCCTTGGTGCCGCTCCCGATCACCACGTCCACGCCCTGCTTCAGGAGCGGCAGCGTGAAGGCCCATGGCGTGGCGATGGTGGAATCGACGACGAGACGGAGATCCGGGGCGCGCTCGCGCGCGGAGGTCACGACTTCGCGCAGTGCGTCCAGATCCTGGGCGCGGGTCAGGGGATTGGTGAAGGTCTCGGCGAAGACGAACGTCGTCTCCGGGCCAATCGCCGACTCCAGCGCCGCTCTGTCCCCGTCGTCCACGATGGTGACGGAACCACCGACGCGCGCGGCCAGCCATTCGAGGTAGGTGCGGGTCTTGTTGTAGACCTGCCGCATGAGAACGGCATGGCGGCCCGGGCCCATCAACACGTCGAAGACGAGGGCCGTGGCCTGCATGCCCGAGTCGCACACCAGCGCGGCGTCGGCGTGTTCGAGGGCCTTCAGCTTCAAGAGGAGCGTGGCCGTGGCTGTCGTGCCATAGCGCGCATAGAGGTGCGGCAGCTCCGACCAGCAGCCCTGGGCGGCGAACATGAACGCGGCCTTGCCCTCCTGCCAGGCGATGGCGCGTGCCGATCCGAAGAGGTCCAGCTGCACGGTGGGGTCGTCCGGGTGCAGGTACGGCGTCCCGGTCCGTCGCGCGTGCGCGTCGAGCGACTCGTGCAGCTCGCGCGTGCGCGTGCCCATCGACGAGAGCGCCGGCCGGTCCGCGGGGCACTGCCGCGGGTCCAGCCAGGCCTCCACGCCGCTCATTCGAGGACCCCCAGGCAGAGGCACTCGTCCACCCGCACGAGCCGGGCAATGGCTTCGCGCACCGCGTCGATGCGATCCTCCGAACTCGACGAGATCATGAAGCCGAGATGCACGTGCAGGTCTTCGCCGCGCGTGGCGCGGTTCTGCACCATGAGCCCGGCCCGTCGGACGAGGCTCTCGATGCGACGCTCCAGGCCCGGATGCGGCTTCGCCGTCACACGCAGGTAGTGGCGGCGTTCCGGCGCGCTCACCGTGGCGTCGCGCCCGACGAGCGGCAGCGCCTGCGGCACCGGCCAGCGGACCGAGTTGTCCTGGGCCAGGTCGATGAGGTCCCCGAGCACCGCCGTCGCCGTGGGCAAGGCGCCCGCGCCCTTGCCGAACAGGCTGAGGTCGCCCGAGGCGGCGCAGCGAAGATAGACGGCGTTGTATTCCTCCTCGACCGAGGCCAGCAGGTGCCAGGCTGGAATGAGCAGCGGCTCCACGGCCATGTCGAGCGCGCCGTTCACGCGCGCCGCCCGAGCAATCTGGCGGATGCGACACCCCATCGCCTCGGCGAGATCGCAGTCGGCCGGGCCGAGCTCCCGGATGCCACGGACCGGGAAGCCGTCGGGTCGCACCCACGCGCCAAACGCGCGATAGGCGAGGATGGAGAGCTTCGCAGCCGCGTCCTCCCCGCCAAGATCCGCGCCCGGATCGGCCTCCGCGAATCCCAGGGCCTGCGCCTCGGCCACCGCGTCGGCCTGCGAGAGCTCCGCCTGCTCCATGCGCGTGATCACGAAGTTGCAGGTGCCGTTCAGGATGCCGGCCAGGCTGTCGATCTCGTCGGCACGGTGGCTCAGGTGCCGGATGACGGGAATGGCCGCCGCCGCCGCGGCCTCGCAGTAGAGCGGCGTGGCAGTGCGCTGGGCGAGAACGCCAAGCTCCGCGAGCTTCGAGGCGAGGAGCGCCTTGTTCGCCGTGACCACCGGCTTACCAGCTGCGAGCGCGGCTGTCAGGATGGGCTCCATTGCCGCGCCACCGGCGACCTCCACCACGACGTCCACCTCGGGATCGCTCACCAGCTCCAGCGGCTTGTCGGTGATGGGGATACCTTCGACGCGCGGGCCGCGCGGCCTGGTCAGATCCCGCACGGCGAGGCGCGTGACGCGGAAGCCGACCCCGTAGCGATCCCGCACGGCGGTCCGCTGTCGCTCGATCATCTCGAGAAGCCCGCCGCCCACCGTGCCGCACCCGACCAGGCCGATTCGGATCTCGCGCACGGGCTCCTCGCCCACGCCTTCGAAGCGCGGGCGGGCGCCGAGCTTCGGCTGGCCGCCGAACGCGCGCGCGCCACGAAGCAACTCCGCCAGGCGATCCTGGTCCGCGAGGAACGCGTCGTGGCCGTACTCCGAGTCCAGCTTCCAGAGTGACGAGTGCGCCCCTGCGGCCTGGAGCTGCCGGTGCAGCTCCTCCTGCAGCGCCCAGGGAAACAACATGTCGCCCGGCACGCCGACGACGATGGTTTCGGCGGTGACCTGCTCGAGCGCCGCACGGAGCGCACGCACGTCGGGCGCGATGGAGCCGCGATCGATGGCCTCGCTCAGCAGCAGGAACGTGCGCACGGGGAACCGCTCGGCGAACCTGCGCCCGTGGTAGTCGAGGTACTCCGCGACCGGAGGGCGGTCCATGCCCGGCGCCAGCTTGCCAAAGCGCACGTCGAGCTCGCCGCGGCCGCGGTAGGTGAGCATGCCGAGCTGGCGGGCGCGGCTCATCCCGGTGGCGACCTCGCCGTTCCTGACGCCGTCCCGCACCAGCTCGCGCTGCAGGTGGCGGGTGGCCGTGCCCCAGCCGTCGGGGCGGAGGCCGGCCGAAATGGTGACGAGGCGGCCGCATCGCCACGGGTGGCGCACGGCCAGGGCCACGCCGACCATGCCGCCGAGGCTGGCGCCGACGAAGGTGACGGGCTGGGTGCAGCCAATGCCGTCCAGCCAGGCCGCGACAAGGTCCGCCAGGCCGAGTACCGAGATAGCCGGCGGCGGCTCGGGGCCATCGAAGCCGCGCCACGTGGACCCGTTGCCGGGCCAGGCCGGGCAGAGGATGGTGAACCGGGCCGGGTCGATCAGGTCCGCGCTGAAAAGGGCCGGCCACCACGGGTCCACGCCGCCGTTGGCTTCACCCTTGCCATCCCCCAGCGGGAACGGTGAAGCCGTGATGCCGCCGACGATGACCACGACCGGCGCGGTGCCGAGCTCCGGGCCATAGGCCCAGCCGCCGAGGGAGACGTCCGCCAGGGCGTGGCCCTCGATGGCAAGCGCAGGGCGCTCGACCACCAGGCGGCGGGGCGTGACGGCGGGAAGGGCGGTCGAGGGCATCGGGCACGGCTAGGTTACATCAAAAGCAACGTATCTAGCTACGTCGATGCACTTGCGGCATCGGCGCCCGGACGCCGGAATCAACGCGGCACGGCCTGGAAACGCGCGAGCACGGCGTCCTTGTCGCCGAGCAACGTCAGCTCCGTCGCCGACGCCCTCCACTGCCTCGTGTGGCCCAGCGCCTCCCTGAAGCGGCTGTCGAGTCTGTTCGGGAGGCCCGGGCAGGCCATCAGCGTGCCCATCAGCGCGCCGAACGAGAGCGTGTCCCCCTCTGCCGTGTAGCCGCCGCGAAGCGTGTTGCAGCCGTCCGCGCCGGTGACCGAGCCGCCAGGGTAGAACACGAGGTGCGGCTCGCGGTTGCTGTTCTGGAACGTCGGCTCGTCTCCGCCGAGGTGCGTGAGGCGCCAGTAGGCCGACTCGAGCCCGGGAGCGCCCGCGTCGGGCTGCTGCCGGCCGCCCGCATCCGCGTGGGTCTCGGGCGCCGACACGATCGCCCAGGCGAGCACGACCGCGAGCCACCTCATACCGGACTCTGACGTTCGATCAGTGGTAGTGGCCGTGCTCCGGCGACCATACTTTGCCGGGCGCCGGGCTCGTGGACGAAGGCTCTTCGTAGAACGAGGCGACACCCGCATAGAGCGCGCCGAGGATGGTCGCCAGCACCAGGCCGACCATGACGCGGGTGCCCCAGGGGTTCGGCCCTTTCCCCTCGCAGCACTGCTTGTATTTCTTTCCGCTGCCGCAGGGGCACTTGTCGTTGCGTCCGGGGGTGCGTGGCATGGGGCCCTCCGGGGAGGGATCCTACGACAGGTTCTGAGGTTCTGGGGTTCTGGGGTTCTGGGGTTCTCGGGTTCTCGGGTTCTGAGGTTCGGCCTCGACGCTTTCGCGTCTCGCTGTTCGAGACTGTAACAGCCGGGGCGGCGTCCAGGTGGTCCCGGTTGGCGTGCATTAGCGCGCAGACATTGGACTCCAGCGGTCATGAACGCACACCAGGCCCGTCCTCTAGACCAGGGCTTGAACGTGGCGCGGATCTTTCAGCCAGCCGCGCGAGATGCAGTCGCACGTCAGGCCGCGCAGTCGCCCGGCAGGGATCCATGGCACGGCCGTGGGTGCCCAGGCCACGTGCAAGTCCGGGCAGGTGGCGCGGACGACCTTACACGGATCGGACAGGGATGCCTCAGGCGGCCCGAGATCGAGCTCTCGCGCGGCTGTCGGTAGCGGACTTCATACGACAGGGACCGCACTCAGGCGGTCCGTGAAGTTGGCCCGAATCTGGCATTCGTGCGCGTGGGGTGTCCCTCCACTCCCCGGCCGCCTCCCCCAAGGCACTTCACTGACATCTGCAGCTTTCGTCGCTCCGTCTCGGGGCAAGGGGATAGGTGTGCGCGCGAACGACTCTCTCAACAACTCCCTGCGGATGGCCGTGGCTGCCATCCTCCTCGTCATTGCCACGTCGGCGGCGGCCTTCGCCCAGACCACCGTCACCGCGACGTGGGACCGCAACACCGATACTTACACCACCGGCTACCGCATCTACTGGGGCACGTCGTCTGGCGCCTACCAGTGGAATCAGGACGCGGGCAACCAGGTGAGCGTGCCGATTGCCCTCGCCCCCGGCTCCGTCTACTACTTCGTCGTGCGCGCGTACAACTCCGCAAGCCAGTACGGTCCGCCGTCGAACGAAGCCACGATCGACCTCACCTCGCCGTCGCCCTCTCCGACGCCGACGGCGGCAATCACGGCCACGCTGCGAACGCCGACCTCCGCGCTCGTCGCCTGGCAGACCACCAACGCGACGTCGGCCAACATCAACGGGGTGACCGTGCCGCTATCGGGGTCCACGACCGTCGCGGTGAGCGGGACCACGACCTACACGCTCCACGCAGCCGGCCCCGGCGGCACGGCGACCGCCAGCGCGACCGTGACGGTGTCGAATACGGTCCCAGGCACGCCGACGGGCATGGCGTCGACGGTGTCCGGCAACAGGGTGACGCTGTCGTGGGGCGCGCCGACGAGCGGGGGCATGCCGACCGATTATCGACTCAACGTCGGCACGTATTCGGGCGGCACCAACATCACGAACAACGCCAGCGTCGGCAACGTGCTGTCGGTGGCGGGAGAGCTGCCGCGCGGCCGGTACTACGCGCGCGTTCGCGCCGCGAACGCGGCCGGGCTCAGCGGCTACTCCAACGAGGTGGCCTTCCGCGTCGGGCGGCAGCTCCGGACGCCCACGGGTTTCCAGGTGACGTGGCGGGGCACGATGGCCACGCTGTCGTGGACGGCCCCTGTGGCAGACACCGTCGCCGATGTTCCGAACAATTACGTGCTCGAAGCTGGCTCCGCTCCCGGCCTGAGCGACGTGACCACGCTCCCGGTTGGCAACACGACCTCGTTCTCCGTCGACGTGCCGAGGGGCAACTACTACGTCCGCGTGAGGGCCGTGAACGACCTCGGCGAGTCGGACCCGACGGAGGACCTGGAAGTTCGCGCGCCTGGATCGCCGAACGCGCCGACGTCCTTCAGGGCCTCGGGCGAGGGGTCCCGCGTCGATCTGCGTTGGGCCGCGCCGTCCGGCGGCGCCGCGCCGGCGGAGTACATCATCGAGGCCGGCAGTGCGCCGGGCCGGTCCGACCTCGCCGTCCTGCGCGTGGGCAACGTCACGCGGTTCTCGACGGTCGCCCCGCCGGGGGTCTACTACGTCCGCGTTCGCGGCGTGAACGCCATAGGCGTCGGAGCGCCCTCGAACGAGGTGATCATCCGCCGATAGCCGCGGACGGATTGGGAGACGAAGACAGAGGGGGGAGCATCAGCTCCGCCCTCTGGTTTCGTCACGGAGGGCGGGCGAGACATCGTGTAAGTTTGCACGCCGGGGGCAAGAGTTACATTTGCCATGCCGGGCGGTCAACGCCGTCTTTCTGCCACGGACAGACTCGAGACGACACCAGGCGATGACCAGCGGTGTCGCTTATCTGGCGCGACTTTCGCATCGCGCCGATGACACGTCTCGAGAACCCGGAATGCAATCACAATTCCGCCGTAAGGTCGTCTGGGGCCGAGGCACACGCCGCGCCGCTGCTGTCGCGCTCTCCGCGCTTCTGGTTCTGGCAGGTGCCTCCTCCGCGCTCGCTCAGGTGAACGTCACCGCGGAGTGGGATCCCAATACCGACCCTTACACGGTCGGCTACCGCGTTGCGGTGGGGATCTCGCCTGGTGTCTATGTCGCCGAAGTCGAGGCTGGCAGCCAGACCAGGATCTCCCTGAATCTCCCACCCGGCGCCATCTACTACGTCGTCGTCCGCGCCTACAACGTGGCCGGGCAGTTCGGCCCTCCCTCGAACGAGGCGGCGATCGACCTCCGCTCGCTTCCTCTCGCCCCTCCGGACTTCCGGGTGAGTGTGTCGGGATCGCGCGCGACGCTCATGTGGAATCCTCCCGCGGGCGGCGCCACCCAGTACCTGCTTTACGCCGGGAGCGCGCCCGGCGCCGTGGACATCGCCAACGCCCTGAACGTGGGCAACGTGCTCACCGTGAGTGGCGACCTTCCGCCGGGCGTCTACTACGCGCGCCTGAGGGCGGCGAACGGATCGGGCGCGGGCCCGTTCACCCCGGAGATTTCGTTCCAGATCGGCGGCGGTCCCGTGCTTGGTCCCGCGAACCTCTCGGCCAACTGGCAAGGGACGGTGGCCACGCTTTCGTGGACCGCACCCACCGGCGCCCCCGCGGACCTGCCGACGTCATACGTCGTCGCGGCCGGCTCGACGCCTGGAGCCAGCAACGTCGCCACCGTCAACGTGGGCAACGTGACCTCCGTGTCGGTGGACGTGCCGCCCGGCACCTACTACGTGCGCGTGTACGGCGTGAGTGCCCGCGGGGCGTCCACCCCGTCGAATGAAATCACCGTGCAGGGACGGGGAGTGCCCGCCAATCCGCACAGCCTCTCGGCCTCGGGATTGGGCTCGACCGTGGACCTGCAGTGGGCTGCCCCCCCGGGAAGCCTGCACGCGGGGTTCGTCATCGAAGCCGGCAGCGCGCCCGGACTGGCGAACCTGTGGACACTGCCCGTCGGCAACGTGACCAGTTTCTCGACCAGCGTCCCTCCCGGGACCTACTACGTCCGCGTCCGAGCCGTGAACGCGCGGGGCGCCTCCGGTCCTTCGAACGAGATCGTCGTCCGCCGCTGATCTCTCGGCGCGTCGCCGGCGGGAGCTGGTCCCCTCGGTGTCGACAAAGGGCTCCCGGCACACCACTCGCGCGTCCGGTCGCACCGCCCGCCCAGGCCGCCGGTTCCCGCCGGTAAGCGCCGGGCCCTGGCGTGTCGTTTATCATCCGGGCGTGCAGTTCCCTCTGTCCGGCGGCCGGATAGCCGCGCTGAACCCTGGAGACATCACCATGAGTCATCACCCGGCGCTTCGTTCGTTGTTGTTCCTCCTCAGTCTGTCGTTTGCCGCCGCCGCCAGCGCCCAGACGCAGGCCCCGGCCAAGCCATTCGAGCCGACCGTGGGGCAGGCGGGCAAGGACGTGGTGTGGGTGCCCACACCCCAGGCGCTCGTGGACAGGATGCTCGACATGGCGAAGGTGACGAAGGACGACTTCGTCATGGACCTGGGGTCGGGCGACGGCCGCACGGTGATCACGGCGGCCAAGCGCGGCGCGCGGGCGCTCGGCATCGAGTACAACCCGGACATGGTGGAACTGGCGCGTCGCAATGCCGCGAAGGAAGGCATATCCGAACGCGCGACCTTCGAGCGCGGCGACCTGTTCGAGGCGGATCTCTCGAAAGCCCAGGTGATCACGATGTTCCTGCTGCCGTCGATCAACATGAAGCTGCGACCCAAGCTCCTCGACCTGAAACCCGGCACGCGCATTGTCTCGAACTCGTTCACGATGGAGGACTGGACGGCGGACGAGACCGGAAACGTCACCGAGAACTGCACGAGCTGGTGCACGGCACTGCTGTGGATCGTGCCCGCGAAGGTGGCAGGCTCGTGGCAGATGCCGCAGGGAGAGCTGAAGCTGACGCAGCAGTTCCAGATGCTGCAAGGCACGCTGGGCGGTGCGACCATCAGCGACGCGCGCCTGCGGGGCGAAGAAATCACATTCAGCGCGGGCGGCGTGAAGTTCACCGGCACCGTGTCGGGCAACACGATGAAGGGGACGGCGTCGAGCGGCGGGGCCTGGTCGGCCACGCGAAAGTGAGCACGCAGTTTTGCCCGTTTCAGCACACAATCTATTCTGACTTTATAGGACACGGTTGACGTTCAAAGAAGTCTTTATGTAGCATACGAATCGTCGCGAGGACAATCGGATGCTCACAGAATCCACCGCCCTGACCGCAACCTTGGACGTGACCGGTGACCGCCGGGAGTCGGAACGGGTGCCAGGCCCGTTCGACGCCTGGCGGGTGGGTTCGCTCGAAACCCCGGTTCGCATCTACGACCTGAGCCTCGGCGGCTGCTTCGTGCACGCGATGCACGAGCAGGAACGTGGCGTCATCGTCCGGTTGAAGCTGGACCTGCCCGGGGCGGGGCGCGTGGAGTTGAAGGCGGAGACGCTCTACCGGCGGCCCGGATTCGGCTTCGCGGTGAGGTTCATCGACGTTCCCGTGGAGATGGCCGAGCGCCTCGAGCGAGGGCTGGAGGCCATCCAGCGCAAGGCTTCCAGCGTTTCCTGAGATCACGCCGGTTCCCCCCGGCCTTCCCCCAGCACGCCCGCGGCCGCGACCCCGGACCCTGTCCGAGTGCGCGGCTGCTGGTGTTTTCGCCGATGCGCGCTCAGCGATCGTTCAGGCGGATCGACTGTCCGACTCGGTTGAAGGCGACCTCGTACGCGTCCGCTTCACGCTCGGGGACGACCGTGAGGTAGTAGAAGAGATTCCCATCGGCCAGGAACGTGGTGTAGACCGCCACGCGCTCGGTGCCGCCCACGGCCGAACGGCCGACGAGGGGCGTGCCGATGGCGGTGCGATTCGACAGGCGCGTGGCCTGAGACTCGCCGGCGATGCGCATCTCGGGGTTGCCCTGCAGGAAGGCCTGCACCAGCGTGCCGGTGGCCTGCCTGAGGTCGCGCGAGGACGCGCGCGCCACGCCGAGCTCGACGCCGTGCGTCAGGACGGTCTGGCCCCGAGACTCGCCATAGCCGTTCTGCGGCACGAACTTCACGGAGTTGTTCGAAGATACCGCGATCCAGTTGCTGGGGACGTTCACCCGGAACAGCTGCCCGCCGCGCGCCGTGCGGTACTGCCGTGAGGGGGCGGGGACCGCCTCGCCAATTCTCCCCACCGGGGCTGGCGCCCCGCCGCCACCGCTCGAGCCGCCGCCTTCGCGGCCCATGTCGGCCATGGACTTCGCGGGAGGCAGCGTGTCGAAGCGCCGCTTCGTCGAGGCGAAGCCGTTGCTGTCGGGCCGCGGGCCGATCTCGAAGGTGCTGGCCTCCTCCGCGATGTAGCGCGAGCGGTTGCCGGGATTCGGGTGGCTGCTGAGCCACTGCGGCGGCGTGCCGTTGGCCTGCTTCTGGATGGTCTCGAACATCCGCGCGAGATCGCGCGGGTCGTAGCCGGCGCGCGCCATGATCTGCGCGCCGAGCAGGTCGGCCTGCTTCTCGTAGTCGCGGCTGTACTTGAGCAACCACGTGCCGAGGCCGAACTGCGACCCCTGAGAGATGGCTTCGCCCCAGCCGCCGCCGATGACCGCGCCCGCGATGGCGCCGGCCAGCGCGCCCAGCTGGAAGCCCTGCGCCTTCGTGGCGTTGGCCGTGCCGTGCCTGAGCAGCACGTGCGCGAGCTCGTGCGCCATCACGCCCACGACCTCCCCTTCAGCCGACGCCGCCATGAACATGCCGCGGTTGACGAACATCGGTCCGCCGGGCAGGGCGAAGGCGTTGATCTCCTTCAGGTTCACCGGCGTGAACGAGTACTCGAACGCCGGGTGCTTCAGGTCGGCGGGCGCCGCGGCGATCAGGCGCCGGCCCAGTTCATCGAGATAGCCGTCGATCTGGCGGTCGTCGATGATGGGATATTCCTGTCGCACCTCGGCCGCTGCCTCGCGGCCGATCTGGACGTCCTGCTCGGGCGTGTACTTGTTCCTCGGCGGCGTCACGCGCGTCTGCGCCGAGACCACCACGGTGCAGATGGCGGCAACCATCCACGCCATCGCACGGCCTGAGCGAGCGAACACACGAGGTCGGGTCGTCATGTCCTCTGCCTCTGCACAGATTGTACCCGCTCAAAAGGGGCGCCACGATGCCTGCGCAACGGGTGTAATGTGGACTCGATGCCTATCCGGGGGTGCGACATGAAGTTCGTCTGGACACTGATGGGAGTCCTTTTCCTCACCAGCGTGGCCGCGTGGGCGCAGGGTGGCGCCGACCTGTCCGTCCTGGAGCGCAAGCTCACCGACGCGCAGGCGGCGTTCTCGCGGGTCGAGAGAACCGTATCCTCCGCCGATCGCACGAGCCTCGAGCGCGATCTCCGCGACCTGCAGGACGAGCTCGCGTACTTTCGCGTGAAGAGCCGCCGGGGTGAATCGATCAGCGATCGCGACCGCCGCGATCTGTCGGACCGGCTCGACGCCTACGTCCGACGTACGAACGGCTTCACCCGCGCCGGCCAGGAGGGGCGCACCATTGCCGTCGGCACCGAGCTCGACGTGCGGCTGCAGACACCGCTCAACTCGGGGACGGCCAAGGTCGAAGACCGCGTCGAAGCCACCACGATGGTGCATCTCTATCAGGGAGACGAACTGCTGGTGCCGGCCGGATCGGTGCTGACGGGATACGTCGCGGCTGTCGACCCCGCATCGCGCAGCGATCGCAAGGGTAGCCTGAGCATCAGCTTCACCAGGCTCACCGTGTCGGGCCGCACCTACGACGCGAAGATTCTCGTGACGCAGGCGCTCGAGAGCGAGGGTTTGAAGGGAGAGGTCGGGCGCATCGGCGCGGGCTCCGCGGTGGGTGCCATCCTCGGCGGCATCCTCGGCGGCGTGAAGGGCGCCATCACGGGCATCCTGGTCGGCGGCGGCGGCGTGCTAGTCGCCACCGAGGGCAAGGACGTGGACCTGCCGTCCGGGACCGTGCTGCGCGTGCGGTTCGACTCGTCGGTGTCGTTGGGCAAGTAGGCGCGGCTTTGCCGCGCGGGCCGTTGGCAGGCGCCCTTCGGGCGTGGGCCTGCGGTGGGGACTCGGCACGAAGTCGCCAGCCATCCCACGGCGCGAAGCGCCGCCCGCGCGCCGAAGGCGCGCCTTACCGAAGGCCTACGCCCCGAAAAGGGGCGCCCCTACGGCGCGAGGCGCCGCCCCTCTTCTCTCAGAACGTCTTCCGCGCCACCCACTCGCGAAGCAGGGAGTCGCTCACCGTATAGCGGCTCTCCGTCTTCATCACGACATCCTGCCTCACCAGGGCCCCCAGGGCCGACTGCACGCTGGAGGGGCCCGGCAGGCGGTGCCGCGTCCGCACGTCGCCCGACATGAGCTCGCGGCCATCTTCCAGCACGAGCGCACGCAGCACGGCGCGCTGTGCCAGCGTGAGCCGCTGCCACGATTCCTCGAACGCCGTGTGGTGCTCGCCCAGGAGCCGCGTCAGCGTCCCGTGCAGGTCGTCCAGGCCCGCGCGCCTCCTCCCCGCCACCCGCACATCGTCCCAGGTCTCGTGGGCGAGGCGCTGGACGTCGTACGGCACGTTGCCGGCCAGCTCGACGATGGCGGCGCCGAGGCCGGGCTCGGGCTTGAGGCCGCTGGCGGCGAAGCGCGACTCGATGAAGCGCGCGAAGAGCTCCTCGTCGATCTTCTCCAGGCGCATGACGGGCCCCGCCTTGTAGAAAGGGCGTCGCGGCTCGAGCATCCGCTCCATCAGCGACGGTTCGGAGCCGGCGAACACGTAGCCGACCGCACGCTGATCCTGGACGGCAGCGCGCAGCGCGTGCTCGACATTGCCGCCATCGAACGAGGTCACGGCCTGGAACTCGTCGAGCGCAATGGCGAGCCGCTGCCGGCGCGCCGCGGCGATGCGGCCGGGCAGGGCGAAGACCTCCGCGGCCAGGCGCGCCGTGTCGCGGGCGGTGCGCACGGCGGGGAACGCGAGCGTGACGCCGCCGCCGGTCGGGGGGCCGCCGGGGGAGGGGCTCTCGACCCGGAGCGCGGGGCGGACCGCCTGCAGCAGCTCGGCCGTCCAGCGGCGCAGCCGCCCGACAGGGGTGTCGGCGACGACCAGGGCGCGTGCGTAGGCCTCGAGGAAGCCGACGTACGAGCTGGAGGCGGCCACGGTGACCTCGACGGTGAGGATCTTCTGCCGCGCGAGGCCGCGCAGCACGTCGCGGACGAGCGACGACTTGCCGTAGCGCCGCGGCGAGATGAGGAACACCTTCTGGCCCTCGGCCAGGTCGTGGGCGAGGCGCTCGCGCTCGGCCTCGCGGTCCGCGAACGCGCCCGCGGTGACGATCTCGCCGTAGACGAACGGGTTCTCGTGCCCCATTACGGCATTATACGTAATCGTTACCGAGGATAGCGTAATGCCGGCCGGCTCCGTTACGATGGGGCGGGCCGGCACGCGTGCGGCCGTGGAGAGGAGCGACATGGCGGGACTGGTGGAGGCAATCGCGATCAGGCGGAAGATGTACTTCGAGTTCGAGGGAGCGCCCTACCACTGCCTGGACGTGGACGTGTCCACCCCGACGGCACGTGGCGGCCAGACGCTCGTGCGGCTGAAGATGCGCAACCTGCTGACGCGGGCGGTCTTCGACAAGACCTTCAAGGCGGGCGAGAAATTCAGGGAGCCTGACCTGGACTTCGTGGCGGCGTCGTACCTCTACGCCGACGGCGACGGATGTCATTTCATGGACCAGGCCACGTTCGAGACGCTGACGCTGCCGGCCGATATGCTGGGTGACGACCGGCTGCTGCTGTCTGACAACCTCGTGGTCCAGCTGCAGCGGTTCAACGGCCGCCCGATCGGCATCCAGCTGCCGCCGGTGGTCGAGCTCAGGGTGGCGGCCACCGAGCCCGGGGTGCGGGGGGACACGGCAAGCGGCGGCGTGACCAAGCCGGCGACACTCGAGACCGGCCTCGAGATCCGGGTGCCGTTGTTCATCAAGGAAGGCGAGGCGGTGAAGGTGCACACCGAAACGTGCGAGTTCGCCGGGCGCGCGTAGGGCCTGGCACGGATCCCCTCAAGACGATGCAGTTCCTGCCGTGAACGCAGAAACTGCATCGTTTTGAGGGGATCCGTGCCAGGCCCCGTTACACTGGGGGTATGCAGGCGCTCACCATCGTCGCGCTCGTCGTCGGCCTGGCCGGCTCGGCCATGGCGCAACAGGAGAAGCCGGTCCCGAAGGACTCGATGCGGATCTCCATTCCCGGGTGCTCGAAGGGCACCGCGTTCACGGTCATGGAGAGCCCCGAGCACGAGTCACGCTCGTCCGTGCCGCCCGGCCGCCGGTTCAGGCTGGCGGGGCCGAAGGACCTCCTGAAGGAGATCCGCGGGCACGAGGGGTCGATGATCGAGGTCACGGGCCTCGTCCGGAAGGGGCAGCTGGATCCCGGCGGCATCCCCATCGGCGGCGGTGTGCGGGTGGGCCCGGCGCCCTCACCGCTCGGCGGCGTCGGGCGCGACCCGAACTTCAACCAGATCATCCTGGACGTGGAAGGCTGGCGCCCGCTGGCGGGAGATTGCCCGAGGCGCTGACTCGAACCCGAGAACCCGAGAACCTCAGAACCGCAGAACCTCAGAACCGCAGAACCTCAGAACCGCAGAACATGGGGGCTACCCCGTGATGGTCAGCACCGGGCAGGTCGCGCGGCGGACCACCTGGCTGGTGGTGGATCCGAAGAGGCCCATGTCGAGCGCGTTGCGGCCGCGCACGCCGATGACGATGAGATCGGCCTGACCCTCGCGGGCGGCGTCGAGCAGCTCGACGTAGGGCTTGCCGAAGCGCACCTGCACGTCGGGCGCGGGGCCGTCCGGCGCTGCCGATGTGCCAAGGGCCGCGAGCCGCGCCCGGGCGCTCGACTCGAGGTAGTGGCGGTAGTCCACGAGCGCCTGCGCCTGTTCGGGCGGCACACCCTCCATCGAGGGAAGCGGCGGCTCGTGCCACGGCCATTCCAGGACGTGCAGCAGCGCGAGCGCGGCCCCTGACGCCTTCGCGAGCGACGCGGCGGCGTCCACCGCCTTCAGCGACGAATCCGAGAAGTCCACGGCACACAGCAGCCGCGCGAAGGGCTGTGAAGATGTCGCCTGCGCGCGCGGCGGCACGGTGAGCACGGGGCACGACGCCTTCCGCAGCACCTTCTCGGTGACGGACCCCAGCAGCAGGTGCTGGAAGCCGCCCCTGCCGTGCGTGCCCATCACGATGACGTCAGCGGCCAGCTGCATCGCCTGCTCGAGGACGGCGCGCACGGCATCGCCGCCCGCGATGACGATGTCGAAACCGACGCCGGCACCGGCCACCGGGGCGCATGCCGTGGTGGCGTGGGCGCGCAGGGCCTCGAGGTCCGCCGGGGTCGGTGCGACGCTGAGGTGCACGTGCAGCACCGTCATGCGCGCACCGTTCCAGCGCGCCAGGGCCACGCCCAGCTCGAGCGCGTGCGCCGACGCGTCCGAGAAGTCGATGGGGCAGAGGATGCGGCGGATGGTCATGCGCGCTACTGCTCCCACTCCCAGTCGCAATGGCCCGGGCGTGCCAGCCAGTTCTGCGGGTAGTCGCCAATCGGCGCCCCCGGCGGCGCCGGCGCCGCCGGCAGCATCACCGCCGTGTCGGCGGGTCGCTCGAGGAAGCGCTCGATGTCGGCCGCCAGCAGCGTGTGCTGCGCGATGTCGGCCTCGCCCTTCGAACCGTCCACGCGGATGCGATCCGCCAGTCGCTGCAGCCTGAGCGAGGCCATCGCGCGGACCTGCGCGTTCTGCGCGGCGGCGGCCAGCCACGTGAGCCGATCCACGAGCACGCGCTCCGCGGCACGCCGCACCTCGGCTTCGTAGGGGTTCGCCGTGGGCGCGTCGAACGTGGCCTTCACCAGGTGATCGATCACCTCCTCGAGGCCCGGCAGCGACGGATCCACGGCATGCTGCGCCACCATGCGGGCGGCGCGATCCGGCTGCAGCACGAACCCGATGGTGACGTCGGCGGCGATGGCGCCGGGGCTGACGGGGTCGAAGCCCTCGCCGGTGGTGCGCGGGAACAGCTCGCGGTGGATGCCGTAGCCTGGCGGCCGCGGTGGGATGAGATCGAGGATCTTCCGCGGGATGGTCAGCTCGGCGGGCTTCAGCGTGGCGGCCAGCGCCTCGAGAGCGCGACGCTGGCTGGCCGCGGCCTCCCACTTCACCGGCGTGCGGCCGTCGCCACGCATCGCGTAGACGAAGTCCTGGCCGGCCACCATCGACGCGGCGCCCTCCACCGCGTAGCGGTGATACATGAAGATGGGCACGAGCGGCTCCTCGATGGTGGCCATCGGCGCGCCGGCGCGAATGGTGGTCTCGCCGATGCGATCCAGCGCCGCACGGCGCACCTTCATCAGGCGATCCAGCTCGTCGGCCTGGTTCACGCCGTTCGACCACTGCTCGGTGCGCGGGTGGATGTCGGTGTCCTGGTTGGTGAAGTACCGCAGGTCCTGCGCCCAGGCATCGTCCAGGATCTTCGCGAGCGCCGCCCTGTCGTCGCCCGAGGCGAACTGCCGATAACCGTAGTTGATGGCCACCTTGTCCCAGTCGCCGATGCGCGCCTCGTAGGCGCGCGAGAGGTCGATGGTGCCGTCAGGCCGAAGCTGCTCGAGCGGGTGCGGGTAGTCCATCACCGAGACCCAGCCCTTGCTGCTGTCGTAGTAGTTGTGGCCGAGGCCCAGCGTGTGGCCCACCTCGTGCGCCGAGAGCTGGCGGATGCGCGCGAGCGCGGTTTCGTAGAGGACGGCCGGCCGCTCGTTGCCGGTGGTGTAGGGCGAGAGCAGGCCCTCGAAGATCATGTAATCCTGCCGGTCGCGCAGCGAGCCGAGCGTGACGGTGGCCTTGATGATCTCGCCGGTCCGCGGGTCCGTGACCGAGCCGCCCGAACTCCAGCCGCGCGTGGAGCGGTGCACCCAGTTGATCATGTTGTAGCGGATGTCCATCGGGTCCGCGCCCTCGGGCAGCACGTCCACCTTGAACGCGTTCCTGAAGCCCGCCGCCTCGAAGGCCTGGTTCCACCACAGGGCTCCCTCGATGAGGGCCTTCTTCACGTCCTCGGGCGCGCCCGAGTCCACCCAGTACTGGATGGGCGTCACCGGCTCGCCGATGGCCGCGGACGGATCCTTCTTCACCAGGCGATGCCGGCGCACGTATCGGAACTGGATGGGCTCCGCGATGGGCTGGCTGTAGTCCACGAATGTGATGCCGCCGTACCCGGCGCGTGGGTCGTCCACGCGCGGCTGGAAGTCGCCGTCGGGCAGCTCGACGAACGAGACGTGCTCGCGCAGGGTCACGGCCTCGGGTGACGGCGTCACGCTGGCCACCGAGCCCGAGAACAGGCCGCCGCCGCGGCCGAACGGCCCGGCCACCTGGGGCGGCGCGATGGAAGCGGGCCCCTGCGACGGGCCTCCGCCAAACCCGCCACCGGCCGGCGCCTCGTTCACGAAGGTCAGCGTCATGTCCACCTCCGTGTTCCTCGGGAAGTTCTTCGTGTTGGGCAGGTAGAACGCGCTGCGGTTGCGGTCCAGCCTGTAGGTGCCCGGGCGCAGCCGGCCCGCGGCGTTGTGCACGTCACGCAGGAAGAACTCGGTGGCGTCCACGAGCACGCGCCCGCCCGACTCGGCGGCCACGGCGAAGCCCCAGAGCACCGACTTGGCGAACGAGTCCTCCACCGACTTGCGCTCGAGCACGTTGCGGCTGCTCGATCGGAACGACTGGTTGCCCTGGACCAGCAGCACGCGCGGGCCCACGCGCTGGAACATCACGATGCGGCCCTGGCCGCCCTGGCCGCGGTCGAGCCCGATGTCGTTGGACCCGAGGCCGGCGGAGAGGCCGGTCGAGAACAGGAACTCGGTGTCGAGGCGAGAGATCTCCAGGAGCATCGTTCCCGCGCGCTCGTCCCAGTAGAGCGGGAAGTAGCCGTCGATCTTCCTGAGGCCGCTGACGCGGTCGTCGACCGACGGAATGGCCGCGCGCGGCGCCTGGGCCGCGGACAGGGTGTGGGCGGTCGGCGCGGCCAGGAGCAGCACGCAGGCCACGAACAGACTTGATTTCAACATGAGCAACCCTCGGGCGGGATTCTACCCCGAGGGCTGACGAGGACGAGGTCGAGGTCGAGGCTCGAGAGGTCGTCCACGAGGCGCGCGCGGATCGCGTTCAACAGACAGCGGCGGTTCACGCTCCGCGGCTGGACAGGCGCGCCGGATCCTTCACCTCATCGGCGTGATGGCACGATGCCGATGAGCACGCGCGCGTTTGGACCAGCAGCTTGGGATCCGCCTGCCGTAGCGCGATGCACGCGTCATGCACCTGCACGGCGTCGGCACGGCGTCGGCGGATGAGGCCCAGAGATTCTTGTGGGTGCGGGCGAGCATGCCGAGGGCTCGTGCCCCGGCGTCGCGCAGCTGGCGCGGCCTGGTGTTGGCGGGCTCGCTGGCGCCCGCACCATCAGCGCTGCGCCCTTTTCGAGGAGGGGCCGGACGGTCCGGCACGACTCCTCGGGGGTGGCCGGCGCGTCGACGTCAGGTCGGTGGTCGGTCGTGGTCGAATCTCGCCCGACACGCCGCGTGGCGTCAAGGTGCCTGGATACCCTGAGGGGCCTGCCCCAGCCCGCCGGGGGCCGGCCGATCTACAGGCCGGGCAGGAGCCTCCTGAGCCCCTTCGACCGGCGCCGGCGCTGGCGCACGATCACAATCACGGTCTGGCTGTCCGGCGCGACGGTTCCCGCTGCGCGCAGCTCCTCGATGGTGTCACTGACCTTGTCGGCCAGGCGGCCCGTCCCGCGGCGAAGGGCCTTGACGCGCTTACGGCGCTGCTTGCCCATGTCGATGACGACGGGCGACTTCGCTTCGGGCCTGGGTGCGGTTTCGGCGGGGGCGGTTGCGACGGTTGCCACGCGCATGCTCCTTGATGAAGGCGTTCGGCCCATTCCCTAGAGCCCGAGGAGATCGGCCGGGCGAATCTCCCTGGCCCCCTTGTTCGCGGCCCGGACGATGTTCTTGGGCAGATCGCGGACCCAGCCGTCCCGGCGCTTGCGGTTCGCCTTCTTGTGTCGCCGCAGATACGTGCTGGTCGCCTTGTCGCTGGCCTCGACCAGCGACCGGGTGAGCCGCTCCACGGGCCTCACGAGCGCCGTGGACTTCTTCTTCCTCTTCCGGCCCTTCCTGAACAGCACGATCGGGGACCAGCCACCCGAGCCATCGCGGTTCAGGATCGTGATGCGGCGGACCGACTTGCTGAGGCGAGGCATGTCCATGGACGACCCCTGGCGGGCGTGGACGCTGGCCACGACCCGCAGCAGCCTAACGATGAGGCGTAAACGGTATAGCAGGTTGGCCCCGGCGCGCAACCGCAGGGCCATGATGGCGCCAGGGTCTGGGGATTGCGGTATGCTGGCGCCCGGTTCCCGGTCGTTGCCATGATCGACCCGTCGCTCACCCCGACCCGCCTGCTCGAAGCTCGCGAACGGCCCCCGGTCGTCATCAGGGAGCCAGCCGGCCCGTCAGGATGGCGGGGCCTGGAGGTGGTGTGGCGCCTGCTTCGGCTGGCCCTGCGCCTGTGGGTGCTCGGCATGGCCCGTCGGCTGCCGCCGGAGCGGCTTGGCGTCGAGCTGAGGCGCGCCTTCGAGGACCTCGGCGGGCTCTGGGTGAACGCCGGCCATCTCCTCTCGCTTCGCATCGACATCTTCCCTGCGGCGGTGAGCAGCGAGCTGGCGAAGCTGCAGGCCCGGCGCTTCGGCTTTCCGACCGCGGATGCCCGCCGCGTGCTCGAGGAGGACCTCGGCGCGCCGCTCGAGCGGTACTTCGACGAGTTCGACGACACGCCCTTCGCCGTCGCGCACATCGCGCAGGTTCACCGGGCCCGGCTCCGGCAGGAGCAGCGATATGTGGCGGTCAAGATCCAGCAGCCGCACGTGGCGGCCGTGTTCGCGCGCGACCTGGTCCACATCCGCCGCATCGTCACGCTGGTCAGGTGGCTGAGGATTCGCCCGCACCTGCTGTGGGACTTCGCCTTCGACGAGCTGAAGGAGCAGACTGCCCAGGAGCTGAATTTTCACTACGAGGCCTCGGCGATCCGCCGGATGCGGCGGGCCCTGAAGGGACAGAAGATCGAAGTGCCGGATCTGTTCAGGCGCTACTGTTCGCGGCGCGTCCTGGTCACCGAGTTCATCCACGCGGCGCTCATGTCCGATCTCGTGACGCTGCAGGACTCGGATCCGGATCGGCTGGCGGCGTGGCTCGCGGAGAACAACATCGAGCCGCGGCGCGTCGCACGGCGGCTGATTTTCTCCGTGTACCGCCAGATCCTCGAGGAGAACCTCTATCACGGCGACCTGAACCCCCGGCACATCGTGCTGCTCCGCAACAGCCGGCTGGCCCTCATCGAGTTCACGGCCACGACCTTCACCGAGCGGGAGTACCTGGAGAAGTTCCGGCTGTTCGTCAAGGCCCTGGCCGTGCGGGGCTACTCGAAAGCCGCGGACGTGAGCTTCATGCTCTGCGCCGTGCTGCCCAACATCGACACCGAAGAGGTGAAGGAGGAGCTGGTCCAGTCCCTACGTGCCTGGGCCACCCGGACGCTCGTGAAGGAACTGCCCTACCGGGAGAAATCCGTCGACAACGCCTTCGTCGAGGTGCTGCGGGTGCTGGTCCGCTACCGGTGCACGATGCAGTGGGGCTGGCTGCGCATCCGGCGGGCGCTGGTGACGCTGGACATGTCGCTCGAGCGCCTGTACCCGGACGCGAACTACACGCGTGTGCTGCAGCAGTATTTCGCGAAGGCGGAGTCGCGGGCGCTCGACGCGCTGCTCGGGCCGGAGCTGGTCCGCCGCTCGCTCGGGGGCTACCTGACCGCGCTGACGATCCAGGATCGCGTCGACGAGTACACGATGTTCCAGGGTGCGCTCGTCCGTCGGCACGCGCAGGTGTTCAAGGGGGCCACGAACAGGGCGGCGGCCGTGTTTGCGACGCTCGTCGGCGAGGTCGCCCTCCTGCTCGGGATCGCCGGCGCGCTGGCCCTGGTCGTGTTCCTCGAGCAGCGGTATCCCGATACGGTCGGAGCCATGCTGGGCCCGCAGCTCGCCGGCGTCGCCGGCGCCGTGCCGTACCTGGATGGGCCGGTGTGGGCCGTCGTCTTCCTCGTGATCGCCTACGTGGCCTGGTCGCTGTTCGGGCTTCGCCGCCGCCTGCAGCAGAAGGACGTGCGCCCGCACGAGCGCGTCGCGGCGGTGTGAACCCGCCGGCCCCGGCCCGACTGCCCATCAGGCGCCGGTGACCGTCGGGTGAGCCCCTTCAGCCAGCGCCACGGCCTGCCGTCGCCCCCAGTCCCATGGCTCCAACGCGGCCTGCACGCCGACGAGCGCCCCGTGGTTCGGGAGCATCTCGAAGCCGCAGAAGCCAAGGTGGTTGAAGGCCAGGCTCACGTCGGGCATCCCCGGCGTCTCGGTCGCCTTCAAGGTGGCGACGTGGACGTTCACCGGCGCGACGAGGGTTCCTCCCCTGACGGTGGCGTCGAAGAGAGGCATCCGCTTCGTTCGGAAGCCAACCAGCTCCGCGCTGGGCCTGTTCACGCCGAGGCGTTCGGCCTGGAGCGGCCGGCTCTGCTGGGAGGGCTTCGGCGACGGCCGCCTCGAGCGGCAGGGGCGGGCCGAGCGCGGGCTGGCCCCGGTCGTGGAGGCGACCGCCAGGACCGCCAGGACCGGCCCCAGCCGGCGTGGCAGTGTGCGAGTCCCACGAGCGCTCACAACGCCACCACCTGGCGATGGAGGTAGACGCGCCCGTCGCCCAGGGCCTTTCGGACCCGGGTCAGGGCGAACCAGATCCACATGTCGATCAGCAGGATGAGTACGAGCGGTCGCCCATCGGCCGTCATGGCCGCCGCGCCCTCCAGCCCCTGACCGATCCACCGGCCAACGGTCGTGGTCCACCAGGCCGAGGCGGCGACGCCGACTACGATTGTGGCCTGGGCGAGCACGACGAGGCGGCCGAGGCCGACCAGGCCGGACACGGTGGCACTGGCGCGATCGGCGAACCCACGGAATGCGCGGGCATGCCGTCGGATGAGCGTTGCCTGGCTCTGGACGTACTCCTGCATGCGGGCCGGCCGGTTCAGCATGTCCCCCACGGCCACCAACGTACGCCGCGTGCCCCAGGCCGTGAGCGCACGCCTCAGCCGTCGACGCTCGAAGAGCGCGAACGACTCGGCGGTGATCTTCCTGTAGTTGATACCGGGCGCCAGCTCGATGAGCGACGCATCGAGTGTCGAGCTCGCCCGGTGGAGCCTCAGCCAGGCCCAGTCCATCGTGCAGCGATGGGCAAGCAGCACCAGCATCACCTCGTTGGTCAGGTTGCCCATCGACTTGTCGTGGTACGGCAGCGTTTTCACCCACGTGCGCGTAGCCCACGCGTGCAGGACCTGGACGAGCCTGGCGTGCGCCGGCGCCAGGTCGATGGCGGGCAGGCTGCCACAGAGCATCAGGCACATGTCGGCGCTCTTGGCGAACTCGCCTGTCGCCAGTGTCCGCACGAGCGTTCTGAACTTCCAGAGATAGTCGGCCTCGGTGAAGTTGGTGGCGCCGAAATCGATGAGGGCCACGCGGCTGCCGCGCAGCAGGCCGATGTTGCCCGGGTGGAGGTCGCCATGGAACAGGTTGTCCTCGAGCATCTGGCGCTGGAAGGATCGGACGAGGAGGCGTGCCACCCGGCGGGGCTCGACCTCGTTCTCCTCGCGCCAGTGCCTGAGCCGAACCGGGTCCTCGCGTGCCATCCGGAGATAGTCCACCATGAGCACCATGTGCAGGTACTCCGAGACGAGCACCCGCGACGTACAGTAGCGCGTGAAGACCTTCGGCACGTAGATGCCGTGCGGCTTGAGCTTCCGGCGCATCCGCCGGGTGGAGCTGGCCTCGTAGTCGAAGTCGAGCTCCTCGCGCATGATCTGGCGGAGTTCGTGCAGGCCCTCCTGCCACTTCATGTGCGGGTAGATGCGCAGGACGTTCACGATCCGGACGATCCACTCGATGATCGCGAGATCGCGAGCGAACAGGTCGGCCGTGTGCGGCTTCTGCACCTTGACCGCCACCCACACGCGCTCGTCGCGGAGGCGGGCGCGGTGGACCTGGCCGATCGAGGCGGCCGCCACCGGCGCGCGCACCCACTCGTCGAAGTACTCGTGGATCGGGCCGCCGAGATCCTCTTCGACGATGCGCTGGGCCGTGTCTTCGGGGAATCCGAGCGCCTGGCTCTGGAGGAGCGAAAGCTCGCGGCAGAGCGCGGGCGGCAGCAGGTCGATTCTCAGCGCGATGACCTGGCCGGCCTTGATCCACAGCCCGCCCAGGCCCTCGAGGACCTCACGAACGCGCCGCGCCATCCCGTCGGGATCGCGGCGTCCCGGGCGGATGGCCATGGCCAGCAGGGAGAGCGCGAGGAGGAAGAACTGCGCCGCGACGTAGACGGTGCGGTAGCGTGAGGGCGGCCGGGCATCACGCAGCGGCACGGGGGGGCGACGGTCGGCCGTCACCAGGGGCGTGGGAATCCAGGACGCCTTGAGCATGCCGGGCGCGCGTCAGTCTATACCGTGCCGCCGGCCAGTGGCCACGGCACTCAGCTCCGCGCCTCCGGCGTGCCAGCTCGTCCTCCAGGGGAGCCTACGTCCCGGCAGCTGCGCGCGCCCGCACCACTTCCACGGAGCATGGCGCGTGAAGGACGACCGAGTGGGCGACCGACCCGAGCAGGAACCGGCCCGCAGGGCCGTGCCCGTGAGTGCCGAGGACGATGAGGTCGGCGCCGAAGCGCTCGGCCTCCTCGACAATCAGCTGCTTGGGCGCGCCCTCGAGAACCTGGGTGGTCACGGTCACTCCCGGACGTCTGATCTGCGCGGCCGCGCCCTCCACGATCTGCGGCGCGTGCTTGCGCCCCTTCTCCAGCTGGTCCATGTGGATGAACGCAATGGTGTAGGTCGGGTCGAGTATGAACGGCACGGCGCTATGGATGACCGTGAGCACCTCGATCGCGGTATCCGCGGGCCACGGCCGCGCGGCCACGGCGGCCACGGCCGCTCCGCTGCAGGGCGAGCCGTCGGTTGCCACCAGAATCTTCATCGAATTCTCCTTGCGTGCGTTTGGAAGGCAGTCGTCGCAGTCTAGCGTGGCACGAGCGGGACCGCCAGTCTGCTCACGCGTGAAGCGCCAGGCGCGTGCCGAGAATGAGCAGGATGCCGCCGAGGAAGGCGCCGAAGTGGAGGAGGCTGGAGGCCAGCGCGCGCTCCGCCTTGACCTCGGGAATCAGGTCCGACGCCGCGATGTAGATGAAGTTGCCCGCCGCGAACGAGAGGAGCAGCGCCGTGTCCACGTCGGCGGAGACGTAGTAAGCGACGAGGCCGCCCGGAAGGATGGTGAGGGCCGACGCGAAGTTGGCGAGCAGGGCCGGTCCGCGCGCCCATCCGCCGCGCCGCAGGATGGCGAAGTCGCCGAGCTCCTGGGGCACCTCGTGGGCCGCGGCCGCAAGCCATGTGACGAGACCGACATCCACGCTCACCAGGAAGGACGCGGCGATGGCGAGCCCGCCGATGAAGTTGTGCAGGCCGTCGGCGAGGAGGATGAGATAGGTCACCGGCGCCTTCCGCGGGGCCGTGACCGCATGCTCGTGGTGCCACGACAGGAACTGCTCGAGCAGGAAGAACAGCGAGAAGCCGGCGAGCACCGCCAGGAACGTGAGCGTGTCGAGCCCGCGCGCCCCGGCCGCCTCCGGAATCAGGTGGAGGAACGCGCCGCCGATGAGCGAGCCGGCCGCGAAGGCCACGAGCGGCAGCATGACCTTCCTGAGCGTGGCCTCCGTCATCAGGAAGCTGAAGAGCCCGATCAGCGCCACGGCGCTCATGGCAAGGCACGCGCCGACGATCCACGCGAGGATGCTCATCCCGGCCAATTATGTGCGAGGCCACGGGAACCGGCGTGGCGCTACACTGCTCGCGTCGTGCCGTGGCTGTTCCTCCTCGCCTACACCTGCTCGGGAATCGCGGGCCTCGTGTACGAGGTGAGCTGGACCAGGCTGCTCGCACTCCACATCGGGCACAGCACCGCCGCCGCCGCCGCCGTAGTCGCGGCGTTCCTCGGGGGGCTGGCCGCCGGCGCCGCGTGGGGTGGCGACTATGCCTCGAGACGCTCGCGTGGCACGGCGCTTCGCACGTATGTCGGGCTGGAACTCGGCGTGGCCTTGGCAGCACAGGCGCTGCCCTGGGAGCTGCGAGCGCTGACACCGCTCCTGTCGTGGGCCTACGGCGAAGGTGGACCGGGGCTGCTGTTCCCCACGGTGCGCCTCGTCTCGTGCCTGGTGATGGTGTTCATCCCGGCCGCGGCGCTCGGCGCCACGTTTCCTACGGCCATCCGCTGGTTCGCGAGCGAGAGCGGGAGGCCGGCGCGGCAGAGCGGCGTGCTCTACGCGCTCAACACGGCCGGTGCCGCCGTGGGGGCGATGCTCGCCGGGTTCGTGCTCGTCCCGGCCATCGGGATCTCCGGCGCCACCCGGGTGGGTGTCGCCGGCTCCGTCGTCGCGGCGCTGGCCGTGGTCGTGGTGATTCGAAGCCGGGCCGATGGGCGGGAGGCCGCCACGGTTACGGACGGCGAGGAAGGCGTTGCTCGTGCCGAACGCTCCACGCGCCGCCGCGATCGTGCGCGCGCGAGCTCACGGGCGGAGGCCCCCGCCGGCTACACGAGAGGTGACGATGGCCGGTGGCTGGCGGCCGGCGTCCTCGGCCTGTCCGGCTTTGCCTCCCTCATGCACGAGATCGCGTGGACCCGCATCCTCGCGCTGATCCTCGGTCCCACCACCTACGCGTTTGCGGCCACGCTGGCGGCGGTGGTTGGGGGCGTGGCCATCGGCTCCGCCGCCGGCGCGTGGATGGTCGGGCGCGCGAGGCGGCCCGCTGCATGGGTGGCCATCGCGCTGGCGCTTGGCGCCATCACGACCAGTTACACGTACTCGTTAGCGGCACAGGGCATCCCGAGGATGGTGGCCCGGCAGATGGCCACCGCTGCGGATCCTTTCAGCGAGCTGCTCACCCAGGGCCTGCTCCTCACAGCAGGGCTTGTCCTGCCCACCGCCATCTGCCTCGGCGCGGCGTTCCCGCTCGCGCTGTCCCTCGCGGGCGACCACGCGGAGCGCGTGGCCGGGCGATTCGGCGCGGTGTATGCCGTCAACACGCTGGGAGCCGTCGCGGGCTCGCTGGCCGCGGGCTTCTTCTTCATCCCGCGATTCGGCCTCCAGGTCACGCTGCAGGTGGTGAGCGTCTGCCTCATCACGGCCGCGTTGATGGTCGTCGTGAGAGCGGCCCTCCCCGGTGCCGCGCGCGTCGCAGGTGTGCTGGCGTCCGTGACGGCGGCGATCGTGCTCGTTCTCAGCCCGCCGTGGGACCGCGAGCTCCTGGCCAGCGGGCCCTACATGTATGCGCCGTTCGTCCCCCGCGACCTCGACCTCGAGACCATGCTGAAGGCGGGGACGATGCTCTACTACCGCGAGGGCGCGGCGGCCACCGTGACCGTGAAGAGGCTCACGGGCACGACGACCCTGGCCGTGGACGGCAAGGTGGACGCCTCGAACCGCGGGGACATGCTGACGCAGAAGCTGATTGCCCACCTGCCCCTGCTGATCCACGACGACCCGCGGGACGTCGCCATCATCGGCCTGGGGAGCGGCGTCACCGTCGGCTCCGCGCTTCGCCACCCGATCGCACGCGCCGACGTCATCGAGATCTCGCCCGAGGTGGTGGACGCCTCCCGCTTCTTCGATGCCGAGAACCATCGCGCCCTCGCCGACCCTCGCACCAACCTCATCGTCGGGGACGGGCGGTCACACCTGCTGCTGACGCCGAAGAAGTACGACGTCATCATCTCGGAGCCGTCGAACCCGTGGATCGCCGGCGTGGCGGCGCTCTTCACGCGCGAATTCTTCGAGGGCGCGCGCGACCGGCTGGCGCCGGGTGGCCTCATCTGCCAGTGGACCAACGCCTACAACATCAGCGAGGCGGATCTGCGGTCGATCGTGGCGACGTTCCTGTCCGTGTTCCCGCACGGCACCGTCTGGCTGGTCGGAGGAGACGATGTGCTGATGATGGCGTCGGATGAGCCGCTGGACGCGCGGCTGGAGCGGATGCACGAGCACTGGAGGCGCCCCGGTGTGGCCGAGGACCTGGCGCTGGTCTCGGCGCTGGAGCCGTTCTCGGTGCTGTCGCTCTACATCGGCGGGCCCGGCGAGCTGAAGCCATACGCGGGTGGCGCCGCGCTGTTCATCGACGACACGATGCGGCTGGAGTTCTCCGCGCCGCGCCAGATCCAAAGGGGCGAGGCGGGCGCAAACGTGACGAGGCTTTCGGCGCTGGCGGTGGAAGGGAGCGGGCCCGGTGCCGTGCGTGAGGCGCGGTCGCGCGCCGGCGCCGCCGAGTGGCGCAACCGCGGCCTGATGATGGCAAAATCCGACGTGCACGGTCGCGCCTACGACGACTTCAGGCGCGCCCTCGAACTGGACGTGACCGACACGGCTGCCCTGGACGGCTTCGTGCGAGCGGCCGGGCTCACGGGCCAGTCGCCGTTTGCCGTCGAGGCCATCGAGGCGCTCTCCGCCGGGCGCCCACCACATCCGGACGTGCTGGCCGCGCTCTCGAAGACCCGGGCCGCCGCCGGCCTCATGGACGGGGCCGTGGAGGCGGCGGAAGAGGCCGCGCGCCTGGACCCACAGAGCCTGGCCGGACTGGAGCAACTGGCCTCAATCCACGCGGATGCCGGCAACACCGTACCGCTCGACGGCGCGGTGGCCGCGATGCGGCGCGTCGCGCCAGACCGGGCGCCGACGCTGTACTACGCGGCTGCGGCCGCCTTCCTCCACGGCGACGCCCGGGAGGCCGCGCGGCTGGCGGAGCGCGCTGTAGCCGCCGACGCAGCCTACGCCCCCGTGTACGACCTGGCGGGCGCGGCCTACACGAAGCTTGGCCGGCTCGAGGCGGCGCGCAAGGCCTTCGAGACGTCGCTCGGGTTCGATGCGCACGACAGCACGGCCTACACCAACCTGGGCCTGCTGGCGATGGAAGCCGGCGATCGGGCCGCGGCCCGCGGCTACTTCGCCGAGGCGCTCTGGCTGGCGCCGGACTCCGCCGTGGCGCGGGAAGGGCTTGCGCGAACACGGTAGATCGGCCGGCGCCGGCCATGCATCCGCACGCGGCCCGCTGGTACAGTCTGTCGAATGGGCGTCATGACAGCGGGCAGGGCGTGGGCCGGGTTCTGGGCCCTGGCCGTCATCTGGGGATCGTCGTTCCTCTTCATCCGCATCGGCGTCGCCGAGCTCTCGACCTTTCAGCTCGTGTTCATCAGGACCGCCATCGCGGCGCTCGGGCTGAACGCGGTGGCGTTCCTGCAGGGCCGGCGATGGCCGCGCGACGCCGCGGGCCTCGGCGACATCGTATTCCTGGGAGTGGTGAACACCGTCATCCCGTTCACGCTGATCACCTGGGGCGAGCGGAGCGTCGAGAGCGGGCTGGCGGCGGTGCTCCAGGGGACTGCGGCACTCTTCACGCTGGTCCTGGCGCACTTCGCCTTCCACGACGAGCGCATCACCCCGCAGAAGGTGGCCGGGCTGCTCGTCGGGTTCGCCGGTGTGGTCGTCCTGGGCACCCGCACGCCAGCGGGCGGCGGGAGCACGGACGCGGGCCATCACCTGCTCGGACAACTGGCCATCGTGGCTGCCGCGTTCTGCTACGCCGTCGGCGGTGTCTATAGCCGGAAGGCCATCCAGCAGCGGCTTCCCCCCATCGTCGTGGCGGCCGGGACGATGACGGTGACGGCGGTGATCACGGGGATCCTCGCCTACCTGGCGCCGTTGGCTGGTGGCGCGGCGCCCGCGGCGCTGCTGTCGCTGGCGCCGCGCGTGGCCTTCGCGGCGGTGACGCTGGGAGTGCTGAACACGTTCCTCGCGTATCTCATCTTCTATTCGATCATCGCGACGCTGGGCGCCTCGCGCGCGTCCATGGTCACCTACGCCATTCCCGCCGTGGGCCTTGCGCTCGGGACGGTGTTCCTTGCCGAGCCGTTCGACCTGCAGTTGCTGGGTGGCGCGGTGATGATCGTCGGGAGCATTGGCGTGGTGAATCTGCGGCCGTAGGTGCATGCGAGCACAGGTGCGGGGTGCAGGGGGCAAGGGGTGCAGGGTGCGGTCACGGAGACGCGCGGCGGATGGCCGGCGTCTGAACCGGAGTTGGAGGTCGGGATGTTGCACAAACGCATGGCCGTGACGCTGATCGCGGCAGCATGGGGGCTGGCTCTGGCTGGTCTGGCGGCACAGCAGCGGGGCATCGGCGGGATCGGGATCACGGTATTCGAGGACCGGAACTACCGGGGCGAGAACGCGACGTTCCTGCAGGACACGCCGAACCTCGGCGCCTTCCGGCTGGACAACCGGATCTCGAGCCTGCGGATCGGGTCCGGCGAGATGTGGGAGGCCTGCGAGGAGCCGAACTTCCGGGGCCGTTGCCAGGTGTTCTCGGGCACGGAGCCCGATCTTGGTCGCGTGCGGTGGGACAACCGCATCTCGTCACTGCGGCGCGTGCAGGGCGGCGGCGGATATCCGCCTCCGCCGACGGCAGGGCCGTCCATCACGCTCTACCGCGGCAGCGGTTACACCGGCGAGCAGCGGGTGATCACCTCGGCGGTGTCGGACCTGCGGTCGTTCGGCTTCGACAACGCGGCGCAGAGTGTTCGCGTGAATGGCGGACCGTGGCAGCTCTGCGAAGACACACGGTTCCGTGATTGCCGCACGGTGACGAGCGACCTGGCCAACCTCTCGTCGATCGGCTTGTCGCGCCGCGTGTCGTCTGCGCGTCCCGTCGCCGGTAGCGGTGGCGGCGGCATCGGTGTCCTGCCACCGCCCCTGCCAGCGGTCCGGTTGCAGTTGTTCGACCGCACGGAGTTCCGCGGGCGGTCGCAGACGCTCACGAATGATGCCGCGGCGCTCGGCCCGCTGTCGGGCCGAGCCGAGAGCCTGCGTGTGGAGGGCGTCTGGCAGATCTGCGACGCGCCGAACTTCATGGGCCAGTGCCGCCTCGTGGGAAACGACGAGACCGACCTGGCGCGCGTGGGATGGCGCGACCGGATTCGCTCGGCGAGGAGGATGCAGTGACCCGACACCGGTGGTGGCGCGTTGCGGTCGTGCTCGCCTGCCTGGTTCCCGCGCGCCCGGCGCAGGGTCAGGCGACGCCCACCGCTGCGCCGGCGCCAGCCGCCTGGTCGCCACGCATCGACTACCAGTGCGGCGAAGGCGTGCGCGTGCCCGTCTGGTACGAGGGCCGGCACGCCGTCATCTTCGTGGACGGGCGCCTCGAGCGGCTGCCGAGCGTGCGATCGGGATCGGGCGCACGGTACAGCGACGGCCGGCACGACTGGTTCACCAGAGGCGCCGAGGCGACGTTGTCCGCGGCCGATCGGACCGCCGGGACGCGGCTGAACTGCACGGTCACCGGGTTGTCGTCGTGGCGGCCCGCGCCGGCCACCGAGCACTACCAGTGCGCCGACGGGCTCACCGTGAAGGTCACGGCCCGCCTCGAGGCCGCAGCCATCACGTTCCGGGGCGAGACCTACCAGATGCGCGAGGTGCCCGTCGCGAACGGGAATCTCTACACCGACGGTGTGCGGGCCTGGCGCGGCCCGGCCGGCGGGCGCCACTTCGCCGAAGCCGACGGTGACGCGGTGTTCGCGCGCGGGTGCCATCTCGCAAGCCCCGCCGGGACGGCAGCGTTGACGGGCACGGTGGCCTATCGCACTCGGCAGGCGCTGCCCGCCGGGGCCGTCGTGGAGGTCCGGCTCGTAGACATCTCGCGCGCTGATGCGCCCGCGGACGTGGTGGCGCGGCAGGTGCTGGTCACGAAGGGCGAGCAGGTGCCCATCCCGTTCTCGCTGACCTACGCGGCTGGGGCGCTCGAGGCGGGACGCCGCTACGCGGTGGAGGCTACCATTGCGATCGACAACCGCGTCCGGTTCCGAACGGCGACCGTGCACGTGATGGAGATGGCCCGGGCAGGCACGACCCCGATGGCCATCGTCGTTCAGCCGGTGCGATGAAGACCTTGTGGCGACGCGGGGCCATGACGAAGGGTCGCAGTGTGGGCGCTCCGCGTGGGCCGCGCTTCGCGCGGCAGGTTCGCCGCGCGATTCGTCGCCCTGGTGTACGGTAGACAGGTGTCCTCGAGGCAGACTGTCCACAGCGTGGCCGCCACGCGCGTGGCGGAGCACGACCACACCACCCGCGGCCTCGTGATGCTGCACGGCATCTACGGGCGCGGGCGCAACTGGCTCGGCATTGCGAGGAGCCTGATCGCGGCGCGGCCGGAGTACGCGTGCTGGCTGGTGGACCTGCCCCACCACGGGTTGTCCGGCCCAGGCGCCCACGGCGATACCGTGCACGGCCTCGCCCGGGACGTCGGGGACTGGCTGGCGCGCGCTCACGTGTCACCAGCGGCCGTTCTCGGCCATTCCTACGGTGGAAAGGTCGCGTTGGCGATGGCGGCCGCGGCACCGGGCACGCCGCTCCAGGTATGGGTGATCGACTCGACGCCCGAGGTGAAGCCGCCCTCGGGGAGCGCGTACAACATGCTGCGCGTGATCAGGGGGCTCCCCTTGCGCTTTCACTCCCGCGAGGCGGCACAGGCGGCGCTCGTCGAGCATGGGTACACGGTTGGCGTGGCCCAGTGGATGAGCACCAACCTCGTGCGCGACGGCGAGAGCTTTCGCTGGCAGCTGGACTTCGACGCCATGGAACGCCTGCTGCTCGACTTCTTCGCGACCGACCTCTGGGCGGTCATCGAGCGGCCCTCACCCGTGCACGACATCCACATCCTGAAGGCGAGCGAGTCGAACGCGATCACCTCCGAGGCCGTGCGCCGCATCGAGGCCGCGGCGGGCGCGCGCGTGCACCTGCATCATGCCGCAGGTGGGCATTGGATCCATGCCGAGCGGCCCGAGCTGGTGACCGCGCTGCTGGTGCGGACTCTTCATTGATGATTGGCGATGCATCCGGGGGGATTGAAGATTGGGGGACTGGGTGATTTCTTCCTGCAGGCGAGGCGTGATGCGGCTGTCGACTGCGCTGGGGCTGGCCGCGGCGCTGTCCGTGGCCGCGGGTTGCCGATCGCACGCGCCGCTCGAGGTGTCCACCATCCAGCTGGGCCGGGCGCTCAGCTCGGACAACAGTATCGGCAGCCACACCACCGTGTTCAGGCCGGGCGACACCATCTACGTATCGGTGCTGACCACGGACACCGGATCGGGCACGATTGGCGTGCGCTGGATGTACGAGGGGCGACTCATCAGCGAGCCGTCGAAAGAGGTGTCCTACAAGGGCGCCGCAGCGACCGAGTTCCACATCCAGAACTCCGGCGGCTTCCCCGAGGGAAAGTACAGCGTGGAGGCGTTCCTCGACGGCCAATCCGTCGGGCGACGGAACTTCACGGTGGAGAGGGAGTGACAGGGGAAGGCGAAGAGGGAAGTGAGAATGAGAAGTCAGGAGACTTCTCACTTCCCACTTCTCACTTGCGCGAGGCGTGCCAGATGACGGCCGGCACATACGGCCGGCCGTCTCCTCGCAGGGCCTCAGCCTACCAGCGCGGCTCGGAGCGCCGGCGGTCGTTGCCGTAGCCGCCGCCGTAGCCGCCGCCGGAGCGCTCGGTCTTGGGCTTCGCCTCGTTCACGGTGAGGTTGCGGCCATTGTAGTTGTAGTTGTTCAGCGTGCTGATCGCGTTCTGCGCGTCCGCCTCGCTGGCCATCTCGACGAACGCGAAGCCGCGGGCGCGGCCGGTGTCCCGGTCGCGCATCACGTTCACGCTGTCCACGGTACCCGCGGTCGAGAAGAGCTCGCGGAGCTCCTGTTCATCCGTGGTGAAGGGCATGTTCCCGACGTAGAGTTTCAGAGCCATCTGTTACCTGTTCTCACTTCTACTCCGCCTGTGCGGAGCCTGACGGTCTTTGGCCCGGAATGGGCCGAGGATGGATTTCGGCTGATCCAACGGAGCACGTACTGCGGAGAAGAGGCGAGACTGGAAGGACTCGAATTCGACGCGGAACGTCACCAACTGCAGAAGCTGTCTTCCACCTGACACGCCGATTGTAGCACAGCCGCCGATGCCTCAGATCACCGGGGCCGCAGATGCCGCAGATTGCTGGGACACGGATGACGCAGACAAGGTAGGAGACCGCGGCCTGCCGCTGAGCGCGACTTCCGTCGAACGACTGCCACCGGATCGGCGGCGCGTGGGGGCCGCGGGACGTGACACGCTGTGCAGTTGTGGCGAGGCGCGGCAATCTGTGGCCGCGCGACCTCGGGCGCCTCCCGCCTGTCGATGAAGTGGCCGGGCGGCGCCGGCAGCGGCGCATGGCGGTATCCGTGCGGCAGTGCCTTCAACGCGGGGCCGGAGTAGTCGAAGCCCGAGCCGGCATGCGCGTGCGGGCCGTGGGCCTCGTTGAACCGCCAGCGCGTCTCCTGGTGCGTGACCCTTCGCAAAGCACCCGAAGCCGCGGGTCCGCGGAGCGAATGTTCGCGACGCCTGCCGTGTCGCAGGACGTCTGCGATTCGAACCCCCGTGCTTCGAACCCCCGTGCTTCGAACCCCCGTGTTTCGAACCCCTCGTGCTTCGAACCCCCCGTGCTTCGAACCCCCGTGCTCCTACTCGTAACGCAGCGCCAGGATCGGGTCGATGCGGCTGGCCCGCCGGGCCGGGACGAGGCCCGCCAGGGCGGCGACAACCGCCAGCAGCACCATCGTCCCCAGGGCCATCCAGGGGTCGTTTGGCTGGATGCCGTAGAGCTGGGACGACACGTAGCGGCCCAGAGCCATCGCGGAGGGCACGCCCACGGCCAGGCCGATGGCCAGCAGGACCAGCACCTCCTTCATCACCATCCAGGTGACCACGCCGGGCTCGGCCCCGAGTGCCAGGCGAATGCCCATCTCCTTGCTCCGCCGGGCCACGACGAACGCCATCACGCCGTAGAGGCCGATGGAGGCCAGGACCGTGGCCAGGAGGCCGAAGCCCGCCGAGAGCATGGCGACGAGCCGCTCGGTCAGGAGCGTCTCGTCGAGCTGCGCCTCGAGCGTCTTCATCTGATAGACCGGCATGGAGTCATCCAGGGCCTTCACCTCGTTCCTGGCGAGGGCATACGCGCTCGATGACGCTGCGGCGGCGCGCACGTAGAACGTTGCGCTGCCCTTGCCCCAGTTCGGCACGAACACCTGGCGCCGGACGCCCTCGCGCGGGCCCTCGTAGAGCGAGTTCTCGACCACGCCGATGATCTCGATGGTGAGCTTGGTTTCCGGACTGGATCCCCGGCCGAGGTGGCGTCCCACGGCGCTCTGGCCGGGGAAGAAGTGCTCGGCGAAGCGACGATTGACGATGGCCACGCTGGTCTCCCGCTTCGCGTCGAGCAACGTGAAGTCGCGCCCTTCGAGGAAGCGGATGCCCATGGTCTCGAAGTAGCCTGGCGAGAGTGCGTTCATGAAGGCCTGCATGTCCTCGCCGTCCTTCGCCTGGTGGCCCTCGACGGACATGCTGCTGTCCCACTCGTTGCCGCTCAGGATGGGCACGCCGGCCATGCCGGCCGACCTCACGCCGGCGCCGCCGCGCAGGCGCTCCAGCAGCTGCTGGTAGAAGACGGTGGCTCGCTCGTCCGAGTAGCCGCTGAGGGCAGGCGCGACCTGGAAGGTGATCAGGTTGTCCATCATCACGCCGGTATCCGTCGTGCGCAGGTTGTCGAGGCTGCGCACGAACAGCCCGGCGCCGAAGAGCAGCAGGAAGCTGAGCGCCACCTGTGCGGTCACGAGCCCCTTGCGCAAGTACAGGTGGCCGCCCGCGCCTGCGACCGCGCCCACCGTGTCCTTGAGCGTGGCCCACGTGTCGGGCCGGCTGGCGCGCCAGGCGGGCAGCAGGCCGAAGACCAGACCCGTGGCGAGCGAGAGGGCGAAGGTGAAGGCGAGGACGCGCCAGTCCGGCGTCGTCTCGATGAGCAGCGGGCGCCCGTCGGTCGGGATGAGCGAGATGAGCGTGCGCGTGAGCCCCACGGCGAGCAGGAGCCCGGCCGCACCCCCGGCGAAGGCGAGCAGGAGGCTCTCCACCAGCAGCTGCCGCACGAGCTGGCCGCGCGAGGCGCCGAGCGAGAGGCGCACCGCGATCTCCCGCTGCCGCATGAACGCCCGCGCGATGAGCAGGTTGGCCACGTTGGCGCAGGCGATGAGCAGCACGAGACCCACCATCGACATCAGGACCAGGAGCGGCGTCGAGAAGTCGTTGCGGAGCGAGGAGTACCCCATGGCCGCGCCCTCGACGACCAGGCGGCCCTTCATGAACTGCTCACGGATGTAGGGCGACCAGCTCTTTGCGCCAGGCAGCGTCATCTCGTGCTGACGGATCTGGAGGAACAGCCCCTGGAGCGGACCCTGCGCGGATGCCACGGTGTGCCCCGGTTTCAGTCGCCCGAACACCTGCACCCAGCGCGTGCGCTCGTCGTCCATGCGGATCCATTCCCATTCGGGAACGAGGACTGGCTTCATCAGGATGGGGACGCGGATCTGCGGTGCGCGCACGGGATCCAGCCCCGCGAAGCCCGCGGCCGACACGCCGACGATGGTCATCGGGTAGTTGTTGACGAGGATCTTCGTGCCGACGACACCGGGGTCCCGCGCGAAGCGCCGCACCCAGTAGTCGTGGCTGAGCACGACCGAGGGATGGCCCTGGTACACCTGGTCGTCCTCGACGGAGTTGAAGACGCGCCCCACGGCCGGCCCCACACCGAGCATCGTGAAGTAGTTGCCCGAGACCATCTCCGCCTCGAGCCGTTCCGTCTGGCTGCCGATGCTCACCGACGTGGACACGAGCCGACGCGCGATGACCTCCGCCAGCGGCTCGGCGCGCTTCTGGTACTCCTGGTAGAGGGGGTAGGACTGCATGCGAGGCCCCATGTTGCTGCCGGGGTGCGCGCCCTGCTGGTAGAGCATCACCAGTCCGTCCGGGTCCTTCACCGGAAGCTTGCGGAGGATCATCTGGTCGATGAGGGTGAAGATGGCGGTGTTGGCGCCGATGCCGAGGGCCAGCGACAGGATGGCGACGATGGAGAAGAGCGGGCTGCGGACGAGGCCGCGGAGCGCCAGCCGGAGGTCGTGGGGAGGGAGCGTCATGGGTGGTTGGACGGCGGCGGCGGGCGCCGGGTTGGCGGATTGTGCGCAACGCACCAGACTGAATCGGCAGGGCGGGCCCGCGGCCGCGAGGCCGGCCTCGAGCGTCAGCGCCGTCGCGCCCGGCCTGCTGCGGGGCGCCCGGCTCCGCCCGGCCGCCGCTTCTTCGCCGGCGGCTTCGTGACGGCGGCCTGACATGCCAGCAGCATGGCGCTTCGGGCAGCCGCGGCCCTCGCCGGTGCAAGGTGAACGGTCGTGTAGCCTTGCAGGCCCCAGGTGCCGCTGGCCGGGTCGAACATCCCGGGGTGCGCGCGCATGAACTCCCGCTGCTCCTCAGGGCTGAGCTTCACCATGCCCGCCCGATCGTCCTTGTCCAGCGAGGCGAAGATGCGGCCGTTGACCCTGAAGTCGGGGTGGCCCATGTGGGCGCCTTCGACGGCGCCTTGCAGGTCGAGGGCGAGGGCGCGGAACTGGTCGGCGGTCATGGCCGGTCGGTCGCGGTCATTCTAGATCGGTGCCGTGGGGCGCCGTCTTCGGGGAGAATGGCGGGGCGTGCCGCAGTCGCTTCGCCATCTCGCCTGGCCCCTCGTGATTGCCGTCCTGGGTGCCGCGATGTACGGGGCACGCGTCCGACACGAGATGGTGGATTTCGGCGTGTACCGTACGGCCGGCATCCGCGCGCTGCAGGCCGAGCCTCTCTATCGCGCCGACGACGGTCACTACCAGTTCAAGTATCTGCCGGCATTCGCGCTGGCGATGGCGCCGTTCGCCTGGCTGCGTCCCGAAGCGGCGAAGGCGGCCTGGTACGCCCTGTCCGTCGGCCTGTTGTGGATGTTCGTGCGCTGGTCGATCGCCGCTCTGCCAGAGGGCCGGCGGTCGGTGCAGGCGCTCGCGTGGCCGGCCGTCGTGCTCATGGCGAAGTTCTACGCGCACGAGCTCAACCTCGGGCAGTCCAACATCCTGCTCGGGTTCGTCCTCGTGGCGGCGCTCGCGGCGGCGCAGGGTGGTCGGCCCGGCCTGGCGGGTGCGCTCGTGGGGTTCGGCATCTTCGTGAAGCCCTACGCCGCCATCCTGCTGCCCTGGCTTCCGCTGTCCGCCGGCGTCACGGCACTTCTCGCGGCAGCCGCGGTGTTCGGCGCCGGGCTGTTGCTGCCGGCCCTCGTGTATGGCTGGCAGGGCAACGTGGACCTGGTGCTCGCGTGGTATCGCACCGTGACCGAGACCACCGCGCCGAACCTGCTCGGTGCCGACAACGTCTCGATCGCGTCGGCGTGGGCGAAGTGGATTGGCGCCGGCCCGGTGGCGGCGCGCCTGGCGGTGATGACGATCGTGCTGGCGCTGGCCGGCGTGGCCTGGGCGATCTGGCGGCGGCGGAGCGTGGCGAGCCCGTCGTACCTGGAGGTCAGCCTGCTGATGCTGCTCGTGCCGCTCGTCTCGCCGCAGGGCTGGGACTACGTGCTGCTGCTGGCGACGCCCGCCGTCGTTCTCGTCGTGGACCGGTTCAGTGAGCTCCGCGTGCCATGGCGCATCGTCGCCGGCACGGCGCTCGGTGTCATGGGCTTCACCGTCTACGACCTGCTGGGGCGCGCGCTCTACTCGCGCCTGATGGCCGCCAACATCATCTCGACCGGCGCTCTGGCGCTCGCCGCGTGCCTGATCCACCTGCGGGCGCGGGCGGCGGCGTAATTTGGCGTTGGCGGCGACGTGTCCAACGCATATCCTTCCGCGATGCTCCTGACGGTCGTTGCCCTCTACATGCTGGGTACGCTGGTGGCGGGTGTGCTGCTCAGCAGCCGCATCAGGCGCATCTCGGACTACCTGGTGGCGGGCCGCAACCTGGGGGTGGCGCTGACGACGGCGTCGCTCGCGGCCGTGCAGATTGGCGCGGGCGTCGTCCTGGGCGGTGCCGAGGTGGGCGCGGCGTCGGGCATCTGGCCTGGCATGTGGTACGGGCTTGGGTGTGGACTGGGCCTGATCCTGGCGGGCCTCGTCGCGGCCGAGCGGCTGCGCAATCTCGGTGGCATCGTCCCCATCGACTTCTTCGCCCATCGGTACGGCGAGCGACGAGGCGTGCGCCTGTGGGCGTCCATCTCGAACATTCCCAGCCTGCTCGGCATCTTTGCCGCACAGCTGATGGCCGCGGGCAGCGTGCTGTCGGGCTTTGGTGTCGACTTCACCTACGCGGTGCTGGGCATTGGCGCGGTCATCCTGTTCTCGAACGTGATGAGCGGCATGTGGGGCGTGGTGGCGGCCGACTTCTTCCAGGTGTCCATCATCGCCCTGGGCATTCCGATCACCGCGTGGGCCGCCATGGGCCAGGCCGACCCCGGGACGGTGTCGGCGGCGCTGGCCACGCCCTTCGTCCCGGACGGCATGGGCACGCGAGCCGTGTTCCTGATCACGCCGTTCCTGCTCTCGATCTCGGTGTCCTACGACGCGTTCATCCGCTACCAGTCGGCGAGGAGCGCATCGGTCGCCAAGTGGGGGTGCATCCTCTCGGGCCTCCTCGTCATCGGGGTCAGCTTCTGCGCCGCGCTCATCGGTGCGGCCGGCAAGGCGGCGTTTCCATCCGTGGACAACGGCAACGTGCTCACGCACGTCGTGACGACCACGCTGCCGCCGGTGCTGGCGGGCGTGGTGGTCTCGGCACTGCTGGCGGCGGCGATGTCCACGGCCAACGCCCTGCTCATCTCGATGGCTGGCTGCTTCACGCGCGACTTCTACAACAAGGTGTTGAACCCGGACACGGAGATCGAGCACCTGCCGAAGGCCACCAGCTACGCGCGGCTGACCGTGGCCGCATCGCTGGTGCTGGGAGTCGCCGTGGCGCTGCGCGCGCGTGGCATCCTCGACACGATCATCATCTTCAACTACCCCTACATGGGCAGCATGCTGGTGCCGCTGCTGGGCGGCCTGCTGTGGAAGGGCGGCACCACGAAGGGCGCCTACGCAGCCATGTGGGTGGGCGGCGCGATCGGTGTGGCGGCGTTCCTGGTCGGCATCCCGGGCCCGTTCCAGGGCCTCGTGAACATCGACCTGGCCCTGCTCGTCGCGTTCGCGGTGTCGGCTCTGGTGTTCGTGGCCGTCAGCCGTGCAGTGAAGTAAGAGAAACCACGAAGGCACGAAGGGCACGAAGACAGCACGAAGATCAAGACCTCAAGACCTCAAGACCTCAAGACTCCAAGACCCTCAACTCCTCGGCCTGCACTCCGCCCGCGGCTTCCAGTTCACCCGCATCGCGGGCGGCCGGTTGAGGACGATGGCGCCGGGCTCCGGGCAGATGTCCACGCAGCTGCCCTCGTACCAGCACTCACCGGGGTAGAGCACCAGGGGCGGCCCGCCCTTCTCCGCGTTCGGCAGGAACAGGTCCACCGGGCACACGTGGAGGCACAGGTTGCAGCCCGTGCAGACCTCCGGGAAGATCGTGATGGGATCGACGATGGCCTGATCGGGGATCGCAAGGACCCTGGTCATGCGCGCCCCTGCCGGATGTAGTCCTGGTTGTGCCGCTCGTAGTTCTCGGTGAGGCTTCCGTAGTAGTCGATGGGCAGCGACCCGTTGCGCACGCCGCTCTCGTCCTTCCAGACGGTGACGAACCTGTGCCACTCGGGCGGGTCCATCTCCGGGTAGTCCAGCCGCACGAACTGCAGCTGGTGCGAGCTGGCCTTGCGGGCCAGGCACGAGTGAATGACGAGCTCCGCGTTGGTCAGCACATTGAGCGTCTCCTGCGCGCGCAGCAGGTCGTGCGGGTTCCTCGCGACGAGGCTCTTCGAGGCCTCCTTCAGGTCCTCCAGCCCGCGCAGGCCCTCGTGCAGCAGGTCGTCGCTCTTCACTGCGCCGCAGTAGTTCTGCATCACGCGCGTGATGGCCTCGGCCAGCGCCTGCCAGCTGAGGCCGCTGTGCCGCTTCAGGGGCCCGAAGAGGCGCGCACGTTCGGCCTCGACCTGCGGCTGGTGGAGGGCGACGGACCCGTGCGCGGCGGCGTAGTCCGCGGCGTGCCGGCCCGCGTAGTGGCCCGTGGCGGCCGCGTGGCCCACGCAGTCCGACGCGAAGAGCACGTCGCCGGCGGCGAAGAGGCCCTCGAGGTTCGTCATCAGGCGCCAGTCGTTGACCATCCCGCCGGGGATGCCGAAGAACTGCCGCTCCTGCGGCAGGAACTGGCCCGACCGCCAGCCATCGCCGTAGCTCTGGAGCGCGTCGCGCGACGGGTCGAAGCCGGCCTTGTTGTAGGCGGCGTAGACGGGCGTGCGCGTCTTGCCTTCGTTCCCGACCATCATCCCCCAGATGACGCGGCGCTCGGTCTCGGGCATGCTCGTGAGGTCCGCGTAGAAGGGGAGCTTGTAGCCCCGCTTCACCGCTTCCTCCACCGGCATGGTCTCGGGCCCCTGGAACTCGTAGAACGGGAAGTCGGGTTCGCCGCCGCCCTTCATGTAGAACTTCTGTCCGGGCGCGGGGCGATAGCGCTCGGCCACCGTCTTCAGTTCGTTCCCGTCGCGGTCCAGCCAGGGAATCTGCCGCCCCTCGGCATCGATCATCGTGCACGCGTACCACGTGTTGTGGTTGTTGCCGGTGCTGTAGGGCGGGAAGCTGCGCAGGCCCGACCACTCCCCGCGCAGGGATTTCTCGAGCATGGTGAACGACCCACCCACGCGCCATGCCATGGCGTGACCGTCGCCCGTGCACTGCGGCGGGCGGAACTCGGAGATGCCGGTCGCTCCTGGGGCAAACAGCCACAGGCGCGTGGGGCGCGACATGCAGAACACGACGGCCTTCGCGCGGCAGACGGTGAACTTGCCCGTGCGGCCGTTGATCGCGACCGCACCGACCACGCGCGCGCCCATGCGGCCGCCTTCGGTGAGCAGGCCCGCGCCCATGGTGCGGTCCACGACCTGGGCCCGCATGATCTTGGCACCCCGGTACATCGCGCGCTTGAACGTGGTGCCCCACACGCGCAGCGTGAAGCGGTTCACGTAGTCGTACGCGAACATGAACTTCGTCTCGTCGTCTCGAAAATCAGCGCCCTTGAACTCGTCGTCCGTGTCGCGGATCTTCGCGCCGTAGCGCTCGAGGTCCAGGAGGCGGTCGTAGGACTCGCGCGCCTCGATGTAGTGCGAGATGCCGTTGTTGTAGCCGCGGTGGCCGCGGATCATCGCGTCGGCCAGCTCCTCGGGCGTGACGTGCGAGCAGGGGTTGGTGGCGGCCATTTCCCAGTGGTCGCATCCCGAGCCCATGGCCCCGCTGGTCATCGTGGCGGCCTTCTCCCAGAGGACGACGCGGGCGCCGCGGCTGGCCGCGCCCATGGCGGCAAAGCACCCCGAGGCGCCGCCCCCGATGACGAGGACGTCGGTGTCGATTTCTTCCGTCTTGTCCCACTCGACGGGGTACGGCCACTCCACGGCGTCGTGCATGCCCCGAGCCTACGGGGAGGGCACCGGCCGGGTCATTGGCGGCGTGATAGATTCTTCTCAAGTTTTATCAAATTCGCGACTTTCCCCCCACGCCATGGCCCCGCGCCTCACCTACCACTTCGGCCCCTTCGCCCTGCATGCGGCCAGTCGGCTGCTGGTCCGGGACGGGGCGGTCGTGCCGCTCGCCTCGAAGGCGTTCGAGACACTGGTGGCGCTGGTGCGTCGCGCCGGGGCCGTGGTGGCCAAGGACGAGCTGCTGCGGGAGGTCTGGCCCAATGCCGTGGTCGAGGAGTCGAACCTCACGCAGACCATCTTCATGCTGCGGAGGGCGCTCGGTGACGATGTCCGCGAGCACCGCTTCATCGTCACCGTTCCGAAGCAGGGGTACTCCTTCGTGGCGCCGGTGCGCGCGCGCGCCGAGCCGGGTGACGCGGCGGAGGGGCCGCCGGCCGTGGCCCGGGCGCTTCTGGGCCGGCGGCACGCCGAGAGCACCGAAGCGCATCAACTGTGCCTGAAGGGACGACAC
>CAUJDN010000016.1 GCA_963169195.1 Acidobacteriota bacterium | reverse complement strand
TCGACGCGCACGCCGCGGTCGGCGGGCGGGCGGGTGCTCCGTCGCTGTGCCCGCAGGCCGGGCGAGGCCAGCGCGAGCGCGACGAGGACGGCAATCGGAAGGCGGGTCGTCATGGCGGTATCCTCGCCGGCTGCGCGCGCGGTCAACCCGTCGGCATTGTCCGGCGGGTGCCCGACGAGGACGTCCGCGCGTTTCCGCTGCCGTATACTGGCGTCATGCAGAGCGCTGTGGCTCACGCGGCGGCGCAGGAACAGCGCGAGCAACTGGAGTCGATGACGCCTGCAGATCGGGTGGCTCTCGCCCTTCGGCTGGGCGAAGCGGGAATCGCCTCCTACATGGCGACGCACGGTGTCGATCGGCAGACGGCCATCGCCCGCATCCGAGCGACGCGCCCCTTGGGCGCCGGCCATCGGCCTCGGCTGACGCCGATGACGATTGAGCCCGTCACGCGCGTCCTCGACGCGGCGGCGGTTCCCGTTCATGCTGACCATCGTCTCGGGTCAGGACGACGGGTCGCCGGACTCGCGCGCGCCGCGGGCGGCAAGCGTCGCCTCCAGAGCCGGCAGTGCCGCGAGATCCTTCGGCCGCCCCGTGGACCGCTTGCTGTGGATGATGCGGTCGAGCGGGAGCACCCTGATCGGGATGCCATCGATGCCGAAGTCCAAGGCGCGATCGTACTCCGCGGCGAAGCTGTCGAGGCCGTGCGCGGTCAGGACGGTGTCGATACGCTCGAGGCCGACGACGAGATATCTCACACCATGGGCGTTGAGTGCCTCGAAGAGACGCCGTTCAGCGGGCGTGAGCGCGAAGTCGTCCACGGTGCAGGGCAGCGGCCAGGCGTTTCGAGGACGTCAGCTGGAGACAGCGCAGCGCGTGATACACGTCCGACGGATCTACGCCCGGGCGTTCGGCCGCCAGGGAACGGGCGCCGCGCCAGAGAGCCTCTGATCGCTCGGCCCACTCGCGCTGGTCGGCCGTCAGGGCCATCAGGGCCGGGTCGCCCCCGTCCGAGCGATTCTCGTGTTGCGGCACTCTGGGATAATAGCGCGATGAGGCCGCTGCATCGCATCGCCGCGCTCGTGCTCCTCTTCAGCTCGTTCGCCAGTCTTGCGCGTGCGGACGTCTCTCCCGTGCCGACCCTGCGCTGGGTCGCGGACGGCGGCGTCAACGCGTTCGCCACCGTGGGGGACACCCTGTATCTCGGAGGGAGCTTCCAGAACATCTTCCGCCGGACCTCCACGCCCGAGCGGTTCCTCGACCTCGCGACCGGCGCTTTGAGGTCGGGGTGTGCGGCGGGCGACTACAACTTCCCCCGGCCAGATGGCACCGGGCGGCTGTGGGTCATCGTGTCGAGTCCCTACACCAATATCTGGGACGCCAACGGCCCGTTCCCCCTCCCGCCGGGCCACGGTAACTACACGCTCCGCATCGGTCCGGACTGTCGCTTCGAGCGCGGCTTCCGCCTGGCGTCGGCCGACCCGGCGGACCCCCTCCTGCTTGCAGGCGGCCTGGTGACCGTGGGCGCGCGCCTCTACGGCACCAGCGCGGTCTACGACGGCCTGGGCACGCCAACCGGGCAGGCCGCCTCGTTCAGTGCCGCGACCGGTGAGCGGCTGGCTTTCAGGCGGTACCCGGGCATCGGGCACGTGCGCTTCATCGGTCCCGCTGGCCCATCGACCCTGTCGGCTCTCGCCTACACGCAGAACGGCGCCACGGCGGCGCTGGTCTTCGCCGACAGAGAGACACTGGAGCTGTCGGCGCCCGTCCAGACCTTCGAGAACGTGCGATCGGTCGAGATCCGAACGTGGCTGCGCGCGGGCGTCGTCTACGTCTGGCGCTCCGGCGACGGCAGCAACCAGTATCCGGGCCCCCTGGCGGCCTACGATCAGGTCACCCTTCAGCCGCTGCCCGGCTGGACATCGCCAATCGTGCACCGCCTGCTCGATCTCGAAGTCATCGGCGGCCGCATCTTCCTCGGCGGCCCGAGCACCGTGAACGGTGTCAGCGTGCCTTCGCCGAGCGCGCTCCTGGCAGGCACCGGCGACGTCGACCCGTTCTGGCAGCCCACGCCGATCCTTGGTCCCGAACGGTTTGGCGCGGCCCCGCTCGTCAGTGCATCGCGGATGGGCACGGACGGGCAGCGGCTCTACGTCCACGCCGAGGGGATGCGGCGCGTCGGGACGGCGCCCCGAGTGCGCTACGCAGCCTTCGACGCCACGACCGGCGCCCTCGAGCCCTGGAGCCCCAACGTGCTGGGCGGCCCCGACGCCATCGTCGTAGGGAACGCACTGTATGCGGGTGGCTTCGAGGGAGTCGACGGCCGCCCGGCGCGACACCTCGCGGCGGTGCACCTGACCAGTGACACGGTCCTGCCATGGGTGCCGTGCGCAACCACGGCCGGTGCGTGTGCCGCCCCGGTGATCTCGATGGCCATCCTGGCGGAGCACCTGTACTTCGGAACGGACGACAACGGCCGACTCGCGCGCGCCAGCCTGGACACCGGGACGGTCGATGCCGGCTTCGCGGCGCTGTTCACCAGGCAGAACGGCAACCCCGGCCGCATCTGGGCGATGCTGACGAGTGGCACGACCTTGTATGCGGTGGGTGAGTTCGCCTCGGTCTTCGTGGGAGGCCAGCAGGCCGCCCGAAACAGCGCGGCAGCGCTGGATCCCGGGTCGCAGCAGGTGCTCGCGTGGAATCCCAACGTGACGCTGGCCGAGTACGGCTGGGTCACTGCGCTGACGATCCTCCACGACCGTGTGTACCTGGCCGGCGAGTTCACCGCCGTCGGGGGGCAGGCGCGAGGGGGCTTCGCGGCGGTCGACCGTGTCACCGGTGCGGTCGGCCCCCTCAACTTGCAGGGGCTGCTGGAAGCCCGGAGCGTGGTGACCGACGGCTCCCGACTCTTCCTGGCCGGGAACGCGTCGACGGGCCAGGTCGTGGCCGCGGTCCAGCCCGATGGAGTGGCCGCCCTGTTCGCTCCGGTCAGTGGGTACTTTTCCGCGCTGGCGGTCTTGGACAACCGGTTGTACGGCGCGCGCGAATGGGACATCGCGACCGGGCAGCTCACGGCTAACACCTCCCGGTGGAGCGAGTCGTTTCCGGGCGTCTTCGCGACGGCGCGAGGTCTCATCAACAGCGGCTTGACGAGTGGGCTGGCTTGGTCGAGCCACTACGTGGACCTGCACCCGCGCGTCGAAGCGCTGCCGCCTGGCGCGCCGCGCAACCTGACCGCGCAGACCTCCGGTAACACGGTGGCGCTGACATGGGCGACCCCGGCGGCCGACCAGGGCGCAACCGACGACCCCACGCCCATCGCCGACGGCGTCGCGTCCAGCTACGTCGTGCGGGCCGGCACGGGCAGCGGGCTGTTCAACCTGGCCGACTTCGACACGGGGAGCCTGGCGACGAGCCTGACCACCACCGCGCCCAACGGGGTCTACTTCGTGCGGGTCCATGCGAGGAACGCGTTCGGCCTCAGTCCAGCGAGCAACGAGGTCAGTTTCACGCTGGGCGCTCCCACGTGCAGCGGACCGCCGGCCATGCCGGGGACACTGTCGGCAAGCGTGTCGGGCCTGTCGGTTGACTTCACCTGGGGTACGGCGGCAGGCGCCTCGACCTACGTGTTCGAAGCGGGCTCCGCAACCGGCCTCAGCAACCTCGCGAACGTGAACCTCGGCACCGGGCAGAGCTTCGCGGCATCGGCGCCGCCGGGAACCTATTTCGTGCGGGTGCGCGGGACGAACGCATGCGGGTTGGGCCCGGCGTCGAACGAAGTGTCGATCACGCTCGGCACCATCGTCGAACTACCCGGCGCGCCGGCGAACCTGACATACACCCTGGGCACGGGGAACACGGTCTCGCTCGACTGGTCGGCGCCGACGACTGGTGGCACGCCCACCGGTTACCTGCTCGAGGCCGGCAGCGCGCCTGGGCTCGCGGACATCACCGCCGCCCCGGTGGCCGCGCCCCCCCTCGTGGTGCCGAACGTGCCGCCTGGCGTGTACTACGTGCGCGTGCGGGCGGTGAATGCGGCTGGACAGGGGCCAGCGACCGGTGACCTCACGGTGACGGTCCCGTGATCCCGGGCGGAACCGAGGGCGGAACTCCGCCCCCCGCAAGGCCCGCCACGTCCTTCCACCGGCGCCCCAGCCACACGGCGTTGGCGACCGAGCCGATCGCGAGGACGGCCGCCACCGCCGAGATGCCCGGAACGCCCAGATCCATCGCCGCCATCGGGACATAGGCCCAGGCCCCAAGCTGGTCGCCGGCGCGATAGACGACCGTGTCGATGAAGCCCTTGGTCTTGTAGCGATCCCCGGCGGAGACGACCGTGAACAGCACCTCCCCCGCCGGCCGGCTCACCGCGAAGTTGCCCGAGCGGCGCAGGACCTGGAAGGCCATCAGGACCCCCACCGTGGGCGCCGCCCCCAGCACCGTGAAGCCCGCCACGCTCAGCGCCGGCAGGAAGGCCAGCGCCGCCACCATGCCGAAGGCACGGATGAACCATCCCGTGGCCAGCGTCTGCGTCGTCAGCGTGATGAGGTTGACCAGCAGATCGATGTTCGCGAAGAAGCGCGTCCGCGCCGCCCGATCGGTGAACGTCTGGTCGACCAGCGCCGCCTGCTGGAAGTACAGGAACGTCGTCAGCACGGTGAAGAGCAGCATGTGAATCGTGATGTTCACGAAGTAGGCGCTGGTGAACGTGCGGCGCATGCCCTCCCACGCGCTCCCGCCCATGCCCCTCGCCTGCTCCGCCTCGGAGACGCGCGCCGTCGCACCGTCGCCGCCGAGGGCGGCGAAGCGCAGCAGGCGCCGGGCCGACAGCGCCGCGACCTCGAGCAGCCCCACCGAGACCAGCATCAGGTTCATCGGCCCGAGCGGGCCGATGAGCAGCGAGGTCGTCGCGGCGCCGCTGATGGCGCCCAGCGTGCCGGCGGCGCCGACCAGCCCGAAGAGGCGCCGGCCCTGGTCGGCCGTGAAGGCGTCGGCCATCACGGACCAGAAGATCGAGACCACGAACATGTTGAAGACGGACGTCCAGATGAAGAACGCCCGCCCGACCCAGACCTGCTGGTCGGGGCCCGCCAGGTGCAGGGCCGCGAAAAAGCCGATCAGGTTGAGGCTGAAGAAGCGGTAGGCCGCCGAGACGAACGTCCGCCGCGGGAGCCGGGCGGCCAGGAACGCAAATGGCGGGTTGGCCAGCAGCATCCCGGTGAGCGATCCGGTGAAGAGCCACGGGAGGTTGTCCACGCCCCCGGCCACTCCCATGTCGTCGCGGATGGGCCGGAGGACGTAGTAGGCCGACAGGACGCAGAAGAAGAAGAGCCACGACCAGAGAACGGCCGTGGCCTCCTGGCGGCGGATGCCCAGCTTATGCAGCAGGGAGGGCATCGATGAAGGCGGCCATCCGCCTGCGCAGGTCCTGGCTCGGCAGCCGCCCGATACCGCCGCCCAGGTTGTCGAGCATGTTCTTCGCCTGGCTCGTCGCCGGCGTCACCGCCGTGATGGCCGGATGGCCGATGATCCACTTCAGGAACACCTGCGCCCACGTCTTCGCGTCGATCTCCGCGGCCCAGTCGGGCAGCGGCGTCGTGCCCACGCGGCGGAACAGCCGCGTGCGGCCGAAGGGCGCGTAGGCGAGCACGGCAATCTTCCGCTCCTGCGCGAGCGGCAGGATCTCGTTCTCGACGTCGCGCCCGTCAATGGCGTAGTCGATGCCGATGAAGTCCAGCGGCTCGGTCTTCATTATGCGGACGAGCTCGCCGTACTGCTGATCGAACGTCGTGGTGATT
>CAUJDN010000015.1 GCA_963169195.1 Acidobacteriota bacterium | reverse complement strand
GGCGGCGCCCGCCGTCGGCTTCAGCTACTGATCGGGCCCTGAGCGATGAAAGCGAAAGTCATCCGCGAAGGCTTCATCGGTGGCCGCCTCGCCCGCCCGGGCGAGGTCATCGAGGTGAGCAAGCCCGGTTCGTGGTACGAGCCGCTGGCCGACGTCAAGCCGGCCGAGCCCAAGGCGCCCAAGGCGCCCAAGGGTGCGTCCGACATGGGTGCGGCCGATCCGGCCGCGGCCCTGACCTGATCCATCAGGGGTGGTGGATTCCCCCGGGGCTTCGGCCTCGGGGCCTTTTTCGAGAGTGCTGATCCGTGGCTTCGCCGGTCGACCTTTGCAACGTGGCCCTGTCGCATCTCGGCGATGCGGGCAACGTCGCGTCGATCGACCCGCCCGAGGCCAGCACGCAGGCGCGCTTCTGCGCGCGCTTCTACCCGGTCGCCCGCGACGAGGTGCTGGAGAGTCACACGTGGCGATTCAACACCCGTCGCAAGGCGCTCGCCAGCCTGAGCTTGCCGGCGAGCGTCGCCGGCGAGTGGTCCTACGCCTACGCGCTCCCGACCGGCTGTCTGCGCCCGTTCGCGGTCTACGTGCCGGGGGTCACCGAGGTGGGCCGCACCGAGGACTTCTCGGTCGAGACCACCGACGACGGCACGCCCGTCCTCTACACCAACGTGGAGGGCGCCTACCTGAAGTACGTCGTGTCGGTCACCGACACGGCCCTCTTCCCGCCCTCCGTGCGCGCGCTCGTTGCCGCCCGGCTGGCGATCTACCTTGCCCTCCCCCTGACCCGAAGCGCGGACGTGCAGAAGGCGGCGGAGGCGATCTACCTGCGGGCGAAGGCCACAGCGGAGGCACTCGACGGGGACACGCAGAGCACCGAGGAATGGCGCTCCGAGCGTGAACCGCCGTGGGTGGCCGCCCGATGACCCGCCGCAAGACCCTCACGCGGTCGTTCGCCGCGGGCGAGATATCGCCCCTGCTGCGCGGCCGCGTCGACCTCGTCCCCTACCAGACGGGGCTCGAACTGTGCTCGAACTTCGTGACCCTCCCGCAGGGTCCGGCGAAGTTCCGGCCCGGCACGCAGTTCCTGAACTACGGCGCGCACGCCTACGCGCGCCTGATTCCGTTCGTCTACTCGGACGATCAGGCCTACGTGATCGAGTTCAGCGCCGCTGGCTACATCCGCATCCATACGCTGGACGGCACCGTGCTGGACGCCGCCGGGTCGATCACGATCACCTCCATCAGCAAGGCCTCCCCGGGGGTGATCGGTCTGCCCACCGGCGCCGCCGCCGACGGCGACGACGTCTACCTGAGCGCCACCGGCATGACCGAGGTCGACGGCCGTTGGTACCGGCTGGACTTCGACGCCACCGTCGGGCCCACCGACTTCTTCCGCCTGACTACGCCGACGCGTCCCGCGGGGATCGACAGCAGCGCCTACGGCGTCTTCGCCGCCGGCACCGCCGACATCCCCCTGATGCTCGCCCACCCCTACAGCGAGGCGCAGTTGAAGAAGCTGCGCTTCGCCCAGTCGGCGGACGTGCTCACGATCACCTGCGACGGGTACACGCCCTACGCGCTGCGTCGCACGAGCGCGACCACGTGGACCTTCGGCGCGGAGACCTTCGGCCCCGAGTGCTCCTCGCCCGCCAGTCTCACGGCGACCGCCGGCGGCGGCTCCGCCGGCACGCCCCAGACGCACTACTACCTCGTAACGGCGGTCGTCACCGACGGCAGCGCGAACGCCGAGTCGATCGCCTACGGGCCGGCGAGCGCCTCGCAGGATCTGACCGTCGCCGGCCAGTATGTCGACCTCGCCTCGGGCACGCCTGCGGCCGGCACGCGCCACAACTACTACAAGGCGCTGAACGGCCTCTACGGGTTCATCGGTCAGGGCAACGGGTCTTTCCGCGACAACAACATCACCCCGGACTTGTCGATCGCCCCGCCCGAGTACGGCGAGGACTTCAACGCCGCCGGCGACTACCCGCGCACGGTCAGCTACTACCAGCAGCGCAAGGCCTTCGCAGGGACCATCAACAAGCCCCAGACCTGCTGGCTCACGCGCACCGGCACCGAGGTCGACATGACCTACACGGTGCCCTCGCGCGACGACAACGCGCTCGCCTTCGGGATCGCCAGCCGGGAGGCGCAGACGATCCAGCACCTCGTGCCCCTGCGAGACCTGCTGGTGCTCACTTCCGGCGGAGTCTGGAAGGTGGTCGCCCAGAACAGCGACGTGCTCACCCCGTCGAGCGTCAGCGCGGAGCTTGCCTCCTACGCGGGCGCCTCCCACGTGCAGCCGGTCGTCTCCGAGTCGGCCGTCCTCTATGCGCTCGCGCGCGGCGGCCGCGTGGGCGAGATCCGCTACTCGGACGCGCAGGCGGACTACGCGGTGAGCGACGTCTGCCTGCTCGCCCCGCACCTCTTCGATGGCTACACGATCCTCGACATGGCCCTCGTCGAGACCCCCAGCCGGCTCCTCTGGGTGCTGCGCTCGGACGGCGTGCTGCTCTCGATGAGCTATCAGCCCGAGCACAAGGTGCTCGCGTGGCACCGCCACGATCTAGGCGGCGAGGTGCGCTCGATCTGCGTGCTCCCCGACGTGACCAGCGCGGCCATCTCCGAGGACGTGCTGGCGGTCTACGTGGACCGCAAGGCGGGCGCCACCGACTACCAGACGCTGGAGTTGCTCTCCGGTTTCGGCGACTACCCGACCAACTACAAATCGACCTACTTCGCGGCCGCCTCCAACCTCGCCTTGGATCAGGCGATCCACGCCGACAGCGCCCTCGTCTATGACGGGGCGCCGGCCACGAAGATCATTGGCCTGTTCCATCTGGAGGGCCGCGAGGTGGCGGTCGTCACCGACGGCGCCGTCCACCCGCCTCTCACCGTCGCCAACGGCGAGATCACACTGGAGGCGGCCGCCAGCCGCGTGGTCGTGGGCCTGCCCTACACGGGCCGCCTGAAGACCCTCCCGCTGGTGATCGAGGGCGAGCCGGCCGACGGGCAGGGGCGGCTGAAGTCGGTGAGCCGCGCGCACGTGCGCGTCCACCAGTCCAGCGGGCTCTTCGTCGGCCCCGACTTCGACGCCATGGACGAGTTGAAGGCGCGCAGCGGCGAGCCCTACGACACGGCCCCGGCGTGGAAGAGCGGCGAGTACGAACTGACCATCAGCCCCGTCTGGGGCGCGGAGGGCGCGATCTGCGTCGAACAGCGGTACCCGATGCCGCTGATCGTGGAGAGCATCGCGCTGGACGTGGAGATCGGAGACTGAGATGAGTTGGACCGACCTCTTCAAGGACTTGGGTTTCGGCTTCCAGATCGGCGGCGCGATCAGTGACGTCTTTCAGGCGCGCTCCGCGGCGCGCGTGTCGCAGGTGCAGTCGCAGGCGCAGAAGCTCGCCAACGAGGCGCAGGCGCAGGTCGCCGACAACAACGCGCAGCTTTCCACGTGGCAGGCGCAGGACGCACTCTACCGCGGGATGGTCGAAGAGAACCGCAGCCGGCTGGGCACGGCCGCCCTCAAGGGCACGCAGCGGGCTCGCATGGGCGCCAGCGGGATCGCGCTGGACGGCGACTCGGCCTCGCGCGTGCTCACCGACACGGACGTGCTCGGCGAGATCGACGCGATGACCAACCGCAGCAACGCGGAGCGCGAGGCGTGGGCGCTGCGCGTGCAGTCACAGGACTTCAAGAACCGCGCCTCGATCCTGCGCAACGCCACCGTGCCCGTGCCCGACAGCACGAGCAGTGCCGTGATCGGCTCGCTGCTGGCCGGCGGCGGCCGCGTCGCCCGCGCGTGGTACGACTGGAGTCGCTGAGATGCCGGTCACCGTCCCCACCTACGGCAAGACGCGCGAGCTTCCGTCCGCGCCCAACCAACTGCCGAGCGTTCGGCAGACGGCGGCCCCGAGCGCCGACCAGTTGGGCGGCAACGCGCGCGTGCCCACCGACTACGTCGGAAAGGGGATGCAGTTCGCCGGCCGGGATCTGGAGCACGTCGGCCTGCAGATGCAGCAGCGCGAGGACGCGGACATGGTCTTCCGCGCCGAGACGGTCCTCAAGGACAAGCTGCGCCAGCAGTCCGAGCAGTGGTTGCAGCGCCGCGGGGTGAACGCGTGGAACGTCACCAAGGACGCGGACGCGTGGTGGCAGACGGAGGCCACGAAGGCCTCCGAGGGCCTCAACGAGCGCCAGCGGCTGGCCTTCGACCAGACCGCCGCCCGCCTGCGGTCGAGTTCGCTGGACAGCCTCTCGCGCTACGAGGCCGAGCAGCGCCGCGCGTCGCTCGACGAGAGTGCGCAGGCGAACGTGGTCGGCTCGATCAACCACGCGGTCGCCAACGTCGGCGACGAGGCGGCCCTCACCGGCGCACGCGAGGACATCGAGCGGGCGATCGCGGTGCGCGCCGGGATCAACGGCTGGGTGCCGGCGCGCGCCGCAGTCGAGCGGCTGGACAAGCTCGGCACCCTGCACGACCAGATGATCTCCGAGTTGATGCGCTCGGACCCGAAGGCCGCCGAGGAGTACCTGACCAAGTACCGGGACGAGATCCCGGCCGCGAAGCTGGCCGGCATCAAGACCCGCGTCGAGACCGGCGTGCGGCTGGCGAAGGTGCAGGGCTTCGCCGACGAGTTCGACCCGCGCAAGGGTGCGACGCTGCAGGATGCCCTCGACGAAGCCCGTAAACGCTTCGAGGGTGAGGACGAGAAGTTGGCGATCGCTGAGGTGAAGACCCGCTTCGCGGAGCACAAGCAGATCGTCAAGGAGGCGGACGACGCCATCGAGCAGGACGTCTACCGGCAGTTGAACGAGCGCGGCAGTCTCTCCCGCGTCGACCCGGAACTTCTCTCAAGGATGAGCCCCAAGGCGCGCGCCAATCTGGTGAACGTGCTGGAGAGTCGCGCCTCGGCAGCGGAGAGTCGCGCGGCCGCCCGCGAGAGTCGCGAGTGGACCCGCCAGCAGCGCGCGATCACCGTCACCGAGGCGGAGGGCTATGCGACCTACGCGGTCCTGTCGGACACCCTCGGGCAGTTGAGGTTGTCCCCCGAGGAGAAGGTCAGGATTGTCCGCGAGGAGGCGATCCAACATCGGATCTCGCCGGCGCAGGCCGAGCGCCTCGTGCTGCAGGTCACCAACAACGCGGTGCGCGCCGACGCGGTCCATATTCCGACGCTCAAGTCGGTCATGGACCCGCTCGTGAAAGAGGCCAAGTGGAAGGGCGACAAGGGCCGGGCCATGAGCGGCCTCTTGCAGCAGACCGCCGAGGACCGTATCCTCGCCGCCCAGCAGGCCAAGGGGAGGCCTCTCACGCAGGACGAGATGCGGACCATCGTCAAGGACCTGATGGTCCAAGGTGAGATCCCCGGGCGGTTCTTCGACACCGACGCGCGCCGCTTCGAGGTGCTGGGCACCGACGACGAGGCCAAGTGGCGGACGAAGTCGAAGGGCACCAGCGCGCCGGTCAGCGGCCCCGTCAAGCCGGCCGCCGCCAATCCGCCGGCCGGCGGTGGCGCGCCGCGCGTGCGCATCCGTGACGCAGCCGACTACGCGCGGCTGGCGCCGGGCACGAAGTACATCGATCCCCAAGGCAATCCGAGGACCAAACCATGAACCCGTGGGACAACGACCCCGTCGATCAGCCGCTGAAGGTGGAGATCAACGGGACCGCGGCGGACGTGCCCCCGGAGCCTTGGAACGCCGACCCGATCGACGAGCAACCCGACGTGCGCGCCGGCACGGTGCCGGCGGTCGACGTCGACCCCGAGAAGGCCGCCCGTGCGCGCGCCCTCGCGCAGGCCACCGGGATCCCGGCGAGCATCCTCGAAGAGGACCCGGCGCCGGCCGAGCGCCGCCTGAAGCTCGAACAACTGGACGCCGCCGCGGCCGCCGACCCGGCGGTCGCCAGCGTGCTCTCCGACCCGGAGACCGCCAAGCTCGCCCACGACGACGTCGAGAACCTCTCGCTGGTCAGCGAGACGGTGCGATCCTTCG
>CAUJDN010000014.1 GCA_963169195.1 Acidobacteriota bacterium | reverse complement strand
CGGTAATCGGCACTTCAATCGGGACCGATTCCACGACCGACAAGCCGTACCCCTCCAGCCCGACGAACTTGCGCGGGTTGTTCGTCAACAACCGCATCGACGACACGCCGAGGTCGCGCAGAATCTGCGCCCCGATCCCGTAGTCGCGCTGGTCGGGCTTGAACCCGAGCTTCACGTTCGCCTCCACGGTGTCGAAGCCCTGGTCCTGCAGGGCGTAAGCACGGAGCTTGTTGGCGAGACCGATGCCGCGGCCCTCCTGGTTCAGGTACAGCAGGATCCCCCGGCCTTCCTGGGCGATGCGGCTCATCGCCGCGTGCAGCTGCGGGCCGCAGTCGCAGCGGGCCGAGTGGAACACGTCCCCGGTGAGGCACTTGGAGTGGACCCGGACGAGGACGTTCTCGCCATCCCCGAGGTCCCCGCAGACCAGCGCGACGTGCGTCTGCCGGTCGATGAGGCTCTCGAACCCATGGATCCGAAACGGACCATGCTCGGTGGGCAGATCCGCCTCGGCGACCTTCTGCACGAGCCCCTCGGTACGCATGCGGTGGCGGATCAGATCCGCGACCGTGATCATGAGCAGCTTGTGGCGCTTCGCGAACCTGGCCAGCTCCGGCACGCGGGCCATGCTGCCGTCGCGGCTCGCGATCTCGCAGATCACGCCGGCGGGATACAGGCCCGCGATGCGCGCCAGGTCCACCGCGGCCTCGGTCTGGCCCGCCCGGACGAGCACCCCCCCATCGCGCGCCCGGAGGGGAAACACGTGGCCGGGCCGCGCCAGATCCTCAGGCCTGGTGCGGGGGGCGATGGCCACCGTGACGGTTTGCGCGCGGTCCGCCGCCGAGATGCCGGTCGTCGTGCCCTGGCGCGCCTCGATGCCGACGCAGAACGCCGTCTCGAACTGCGTGGAGTTCTGCTGTGCGGGCACCTGCAGCGGGATCTGGAGTTCGTCGAGCCGGGCCCCGGTCATCGGCATGCAGATCAGCCCGCGCCCGTAGGTCATCATGAAGTTGATGGCCTCGGGCGTCACCTTCTCGGCCGCGATGGTCAGGTCGCCCTCGTTCTCCCTGTCCTCATCGTCCACGACGATGAGCATCGCGCCGCGCTTGAAGGCGGCGAGGGCGTCCTCGACCGGCGCGAAGGGACCCTGGCGGCTGGCGCCCCGTGCAATCCGCATTGTCGACGCTCCCGCTTGTTTCTGTCTCATGGCTTTCGGGCCTCGAGCACGCGCACGACGTACTTCCCTATCATGTCGCACTCGAGGTTCACTTTGTCGGCCGGGCGCAGGTCGCGGAGCGTCGTGTGCTGCCAGGTGTATGGAATGACCTGGATGTCGAATGCCCGGTCGCCGAGGCCCGCAACCGTCAGGCTCACCCCGTCCACGGCCACCGACCCCTTTCGGATGAAATAGGGCGCGAGCGCGGCCGGGAACTGGACGGTGATCCAGTGCGAGTCGGCCTCGTCGCGCACGTCGGTCACGCTGCCGACGCCGTCGACGTGGCCGAGCACGAAGTGGCCGTCCAGGCGGCCGTCCGCGCGGAGGGGCCGCTCGAGGTTGACGCGCTGCCCCCGCCGGAGGCCTCCGAGCGTGGTGACCCGCGCCGTCTCGGGGCCGACGTCGGCCACGACGTCGATGCCGTCGGTCACCACGACCGTGAGGCACACGCCATTGACCGCGAGGCTGGCGCCCGGGGCGAGCAGCGGCGCCAGGGCGGTCTCGATTCTCAGGCGCCGCCCGCCTTCCGTCGTCCTCACGTCGGCGACGGCTCCCGTGGCTTCAACGATTCCCGTGAACATCGAACTCCATCCAGGTGTCGGGCCCCACGCGCTCGACGCTGCGCGGCGCCGTTCCGCCCATTCCGACGTCGCCGGTGCCGAACAGGAGCACGCCGCCCGGCCCGAGGCGCACCGGCGCCACGATGAGGTGCGCCGTGTCCACCAGGTCCGCGTCGAGGAGCGCGCGATGCACCAGGGCGCCGCCTTCGACGAGCACGGACGAGATGTCGTACGCGACGAGCCTGCGAAGGGCGCGCGCGATGTCGTCGCCGCCGCCTGCCACGGTGGCGCCGGCATCCTGCAGCGCTCGTGCGCGAGCGGGCTCGCGCTCGAGCACCTGGTCCGTGGTCAGGATGATGACCGGGCCATCCTCTACGGTCGCAAGGAGGCGTGCGCGGGGCGGCGTCCGCAATCGCCGGTCGAACACCACGCGGGTCAACGGCCGTGACCGCACCATGTCGCGGGCTGTCAGCAGCGGATCGTCGGCCAGCACCGTCCCTGCGCCCACGGCCACCGCGTCAGCCATCGCTCTCAGGTGCTGCGTGCGGCGGGCCGACTCCGGAGAGCTGATCGCGGTGCGCTCCCCCGGCCGCGCCGCGATTCGCCCGTCGGCGCTGGTTGCCGCCTTGATGATCACCTCCGGGCGCCCGAGCGTCTGCACGGTGACGAAGGGGCGATTCAGCCGTCGCGCCTCGGCCTCGAGCAGGCCCACGTCGACACGGATGCCGGCCGCCCGGAGCTCGCTGATGCCGCGGCCGTGCACGATCGGATTCGGATCCACCATGGCCACCACCACGCGTGCCACGCCGCTCTCGATGATCCGCGCGGTGCAGGGAGGCGTGCGCCCGTGATGGCAGCACGGCTCGAGCGTGACGAACAGGGTTCCGCCGAGGGCGCGCGGCCCCGCTTCATCCAGGGCGAGGACCTCGGCATGTGGATCCCCCGCCCGCGGGTGCCGGGCCTGCCCGACGATGACGCCGCCCGCTGACACGACGACCGCGCCGACCAGGGGATTCGGTGTCGTGGCGCCCGCCGCGCGCCCGGCGTGGAACAGCGCACGCCGCATGAGGTCCTCGTCGATCACCACTTCTCCTGGAAGAGCGCATCGACGTACTCCTCCGCGTGGAACGGGAGCAGGTCGTTGATGCCCTCGCCGACGCCGACGTAGCGGATGGGCAGGCCGAGATCGTGGGCGATCGCGACGGCCATCCCGCCCTTGGCGGTGCCATCGAGCTTGGTCAGGACGATGCCGGTCACGCCGGCGACGGCCATGAACTCGCGCGCCTGCGCCAGCGCGTTCTGCCCGACGGTCGCGTCCAGCACGAGGAGCGTCTCGTGAGGCGCGCCGGGAATCTCGCGGCCGGCCACGCGGCGGATTTTCTCCAGTTCCTGCATGAGGTTCTGTCGCGTGTGCAGGCGACCGGCCGTGTCCACCAGGATCACGTCGCGCCCACGCGTCTTCCCGGCGGTCATCGCATCGAACACCACGGCGGCCGGGTCGGATCCCTCGCGAGCGCGCACGATGTCCACGCCGGCGCGATCGGCCCACACCTGCAGCTGGTCCACCGCCGCGGCCCGGAACGTGTCGGCCGCGCAGATGAGCGGCGTCAGCCCCTCCCCCTTCAGCTGGCTGGCGAGCTTCCCCACCGTGGTGGTCTTGCCGGTCCCGTTCACCCCGACGATGAGCACGACGCGTGGGCCGCTCCCGGGAGCCGGCGGGACCACCGCCGCATCGGCGGACGTCAGGATGCGAAGAATCTCGTCCCGCACCAGCTGGCGGAGCGACTCGCCGCGGCGCTGGCGCCGGGCCACCGCGTCCACGATGCTCCGGGAGGCGGCCACGCCGACATCCGCCATCAGCAGCACGTCCTCGAGCCCCTCGAGCGTATCGGGCTCGAGGGCACGCCCGCGCTGTTCGGGCGTGTCACTGCCCTTCACCAGCTCATCGAACCGCTCCGCAATCTGCTGCGCGGTGCGCGTGAGCCCTTGCTTCAGTCTGTCGAGCAAACCCATGGAATCACGTCCCGATCTAGCTGTGCTCGGCCTTCTGCCGGCGTCCCATCAGGTCGCGGAGGGCCGTTGGGGGATCCTTGCGTCCGGACAGGATTGCCGACACCTGCTCGGCGATCGGCAGCTCGACACCGTGCCGCGCCGCAAGTGCCAGCGCCGCATCCGTGGTCCGCACGCCCTCGGCCACCATCTTCGTGCTCGCGAGCACATCGCCGAGCGACCGCCCGCGCGCCAGCTCCGCACCGACGTGACGATTGCGGCTGAGGCCGCCCGTGCACGTGAGCACCAGGTCGCCCAGTCCCGCGAGGCCGGCCAGCGTCTCTCGCTGCCCGCCCATCGCCACCGCCAGTCGCGTGACCTCGGCGAGCCCGCGCGTGATGAGCGCCGCCAGGGCGTTGTGTCCCTGCCCGAGCCCTTCCACCACGCCTGCGGCAATGGCAATCGTGTTCTTGAGCGCCCCGCCAATCTCGACCCCGGTCAGGTCAGGGGTCCCGTAGAGCCGGAGCGACGGGGAGCGGAACTCCGCCTGCACGCGTTCAACGGAGCGGGGTGAGGCGGACGCGACGACCACCGCCGTCGGCAGCCCTCGCGCCAGTTCGAGCGCGAAGCTCGGGCCCGAGATGACGGCGACGGCTCCGGCCGACGGCAGTTCCGCGGCCAGCACCTCCGACATGCGCAGGAGCGACCCCTCCTCGATGCCCTTCGTCGCGCTGACGACCAGCGCCCCCGGCGCGAGCCGGGGCGCCATCTGTCGTGCCACCGCTCGCACGCCGTGCGAGGGCACGGCCACCACGACGACGCCCGCCCCGGCGAGAGCGTCCTCGAGCCTGGCCGTGCTCCGCAGCGACGGCGGGAAGGTGATGTCCGGCAGGTACACCGGGTTCGCGCACCGCGCCGCCATCTCGGCGGCCAGCACCGCGTCGCGCGCCCACAGCGTGACATCGTGCCCGATGTGCCCCAGGTGGACCGCAAGCGCGGTGCCCCAACTGCCCGAGCCGATGACTGTCACTCTCTCCATCGAGATCAGATACCTGTGCGGCCGGCCCTGGCGGCCCGGCCGAGCGCTAGGAGTTCACCGCGGCGCGCTGCCCCAGCCGCCGCTCGGTGCCATGAAGGATCCGGGCCAGGTTGCCACGGTGCCGGAACAGCACCAGGGCCGAGACCGCCGTCGCGGCCAGCGTCACCGGTTCCGACCCCACGCGCGTCCACTCGACGGCGGGCAGCGCCAGCGTCGCCAGCACCGAGCCGAGCGATACGTACCGCGTCATCCACGTGGCCAGAACGAAGACCGACGCGGCGATGACCGTGGCCAGCGGGGCCAGCAGCGCGAACACCCCGCAGGCCACGGCCACGCCCTTGCCGCCCACGAACCGCAGCCAGATCGGATAGACGTGGCCCACCACGGCGCCCAGGCCGGCCAGCGCGGCGCCGTCACCGGACCCACCGTCCACGAACCGGGCCAGCCACACCCCGCTGGCGCCCTTGGCGACATCCACGAGCATCACCGCGACGCCCAGCGAGCGGCCGGCACTCCGATAGACGTTGGCGGCACCGACGTTGCCGCTGCCGACCCGTCGCAGGTCGATGCCGCGCCGCCCGCGGGCGATGAGGAACCCCAGCGGCAGCGAGCCCACGATGTAGCCGACCATGGCCGCAATCATGATTCCGACGATCTTACCGTCGTACCGTCATCCTTCGAGCCGCCCGCGCGCAATCTCCTCGTAGCCTACGCCTCCGGGAAGACCGTGGCTCCGCAGCAGTCCCACGTGGTCCACGTGCGAGCGCACCTCCCCGATGGCCGCGGCGTCGAGCACCCCCGGCCAGTTCACGCCCGGCGCCTCGGTCTTCACCCGTGCAATCGTCAGATGCGGATGGAATGGTGCCGCATCCTCGGGCCGCTCCCCCGGCAGCAGCGTGCCCAGCCGTCGGGTCACTTCAGCCTCGAGCAGGCCCAGCTCGGCGGCTCCCTGCCTGACGCCCACCCAGATGGCGCGGGGCCGGCGTGGCGACGGAAACGCCCCGAGCCCCAGCCAGGCCACCTGGAAGGGCGCCAGCGGAAACGGCTCCTGGACGGTCTCGACGATGGCGGGCACCCGTTCGTCGGGTTGTTCACCCAGGAATCGCAACGTGACGTGCAGGGCCGACGGGGTCACCCAGACGAGGCGCGGTGGCTGGCCGCCCATGCCCGACAGCTGCCGCTCGATGGCGCGTCGGGCGAGGGTCACCGCCGCGCGGACCTCGTCTCCAACCGTGATGGCGACGAAGAGCCGCACGGGCTAGCGCCTCGCCCAGTCGATGTCCCAGGGCGCCTCCAGCAGCCGGCGCCTCACCAGGTCGAGCGCCGTGACCGCCGCGAAGGTCTTAATCAAATGACGGCTGCCCAGGAACCGGCACAGGAGCGTTCTCGTCTCCCGTGGCGCGGCGAGCGCCACCGCCATCCAGACAGTCCCGATCGGCTTCGCCTCGGTGCCACCGCCCGGCCCCGCGATGCCGGTGATGGCCACGGCCACGTCGGCCGTGGCGCGCGCGAGCGCTCCCTCGGCCATGGCTCGTGCCACGGGCGCGCTCACCGCGCCGTGCTCGGCGATGAGGGCGTCGGACACCCCCAGCAGGTCCGACTTCGCCCGATTGCTGTAGGCCACCCATCCTCGCTCGACGTAGTCGGAACTGCCAGCCACGTCTGTCAGGCGCGACGTCGCCAGCCCGCCGGTGCACGACTCCGCCAGAGCGATGCGCCACCCCCGGGCCCGCAGCAGGTCGCCCACCACCTGCTCGACCGTGTGACCGTCCAGGCTCACGAGGTCAGGCCCGAGCCGGCACGCGAGCTGGCCGACCGCCTCGCTGAGCGCCGCGGCCCCCTCCGCCTCGTGCCGGACCTGCGTGCCGAGGTGAAGCTCGATGGACCCGGGCGTCGCCAGGATCGTCGTCTCGATTGGCGGCGCCTGCGTCAGCCAGGCCGAGTATATCGGCTGCGTCAGCTCCTCGACGCGAGACTCGGTCCGGCCCGCGACGCGCAGCGTGCGGCGCATCAGGCGAAGGCCGCCCGTAAAGGCGGCAAGCCGATCGCGCACCGGGCCGTCCATCATCGGCTGCATCTCGCGCGGCGGGCCCGGCAGCAGGGCGATCACGGCGCCCTCCCGATCGATCAACAGGCCCGGTGCGCTGCCGCGCGGGTTGTGCAGTACGGTGGCGCCGTCGGGTACCTGTGCCTGGCGGCGGTTCACCTCCGGCATCGGGATCCCGCGCGTCGCGAAGCGCGCGCGGATGGCCTCGACGAGGTCCGGATCCTCCCGCAGCGGCAGGCCGAGCTGGCCCGCCACCGCCTCGCGGGTGAGGTCGTCGTCGGTGGGACCGAGACCACCCGTCAGGATGAGCACCCGGTGCCTCGAGAGCGCCTGCGCGATCTGCGCCCGGAGCTCCGCCAGGTTGTCGGCCACCACCGACTTGTACGCCACGTCGATGCCGAGTTCGTTCAGCACTCCGGTGATGTACAGCGAATTGGTGTCGTGCCTGGCCGGCGACAGCATCTCGCTGCCGATCGCGAGGATCACGGCCTTGGACGGTGTCGTCACGCGACCATCCATCCCGGCAGGAGCCACACCAGCAGGCGCATGGCCAGCTGGCCGTACACGCCGGCCATCGCGTCGTCCAGCATCACCCCCCATCCACCTGGCGCGTCCTCGAGGCGACGCGCCGGGTATGGCTTGATGACATCGAGCGCCCGGAACAGGACGAAGCCGGCGACGACGCCGGCGAGCGACAAGGGCAGGAAGGCCAGCGTGACCAGCATGCCCAGCACTTCATCGATGACGACCGGCCCGGGATCCTTGCTGCCGAGGACGCGTTCACTGCGGGCCGCGGCCCAGACACCGGCGGCGAACACCACGATTATCGTGGCCAGCTCGAAGGCCGGCGCCCCGACCCACCGCACGATCGCGTACACCACCAGCGCCGCTGCAGACCCCGCCGTGCCGGGAGCGACGGGGAAGAAGCCGACGTAGCCGAACGTCGATACCACCAGTGCCAGTCGGGTCACCCTTGCACCACCCGCGTACCGGCCAGGCGGTCGTGAATGGCCCTGCGGTCGCCGCCGACGAACGCGGGAATGTAGAGCACGCCGAGCGTGAGCACCGAGACGAGACACCCGAGGGCGCGCACGACGGCGCCGGTGAGATCGACCGCGCGCCCGTCGTCACCCGTGACGCGGATGCCCGTGAGCATCTTGCCAATCGTCTGGCCGCCTCCCACGGTGAAGCCGACGAGGTAGAGAAACGCGAGCACGCCAAAGAAGGCGGCCATGGGCCCGAGGCGAATCGTGCCCGCTCCTTCGGGTGTCGGCTGGAGGCCCGCGACCCGCAACGTGAGCCAGTACACCGCGGCGTCGATACCGGCGAGCAGCACGGTGTCGACGAGTGCCGCGGCGAGCCGCGCGGCCGCGCCCGCGGCCTCGGGTGCTGTCGGCCAGGCGGCGCGCGCCGAGGCGGGCTCCGGCGCGTCCGTCCGCGCCATCGGGTCAGCGCCGAGCGGGAGGACCGGCTCTTCCACGCGCACCGGCCGGGTCGTACTGCGGCGGGCCCTCGGCACCTCGGCGCCGGCCCTGCGCACGGCCAGTGGCGTCCCGGCCGGGCGAGGCGAAAACAGCGGCAGGTCCTCGGCGTCGCTCGTGGGCGGAGGGGGACTGTCCCGGGCAACCGGTGGCGGCACTCCGCCGCCGGTACTGGCTGCCGACAGGGCCGGCTGGCGTGACGCGCGCCGCCCGAACCCCGATGACTCGGCCTCGCCGTCCGGTGCCAGCGCCTGACGGTCCTCCCCGCCGAGTTGGAGATCGTCGAGCGGGCCCTCCGCAGCCGAGGGCCGCAGCGGAAGGTCACCGGTCGGCAGCGGGGACGCGAGCGAGAAATCGTAGCCGCAGTTCCGGCACCGATCCGTGGCTTCGAAGCCCAGATACCCGCACTTGGGACACCTCATTCGCGCGACGATCCTGGATCGGCCGGGGCCGGCAAGGGGGGCGCCGCCACCGGCAGCGCCAGCGAAAGCAACTCGCGCTGGATCCGCGCGCGCATCGCGTCGGCCCGGGCCCGGAGCGGGTCGCCCGAGGGGACTCGATTGAGTTCGTCGAGCGCGTCGCGCAGGCGGCCGCTCGCAAACAGGTCCTCACCCCGCCGCAGGTACGTCTCGGCCGCTGACGGCGTCGGCAGGGCAGCCTCGGCCTCAGGAAAGGTGATGGCCGGGACGGCGGCCCGAGTCGGCCACGGGGAGGGCACGCTGTCCGTCGTCCACGTCCACCAGCTGATGACGCCGGTGACTGCCAGGGTGGAGAGCGTCAGCAGCCAGAATCGGATCGGGCTGCCGCTCGAACCGGGCGGCGTGGGCTCCACGCGTCGAGACGCCTGCCGGCGCCGGCGCACCTCGTGACGCGCGCCGGCTGTACCCACCCCGACGACGTCGAGGCGATCGATACGGCCCAGCACGCCCAGCGCCAGGTCGTGCGGCGCGCCCCGGTCCAGCGCGTCCCTGAGCAGCACACGGGCTTCCTCCACGGCGCCGCGATCGAACGCGTCGAGGCCCTGGTGGACCAGCGCCTCGGTCTGGCGCTGATGCTCGGCCTGCGCGCTGCGCGCGCGCTCGATGTAAGCGCGGGCCCGATCGTGGGTGCGATCGAGAAAGAGCACGCGTGTCCAGAGGTTGATGGCCGTCTCGAACTCACCGGCGAAGTAGTGATCCAGCCCGGTGACCAGCAGGTGTTCGATGCGGGCGTCCTCGCCGTCGGCGCCGGGCGCACCAGCCTGGGGCGGGGGGGACGACAGCGGATCGGCCATGGCTAAGTGTTGGACAGTATAGCACTTAGGCTGGGCGCGGGCGCTTGCGGGTCGGTGCGCGCCGCGTCGCAACGGTCTCCATCAGGAAGGGGGTCAGCAGGTTGTGCGTGAGGAGGCCCAGGTGCTGCCAGGCGCTGTTGGCGCGTAGGCCATCGTGGGCACGGTGTGGAACGCGAGGCCGGCCTTCAGCCGAGCGATCGTCAGGAACGCGACGTGGCGCAGCCGCCGGCCGCCCACCACCCACAGCGCGACCAGGAGGCGGACCAGCGCGACCACGCCGAAGTCGCCCGACGCGGGGAGCGTGGCACCGGCGTCCCGCACCACCTGATTGAACCCGGTCAGCGCCCGATTGCACCCGCCTAGAATCTGAAGATGGCCGAGAAGCGGAACCGTCGCGGCTGCTGGAACTGGCCGCGCGCCGTGGCCTTCAGGAAGTTCTGCCGCGCCGCGGCACAGCCCGCGCCCGCGTCGCTGCCGCACCATGCGGTATTGCTCGTGGTCAGCTGCATCTCCTCGTTGACGAGGTTGAACACCTCGGCCTTGAAGCCGGCCTGGTAGGTCCGCGCGATCCGCCAGGTGAGTTCCACCGCCGTGTCCACGAACCACGCCATCCCGTCGATCGGGCTGGATCCGAGCTTCTCGTAGAGGTACGTGGCCGTCGGCCCCGCGTTGGTCAGCGTGCCGGGGCGCAGGACGTTCACGCTCCGCGAGCGCTCGTAGCGTGCCTTCGAGATCGACTCGGCCACGGCGCCGATGACGAGATGTGTCGGCCCGAGGGGCTTCACGTAGCTGCCCTGGAACTTCAGGTTGTGCGGGCGGTCGTAGCCGGGCGCGCCGTACTTGTTCGCCCCGTTCTGGACCTCGGCGCAGGGAATGATGCCCTCGCTGCCGATCGTCAGGTCCACCGTCGTGCGGCACTGCGCGTCCAGATAGTCACCCAGCGGGGTGAACGTGCTGCCGAAATGGTTGCCGCGCGTCCGCGAGTAGGTGTAGCTGGCGCCCGCGCTCCAGTTGTTCGCGAAACGCCGCTCGAACGTGAACTGGATGCCGCGGTACGTGCGCTCGGCGGCGTCGTAGTTCACCACCTCGCGCAGCAGGGAGCCATCGGCGTTGAACGTCCGCACGTCGTCGATGAGGTCCCCCCACGTGCGCGAGATGAAGCGCACGCCGGCGGCCAGCGCGCGGCCGACCTGCTGCTGGTAGCCGATGGTGTACTCGTCCATGAAGTACGGCCTCACATCCTCGTTCGGCCGGAACGACGACGCGCCGAGCCGCACGGCGTTGCTGAACACGTAGTCCGTGCCGTCCCACACGTAGGCGTCGTAGTTGGTCTGCTGCGGGATGCCGGCGAACCCGTCCGAGAAGCTCTGGATGACGCCGGCGTAGTAGCGCCCGTAGCTGCCCTGCACGAGGCTCTTGCCGTCGCCGGCGATGTCGTAGCTGCTCGACAGCCGCGGCGAAAAGGTCGAGGCCGACACGGTGGTGGCCCCCAGGTCGCTCTGCCCACTCTGCCGCTCGTAGCGCAGGCCGGCTTCCACGAACAGCCGGGGCGTCACCTGGAACTTGTCGCGGACGTACAGCGCCAGGTTCTCGCCCGTGGACGTGGAGTCGCCCGACTCGTAGTCCCGGCGAATGTTCGGGGTGATCACACCGCTCTGCTGGTTGAAGTTCTGGGCGATGTAGAGCTGGCGGTTCGGGTAGTCGAAGCGCGCGCCGGACTCGACGGTCTGATAATCCACGCCGGCCTTGATGCCGTGGCTGCGCTCGCCCTGCGTGAGGAACCACGTGCTCGCCGCGTTGAACTGGCGTCGCGGCCGCGACACGAAGCCGTCGAACGTCGCGCCGTTGTAGTAGCGGTTGTCGGCCTGACTGAAGATGGGCGCGTTGCTGAACAGGCGCCCGGCCTGGAACGTGGTCACGTCGATGCGCGAGCTGTAGTCCGCGAAGGCCGCCTCCATCGTCCAGTTGTTCCGGAGCACGCCGCTCCACTGAGCCGCCCAGTTCTCCGCGCCCTGGGTCTGCGAGGTGAGTGCGGAGCGCTCGCCGGCTCCGCCCCAGTAGTCGATGACGAAGCCGCCGGTGGGCGACCGGTAGTACTTCACCCAGACGTTGTTCGAAGAGTTCAGCTGCACCGTGCCCCGGATGTTGAAGAAGTCCGACGTGGTCACCTGCTGGTAGTCCTCGGGGAACGTGCCGACCGTCTGTCGCCGGGGAGTCGTGTTCTCCTGCCGCTCGTAGGTCGTGAAGAACCACGCCCGGTTGCGCCGGATCGGGCCGCCGCCGGTGAACGCGTAGTTCGGGTTGATCTGGTCGAACTTGACGCGCTCGAGCGAAGCGCCGGTCACCTGGTTCACCGTGGAGTTCTGCTCGTCCCACTGGTCGTTGACGAAGATGTACTTGAAGGAACCCTCGAAAGCATTCGTGCCCGACTTGGTCACCACGTTGACGATGGCGCCGAGCGCGCGGCCGTACTCGGCCGACGCGCCCGAGGTGTAGATCGAGACCTCCTGGATGGCTTCGAAGTTGAGGTTCGTGCCGAACGTGCCCGTCGTCGGGTCCGTCGTGTCGACGCTGTCGATGAGGAACTGGTTGTTGCTGCTGAGCGCCCCGAGCGCGTTGACGTTGCCCGTGCCCACGACGCCGGGAACGGTGCCGATGAGCGACTGGTAGCTGCGGCCGATGGGCAGTTTCTCGAACTGGTCGCTGCGCACGCGCGTGTTCGCCGCCACGTTCGTCATGTCGATGACGGGCGTCTCGCCGGTGACCGTGACGGTCTCGGTGAGCTGACCGACCCTCAGCTCGATGGTCACCGCCGTCGTCTTCTCCGTCTCCACCAGGTTGTCGGTGATCCGCGCCGTCTCGAACCCCATGAGCTGCGCCGTGATCGTGTACGAGCCAATCGGGACCGCCGGGAACAGGAACGCCCCGGCGTCGTCGGTGACGGTGGTGCGCGTGACACCACGTTCCTGGCTGGTGATCGTGACCGACACGCCGGGCATGACGCCGCCCGTGTTGTCCGCCACGGCACCCGCGATCGTGCCTGTCTGTGCGGGCTGCGCCGCCGCCAGCCGCGCCACGAACGCGAGCGCCAGCGCGAGCAGGCCCATCTTCCCCATGCGAGTCATTCCATCCTCCGGGGACCACCGTTCACACCGAGGAATATCGGCTCATCACGGTGATTGGATAGCTGGCCCCGGACCGGGGATCCCGAAGCGCGGCCGGAGCGGTCGCCGTGTGGTAGAAGTCGGAACATGGCCACCATCGAATGTGTTCCCAACATCAGCGAGGGCGCCCGGCCCGAGGTCGTCGAGGGCATCGCCGAGACGCTGCGGGCAGTTCCGGGCCTCCGGGTCCTGGACGTCCAGTCCGACCCGACCCACAACCGCAGCGTGCTGACGCTGGCAGGCGATGCCGAGGCCCTGCGGATTGGCATTCCCGTGCTCTTCGCGAGGGCCGTCGCCGCCATCGACCTCCGCGAGCACCGGGGCGCGCATCCCCGGCTCGGGGCGGTGGACGTCGTGCCGTTCATCCCCATCGAGGGGGCGACCATGGCGGACTGCGTGGCACTGGCGCGGGCGGTCGCCGAGGATGTGGGCACGCGCCAGTCGATTCCGGTGTATCTGTACGAGGAAGCGGCCACGGCCGCACACCGGCGCAGCCTCGAGGACATCCGCCGTGGGGAGTTCGAGGGCCTGGCGGACAAGATGGCGCAGCCCGGCTGGGCTCCCGACTTCGGCCCGGCCACACCCCATCCGACCGCCGGCGCCAGCGCCATCGGCGCGCGCATGCCGCTCATCGCCTACAACATCAACCTCGCGACCGACCGGCTGGACGTGGCGAAGAAGATCGCCACGGCCGTCCGCATGAGCAGCGGCGGCCTGCGGTTCGTGAAGGCGATGGGCATCCCCCTGGACGACCGCAGCATCGTCCAGGTGTCGATGAACCTCACGAACTACGAGAAGACGCCCATCTATCGGGTCTTCGACCTCGTGAAGCGCGAGGCGGCCCGCCACGGCGTCAGCGTGCTCGAGAGCGAGATCGTGGGCCTGGTCCCCCAGGCCGCGCTGCTCCAGGCGGCCGAATACTACCTGCAGCTGGAGGGGTTCACCGCGAGTCAGGTCCTCGAGAACAAGCTGCGCGAGGGGTGAGCACGGGAGGTTCGAAGCACGGAGGGTTCGAGGCACGGGGGTTCGAGCACGGAGGGTTCGAGGCACGGGGGTTCGAAGCACGGAGGGTTCGAAGCACGGAGGTTCGAAGCACGGAGGGTTCGAGGCACGGGGGTTCGAAGCACGGAGGTTCGAAGCACGGGGTTCGAAGCACGGGGTTCGAGGCACGGAGGTTCGAAGCACAAGGGTTCGAAGCACCGAGGTTTGGAGCACGGAGACTCCCCTCGTGCCGGGAGCTCTCGCGGTTGTGAGCGGGAGTGTCCGGAATGTCGTGTGCGGAGCGCGTTGATGATGCGTGCGGACGGCAGCGTCCATGCGCGTCGGCATTCTACGCCAGGAGCCTCGGACAGCGGTCCTGGTAGAGAATCGCGAATTGGTTCATCGCCAGGTGCCAGTGGTTCGCGGCCTTCCCCCAGCGGGCGGTGATGTTGCGCAAGGCGAGCCAGATCAGCTTCGTTGCCGCCTCATCGTGCGGGAAGTGTCCGCGGGTTTTGATGATGTGTCGGAGCCGCGCATGCACGCTCTCTAGCGCATTCGTCGTGTAAAGGACGCGACGGATGGCCGGGGGGAAGGCCAAGAAGGGAATCACGTGGGCCCACGCGCGACGCCACGACGCCACGACCGTTGGAAAGCGCCGCCCCCACGGTCCCTGCTCGAACGCGTCGAGCGCGGCGGCGGCCTCGACGCTGGCCGCCGTGTAGACGGGCCGCTGCGCGGCCGCCAGCGGCTTGCGCTCCTTCCAATTGGCGAAGTCGAGACTGTGCCGCAGCAGATGCACGATGCACGTCTGCAGCGTCGTCGCCGGGTAAATCGCGGCCAACGCCTCGCTCATGCCCTTCAGGCCATCCGTGACGGCAATCAGAATGTCCTGGCAGCCGCGGGTCTTCAGGTCGGTAAACACCTTCATCCAGAATGTGGCCCCCTTCGTCTGTTCGATCCAGATGCCGACCACTGGTGCCGTTGCGCTGATTGCTGGTGTCAGGGGGCTTGTCCCCGCCAGGCGGATACCCCAGATGGTGCGTCAGCTCGCCGCCGAGCATCCGCTCCACCAGGGCCTTCTTGAAGCGCTTGGTGATGGCGTCGACGTCGGTCTGCGACATGGCGCGGGCGGGGCCGGCGAAGTGATCGAGGATCTCCTCAGGAACGTCCGTGGCTTTGGGCTTCCGGGTGCGGGGCATCGGTACTCCCCATGCTATGCCCCCCACACAGAATTCCTGACACTCTCGCGCCGCCAGGTCTTGCCGGGGCGTCGGGAAGCGCTGGCCCCATTCGCGCGGGCATTTGCCTGTTTCGCACCCGCGTGCTTCCCACCCCCGTGCTTCGAACCCCCGTGCCTCGAACCCCCGTGCCTATCCCTCTTCCCGCCGCGGTGCGATGCCGAAGGCCTTCATCTTCTTGTAGAGGTTCGAGCGCTCCACGCCCAGCATCTCCGCCGTCTTCGACATGTTGCCGTGCGCAGCGGCCAGGGCACGGAGGATGTAGTCCTTCTCGAACTGGTCCCGCGCCTCGGCGAGGCGGCCGGTCGCCGGGGCGGGGGGCTCCGCCGGCCTTCCCGCGTCGCGGCCGAGGAACGCGAGATCCTGCGCGATGATGGTGTCGCCCTCCACCATGATGACGAGGCGCTCGATGGTGTTGCGCAACTCGCGCACGTTGCCGGGCCAGTGGTACTGCTGCAGGCGCGCCATGGCTTCAGGGGCCAGCCGCTTCGGGCGTCGGCCGTACTCCGCCGCGACGACGGCCATGAAGTGATCGGCCAGCACCGGGATGTCGTCCGGGCGGTCCCGCAGGGGGGGCACGAAGATCGGAATCACGTTCAGGCGGAAGTACAGATCCTCGCGAAAGCGGCCGGCGCGAATCTCCGCGACGAGGTCCTTGTTGGTCGCCGCCAGCACGCGCACGTCCACCCGGATCCGCTGGGTGCCTCCGACGCGCTCCATCACCTGCTCCTGAAGCACGCGCAGCACCTTGGCCTGCGTCTTGAGGCTCATGTCCCCGATCTCATCCAGGAAGATGGTGCCGCCGCTGGCCTGCTCGAACCGGCCTGGCTTGTCGGCCACCGAGCCGGTGAAGGCGCCTTTCACGTGGCCGAACAGCTCGGTCTCGATCAACTCCTCCGGGATGGCGGCGCAGTTCACCTCCACGAACGGGCCGAGGCGGCGGCGGCTCAGCTGGTGGATGGTCCGCGCCACGAGCTCCTTGCCCGTGCCGTTCTCCCCGAGGATCAGCACGCGGCCGTTGGTGGGTGCCGCCATCGCCACCTGCTCGCGCAGCCGCGCCATCGCCGGGCTGTCGCCGACCATGCGGTACTGCCGGTCGACCCGCGCGCGGAGCGCCCGGTTCTCGGTCTCGAGGTCCCGCTGGCGCAGGGCATTGCGGACCACCAGCACCGTCTTCTCGAGCGACAGCGGCTTCTCGATGAAGTCGAAGGCGCCCATCTTGATGGCGCGTACTGCCGATTCGATGTTGCCGTGGCCCGAGATGATGACCACCTGGGCGTCCACCTGGCGCTCGCCGAGGCGCTGCAGCGTCGTGAGACCGTCGATGCCCGGCAGCCAGATGTCGAGCAGGATCACGTCGTAGGCGCGCGCGGTCACGCGCTCGAGGCACTCCTCGCCCGTGCCCGCCGCGTCCACCTCGAAGCCCTCGTCGCGCAGGACGCCGGCCACCGACGAGCGCACGCCGGGCTCGTCGTCTACGACCAGGATGGCTGCCATCCACTCCTCACGGACACGAGCCCGCCACGCGAAGGCCCCGAAGGATGCGGGGACGGCGCACGACGTGGCGGACGGGACTCGCCATCGCTGCCGCGACGGGCCGTCCAGCCGTGGCCTGTGCCCTTTGCGATCGTGGTGTTCCCTGCTCGTGTCAACACGGCAGCTCTATCGTAAACCGCGTGCCCCGCGGCTCGTTGTCGGCGACATCCACCGATCCACCGTGCTCGGCGACAATGCGCCGCACGATGGCGAGGCCGAGGCCGCTGCCCCGCCCCTTGGTGGAGTAGTACGGCAGGAACAGCTTCTCCCGCTCTCCTTCCGGGATGCCCGGCCCGTCGTCGGCGACGACGATGCGGACGAAGCCATTCGGCTGGTCGCGCGCGGTCTCGACGACGATGCGGCCCCGGCGGTCCATGGCCTCGATGGCGTTGTCGATCAGGTTTACCAGCACGCGCTTGATCTGCTCGGGGTCCACGCGCACGTCCGCCACCGCCGCGTCGAAGCGGCGCTCGAATCGGACCGACGTGAACAGCCCGTCGTAGAGCGCCAGCGTATCGTTGATCAGCCCTGACAGGCTGGTGGGCACGGCGCGTGGCGCCGGCATGCGGGCGAACTGCGAGAACTCGTCCACCAGTCCCTTCAGCGACTCCACCTCGCCGATGATGGTCGCCGTGCACTCCTGCACCAGATCCTGCAGCGGCGGCTCCAGGTCCGTGAGCTTGCGCCGCAGCCGCTCGGCCGACAGCTGGATGGGCGTCAGGGGATTCTTGATCTCGTGCGCGAGGCGGCGCGCCACCTCGCGCCACGCCGCGACCTTCTGCGCGCGGATCAGCGGCGTCACGTCGTCGACCACCAGCACCGTGCCGTCGTACCCGCCCTCGGCCCCGGGCACGCGCGTGGCCACGGCCGCCAGATGCCGCTCGCGTCCGTCCCGGACGATCGCGATTTCCTGCGCCAGCGAGTCGGTGCGCGCCCTCGCCGACTGGCCAATCAGGTCGTTCACGGGCGCCAGATCTGCCCGGGAGAAGACGTCCACCGCGGGGCGGCCCACGGCCCCCGCGTCGAGCTCCAGCAGGCGGGCCGCCGCCGAGTTGACGGTTCCGACGCGGCCAAGTCGATCGATCGACACGACACCCGTGGCGATGCGCTCGACGACGGCCTCGATGTAGCGGCGGCGGCTCTCGCCTTCCTGGTGCTTGAGCGCGAGATCGAGACCGGCGCGCTCCAGGCGCCGGCGGCTGGACGCCACTTCGGCCGCCATCCCGTTGAAGGCATCGACCATGGCCGCGAACTCGTCCGCCCCCTGGTGCTCGATGCGATGATCGTAGTGGCCGGCGCCAATCTCCCGTGCCGCTTCCGACAGCGCCTGGACGGGACGCGTGATTCGCTTCGCCAGGTAGAGCCCGAGCCAGGTCGATCCCACCAGGATGAACAGGGTCACCATCACGAAGAACGAGACATACACGCCCGCCAGCGGCTGGCGCAGCACGCGCAGCTGCGTGTAGTCCTCGTAGGCCTGCGTCATCCGCCGGGAGCGCTCGGCCAGGCTGCCGGCCAGATACTCGGACGCCACGACCACGCCGGTCAGGGCGCCGCCCCGCCGCACGGGCTGCGCCACCCGCAGCAGCTCGCCGCCGGCCGAGAGCGGCTCGAGGATCCAGGGCGTGGGCTCGGCGCCGGTGGCCGCCTGGGTGGCGAGCCGATCGGCCGAGGCCCGCGCCCATCCCTGGGGAATGGTCGGCGCGGCCACGTCGAGCACGGGCATCACCGCAAGGCCGTTGGCTCCCGCCTCCACCCGATACACCTGCACGAGCGCCGGGCGGGGACCGCTCACCTCGGGACTCACCGCGCGCCGGACGGCGGAGACGTCGGCGGCCGCCAGGTCGGTGGCGGCCAACACCTTCGCGATCCGCGCCGCCTGCTCGGCGACCATCCGCTGCCGGTCCTGGTAGTAGTCCGCCGCGATGCTGTTGGCCGAGGCGAGGATTTCGTCCACCGGCGTGTTGAACCACCGGTCCACCGCGGTGAGCACCACGCGGCTGCCTACCAGCAGGACGAGCACGGCCGGAATGACCGTCATGCCCAGCATCGCCAGCACCAGCTTCGACCGGAAGCGTGCGAACGGGAGGCCGCGGCGCCCTTCGACGAGGGACTTGATGACGTTGCGCGCCAGCAGGAAGACCAGCGCGAGCAACATCGTGAGGTTGGTGGCCGACAGCGCGTAGAGCACGACCTCGGCCAGGAAGTCGGGGGCCAGCGCCGACGTGCGCTCCTCCACCACGAGCAGCCCGACCAGGGCCGCGAGCAGCATGACGATGCCCGCGAGGATGAGACGGGGGTTGTCACGGAACAGCCGGCGGCTGCCCGACTCGCCGGCCGCCCCCGCCGTCACCGCCCGACTCACTCCCGACGGTCGCGTCGTCGCCACGGCCCTCCCGCTATTCCTTCGAGTTGAGCAGGTCCTTCAGCTCCGACATGAACTCGCCGATGTCGCGGAAATGCCGGTAGACCGACGCGAAGCGGACGTAGGCCACCTTGTCGAGCTTCTTCAGTTCCTCCATGACGAAGGCCCCCACCTCCTGCGTGGAGATCTCCTTCTCGGCGCGCTCCTGCAGCATGGCCTCGACCCGGTCGGCCACGTCCTCGATGGCGGCGACGCTCACCGGCCGCTTCTCGCACGCCTTCAGCAGGCCGGCGATGAGCTTCTGCCGCTCGAATCGCTCCCGCGTCCCGTCCTTCTTCACCACCATGTACGGGATCTCGTCGATGCGCTCGTAGCTGGTGAACCGGCGGTGGCACTCCTCGTTCAGGCACTGGCGCCGGCGGCGAATCACGTCGCCTTCGCGGCTCTCGCGCGAGTCGACCACCTTGTCTCCCAGGTGGCCACAATAGGGACACTTCATGCTTCCACCTCGGCGGGTCCGACACGGTTGGTCATCTGCTTCAACCCCTTCCAGTCGAGCCCTTCGCGGGCCGCGAACCAGAGGCCCAGGAGGGTGACCGGCAGGAACGACACGGCGTGCAGCAGGATGGCGGCCCCGACGGCGGCATCGTTGTCGGCGGCGAAGAACGAGGTCGCCCCGACGCGGAAGGCCTCGTGGAAACCGCCCACGCCGCCCGGCGTCGGCACCGACACGCCCACGACCAGCAGCGCCAGCATCAGCCAGGCCCCGACAAAGGGCATGTCGATCGCGAGCGCGCGGGCCACGGCCCACGTCTCGGCGCTGATGACGAGCCACAGCACCAGCGACCAGCCGAAACTCGCCACGAGGCGCTCCGGGCGGCGCAGCACACCAAACCCTTCAGAGAACATCCGGACCGCGCGGCCCAGCACGAACGCCAACCGGCCCGGCAGCACGCGCTCGGCCCGCCGCAGCCACGCCTGGAGCCAGTCCGGATGGCCCGCCAGCCCGTACATCGTCACCAGCGCCGCCACGGACGCCGGCGCCATGACGAGCCCCCCCATCCGGATGGCCGAGAACAGCACCGAGTCGCGTGCGCCCATGCCGGGATCGAAGGCCACGAAATAGGCGGCCAGCAGGACGAGGACGGCCACCAGATCCAGGATCCGCTCGATGACGATGGTGGCAAACGCCGCGGTCGCACTCAGGCCCTCGCGACGGGCCAGCAGGTAGGGCCGAAGCACCTCACCCGCGCGCGCCGGCAGCACCGCCGAAGCCGCGAAGCCAATCACCGTCGTCCGAAAGGCGACGCCGAACCGCGTCGGGCCCAGGGGCGCCAGCAGGTACCGCCACCGCTCCGCCCGGACCACGTAGGTGACGATGATGAGGCCGACGGCCGCGACCAGCAGGTCGGTCCGGGCCCCGCGCATGGCCGCCCAGACCCGGGACACGTCGGCATTCCGGAGAAACACCGCCACGAGGCCGACAGCCAGGGCCACGGCGAGGATCGTGCGGAGGGCAGCGCGCAAGACAGTGACATGTTATACGCAGATGCGCCTGCGCCCGCCAGGATCGGTCAATGAACCGAACACCAATGGGCGGACACAGATAGGACGCCGATGGAACGCAGCTTACGCGGTCATCTGCGTCCCATCTGCGCTCTCGGCGCCCCTCGGCGTCCCAATCTGTGTCTTGCGCCGTCGCCACCGGCTCGCTAGGATCGGTGTTCCTCCCGTGAGCGCCATTACTCCCATTCTGGACACGTCGTTCGAAGGCCTCGGCCTCGTCCGTCGCGGCAAGGTGCGTGACGTGTATGCGGTGAACGACGCCCTGCTCATCGTCGCGACCGATCGCATCTCCGCGTTCGATTACGTGCTGGGGTCTGGGATTCCCGACAAGGGCCGCATCCTCACGCAGCTGTCGGCGTTCTGGTTCGCGCGCACGCGGCACATCGTGCCCAATCACGTGATCAGCACGGAGGTGGCGGAGTACCCGGCGGCCGCGCACGCGTACGCCCGCGTGCTCGAAGGACGATCGATGCTGGTGCGCCGCACGACGCCGCTGCCCGTGGAGTGCGTGGCGCGCGGGTACATCTCGGGCTCGGGATGGAAGGACTACAAGGCCCACGGAGCGGTCTGCGGCATCGCGCTCCCGCCGGGGCTGCGGGAGTCGGATCGGCTGCCGGAGCCGATCTTCACCCCGGCGACCAAGGCGGAGTCCGGGCACGACGAGAACATCAGCGAGGCGGAGGCGGCCGCGGTCGTCGGCGCCGGCCTGCTGGGGCGGCTCAAGGCGCTCACGCTGGCGCTCTACGCCTTCGGGGTGGCCCATGCGGCCGCGTGCGGCATCATCCTGGCCGACACGAAGTTCGAGTTCGGCCTGACGGACGCCGGTGAGCTGCTGCTCATCGACGAGATGATGACGCCCGACTCGTCCCGCTACTGGCCGGCGGACGAGTACGCGCCCGGCGGGCCGCAGCCGAGCTTCGACAAGCAGTACGTGCGCGACTACCTGGAGTCCATCCGGTGGAACAAGCAACCGCCGGTGCCCTCGCTGCCGCCTGACGTCGTGGCTCGCACGCGCGAGAAGTACCTGGACGCCTACCGCCGCCTGACGGGCGCCGACCTGCCCACGGCGGCGCGATGACCGGCTCACCCGCCCGGAAGGTGGCGCCTCGTGCGTGAGATCCTCGATCAGCTCGTGGCCGACATGGTCGACAAGGGCATCCGGTACCAGGATGCGCAGCGGGAATTCGAGAAGCGGTTCATCGCGCGGGTGGTCCAGCAGAGCGACGGCAACCTCTGCCGTGCCGCGGACACGCTGGGCGTGCATCGCAACACCCTGACCCGGAAGATCAAGGAACTGAAGATCAGGCCGCGCTGACCGGCGGGGCCGGCCCGTTGGTCCCATGGCCCGCGCCGCCGGCGCCCGCGAGGCCCTTGACAAGGTGCGCGCGGTCTTCCTACACTTAGCAGTCGGCAATACTGACTGCTAGCTTCGCAAGGGGTCGAGTGCTAGCAGAGCGATGAACACCCCTGACAGTCGCGCTCAGTGGCAGGCGACGGCCCCCGTGCCGCGCCCCTGGGACTCGCAGTGAACCCCTCAGCAGGACGGAGTAACGACGATGGCGTTGAGACCGCTTCACGACCGCATCCTCGTGCAGCGCATCGAGGAAGAAGAGCAGAAGGTTGGCGGCATCATCATCCCCGACTCGGCCAAGGAGAAGCCGCAGCAGGGCAAGGTGATCGCCGTGGGCGCCGGCAAGGCGGACAAGGACGGCAAGCGCATCGCGCTGGACGTCAAGCAGGGCGACACGATCCTGTTCGGCAAGTACTCCGGGCAGGAAGTGAAGGTCGACGGCGAGGATTACCTGATCATGCGCGAGGACGAAGTGCTCGCCGTGGTCGAGGGCAAGTAGCAGAGGACGGAGACTCACGACAATGGCAAAGCAGATCATCTACGGCGAGCAGTCGCGCCAGGCCATCCTGCGCGGCGTCAACCAGCTCGCGGACGCGGTGAAGGTGACCCTCGGCCCCAAGGGCCGCAATGTCGTCCTCGACAAGAAGTTCGGCTCCCCCACCATCACCAAGGACGGGGTGACGGTGGCGAAGGAGATCGACCTCAAGGATCCGCTCGAGAACATGGGCGCCCAGATGGTGCGCGAGGTCGCGAGCAAGACGTCCGACACGGCCGGGGACGGCACGACGACGGCCACCGTCCTGGCCCAGGCCATCTACCGCGAGGGCGCCCGCAACGTGGTCGCCGGCGCGAACCCCATGGAGCTGAAGCGCGGCATCGAGAAGGCCGTCGAGGCCATGACCGCCGAGATCCGCAAGATGGCCAAGCCGGTCAAGGGCAACATGATCGCCCAGGTCGGCACCATCTCGGCCAACGCCGACGAGACCATCGGCAAGATCATCGCCGAGGCCATGGAGAAGGTCGGCAAGGACGGCGTCATCACCGTGGAGGAGGCCAAGACCCTCGAGACGACGCTGGACGTGGTCGAGGGCATGCAGTTCGACCGCGGCTACCTCTCCCCCTACTTCGTCACGGATCCGGAGCGCATGGAAGTCGTGCTCGAGAATCCGCTCATCCTCATCCACGAGAAGAAGGTCAGCTCGATGAAGGACCTGCTGCCGGTGCTCGAGCAGGTGGCACGCGCCGGCCGCCCGCTGCTCATCATCGCGGAGGACGTGGAGGGCGAGGCGCTGGCCACGCTCGTGGTCAACAAGCTGCGCGGCACGCTGCAGGCCGCGGCCGTCAAGGCCCCGGGCTTCGGTGATCGCCGCAAGGCCATGCTCGAGGACATCGCCATTCTCACCGGCGGCCGCGCCATCACCGAGGACCTCGGTGTCAAGCTCGAGAACATCAAGATGGAGGACCTCGGCCGCGCCAAGAAGGTCACCATCGACAAGGACAACACCACCATCGTCGAGGGCGCCGGCGACGCCAAGGCCATCGAGGGCCGCGTCAAGCAGATCCGCGTCCAGGTCGAGGAAACCACCTCGGACTACGACCGCGAGAAGCTGCAGGAGCGCCTCGCGAAGCTCGTGGGCGGCGTCGCCGTCATCAAGGTCGGTGCGGCCACCGAGACCGAGATGAAGGAGAAGAAGGCCCGCGTCGAGGACGCGATGCACGCCACCAAGGCGGCCGTCGAAGAGGGCATCGTCGCCGGCGGCGGCGTGGCGCTCATCCGCGCCAGCAAGGCCCTGGACGGCCTGAAGCTCGACGGCGACCAGGGCGTCGGCGTCGCGATCATCAAGCGCGCCATCGAGGAGCCCTGCCGCTGGATTGCCACCAACGCCGGCCACGAAGGCTCCATCGTCGTGGCGAAGGTCAAGGACGGCAAGCAGGACGAGGGCTTCAACGCCGCCACGGACGTCTACGAGGATCTCGTGAAGGCGGGCGTCATCGACCCGGCCAAGGTGGTGCGCAACGCGCTCCAGAACGCGTCGTCCATTGCGTCCCTGCTGCTCACGACCGAGGCCCTGGTCTCGGAGATCCCCGAGGAGAAGAAGGAAGCCCCGGCCATGCCGGGCGGCGGCGGCATGGGCGGCATGTACTGACGGGCACCCGTTGACGCTGGCCGATGGACGATCGGCGATTCATCGGGTGCTTGATGATTGGCCGATCGGGTGATTGGGGCCCGGCGGGACTTCGGTCCTGCCGGGCCTTTTGTCATCCCGGCGGCGCCCGCCCCATCGGCCCGGCCGCCGACCCCTCCAGCCGTGGCTGTTTCTCCGCCTGGCCCAGAGCCGTTCCTGGGCCTCCGCCAGGTCGGCGATGTTCTGCGCCAGGAACTCATGGGCCCGCTCCTTGCGCTCGTCGCGGCTGAGATCGGCCAGCGCGCCTCCGCCCTGCCAGCCCGGATCGAAGTCGGACGGCTTGACGCGCGTGCCCGGCCGCACCTTGCAGGGACGCTCGATTTCCCCGAAGGAGGACACCATGTCGCGGGTGGTGATTGGCTATCGCACGAATCTGACCCGGAACAGCTTCGGCCAGAGCTTGCCCGTGATGAGGAACGTGCGATCGGACGGGTCGTAGGCGATGCCATTCAGCACGTCCACGCCGAGCCGCTCGGCCGGAGCCAACAGGCTCGAGGCGTCCACGCGCGCCGTGACGACGCCGGTCTTCAGATCGATGCGCACGATGGTGTCGGTGGTCCAGACGTTCGCGTAGACGTCCCCGCCGACGCATTCGAGCTCGTTGATCCGATCCAGCGGCCGGCCGCCCATGGTCACGTTCACCGTGCGCGTGACGGCAAAGGTGGCCGGCGAGCGCACGGTGAGCGCGTCGCCGCCGTTGCTCATCACGAGCGACGTGCCGTCGTGGCAGAGGCCCCAGCCCTCGCCCTGGTAGGCGAGCTCGCCGACCCGCCCCAGCGTGTTCTTGTCATAGAGAAACACGCGGCCGTGCTGCCAGGTGAGCTGGAAGAGGCGGTTGCCGACGTCGGCCAGGCCCTCGGCGAAGTAGGGGCTGGGGACCGGGACCTGCTGCGTCACCGCCCCGGTGGCGAGGTCCACTTTGCGCAGCGACGAGCGCCCGACGAGGCCCGTGCTCTCGTAGAGCATCCCGTCGCGCCAGATGAGCCCCTGCGTGAAGGCGTTCCGGTCGTGCGGATAGGTGCGCACGACGCTCACCTTCAAGGCGTCCGGCTGCTTCGCGAACAGCGGCTGCTGTGCCGCGGCGCGGCCGAGCGCAAGCGCGGCCACGACGCCGCCCGCGCACAGGACCGACAGGCCAACCCGCTTCCCGAGCATTGCCGCCATTATCCCACCGCCCGAAGGGCGGCCCACACGCGCGCCGTCGGCGCGGGCCCCGCGCGCCCGGCCGCGGCCCTACCTGAGCGTGAAGGTGAGCTCGATGGTGATGATGACCGGCACGGGCTCGCCCTGGCGCATCCCCGGCACGAAGCGCCATTGCTTGGCCGCCTTGATGGCTTCCTGGTCGAGGCCGAAGATGGGGTCGAGCGAGCGCGTCACCCGCACATCGCCAACCGAGCCGTCCGGCATGACGATGCACTCGAGCCAGACCGAGCCCTGGACCTTCGCCCGCATGGCATCGGCGGTGTACTGCGGCTTCACCTCCCGAAGGATCCGGGGCGACGTGATGCCGGATCCGAGCCGGTACGCGCCGCCACCGGTGCCGCCGCCGAACCCCTTGCCCAGGCCCGACCCCTGCCCTTCGCCGATGCCCGTGCCCGTGCCCGTACCGGCACCGCCGCCGGTGCCGGCTCCCTGCGACTCGGTGGAGACGTTGGCGCTCTGGATGGTGCCGGGCAGCATCTGCTGCGCCGCCGCCATGTTCACGGCTGGGATGTTGATGGCCTCAAGGGGCGGTGGCGGCTCCTCGACCTTCGGCGGCGGCGGCGTCAGGTCCGGCTTCTTCTCGACCGGGACCGTGAGCTTGTCCTTGCCCGGGAGCTCGGCGGTCCGCGGCGGCTCGGGCGTCCTGTTGCCACCGCCGCCACCGCCCCCGCCGGGGCCTGGCTCCGCGATCCAGACGATGCGGTCCACAGGGATGTCCGGCGGCGGCTCGTAGACGGGCCGGGGCGGTTCGTAGCGGGCCATGAGAATGCCCACGATGAGCATCAGGACGTGGGCACCGACCGACGACAGCACACCGACGCGAGATTGGCGGGTTTCGAAGGAAAACCGCACGTCCACCGGCCGATCGGCCCGCACGTGGAGGGGCCCTCCCGGGGCCTCTGGCAGCGGGGGCGTGGTCGGTAGGGTCATGCCGGGATCGCCACTGAAACCATTGTGAACGAGGGGTCCGGCACTGACAAGTGCAAAGCCGACGCCATACGGGTATGACGCCGGCAGAGGACGCGTGGCTTCGGTGCTACAATCGAGGCTCAGGTTGCCTTCGGGCAGCCGAAGGAGCTGTTCACATGGAGGTCCTCGCGTTGTTCGGACCACTCGGCCTGCCAGAGATGTTGATCATTCTGGCGATCGTGATCCTCATCTTCGGCGCCAACCGCCTGCCGGAACTGGGCAAGGGTATTGGCGCGGGCATCAAGAACTTCCGCTCCTCCATGAAGGAAGGCCAGGAGAAGCAGGACTGAGCTTCCCCCGTCAGAGGAGCACGCGGGCGTCACCGACGCGCCGCGTGATCCGTTCCCGGTCCAGGTACTCCAGCAACGGGATCGCGAACTTGCGTGTCACGCCGTAGCGGTCCTTGAACGTCCCGACGTCCAGCGTCACGGTTCGACCGGCCGCAGCCGCCTTCATCGCGGCCATGTCGCGCTTGAGCCCTTCGAGCGCGTCCCGGTGCAGCACCAGGGTATCGAGCTTCACCAGGGTTTTCTGCCGCAACAGGTAGGTGGTCGCCGTTTCCGCGGCCGCGGCCGCCACCCCCGCCCGCGCGGCAATCGTGGCCCGGTCGGGCGGCGTGAGCCCGGATGCGCGATACGCCGCTTCCACGGCTGCCACGGCGGCTTCGCCCCCTGGCAGCGCCACGCGATGGGCGACGAGCGCCAGGCGGTCGCGGTCCACGAGCACGCGGTCCGTGACCAGCTGGCGCATGACCGTCTCGAAGACGGCGGGCTCGACGCCGCCAAACAGCCGTGCCCGCGCCTCCTCGCGCGGCAGGCCGTCGCTGATCGGGTTCTGCCGGTGGCATTCGGCCACCAGCGTGGCCACCTTGTTCGACACCTCTGCCAGCGCCGCGGCTGACACGAGGCAGTCACCCGCGCGCCGCACCGTGCCGGCCTGCTCCAGGGTCCGGCACGCCGCCTCCACCTGGCCGGGGGCGATTCCGGCCCGGGCCACGACATCGACGAGCGGCAGGCCTCGCAAGCCGCGGCCACGCACCATCGCCGCCAGGGCCGCAGGCCCGTCCGCACCGCGCAACGCTGCGAGCCTCGCGAGCCCTGCCGCACTGCGGACACCGGGTGCTGTCGGGGCGGGGTCCAGCACCGTGGCCGCACCGATCGTGAAGGGCGGCGAGTAGCTGCGAAGGATGAGGCGGTCGCCCCGCGTGAGCGCCGCCGCGGTCTCGAGGCGAAGGCGCGCCGGCGCCCGGCGTCCGGCCGGGACCTCCGCCACCTCGTCGCCGGCGAGAGACACGCGGGCGAGCACCTCGGCGGTACCGTGGTGGACGCGCAGGCGTGCGCCGTGCCTGAGCGCGCGCGCGGAGGCCAGCAGTTCGAGATCGACGTCGGCCCGCCGGGTCACGGCGAGCGAGCCCGCCGTCGCCAGCGTCTGCCCGCGGGCGACGTCGGCGAGTTCGACACCGCCAAGGTTGATGGCCGCACGCTGCCCGGCAGCGACCACCTCCTGGGCCTGCCCGTGCACCTGGATGCCCCGCACTCTGGCCACCCGGTCCCCGGGCAGCAGCGCCAGTTCGTCGCCGGCGACAATCCGGCCGGACACCAGCGTGCCGGTAATCACCGTGCCGAAGCCGCGCATCGTGAACACGCGATCGATGGGCAGTCTCGCCGCGCCGTCCTCGGGCCGTCGCCGGGGGCGAGCCGCGGCCTCGCCCAGGACCGCCCGCAGTTCGTCGAGGCCTTCGCCGGTGCGCGCCGACACCACCACCAGCGGCCTGCCCTCGAGGAACGAGCCGCGCACCAGGTCCGCGACCTCCAGCGCCACCAGCGCCCGCGTGTCCGCATCCACCGCATCCGCCTTGGTCATCACCGTGCAGCCATCGGCGACGCCGAGCAGGCGGCAGATGTCGAAGTGCTCGCGCGTCTGGGGCATCACGCTCTCGTCGGCCGCCACCACGAGCATCACGAAGTCGACGCCGCCCACGCCGGCGAGCATGGTCCGGACGAAGCGCTCGTGGCCGGGTACGTCCACGAAGGCGATGTGCGCCGTACCGATCGTGGCGTGCGCGAAGCCCAGCTCGATGGTGATCCCGCGGGCCTTCTCCTCCTTGAGCCGGTCCGGGTCGATCCCGGTCAGGGCGTGGACGAGCGTGCTCTTGCCGTGGTCGATGTGTCCGGCCGTGCCGACGACGAGGCGGCTCATCGCTTCTTCCGGCGCGCGCGTTCACGCCTGCCGGGCCGCATCGACCGGGCCTGGCGGCCTCGCCCGGGGGCGGTCGCGCGGCGCGGGGTCTTCGGCCTGCGCGGGCGGTGGCCATCGTCCCCGCGCGCGGACTCGAGGATTTCTTCGATGCCAAGGTCGATCATCCGGCGCTCGAGATCCACGCGCGCGATCCGCACGCGGACATGGTCACCCAGGCGGAAGACCCGGCCCGTGCGCTCACCGACGAGGGCATGTGTCCCGTCGGTGAACCGGTAGAAGTCGTCGGCGAGCGCCGAGATGTGCACGAGACCCTCGACGTAGTGCTCCACGAGCTCGACGAAGAGCCCGAAGTGGGTGACGCCGGTGATGTAGCCCTCGAACACCTCGCCGACCTTGTCCGCCATGAAGCGGACCCTCTTCCACTGCACCAGCTCGCGCTCGGCCTCGATGGCGCGGCGCTCGCGCTCGGAGGCATGGCGGCCAAGTTCCGGCAGCGACACCTCGAGCGCCTCGCGCCGCTCCGCGGAGACCTTCCCCTGCCGCTGCTCGCGCAGCGATCGATGGACCACCAGATCCGGGTAGCGGCGAATGGGCGACGTGAAATGCGTGTAGCTGGCGGCGGCCAGCCCGAAGTGGCCCAGGTTCACGGAATCGTAGCGGGCCTTCTGCATCGTGCGCAGCATCAGGAACGCAATCGGCCGCTCCACGGGCGCGCCGCGGATCGCCTCGACGAGGCGCTGGAAGTCGGCGGGGCGCACGCCGTCCGGCGGCGCGCCCAGCGAGTACCCCAGCGAGCCGACGAACGCCTCGAACTCCTCCACTTTGAGCGGATCGGGCGGCTCGTGGATGCGATAGAGGGCGGGCATGCCCGCGTCCTCGAGATGGCGGGCCACGGTCTCGTTGGCCAGCAGCATGAACTCCTCGATGAGCCGGTGGGCGATGTTGCGCTCGGAGGCGATGATGTCGGCGACCAGCCCCTCGGTGTCGAGCACGATTTCGGGCTCCGGCAGGTCGAAGTCCACCGACCCGCGCCGGCGGCGGCGCCCGTTCAGGATGGTGAACAGGTCGCGCATCAGCTCGAAGGTAGGCACCAGCTCCCGATACCGCTCCATGACGGCGGGGTCGCGGTCCGTGAGGATCGCGTTCACATCGGTGTAGGTCATCCGCGCCGTGCTGTGGATCACACCGTCGTGCATCTCGTGGCGCACGACCTCGCCCCGGGTCGTCACCTCCATCAGGCACGACTGGACGAGCCGGTCCACTCCGGGGTTGAGCGAGCACACGCCGGTGGCGAGCGCCGACGGGAACATGTGCACGGCCCGTTCCGGGAAGTACACGGACGTGCCGCGCTCGCACGCCTCGCGGTCGAGTGCGCTGCCTTCCTGCACGTAGTGCGCGACGTCGGCGATGTGCACGCCCAGCCAGTAGTGGCCGTTCGGCAGCCGCTCGATGGAGATGGCATCGTCGAAGTCGCGCGCGTGCTCGCCGTCGATGGTCACGACGATGTGGCTGCGGTAGTCGGTGCGGCCGGCCGCGTCCTCGGGGCGCACGCTGGCGCCAATGCGGGCGGCCTCGGCCAGCGCGTCGGGGCCGTGCTCGTCCGGGATTCGGTGCTTGCGGAGGATGATCTCCGTGTCTACGCCGGGCTCGTCCACGTGCCCGAGCACCTCGGTGACCTCTCCGCGCGGCGCGTGGCCGCTGGCGCCGTGCCGGGTGATCGCCACGGTCACCATCTGCCCCGGCTCGGCATCGCCCGTCTCCCCGCGCGGGACGAGGATGTCGTCCATGGCGCGGCGGTCGAACGGCGCCACGTAGGCCTGTCCCGTCCGATCGCGCTCGAATCGGCCAACCACGTGCGTCAGCAGCGGCCGCGGTATCTCGGGCGCGCGCCGGCCGCGGCCCCGTGGAAAGGCGTAGAGACGCCCACCCACCTTCACGAGCGCGCCGTCGCTCACCAGGGCGCGCAGCTGCCGCTTCACCGTCGGGCGCTCCAGCCGCGGGATGCGCAGGATGCGGATGATCTCGTCCGCGGTCGCCGGGTGCGCAAGGCGCGCCCGGAGGCGGCTCAACAAGTCGGATTTGCTCACTGGTCCACCAGCAGCACCTGGATGTCGCCCACGTTGGTGTCGGTCCGTCCCGTCCGGATCGTATCGCCCAGGGGGGCGAAGAAGTGGAACGAATCGTTCCGGTCGAGCACCTCGCCCGGTTCGGGAAGGCCGCGCGTCCTGGCCCGCTGGAGCGTGCCGGCGTCCACCATCGCCCCGGCCACGTCGCTCGTGCCGTCGATACCGTCAGTGCCCACACTGGCCGCCAGGGCCGGGCCCAGGCCCGCCATCGGCTCTGCCAATGACAGCGCGAACTCCAGGTTGCGGCCGCCGGTGCCCGGCCCGGTCACCTGCACGGTGGTCTCGCCGGCCGACAGCACGCATGCTCGGCCGTGCTCGGCCCGCGCCCGTGCCAAGGCCTGGTCCAACCACGCCGGCCCCGCCAGGCGCGCCTCGCCGGTCAGCCGCTCCTCGAGGACCACGACGGAATATCCGAGCCGGGCCGCCTCCCCGCGGGCGGCTTCCACCGCATCCGCAGCCCGTCCCACGAGGAACCCCTCGGCTCTCGACAGGGCCGCGTCCCCGGGCTTGGGCGTTTCGGCCACCAGGCCTGCACGGCCGTCACGGATTCGTGAGACCACGGCCTGCGGCAGCTGATCCCACGCGTGGCGGGACTCCACCGTGACGGCCACGTCGGCCCATGTCGACGGGTCGGGCAGGCCCGGCCCCGAACCGATCACGCTCAGGTCGTCTCCAACGACGTCCGAGAGGGCCAGTGTCGTCGTCGCGCCGGGACAGGCCGCGGCCAGCCGTCCGCCCTTGACCCTCGAGAGGTGCTTGCGGAGGGCATTCAGCTGGTGGATGTCTGCGCCCGCCAGCATGAAGGCCCGCGTCGCCGCGAGCTTGTCGTCGAACCTCACACCCTCGGCGGCCTCGCACATGAGCGCCGAGGCGCCTCCCGAGAGCAGGAGCACGAGACGTTCGTGGCGCGCGACGCGCGACGCGCGCGCGAGGGCCTCCGCCGCCGCGGCACGGCTCCGCCCGTCGGGGAACGGGTGGGAAGCCGGCATGAAGTCGAGCGAGGGCGGCATCGCGGTCGCCGGGTGCGTGCCAATCGCCAGAGCCGACCGGACACGCAGCGCCGGGTGGGACAGCAGGGCCGTGGCCATGGCCGGGCCGGCCTTCCCCACCGCGATGACGTGCACCGGCGCATCGAGGAGGCGCGAACGCGTGACCTGACGCCCGAAGGCACGTTCAACGACACGACGGGCGGACACGCCATCCAGTGCGGCCTGGATCACGCGGAGAGCATCGGTTCTGAGAGAGGGTGTCAGTGGACTTTGAGGGGATCGGACCAGGCCGACAGGCCCGTCACGATGTCGAACTCGCGGAGCAGCTGCGCCATCACCTCGTCGGCGTCGGCTTTTTCGGAGAGGTGTTCGAGGTCGGCCATGACGCGCTGGAGCGCACGCTCCACCCCGCAGATGGCCTGCTCGGAGAAGTACTCCCGCTGTTGCTGCAGGCACCGTTGGTGTTTGAGGAATTCTTCGCGGTAGAAATCAGCGAGTGTCGAGACGGGGAGCTTCGCGGGGCGGTCGGTCAGGAAGTTCGGGAGGCGGTTCCTTACCCTCGACATGTCCGACAACACCTCCCAGTCTAGAGTCCTCGTCGCGCGCTTGTCAACGGGCCGATCGCGAGGCCACGTGCCCGGCCAGGGCACCGACGCCAAGACCAGCGCCCACCAGCAGCCCCATGTCCCCGACCGACAGGAACGCCACGTGGTCGCCTGACAGCAGGCCGGACAGCTCGGGTCCGAGCCAGCCCCGCACGCTCCCATAGCCCGCCCCCAGCACCGCCAGGGCCACGAGGGCGCCAACGCCCCCCAGCAGCAACCCCTCGACGACGAACGGCCCGCGGATGAAGCCGAAGGGCGCGCCCACGAGCTGCATGATGTCCAGCTCGTCGCGCCGGGCGTGGAGCGACAGGCGGACCACGGCCGTCACGGTGAACGCCGCCCCGAGCAGCAGCACGACGGTCAGGGCCAGGCCCGCCGCGCGCACGCCGGCGAGGAGCGACAGCACGCGCTCGAGCCATCGCCGATCGAACTGCACGTCGGAGACGCCGTCGAGCGTGCTCACCCGCGAGGCCAGCGCCTCGGCCTCGTCCGCGACACGCCCGCCGGGCCTGAGGCGCACTTCGAACGAGGCCGGGAACGGATTGGTCCCGAGGGTGGGGGCGACGTCGGCCAGTTCGGGGAAGTCGGCCTGGAACCGGTCCAGGGCCTGCTCCTTGGTGAGGTAGTCCACGTTCAGGGCGGCGGCCTCCGCCTTCAGGTGCTGCTCGATGGCGGCACGGGACTCGGCCGCGATGTCATCGCGAAGGAACACCGACACCTCCGCCGACTCCATCCATCGCTGCACCACGCGCTGGAGGTTGGCCGACATCAGCAGGAACCCGCCGAGGGCGAGAAAGGCGATGGAAATGGTGCCCATCGACATCGCCGCCGCGCGCCCGCCGCGCCAGAGGCTGGCGCGCGCCTCGTCGAGGGAATACCGCAGCATGCTCACGGCATCCCTCCGCCCTGGTCGATTCGCCCGTGCTCGAGATGAATGCTGCGGCGGTTCACGAACCGGATGAGCTCAGGGTTGTGTGTCGCGACCAGCACCGTGGTGCCGCGCGTGTTGATGTCCCTGAACAGCTTCATGATCTCGATCGACAGTTCGGGATCGAGATTGCCGGTGGGCTCGTCGGCCAGGATGATCTGGGGGTCGTTGACGAGCGCCCGGGCGATGGCGATGCGCTGCTGCTCGCCGCCCGAGAGCTCCAGCGGAAACGCCTGGAGCCGGTGCTGCAGGCCGACCCATTTCAGCACCTGGTAGGTGCGGCGCCGCTGCTGGTCGATGGGGACGCCCAGCACGCGGAGCGCGAACGAGACGTTCTCGAAGACCGTCTTGGCCGCGATGAGCTTGAAGTCCTGGAAGACGAAGCCGACCGTGCGCCGGTAGGCCTGCACCTCGCCCGGGGAGAGGCGTGCGAGGTTGCGGTTTCCCACCACCATGTCGCCCTCCGTCGGCCGCTCCTGGAGCAGGAGGAGCTTGAGCAGCGTGCTCTTGCCGGCGCCACTGGCCCCGGTGAGGAACACGAACTCCCCCTTGTCGATCGTCAGCGTCAGGTTGCGCAGGGCGTAGTAGTCCCCGTACGCCTTGCTCAGGTTCTGCGTCTCGATCACGGTCGGTAGTCTACTAGCTCCGCCGGCGCCCGGCCGAATACGGGCGACTCGCGCGCATCACAGCTAACCAATCACCTGCTTCAGCAGCTCGGTCACCAGCTTCGGATCGGCCTTCCCCCGCGACTGCTTCATGACCTGCCCGACCAGGAACTGGAGCTTGCGATCCTTCCCCGCCCGAATCTCCTCAATCACGTCGGCATGCGCCTCGACCACGGCCCGGACCAGCGGCTCGAGGGCCGCGGTGTCCGAGATCTGGGCCAGCCCCTCGGCGGCGACGATGTCGTCGGCCGATCGGCCCGACTCGTACATCTTCGCGAACACGTCCTTCGCCACCGTGCTGCTGATCGTGCCCTGCTCGACCACGCGGATGAGGCCGGCCAGGGCCGCGGGCGCCAGCGGCACGTCTTCAACGGCGACGTCCCGCTCCTTCATCGTCCGAAGCACTTCGCCCATCACCCAGTTGCTGGCCGCCTTGGGGCTTCCGGCGGCAGTGGCCGTCGCCTCGAAGTAGTCGGCCAGCCCGCGCGTCTGCGTCAGCAGCTCCGCGTCGTAGGCCGGCAGCCCGTAGCGCGCCTGGAACCGCGCGCTTCGCGCCTCGGGGAGTTCCGGGAGCGCGGCCCTGAGCGCCTCGCGGCGCGCCTCCCCGACGACCAGCGGCGGCAGGTCCGGTTCCGGGAAATAGCGGTAGTCGTGCGCCTCCTCCTTGCTCCGCATCGAGTAGGTCTTGCCCTGGGCCGCGTCGAACAGCCGGGTCTCCTGCACGATCCGGCCGCCGTGCGTGATGACGTCCACGTGGCGGCCAATCTCGTACTCGATGGCCCTCTGCAGGTGCCGGAAGGAATTCACGTTCTTCACTTCCGTCTTGGTGCCGAGCGTGGCGCGGCCCGCGGGGCGCACCGAGACGTTGGCATCACAACGGAGGCTCCCCTCCTCCATGTTGCCATCGTTGACGCCGAGCCAGACGAGCATCTGCCGCAGGCGCTCGAAGAAGTGCGCCGCCTCTTCGGCGGACCGCATGTCCGGTTCGGAGACGATCTCGATGAGCGGCACCCCGCTCCGGTTGTAGTCCAGGTAGGTCTTGCGGTCGGAGTCGGCAAAGCCCTCGTGGAGCGACTTGCCCGCGTCCTCCTCCAGGTGGATGCGCGTGAGATGGACGAACCTCTTCGCCCCGTCCGCCTCGATGTCCAGCCCTCCACCCGTGGCCAGCGGCAGTTCGTACTGCGAGATCTGGTAGCCCTTGGGAAGGTCCGGATAGAAGTAGTTCTTGCGTGCGAAGACCGACCGTGGCTGGACGTCGCAGCCAAGCGCCAGGGCGGCCGTGACCGCCAGATCGACCGCGCGCTGGTTCAGGACCGGCAGGGCGCCCGGCAGCCCGAGGCAGACCGGGCAGACGTGGGTGTTGGGAGAGGCACCGAAGGCGGTGGGACACCCGCAGAAGATCTTGGTACGGGTGAGGAGTTGCGCGTGGATCTCGAGGCCGATGACGGGTTCGAATGCGGACATGACGATGGCGGGCTCACGACCGGACCCGGGGCGCGTGACGGCGCCCCGGGCTCCCGCCATTCTACATGGCTGGCGGCGGGCTCAGACCGTGGGACCGGCGGCCTTGACGGCCGGCGCGACGTCGGCCTCGAAGGCCCTGAAGTTCTCGACGAACATCTTCGCCAGGCGGGTCGCCTGCCGATCGTAGGCGTCCTTGTCAGCCCACGTGCCGCGCGGATCGAGCACGCCCGGGGGCACGTCGAGGCAGCTGGTGGGCATCTCGATGTTGAAGACCGGGTGCCGCTGGTAGCCGACGTGATCCAGCCCGCCCGACAGCGCGGCGCGGATCATCGCCCGCGTGTGGGCAATCTTCATGCGACTGCCGACGCCGTACGGCCCTCCGGTCCACCCCGTGTTCACCAGCCACACCCTGGCGCCGTACCTGGCGATGCGCTCGCCGAGCTGCCGCGCGTACACGTTGGGGTTGAGCGGCAGGAACGGCGCGCCGAAGCAGGTGCTGAAGGTTGCCGTCGGCTCCGTCACGCCCTTTTCCGTCCCGGCCACCTTGGCGGTGTAGCCCGAAAGGTAGTGGTACATGGCGCCTTCGGGCGACAGTCGGGCGATCGGCGGCAGCACGCCGTAGGCATCGGCCGTGAGCATCACGATGTTCTCGGGGTGCCCCCCCATGCCCTCGAGGACCGCATGCGCGATGAACTCGATGGGATACGCCCCCCGCGTGTTCTCGGTCAGCGACGCGTCGTCGAAATCCAGGGCCCGCGTGACCGGATCGATCGCCACGTTCTCCAGCACGGTGCCGAAGCGCCGCGTCGTGCCGAAGATCTGCGGCTCGGCTTCCGGCGACAACTTGATCATCTTCGCGTAGCAGCCGCCCTCGAAGTTGAACACGCCGCGATCGCTCCAGCCGTGCTCGTCATCGCCGATGAGGCGTCGCTCGGGATCGCTCGAGAGCGTCGTCTTGCCGGTCCCCGACAGCCCGAAGAAGAGCGCCGTGTCGCCGGACGGGCCGATGTTGGCCGAGCAGTGCATCGCCAGCACGCCCTTGAGCGGCAGAACGTAGTTCAGCACGGTGAAGATGGACTTCTTGTTCTCGCCCGCGTAGCTCGTGCCGGTGATGATCACCTCGCGCCGCTCGAGGCTGAGGGCGATGACCACCTCCGACCGCGTGCCATGCCGGGCCGGGTCGGCCTTGAACGACGGCGCGGTCATCACGGTGTAGTCCGGCCGGAAGCCCGGCAGGTCGGCCGCGGGCGGCACGATGAAGAGGTTGCGGACGAACAGGTTGTGCCAGGCGAGCTCCTGGACGAAACGGACGGGCAGCCGGTAGGTCGGATCGGCCCCGGCATAGAGGTCCTGCACGAAGAGTTCCTGCTGGCCCAGGTGGGCCATGACGTCGGCGCGCAGCGTCTCGTAGTGCGCCGGCTGCATGGGACGGTTGACCTTGCCCCACCAGACATTGGCCTCGCTGGACGGCTCCCGGACCACGAATTTGTCATTGGGCGAGCGCCCGGTGTGCGAGCCCGTCCGGCAGACGAGCGGCCCGTCGGCCGCGATGAGGCCTTCGGCCCGGCGGATGGCGTGCTCGTAGAGGGCCGCGGCCTGAAGGTTTCCGTGCACAGGCTGACGGGCGTGAATCCCGAGCGTCTCGAGCCCCGCCCCGGCGTGTAACGTGCTCATGCGTGATGACTCCATGGGCCGCCGCGATTCGCGAGCGGCATGAGAAACATGAATCGTACTGATGGGAAACTCGTGAAGTCAACAGCTTACGGGGCCGCCCACGGCCGTTCCTGCTACAATCCAGGGTAAACGCCACCTCGGTCCCATCCGTAAACCATGGCAGGACGTTCCGTAGTCGACGCCGGTGCCCCCCTTCGCGACAAGGTTGCGGAGGCGCAACCGTCCCCGGCCTCGGTCATCGCGGCGGAGATCAAGGGTCTGGTGGCGCGCGGCGAACGGGACCAGGCGCGGGAGCGCTTCGGCGCCCTGGTGGCCCTGCTCCAGCGGCGCGCGTTGCGGGTGGCCTTCCAGTACCTGAGGAACCCGGACGACGCCGATGAGGCGGTGCAGGATGCGTTCGTCAAGGTCTTCGTGCACATCGAGCAATACCGCGAAGACCTCTCGTTCGATGTCTGGTTCACGCGCATCCTGGTAAACGCCTCGCTCGACCGGCTGAAGGCACGGAACCGGCAGCAGCGTTTCATCGCCCAGGCCTCCGACGACGACGAGCGGCCTGTGGAGCAGGTGCCGGCCGCCGAGGCCTCGACCGAGCGCCGGCTGCTGGCCCGGGAGCGATGGGAGCAGGTCACGCGGGCCGTGGCCAACCTGCCCGACCGGCAGCGCCTGGTGTTCACGCTGAGCCAGGTGGACCAGCGGACGCCGGCAGAGATTGCGGCCGCCACCGGCATGAGCGCCGCCACCGTGCGGGTGCACTTGTTTCGGGCGCTGCGGAAGCTGAGGGGCGCCCTGGGAGAGCAGGCATGAATCGACGCGACGAACCGGATCCGACCCTGGCCGACGCGCTCGACGCCTACCGCGCTGCGGCCTGGGCCGAAGTCGATGCCCACTTCGACGAGCGGGCCCTCGAGGCGCAGCGCCAGCGCATCCTGCAGAAGCTCGCGCAGGCCGGCCAGCCGGCCCGTGTGCTGGCCTTCCCCGGGTCCGCATCGCCGTTGCGACCGGCGGCCGGCATCAGCCGGCGCTGGATCAGCGCCGCCGCCGCGGCGGGCCTCCTGGTCGGCCTCGTGACCGGTCAGCTGCTGCACGTGATGCCCGGCGACGCCTGGGTGCACCGCGTGGCCCCGCGCGCCGCGCAGTCCGTTTCGGCAGGCCGCATGACGCTCATCCCGGCGGTCGCCACGACCGACGCCGACAACGCCCTGCTCGATGCCATCGACGTGGCCGTCACCACCCGCGGCGCCTCGGACCTGCGGGCGTTCGACGACATGACGTTCGCCTACGAGCCCCGCTAGTGCCCGCGTTGATCTTCCGGAAGGGGCTCGACCTCAAGCAGGAGGTGGCCGGGGTCCTCGCCGACAGCTATCACAGCGCGCTCGTCGACCAGATCAAGGCCCAGGACTATCGCTACGCCAGCGGACGGCTGACCATCCACCTGGCCCGCGAGTTCGGGTTCTGCTACGGCGTGGATCGCGCCGTGGATTACGCCTACCAGGCCCGGCGGCGCTTTCCGAACCAGCGCGTCTTCCTGACCGGCGAGATCATCCACAACCCGCACGTCAACGACCAGCTGCGTGCCCAGGGCATCCGCTTCCTCACCGACCCGTCGGACCGCGACGCCGCCCTCGGCCCTGCCGATGTCGTCATCCTGCCGGCCTTCGGCGTCACCATCGGCGAGTTGCAGCGGCTGGACCAGACGGGCTGCACGATGGTGGATACCACGTGCGGATCGGTCCTCAACGTGTGGAAGAACGTCAAGCGGTATGCGCTCGACGGATTGACGTCCATCATTCACGGCAAGTACTGGCACGAAGAAACGCAGGCGACGGCCTCACAGGCGGTGGCCGCCAATGGGGGCCACTATCTCGTCGTGCTCGACAAGCCCGAGGCCCACGACGTCTGCGAGTACATCGCGGGCAGGGGCGTTCGCGACCGGTTCCTCGCAAGATTCGCGAGCGCCACGTCACCGGGGTTCGACCCGGACGTGCACCTCCAGCGGGTTGGTTGCGCCAACCAGACCACCATGCTCAGCTCCGAGTCCCTGGAGATCGGGGAGATGCTGCGGGAGGCCATGCGCGCGCGGTGGGGCGAACAGGAGCTCCCCGACCGGTTCCGGGCCTTCGATACCATCTGCAGCGCCACTCAGGACCGGCAGGATGCGGTCATTCGCCTGCTGGATGACCACCGCCTGGACCTCATGGTGGTGATTGGCGGCTATAACAGCAGCAACACCTGCAACCTGGCGCGCATCTGCGCGGGCCGCGTGCCGACCTTCCACATCGCCGAGCCGGACGGACTCCTCTCACCCGCCGAGATCCGGCATCGCGACGTCGCGTCGAAGGCGGAGGTGGTCACCTCGGGGTGGCTCCCGCCGGCAGGGCCGCTGGCCATCGGGATCACGTCCGGGGCCTCGACGCCCGACAATCTGGTCGAGCAGGCCGTCCGGACGCTCGCCCGGTTCGCCAACGACCTGGCCCTCGACTCTCAGGGATGAGTCGTCGGTGGGGCGTAAACGCCCCGCCCGGGGCGGTCGTATCCCCCTCAGACACCCATGACAATGCCAGCTAAGTTCTTCATGTGTCTTGTCTTGTCTGTCGCACTGCTCGGCTGGCCCGGGGAGGCGCCGGCACAGGGGTTCAAGTGGTGGCAGCACGAGCAGTTCAAGGAAGAGCTGGTCCTCACTGTTGAGCAGGTGACGCGCCTCGAGGAGGTCTTCCAGGCGCTGCAGCCGACCCTGAAGACCCAGAAGGAGACCCTGGACCAGCTGGAGGCCAGGCTCTCGAAGATCCTCAACGACGAGCACGCCGACGAAGCGATGGTCCTGGAGGCCCTCGAACGCGTGGAGACGGCACGCGGCGAGCTGAGCAAGTCGCGGACGCTGATGTCCTTCCGGATGCGGCGAATCCTGACCGCCGATCAAAACGTCAAGATGAAGGCGCTCCACGAGCGGTGGGAGCGGGAGCGCCACAACCGGTCCCCCCAGCGCAGCCGCAACAACCGGGGCCTGTAGGCTCCCCCGCACGGAAAGGGTTATGGGCAAGACAGTCTCTTACGTGGCCATGCTCGGCCTGCTCGCCACGCCGGCGCTCGGCGCCGCTCAATCACGCGGCGCCGACGAAGGGGCGCGGCAGGAGGCCGTCGTTCGCGAGGCCGTGGCCGGCTACACCGAGGCGGTGCGCACGCTTGAGGGGGTGGCGCCTGCGTCGGGACAGTCGCCGATCGGCCGTCAGGCTCCCGGGGGCACCCGCGAACTGACCCTGGAAGAGAGCGTCAACCTGGCGCTCGAGAAGAACCTGGACATCCAGGTCTCGCGGCTCGAGCCGCAGTCGACCGACCTGCAGGTAGCCGGCTTCCGGAACACGTACCGTCCCGTCCAGTCCACGACGCTCGGCCAGCGCGACGTGGTGAACCCGCCGACCAGCCAGTTGAACGGCGGCACGAGCGTCAACAACGGCACGACCACCTACAACTTCGGCGTGAACCAGGCGGTGCCCTGGCTGGGGGGCTCCTACACCATCGGATGGACGAACTCGCGCCTGTCCACCAACAACCTCTTCGCCAATTTCAACCCGAGCTACTCGTCCACGCTGACGGCGTCGTACGTGCAGCCGCTGCTGCGCGGGTTCCGGATCGACAACACACGCCAGCAGCTGCAGGTAGCGCTCATCAATCGCGACATCTCCGACGAGAGCGTGCGGGCCACCGTGACGCAGATCGTCGCCAACGTCCGGAACGCCTACTGGGATCTCGTCTTCGCCCGCAGTGCCGTGGACGTGGCGCGGCGCGCCCTGTCGCTGGCCGACCGCCTCGTGGAGGACAACCAGGCCCGCGTCGAGGTGGGGACTCTCGCTCCGCTCGATATCGTCCAGGCGCAGGCGGAGGCGGCCACCCGGCGCCAGGCGCTGGCGCTGGCCGAAGCGACGGCCTCCACTGCGGAACTCACGCTGAAGCGGTTCATCGTCAGCGGCACCGAGGACCCGCTCTGGAACCAGGAACTGGTGCCCGTGGACCTCCCCTCGCTCGAGCCGCCGCCCACCGATATCGAGGCGGCCGTACGGCGCGCCATCACGGAGCGCACCGACATCGTCACCTCGCGCAAGAACCTCGAATCGAACGACATCAGCATCCGGTTCTTCCGGAATCAGTCGATGCCCGCCCTCGACCTCAACGCCAGCTACGGCGCGCAGGGCCTCGGGGGGACCCAGTTCATCCGCCAGGGCACGGGGCTGGGCAGCCAGGTGGTCGGCACCATCCCAGGCGGCTACACGGATGCCCTGAGCCTGCTCTTCGACCGGACGTATCCGACGTGGAACGTGTCGGTCACGCTCAGCTATCCGCTGTTTGCCAACCAGGCCGAGGCCCAGCACGCCCGGGCCCGCGTCCAGCGCCAGCAGGCGCAGACGCGGCTCCGCGCGCTCGAGGTGCAGATCGCGGCGGAGGTGGCCAACGCGGCCTTCACCGTGCAGAGCAACCTGCGGCGGGTCGAGGCCGCGAGCGCCGCGCGCGAGCTGGCGCAGAAGCGGCTCGAGGCCGAGCAGAGCCGGTTCGAAGTGGGCCTGACGACGAACTTCTTCGTCGTCCAGGCGCAGCGGGACCTGCGCGATGCCGAGAACGCCGAGCTGCGGGCGCTGGCCGACTACCGCAAGTCGCTCGTGAACTACGAGCGGGCGCAGCAGGCACCGGCCGGCGGCGGGGGCGGCGCCTCGAGCAACAGCGGTTCATAACCGGTCAACAGCGGACGACGGAGCGAACGGACTTTCTATGCGCAAAGCGGCAATCCTCGCGCTCGTGGTGGCCCTGGCGGGCGGCGCGGCGTACTACTTCGGCGTGTTCTCCCGGGACCAGACCGCGGCGGCGGCTGGTGGCCCCGGCGGTGCCGGCGGCCAGCGCCCCGGTGGCGGGGGGGGCGCGCCGGCGGGTGGGCCGGGCGGAGGCTTCGGCGGCAGCGGTTTCCGCCCGCCGATGAGTGTCGAGATCGGCAAGGCCACGCTCGGCAAGATCGGCGCGACGCTGACGGTGGTGGGCAACCTCATCGGCGAACAGACCGTGGATGTGGCGCCCAAGACCGGGGGCCGCCTGCAGAGCATCAATGTGCAGCTGGGCGACCGGGTCCGGCGCAACCAGGTCATCGCCAAGATCGAGGATCTGGAGATTGTCGAGCAGGTCAAGCAGGCGCGTGCCTCGATGGAAGTGGCCCGGGCGACCATCCGGCAGCGCGAGGCCGACCTCAAAATGGCCGAGGTGAACTTCGAGCGGTCGAAGAATCTCTTCGGGCGCCAGCTGCTCGCCAAGCAGGCCCTGGACGACGCCGAATCGCGCTACCTGTCGGCGCAGGCGCAGCTGGACCTCGCCAAGGCCCAGACGGAACAGACCGGCGCCCGACTGGAGGAGCTCGAGATCAACCTCCGCAACACGACCATCGTGTCGCCCGTGGACGGGTTCGTCGGCCGGCGCAATGTCGACCCCGGCGCGTGGGTCTCGCAGAACGCCCCGGTTGTCTCGGTGGTGGACATCTCCCGCCTGCGCATGGTCGCCAACGTGGTGGAGAAGGACCTGCGCATGGTGAACGCCGGCGACCAGGCCGCCATCCAGGTGGACGCGTATCCCGGCGAGACGTTCAACGGGCGCATCGCGCGCGTCTCGCCGGTGCTCGATCCCGCCACGCGCACGGCCACGATGGAAGTGGAGATTCCCAATGTCGACTACCGCCTGAAGCCGGGCATGTACGCGCGCGTCGCGCTCACCATCGAGGAGCGCGAGAACGCCCTGCTGGTGCCCAAGGTCGCCGTGGTGGACTACGAGGGCCGGCGCGGAGTGTTCGTGGCCGACGCCGACAACAAGGCGCGCTTCATCCCCGTCACGCTCGGGCTCGAGGACGCCGAGCGGATTGAGATCACCGAAGGCCTGAAGGCGGGCGACCCGATCGTCACCAACGGCGCGGCGTCACTCCGAGCCGGCGACACGCTGCTGTCGTCCGGGGCGAACGCGGGCGGGCCGGGTGCCATCGACGGGCCCACCGGCGGCCGTCGTCCCGCCGCGGGCGCCGGCGCCGCGCGGCCCGGCGGCCAGCGCCCGCAGGGACAGCGGCCACAGTAGCTCCACACCGACAGCGCCAGCTCCACGGAAGAGACGTCGTAGCCAAGGAACCTGTATGAGCATTCCCCGCCTCGCGATTCACCGGCCCGTGACGATGTTCATGATCAGCTTCGTCATCGTGCTGCTGGGCGCCATCTCGCTCACCCGGCTGCCGGTGGACCTGCTGCCGGACACCGAGTTCCCGAGCATCACGGTGCGCGTGAGTTACCCGGGCGTCGGCCCCCTGGAGATGGAGGAGCTGGTCACCCGGCCCGTCGAGCAGGCCGTCAGCGCCGTCGCCGGCCTCGAGCGCGTGGAATCGACGTCGTCGGAGGGCAGCTCGATGGTCCGGCTGAACTTCGCCTGGGGCACGGACCTCAGCGAAGCCGCCGACGACGTGCGCACGCGGGTGGACCGCGTGCGCGGCCGGCTGCCCGAGGACGCGGACCCGCCGACAATCTTCAAGTTCGACTCGTCGGCCATGCCCATCATGGGGATCGGCGTCGAGGGTGACTACGACCAGGTCACGCTGCGCGAACTCGCCCAGAACGACCTGTCGCCGCGCCTCGAACGGGTGGCGGGTGTCGCGGCTGTCACCGTCGACGGCGGCCTGCGCCGGCAGATCCGGGTGGACCTGTCGCGGGAGAAGATCACGGCGCTCAACCTCTCGCCCGACCGTGTCGTGCAGATCCTGCGCACGGAGAACCAGAACATCCCGCTGGGCGAGGTGAACGATGCCGACCGCACGCTGCTCCTGCGCAGCCCCGGGCAGTTCACCAACCTCGAGGAAATCAAGAACACGGTCGTCCTGACGCGCGACGGCGTGCCCGTCTATCTGAAGGACATCGCGGAGGTGAAGGACGCGACCGAGGACCGCCGGTCGTTCACGCGCATCAACGGGCGCCCCGGCATCCGCATGCGGGTCACCAAGCAATCCGGGACCAACACCGTGCAGATCGCCACCGGCGTGCGTGCCGAGGTGGACCGGATCAACCGCGAGGTCTCCGGGATGCGCATGCAGGTCCTGGACGACCAGTCGAAGTTCATCGACCGCGCCATCAGCAGTGTGCAGGAGCACGCGATGATCGGCAGCATCCTGGTCATCGCGATCATCTTCCTGTTCCTGCGTGACCTCAAGTCCACGCTCATCATCTGCACGTCCATCCCCATCTCGGTCATCGGCACGTTCGCCCTGCTCTACTTCGGGGGGTACACGCTCAACACACTCACCTTTGGCGGCCTGGCGCTGGGCATCGGGATGATCGTGGACGCGGCCATCGTCGTGCTGGAGAACACCTACCGCCACCTCGAGATGGGCAAGGATCGGATGACGGCGGCCATCGACGGCTCGGAGGAGGTGTGGTCGGCCATCCTGGCGTCCACCCTCACGCACATCGCGGTCTTCGTCCCGATGCTGTTCCTCACGGGCGTGTCGAGCATCATGTTCGGGCAACTCGCCGCGGTGGTGTCCTTCTCGCTCGCCATGTCGCTGCTGGTGGCCGTCACCATTGTCCCCGTGCTCTGCTCGCGGCTGCTGGACCCGCCGTCGCACGGGAAGGATGCCCGTGGCGTGTTCGGTGCCATCAGCCGCGCGGTGGATCGCGGCCTCGACGGCCTCGACGCCTTCTACGCCCGCGCCCTGCACGCCTCCCTCCACCACCGCCCCACGGTCTTCGGCGTGGGCGTCGCGCTGTTCGCCGTCGCGCTCTTCCTGTTGCCTCGCATCGGGTTCGAGTTCCAGCCGAGCACGGATGAAGGCGAAGTGAGCGTGGACGCCGAGCTCGCCGTCGGCACGCGCATCGAGAACACCGAGGCGGTCATCGTGCAGCTCGAGAACCGGATTCGGGAGGTCGTACCCGAAGCGACGATGCTCATCTCGCAGGCCGGCGGGGGCGGTGGCTTCGGCAACTCGTCCACTCACCGCGGCAGCATCCAGGTCCGCCTGGTGCCACGAACCGAGCGCCAGCGCAGCAACGAGCAGATCTCGATGGAACTCCGCCGGCAGCTCTCCGGCATCCCGGGCGTCGTGGTGCGCGCCCGCGCGTCGGGCGGCCAGAACATGATGCGCGGGATGGGCAACCAGGGCGGTGGTCGTCTGTCGGTGGAGATCCTGGGTCATGACCTCGACACGTCGAAGCGCATCGCCCAGGACGTGAAGACCCTGCTCGATTCCACCCCGGGCGTGGCCGACTCCCGGCTGCAGCGCGAGGAGGGTCGGCCGGAACTGGCGGTCCGCGTGGATCGCGACAAGGCAGCGCTGCTCGGCATGACCGTCACGGGCGTGGCGAACACCATTCGCACGAACGTCGCGGGCACCCAGGCCGCCATGTTCCGTGAATTCGGCAACGAGTACCCCATCGTGGTCCGGCTGCGGGAGGAGGACCGCGAGGAGGTCGCCTCGGTCGGGGACGTCCTGCTCAGCACTCCGGCGGGTCAGGTGCTGCCGGCGAAGAACGTGATGGTCATCGACCGCGACACCGGCCCCGTGTCGGTGGAACGCAAGAACCAGGAACGCATCCAGCGCGTGTACGCCGAGACGGAAGTCACGCTCAGCGAGGCCGTGAACAACGTGCAGGCGCGCATTGGCGAGATCGCGGTGCCCAAGGACTTCGCCGTCGGGTTCGGCAACGAGGTGGAGGAACAGGCGCGGTCGTTCCGCGAGCTCCAGCTGGTGCTCATCCTCGCGATCGTGCTCGTCTACACGGTCATGGCGTCGCAGTACGAGTCGCTGCGCGACCCCTTCATCATCATCTTCTCCATCCCGCTCGCTGCCATCGGCGTGGTGGGGATCCTGCTGATCACCGGCACCGCGTTCAGCATGCAGGCCTACATCGGCGTGATCATGCTGGCAGGCATCGTCGTCAGCAACGCCATCCTGCTGGTGGACTACACCAACACGCTCCGCGCGCGGGACAAGATGCCGCTGCGCCAGGCCATCGAGACCGCGGGCCGGCACCGCCTGCGGCCGATCCTCATGACGTCCACCTGCACGGCGCTGGGCCTCGTGCCCATGGCGCTCGGCATCGGCGAGGGCGCCGAACTCCAGGCGCCGCTGGCCCGGGTGGTCATCGGCGGCCTGATGACGTCGACCGTCATCACGCTGGTCTTCGTGCCCGCGATGTACACGCTGTTCGAGGAAGGCTGGCGCGGGATCTTCAGGAAGGGTGCCCCAGCGCCTGAAGCAGCGCACTGACGGTCCGCCCGGTCACCGGGTCGACCCAGTCCCCCGCCACCTCCGCGAGCGGCGCCAGCACGAAGCGCCGCTCGCGGAAGCGTGGATGCGGCACCACAAGCCCCTCCTGTCTCACGACCGCCTCCCCGTACAGAATCAGGTCCAGGTCCAGCGTCCGCGCGGCGAGCGGGAACGGGCGCGCGCGGCCGGCATCCGCCTCAATCTGCTGGAGCACCGACAGGAGTGCCTCCGGCGGCAGCTCGGTCTCGCCGACGACGACGCCGTTCAGGAACGCCCCCTGTTCGCCGGGGACGCCCTCCGGCGCGGTTTCGATGATCGTGGAGCAGCGGAGGTCGTGAAGGACCGAGCGGAGGCGGGACATGGCGAAGGCGAGGTGTGCCTCGCGGGGGCCGAGATTGGAGCCGAGGGCGATGGCCACGGGCACGCGGGGAGCGGCCACGTCGCCCTGGGCTATTCCACCCAGCGGGTGTCGGCGACGACGCCGCGGCGCTCGTTGATCGGCAGGTGCGTGCCGATGAGGTCGGTCCGCCCGGCGGCGGCCTGGTCGAACAGGCGCTTGTGCTCCAGCATCTCGCCCAGGACGACCTTCAGCATGCCCTTGTGCCGGGCGTGCGTGATGGTCTCGACCCTCGGGCGCCAGTGGTCTACGAACTGCTGGTTCGCGCGTGCGTCCTCGGCGGCCAGGGCCTTCCACGCGTCCCCCTTCCCGGCCGCCGGTACAGAGGGGCGGGCCGGGTCCGCGGGGATCGGGGCGCCCAGGTCCAGCAGCGCGTGCTGCAGCCAGGACACGTGGGTCTCCTCGCGGCTGACGATGTTCTGGTAGGCGTTGTTCACGTCGTAATCGCTGACGTGGCGCGCCACGTCCTCGTGCCGGATGAGCAGCGCGAGGCGGGCGAGGTAGAAGTCCCGGACGAGGTGCTGCAGGTTGCTGCTCACGCCTTCTGCTTTTCCTTGCAGGTGATGCACACGCGCGTCCACGGGATGGCGTTCAGCCGCGCCTCCGCAATCGGCTCCCCGCAGTCGCGGCAGATACCGAACGTGCCCTTCTCGATCCGGATCAGGGCCTCGTCGATCGCCTGGAGGATCTTGGCATCGGTCTGCTTCAGGCGCAGATGGATGTGGACTTCGTTGTTGCCGGCCGCCTGGTCGGCCATGTCGCCCTGCCGCCCGGTGTTGTGCTCCATCTGGGTCTGGAGCGGACGAAGCCCGGCGTCCTGGGCAAGCTCTGCCTTCTTCCGCTGCAGAGCGTCCTTGTAGACCGAAACGTTCATCGACACGCTACTCCCTGTGTCACCCAGCCGAGTGGCGACAACAGTTAACTCTATCACGGGGCCCGGTCCCTGGCCCACGGGCCCGCCCCGGCCTACTCCGCGCGGAGCGTCGCGAGGGGCTTGCGCTGGAGCACGTCCCAGCTGGCCGCAATGCCCACGGCCGCCACCAGGGCGCCGGTGACGACCACCCCCGCGGCCGTCAGGAGCGGCAGGGGGCGGAAGGGGATCTCCAGCGCGAAGCGCGCGATACCCCAGGTGAGGCCGACCGCGCCAAGCGACCCGATGAGCCCGGCCAGCGATCCGAGCAGGCCGTATTCGAGCAGCAGCACGGCCATGATGAGGCGGCGCGTGGCCCCCAGCGTCTTGAAGATGGCGGCCTCGTAAATACGCCGGAACTTCGTCATGGCCACGGCACCGACCAGGATGAGCAGCCCGCTCAGGACGACCAGCGACCCGACGACGGTGACCGCGAGCGTCACGTTGTCCACGACCACCTCGATGGCCTGGAGGATTTCGCGGCCGTCGATCAGCGACACGTTCGGCGCCACGGCCACGAGGTCGGCCTGCAGGCGGCCCCGCGCCGCGGCCTCCGAGGGCGCGCGGAAGAACGCGATGGAGGCATGGGGGGCGCGATCGAGCACGCCGGGGCGGAAGACGAACATGAAGCCGCCGGCACGGCTGTCGGACCACTCCACGTGGCGCACGCTGGTCACGCGCGCCTCGATCACGCGGCCCAGCACGTCGAAGCGCATGACGTCGCCAACGGCAATGCCGAACCGATCCCGGATGCTTTCCTCGACCGACACCTCGGTCGCAGGCGTCATCCCGGCCTCGGCGCCAGGCTGGGTCGGTCCGGCGTCACTCCAGAACGCCCCCTCGACGAGGCGCTCGTTCGCCTCGAGTGCGGTGCGGTACGTAATGGTGTATTCGCGGGCCAGGGACCCGCGTCCGCGCACGTCCTCGTAGTTCTCGAGCTGCACGTCGCGCCCCTGCACCCCGACCACCCGCGCGCGCAACACCGGCAGCAGCCGCGGGGGCGGCGCACCGGGATCCTGCCGCGCAGTCACCAGCGCGCGAACGGCCTCGACCTGGTCGGGCTGGATGTCCAGCATGAACATGTCGGGGGCCTCGGGCGAGAGGTCCACGGCGAACTCGGCGATCAGGTTCTCCTGCAGCGAGCGGACGGCGATGATGAAGAAGCTGCCCAGGCCCACGGCCAGGAGCACGATGCGCACCTGGCTGCCCGGCCGGCTCAGCTGCAGCACCGCGTGCCGGAGCGCGAACCACCGCGACCACGCGAGCGGACGGATGAGCCGGATCAGCAGCAGGCCTGCCAGGTGCAGCACGAGCGCCGTCACGGCGAAGCCCACGGTCACGACCAGGCCGATGCGCCAGGAGCCCGCCTGCCACACCGTGAGCGCCACGAGGGCGGCCGCCACCGCGCCGATCGTGATCCACTGCACGGGATCCCGGCGTGGCGCGGAGGCCTCCTCGCGCAGCAGGCGCGACGGCTTGACGTGGCGCACATCGAGCAGCGGAACCAGGGCGAAGAGCACCGATACCAGCAAGCCGATGCCGAGGCCCTGCAGCACGGCGGGCGCCGTCAGCCCGTACTCGATGGCCACCCCCGGCGTGGCGGCCGCGGCCAGCCAGGCCGGGATGGCCGCAATGGCGCCCGCCGCCAGCGCCACGCCCAGCCCGCTGCCGGCAAGGCCCAGGGTGATGACCTGCGCAAGGTAGATGGCCAGCAGCTGCGACGACCGCGCGCCCACGCACTTCAGCACCGCGATGCTGCGGATCTTCTGCTGGACGAACACGCGCGTCACGCTCGACACCCCGATCCCGCCCAGGATCAGGATGACGAGGCCGACGAGGCTCAGGTAGTCCTCGGCGCGGGCGAAGTCCTCGCCGATGTCGTCCTCGGTGGCCTTGTAGGAGCGCACGCGGGCGAACGCGTTGGCGAGATCGGCGCGGAGAGTGGTGATCAGCCCGTCGAGCGCCGCATCGGGGACCTTCAGGAGCCGCTGGTACGATGCGCGGCTGCCGAACGCGAGCAGCCCGGTCGCGTGAAGATCCTCCATCGACACCAGGACACGCGGCCCCAGGCTGAAGGCGCCGAGGCGGCGTCCGGGCTCGGCCTCGATGACGCCCCGGATGACGAAGCGCTTCGTCCCGATCAGCAATCCCTCGCCGACCTGCAGCCGGAGTTGCGCGAGCAGTTCGGGCCGCACGAGCACGCCGAAATCGCGCAGCAGGTCGTGGGAGAAGGCCTGGCCGCCGGTGAGGGCCATGCGCCCGTAGTACGGGAACCCGGGTTCGACGGCCCGCAATTCCACCATGCGCGTCAGGCCCGCGCTCGCGTCCGACGCGCGCACCATCGTGGCAATCTCCACCGACTCGAGCTCCGCGGCACCGGCCTCAGCCAGCCGCCGCTCGATGAGCGACAGCAGCTCGGGGTCCAGCCGCCGGTTGCTGGTGATGATGGCGTCGGCGGTGATGAGCGCGCGCGCCTCCCCCGCAAACGTCTGCCGCACGCTCTGGATGACGGACCGGAGGGCGACGATGGCCCCCACGCCCACGGCGATGCAGACGAAGAAGAAGAGCAGGCGCCGCCAGGACGACCGCATTTCACGCGCGATCATCCGGGCGATGAACATCATCGGCCCGGCCCGGCGCCGGCTGCCGCGACCTCTCCGACCGAGCGCCCGTCTCTCAGGACGAGCCGCGCGTCCGCCACGGCGGCCACCGACGGATCGTGCGTGACCAGCACGAGCGTCACGTTGCGCGTGCGGCGCACCTGGAGCAGCAGGTCGAGGATGTGGCGGCCGTTGGCGCTGTCGAGATTGCCGGTGGGCTCATCGGCCAGGATGAGCGGCGGGCTGTTGGCCAGGGCGCGGGCAATCGCAATGCGCTGCTGCTCCCCACCCGACAGTTGCGACGGGTAATGATGGCCCCGGTCGTGAAGGCCCACTTCGTCCAGCAGCGCCTGTGCGCGCTCGGCGGCATCACGGCGCCCCGCGATCTCCATGGGCACCTGGATGTTCTCCATGGCCGTCAGGGACGGCACCAGGTGGAAGAACTGGAAGACGAACCCGATCTTCTCGCCGCGCAGCCGCGCCAGCGCGTCCTCGTCGAGCTTCGTGATGTCCACGCCGTCAATCAGGATGTCGCCCGAGGTGGGCGCGTCGAGCCCGGCGATGAGGCCGAGCAGCGTGGACTTTCCGCTGCCCGAAGGGCCGAGGATGGCCAGGCACTGGCCGTCGGGCACATCCAGCGTGAGGGGGTGCAGGATGGTCAGCGGCTGGTCGCCGCTCTGCACGGTCTTGCTGACACCTCGAAGCGCAATCATCGGGTCTCCGAGGCCACGGTCAGCACGGGCTCGAGGGCGTGCCAGACCGTCTCGGCGACCAGGCGCGCGCCTTCGGCATTGGGGTGAATCCCATCGGCCTGGTTGAGCGTCGCCTCGCCGGCCACGCCGTCGAGCAGGAAGGGGATCAGGACCACATCGTGGGCCTTCGCCAGATCGCGATAGACGCGGCGGAAGCGGGCGGTGTACTCGGGCCCGTTGTTCGGAGGGGCCTCCATGCCGGCCAGGATGACCTCGAGGCCCTCGCGCGTGCCCCGGTCGATGATGGCCGCCAGATTCCGCTCGAGCTCGTCGGTCGGGAGGCCGCGGAGGGCGTCGTTGCCGCCCAGCGCCACGACCAGCACGCGCGGGTTCCCCTCGAGAGCCCATTCCAGGCGACGGAGCCCGCCGGCCGACGTGTCGCCGGACACCCCGGCGTTCACGACCGTGAAGTCGAGGCCGCGCTCGTCGATCCGCTGCTGGAGGAGCGCCGGAAACCCCTGGGGGGTGTCGAGGCCGAGCCCGGCCGTGAGGCTGTCGCCGAGGATTACGACCTCCGGTCGGCGATCGACGGGCGCGCGCACGGCACCCGGCTCCACGGGCGCGGCGGCCCCCGACGCAGGCGAGGCGCTCGATGGCTCCGGCGCCGAACAGGCCCAGCCGAGCGCACATCCCAGCGCCAGACACGACAAGAGAAGCAGCGTTCGCACGTGACCCGTTCTCTGATTATACGAACGTCGGCACGCGCGGGATACGCGTCAGTCGGCGGCGATGACCAGGGCCGTGGCGTTATCGGAGGTCTGGCGCGCCAGGGCGGCCTCGACCAGCGCCTCGGCCACCTGGTCAGGGGAGCCGCCGGCGCGCAGCACCGCGGCGATCGCGGCGTTGTCGAGCCGCCCGTGGATGCCGTCGCTGCACAGCAGCAGACGATCCCCGGGCTTCAGGGCCTCCTCCCGCGCCGTGGGCCGCACATCCTCTCGTGTCCCGACGACGCTCGTGAGCACGTGCTTCATCGGGTGGGTCGAGTCGGCGCGATCCGCATCCTGTACGCCCATGACGGCGGATAGCCACGTGTCGTCGCTGGTGAGCTGGACCAGCTCGGCGTCCCGCCAGCGGTAGATGCGGCTGTCGCCGACGCCGACCAGCACGGCACGGTCCCCACTCAGCAGGACGGCCACCACCGTGGTCCCCATGCCCTCGAGCGCGGCATGGGCACAGCCCTCCTGATAGACGCGGCGATTGGCCAGGCGCACCGCGGTCAGCAGGCGGTTGGCCTCCACCGAATGGGCCGGCTCGAACGGAAACGGCCAGGTGAAATCGGTCGCGACGGCGGTTTCGGCGACGAACTCCCGGATGGCCTTCGCGGCCAGGTGCGAGGCCACCTCCCCCGCATTGTGTCCCCCCATGCCATCGGCCACGACAAACAGACCGAGACCCAGGTCCCACTCGAGCCAGTCCTGGTTGAGGGCACGCGGCCCGGTGTCGGTGCGGCCGCCAGCGGTGACAGTCATGGAGGTTCGGGGGATTATACGGGATGGATACTTGGTATACTCGGCGGCGTGCTGAGCCCGGCCCTGCAGCCCGTGATGGCCCGCGCCTCGGCGGCTGTGGAGCGCGGCCAGGCCGCGGCCGCGATCGACCAGCTGGCGCCGTTGCTTCGCAGCGCGGCTTCGCTGACCCTGGCCGACGAGCTGGCCATTCGCTCGGCCCTGGCCGAGGCATACCTGCTCCTGGGCGACCTCGCCCAGGCCAGCACGGCGGTCGGCCGTTCGCCGGACACCATTCGCGAGCCCATTCCGCCGGTCATTCTCTCAAATCTCTGGCGTGCGCACGGGCGCGTCGCGTTCGCCCGCGGCGAGCAGTCGCGCGCCATCGCCCTGCACAGCCGCGCGCTCAAGCAGGCCGAGAGCGCGCACGACTCCCGGGCCATCGGCCTCGCGCACTTCTGCCTCGGGCAGTGTTATCGGCAGGTGGGCGACGCGTCGATCGTCCGTGAGCACATTGCCGAGGCGGCCGCGGCGCTCCACGCCGCCGGCGACCGCCGCTTCCTCGCCCAGGTGCACTCGCTCTCGGCCACGATGCTGGCGCAGACCGGCCGGTACGACGAGGCCGCCGCGGCGCTTCGACAGGCCGAGCGCCTGGCCACGGCCCTGCAGGCCGATGATGTCCTGGCCACGGTCTACGGGAACCAGGCCAACGTCGCGCTCATCCGACACCGTTACGAGCAGGCGCAGGCCCTGGCCGAGCGCGCCGTGGCGCTTCACGAGGGCGTGGGCCAGGGCCCGGGCCTCTCGGTGTCGCTGGCCACCCTCGGGCAGATCTACGTGCGCCTCGGCAACCTCGAGCGCGCCGACGCGGTCCTGCACCGCGCCCTTGACGTGCGTTGCGCCGTCCAGTTCCACGAGACCACCGGCGCCGTCTACGACACGCTCGCCCAGATGTCGCTCATGCGCGGCGACTACGAGAACGCCGCGGAGTACCTGCGTCGCGCCGCCGAGGCCTTCGGCGCCTACGGCCGCCACACGAGCCGCTGGTACGAGTGGTCCCTGCGTGTGATCACCGCCAGGCTGGCCACCCGACGCGGCAACCCGGACGAGGCGCTGGCCATTGCCGACGAGATCGCCCGATCGCCCGCCGCCCCGCCGGCGGAGACGATCGAGGCCGAGTTGATCGCGGCCGAAGCCCTGCTCTCCGCCGATCGCATCGACGAGGCCGAGCATCGGCTCGCGCAGGTCGAGGGACGGCTCGATCCGCGGACGACTCCCGGCGCCTGGGGCGAGTTCCTCCGCCTGCGCGGCGACCTGCGCGCGCGCCAGTCGCGCGCCACCGAGGCCTACCACGACATCGCGCAGAGCTCGAGCGTCTTCGAGCTCGTGGGCGAGCGCTACCAGGCGGCCGTCAGCCAGCTGGCGCTGGCCCGGCTCGCGGGCAAGGCCGGCGCCAAGTCCACCTCCGAGCGCCACTACCACTACGCCGCCCAGGTGTTCCAGTCGCTGGGCGCGACCCGCGACCTCGAAGAGGTCCGGGCAGCCATGAACGAGGTGCCCACGCCGGGAACGGGCGAATACGTCGGCTCGCCCGCCGACGCTGACGATGCGCTCGTGAAGCGCCTGGTGGACGCGGCCGTGCTGCCGGACCTGCTCGCCCGCGAACTCGCCGCCGCCATGCTCGAAGCTGTCGGCGCGGACGTCGCCGCCGTCTTCGCGCAGCTGCCGGGTGGTGATGTGCGCATCATCGCGTTTGCCGGGACGGATGCCGAAGGCGCCCGGAGCGTCGCGCGCCTCGCCGTCCAGGGCGCCGCCTACGGTGCCGGCGCGCTCATCGTCGAACCCGTCGGCACCGAGCCGGACGGTGCCCGGTCGGTCGTGATCGGATTGTCCAGCCCGGTCGGGCACCCGGCCATGCGCCGCGTGCGCATGATGGCCGCCGTGGCGCGACAGGGGTTCGCCCTGTGCGGGGCACGGGAACATGGATCGCCCGCCGTGGACCTGGCGGTCGAGCGGCCCCTCGAGCCGCTGCTGCCCGGATTCGTGTGCGCCAGCGCGCCCATGCACCGGGTCGTGGACCAGATCCAGCGCCTGCAGGGCAACGACCTCACCGTGCTCATCACGGGCGAGAGCGGCACGGGCAAGGAGCTGGTCGCGCGGGCCATCCACGTGGGCTCGCCGCGAAGCGCCGCCACCTTCCTCCCCTACAACTGCACCACGACGACGCGCGAGCTGGCCGACAGCCAGTTGTTCGGGCACCGCCGCGGATCGTTCACCGGCGCCCTCTCCGATCAGCCGGGCCTGGTCCGCACGGCCGCGGGCGGGACGCTGTTCCTGGACGAGGTGGGTGACCTGCCGCTCGACGTCCAGCCGAAGCTCCTGCGCTTCCTCGAACAGGGCGAGATCATGCCCGTCGGCGAGACGCGCCCCCAGCGCGTCGACGTCCGCGTGATCGCCGCCACCAACGCCGACCTCGAGCAGCGGGTGGCGGAGGGCAAGTTCCGCGAGGACCTGTACTACCGGCTGAGCGTCATCCGCATCCACGTGCCCCCGCTGCGTCAGCGGCGGGAAGAGATCCCCCATCTCAGCACCTACTTCCTGCGCGAGGCGTCCGAGCGGCTCGGGAAGCCCGACGTGCAGTTGAGCTCGGACGTCCTGGACCTGTTCGCGCAGTACTGGTGGCCGGGCAACGTCCGGCAGCTCCGCAACGAGATCCAGCGCGCAGTGGCCATGGCGACTCCGGGCGGGCTCATCGGCCCCGAGCACCTGTCCGCCGACATCACGGCGGCGCCGGCGACCCGCCCCGACGTCAAGGCCGGGGGCCGCATCACGCTCAGGGGCGGCCAGACCCTGGCCTCGGTCGTGGACGACATCGAGCGGGAACTGATCCGCGAAACCCTCACCCGGCACCGTGGAAACATCTCGGAATCGGCGCGGGCCCTCGGCTTGACGCGCCGCGGACTGTATCTCAAGCTCCGGCGGCTGGGCATCGAAGGGGGGCAGGAAGCGGTTAGTTAGTATCCAGTCATGGGATGACTGGATACTACATATCCATAGGTGACGGGAAGCAGGATGTCCGCAGAGTGCCTCTGAGTCTTATCCATCCCGTCAATAGGCGCTAAGTGTACAGGTCTGCGCGTTGCACACAGAAACGGCCCGGAACTTGGAAAGAGTGCAAGCGTTGCTTTTCTTTGTTCGACCCCGTGTGAACCGCAGAACCCTGGAGCGCCCCGTGATCGACACCATTCCTGCCCGGAGCCACCAAGCCGCCCCGTGCCCGAGCGCCAGCCTCGCCGTTCCGGCGCGCCTGACGTGGAAGGACGCCGGCGGCGCCGTTCGATTCACCTCGGTCCGCACCCGCGAGGTCAGCGCGACGGGTGTCGTGGTCGAGTGCGACGCGTCGGTGGCCCTGCCGCTCTACCGCCTGGTGCACCTGCAGGTTGAGAAGACCGCCCGCGACGTGAGCGGGCTGCCGCAGCCGCTGCGCGACGGACGGGTGCTGTCGGCCGTGTGGCAGGTGGCCCCCTGCAAGCCGTCCACGGGGACGCCGGCCGGCTACGCGCTCCGCTTCATGACCGAGCCGATGTCCCGCGCCGAGGCGCGCCGGGCGTCCTAGGCCGCTGGCGCCTTCTTGCGCCAGTAGCGCGCGAGACCGGCCCAGATTTGCTCGAACGGCGCCGCCAGTTCGAGCGCCACGGCCTCGCGCTCCGACAGCACCTGGCGCGCCTCGGCGCGCAGGTGTGCGACAAACACCGCCGCTCGCGCCTCGTCCGTCTCCCCCGCTGCGAGCGAGCGGGCCACGGCATCAGCCGTGCGGGTCAGCACTCCACGGTAGTGCGCCAGGTGGGCGCGCGCCCCGCCAACGGGCCCGAAATGTGTCAGAAAGAGGGCCGCAGGCTGCCACGCCTCGATGTGCCCGAGGCTGGCCTGCCACGCCTCGAGGTCGATGTCTGGCGGCGGCGTGGCGGCGATGGTGTAGTCGTCCGCCGTCCGGATGCCGCACGTGTCGCCGACGTAGGCGGTGCCGTCCGCCTCATCCAGGTAGCTGACGTGATGGACCGCGTGCCCCGGGGTGTAGGCCACGCGCACGGGCCTCCCGGCCAGGTCGAGCCGCTCCCCGCCCGCGAGGGCGCTCACCCGGTCCGCCGGCGCCGCGTCGAAGCGCCCCCACAACGCGTCCATCTGGTCCCCGTACAGGCGCGTGGCGCTCGCCAGCAGTTTCGTGGGATCGATCAAGTGCGGCGCCCCTCGCTCATGGACGAACACGCGCGCCCCGGGCACGCGGGCGAGGATGGTACCCGTCGCCCCGGCGTGATCCAGGTGGATGTGCGTCAACAGGATCGTCCGCACGTCGGCCAGTGCACCGCCGATGGACGCCAGCCCCGCTTCGAGGGTCGGAAGGCACGCGGTCGGCCCAGGGTCGACGATCACCAGGCCGTCGGGGCCTCGCAGGACCGCCGAGGCTATCACGCGCCCGCGGCCCTGGAAGTTCAAGTCGATGAGCGTCACGTCAGTCGTGAAAGCTCAGCCCGCGCACCTGAGAGGTGTACAGGCCGTCCGCCTGTGGCGTGAACACCTGGCACTGGCACAGGTCGCCGCCGTAGACATGAAGCGTGAGCGACGGCCGGTCGGCAAGGGCGTTGACAATGACGTGGTGGTCGGTGGGGGGAATCAGGCGTCCTGCCGTCCCGACGCCGGCCCGGATGGTTTCGTGCGCGGTGACGACATAGGAACGGCCGCCGGCGGGCGCCACGTCGTACTGCGTGACGGCGATCTGCCCCTCCACGACGCCCTCGACGCACCAGAGGCCGCCGTGGTCGTGCACGGGGGTCCCCTGGCCCGGCGCCCAGGTCATCACGATGGCCGTGTAGCGGCCGGCGGGATCGCGATGCAGCAGTCGGCGCGCGTAGGTGTCGGCGCGCGGCTGCCGGAAGCGATCCGGCAGCGCCACGGCACCGCGCGCCAGCAGTTCCTCGAGATCGGCCTTCACCATCGCGGTGATCGCGTCGAGCGATCCCGCCTCCACCGAGCGGTCCAGCCGTGCGATGAGTTCCGGACAGGAGACGTCCATCCCGGTAGTCGACCGCTTCACTGGCGGGCGCCGAACGTATCGCAATCCTCGATCCGGCCGGAGCTCAACCCGCGGCGCAGCCACTCGGCGCGCTGCTCGGAGGAGCCGTGCGTGAAGCTCTCGGGCACCACGCGGCCCTGCATGCGGCCCTGGATCCGATCGTCGCCGATGGCGGCGGCGGCGCGGAGGCCTTCGTCCACGTCGCCCGGCGAGAGCAGGTCCTGCTGTGCGGCGAAGTGGCCCCACAGCCCGGCGAAACAGTCGGCCTGCAGTTCCAGGCGTACCGACAGGGCGTTGGCCTGCGCCTCGGAGGACTGCTGCTGCAGGCGCGTGACCTGCGCGTTCACGCCGAGCAGGTTCTGCACGTGGTGGCCCACCTCGTGCGCCACGACGTACGCCTGCGCGAAATCGCCCGGTGCCCCGAACTGCTGGTCCAGATCGCGGAAGAACGACAGGTCCAGGTACACCTTGCGGTCCGCCGGGCAGTAGAAGGGACCGCTGGCCGCGGACGCGAACCCGCAGGCCGACTGAACCTGGCCGTCGAATAGCACGAGCACTGGCGGCTCGTATCGCTCCCCCGCCTTGGCGAAGATCTGCGTCCAGGTGTCCTCCAGGTCGCCGAGGACCGCACCGATGAACTGCGACTGCGGATCGTCGCCCGCCGTGCCCGTCGGTACGCGTTCGACCGGCGCGCCGGTGGGGAGCCCGCCCGCCATCTGCAGCAGCGACAGCGGATTGGTGCCGGTCAGCCACGACACGATGAGGATGATGACGATCATCCCGATCCCGCCCCCGCCGATGCCCACGCGGCCGCCCATGCGCCGGCCGCGTCGGTCTTCGATGTTCGTGCTCTGGCGTTCGTGCTCGAGCCGCATCCCCGTAGCTTACACCCGGTGTGCTACGATCGAGCGTTTGGGGTCCCAGGACGAAGGCCGCCAGAATGATTGCCGTCAACGACGTTTCGATGCGCTATGGGTCGAAGGTGCTCTTCGACGAGGTGACCACCAGCTTCCTGCCGGGCCGCCGCTACGGCCTGACCGGACCGAACGGCGCCGGCAAGTCCACGTTCATGAGGCTGCTGACGGGCGAGTTGCCCCCGCAGCGCGGCACCGTCGTCCGCCCGGCGAAGCTGGGCGTCCTCAGGCAGGACCAGTTCGCCTTCGATTCCAACCGCGTTCTCGACGCCGTCATCATGGGCAACCCGCGGCTCTGGGCGGCGCTCGAGGAGCGCGAGTTCCTGTACGCCAAGGCGGACATGACGCACGAGGACGGCATGCGCCTCGGCGAGCTCGAGGGCATCGTCGGCGAGGAGGACGGCTACACGGCGGAGAGCGATGCCGCCATTCTCCTGCAGGGCCTGGACATTCCCGATGCGCTGCACGAGCGGCGCATGGCCGAGCTGCAGGGCGGCCAGAAGGTGCGCGTCCTGCTGGCGCAGGCCCTCTTCGGCCACCCGCAGGCGCTGCTGCTGGACGAGCCGACGAACCACCTGGATCTGGACTCCATCCACTGGCTCATCGACTTCCTCACCCGCTACGACGGCACGCTCATCGTCATCTCGCACGACCGCCACTTCCTGAACGCGGTCTGCACGCACACCGCCGACATCGACTACCAGACGATCATCACCTACACCGGCGGCTACGACGACATGGTGGTGGCCAAGACGCAGATTCGCTCGCGCGTCGAGGCCGACAACGCGCAGCGCGCGAAGAAGATCGCGCAGCTCAACGACTTCATCGCCCGCTTTTCGGCGGGCACACGGTCCAGCCAGGTCCAGTCGCGCCGCAAGGAGGTGGAGCGTCTGCAGACCACCGAGCTCGCGCGCTCCAACATCCAGCGGCCGTACATCCGGTTCGTGCCCGCTCGGCCCTCGGGCCGCCACGTCCTGGAGTGCAAGGGTCTTCGGAAGGCCTACGGCCCGCACCTGGTCATCGAGGGTTTCGACGCCATCCTGAGCCGCGGCGAGAAAGTCGTGCTGGCCGGCCGCAACGGTCAGGGCAAGACCACCCTCCTCAAGGCCCTGATGGCCGACGCGCCCGGTGTGCCCGCGGCCCCGGACGACATCGACGCGGGCGCGGTCAAATGGGGGCACGAAGCCGCTATCGGCTATTTTCCGCAGGACCACACCGGGCTCATCGAGAAGGGTCTGACGGCCGTGGACTGGCTGCACCAGTTCGACCCTCAGGCCTCGCGGCAGGACATCCACGGCCTGCTCGGCCAGATGCTCTTCAGCGGCGAGGAAGGCCTCAAGCCCACCGAGGCGCTCTCCGGCGGGGAGACCGCGCGCCTGCTCTTCTGTCGCATCATGCTGCAGAAGCCGAACGTGCTGATCTTCGACGAGCCCACGAACCACCTGGATCTCGAGTCCATCAACGCGCTGAACATCGCGCTGCAGAAGTTCGAAGGGACCGTGCTCCTGGTGACCCACGACCAGGACCTGATGGAGGAAGTCGGCACGCGCGTGTGGCACTTCGACGGGGGCCGCATCCATGACTTCAAGGGCGCCTACGAGGAGTACGCCGCGTCGCTGGCGTAGGGACGTGGGACCCGGGTCGGGGACGAGAGGTCTTTGGGGTCCTGGGGCCTTGAGGCCTGCACCAGCGGCGTTGCGGGCTAGAATCGGCGGATGGTGCGGGAGTCCGTGGTTCGCGCGCTCGGCGCCGCTGCTTCGGTGGCCTATGCGGCCCTCATCGCCTGGCTCACGGTGTCGCAGCCCCAATCGATCGCCGAGGTCACGGGCGGCCTGACCGCGTCCATCGGTGTGTACCGCGTGGACGAACTCGCGTTCGAGGACGGCCTCCGGTTCTTCCACCAGGACCAGTTCGTCGAAGCTCGCGCCGCCTTTCACCGGGCCGACGCCGCGGGCCGTGACCCGCGCACGCAGTTCTACGTCGCCTACAGCTACTACCGGGAAGGCTGGGGCCGGTTGAGCCACGACGACGCGCTGTACGCGAAGGGGCTCGAGGCCGTGGACCGGGCCATCGCCGTCGCGCCTGGCGGGCGCATTGTCGTGGACGATCCCGGATTGCAGATGCACTCGGCCGACGAGTTGCGCGCGGAGCTGGTCGCCGGGACGACGCGCGAGTGGTCCGACGTGAACCCCGTGCGCGTGTTCCGAGGCCGCAAGTGACGCCCGTTCGCGAGTCCATCACGCTGCCCCTGACGTTCCTGACCGTCGTGCTGGTGGGCGGACTCCGGCTGGGCGGGCAGGTCGCCATCGCACCGCCCGCGCTGTTTTCGCTGGTCCTCGCCAGTCTCGTCCTGGGGGGCCTCGTGCAGAGCGGCGTGCTCGATCCGATGCGCCTCGTGCACAGCGACCGCACCGCGGTGGCCAACCTCAACGGCGTCGTGGCGCTCGTGGCGACGTTTGCCGCCACGGCCCAGGTGCTGTCGCTGCTCACGCCCGCCGCCGGCCTGCCGTCGATGGGGATGAGCCTGTTCTTTCTCGTTGCGATCCTGCAGCTGATGGCCGGCGCGCTGGATCGGCCACGCTTCCTCCGCGTCTGGGCCGTCACCCTGCTGGCCGCCTTCACCCTCAAGTTCATCGTCCTCGCCGCGCTGTCAGGCCCCGCCGACGGCGCCGTGGCCCGCGCGCTGCAGCTGCTCTTCGAGGGTGTCACCCTGGGGTCGGTCTCGCAGCCGATCGAGCCCCGGGCCTCCGGCTATCTCGCGTTCCTGGCCATCGCGCTCTACCTCCTCGGCCTCGTCCTGCTGCCTCCGGCGCAACGCCGCGCGCTGATCGCGCGTCATTAGGAGCAGTTGAATCGCTGCGACTCCGCAGCGACGTCCTGTTGTCACCGTTGCTACCGGAGGTGTTTCCATGCGTGCTCTGCGGTCCCTGGCGTTCCTCGTGGTGATGGCCCTGGCCTCGGCCGGCTCGGCCGAAGCGGCATCCCGCATCTTCATCATTCACGGTATTCCTGGCGTCACCGTGGACGTCTATGCCAACCTGGCTGGCGCCCCGATTTCGTCGACGCCCACCATTCCCGGCTTCGAGCCGAAACAGATCGTGGACGTGCAGGCCGGCCCGGGCTCGTTCGACATCCGCATCTACGTGCAGGGCGCGAACCCCCAGACGGACACGCCGGTCATCGAGGTGCTGGGCGCCGCCATCCCGGACAATCTCGAGCTGAGCATCCTGGCGCATCTCGATGCGAGCGCGGCGCCGACCGCGACCGTGTACCAGAACGACAACTCCGCGGTCCAGGCCGGCTGGGCCCGCGTGAGCGTGCGCCACGCCGCCGACGCCCCCGCCGTGCAGCTGACGGCCGGCGGCGTTCCCAAGCTGGCGCTCACCAACCCCTACTTCGGCGATCTCGAGGTGCCGGCGACGACCATCCCCCTCCAGCTGCAGGTGCCCTTTGCAGGGACGCCCATCACGCCGGAGACGTCGCTCACCTTCGCGTCGGGCACGCGGTACTTCGTCTACGCCATCGGCTCGGTGGCTGGCGGAACGTTCGACTTCATCCTGCAGGCGGTACGCTAGCAGGGCGTCTCAGGCGCGACCTGAAGTGAGAAGTGAGGTGAGCAACTGGGACCGGTTCCCGCAGCCTGTCACCCTCACTTCTCACCCTTCGCACCATCCGGGCTTGGGAATGGCGCGCCGTCGTGTCATAATGGTGCCCATCATCAGGAGACTCGAGCGCAGGAATAGAAGTTTGCCGTTGCCGATTTCCCGGCCGTTGAATTTCCCTCAGTAAGAGCGTCCTTCACGCTCCAGCCCACTCAGCTTGAACCCAGCCAACCCGTTTCGCCGTTCGCGGCGGCCCGAGGCCCCGCGACGCGGTGGCCGTCCGTCGTTTCGCTCGCACAAGAGCTTCACGCGCCCGCAGGTGCCCCCTCCGCCGGTCTTCGAATCGGCGCCCTTCGACGCCTCGCCGGTGGACTTCGCGACACTGGGGCTGGACGCGCGCCTCTCGCGTGCCGTCGCCGACCTCGGCTTCACCCAGACCACGCCCGTGCAGAGCGCGGTCTTCCCCACCGTCGCCGCCGGCGAGGACCTGATTGCCTGCGCGCAGACGGGCACCGGCAAGACGGTGGCCTTCCTGCTGCCGACGCTGCAGCGCCTGCTGGCCGCGCCCGTCGCCCGCCGTGGCCATCGCGTGCTCGTCCTCGCCCCCACGCGTGAGCTCGCTCTCCAGATCGAGGACGACGTGCGGACGCTGGTGAAGTACGCGCGGCTCTCGGGTGTGACGGTGTGCGGCGGCATGAGCATGGGCGCCCAGGCGCGTGCGCTCCGCGCCGGCGTGGACATCGTCGTGGCGACGCCGGGCCGGCTGCTGGATCACCTCACCAACGGGGTGGCGAGATTCGATCAGCTGAGCGTGCTCGTGCTGGACGAGGCCGACCGCATGGTGGACATGGGCTTCTGGCCCGACGTCCGCCGCATCGTCGGGACGCTGCCCGCGGAGCGCCAGACGCTCCTCTTCTCCGCCACCACCTCGCACGACGTGATGAAGGCGGCGAAGGAGATCATGCGCGCGCCGAAGATGATGCAGGTCGGCCGGAGCGGCGGACTGGCCAGTTCCATCACGCACGTCAGCCATCAGCTGCCAACGGACGCGAAGGCGGGCTGGCTGGACAGCTTCCTGGCGAAGACGCCACAGCACGCGCTGGTGTTCGTCCGGACCAGGCACCGCGCCGATCGCCTGGTGCAGACCCTGGCCGCGCGCGGCCATCGTTGCGCCCCACTGCACGCCAGCCGATCGCAGAGCCAGCGGCACGCGGCCGTCCAGGGCTTCAAGGCTGGCCACGTGCGGGTGCTCGTCGCCACCGACATCGCGGCGCGCGGCCTGGACGTGGACGGCATCGGTCACGTCATCAACTTCGAGCCGCCCGCGACGGTAGACGCCTACGTGCATCGCGTGGGGCGCACGGGCCGCGCCTCCGCCTCGGGGACGGCCGTCACGCTGGTCGCGCCCGAGGAGCGCGCCGCGATGAAGGCCATCGAGCGCGCGCTGAAGCTGCAGACCGTGCAGGCGGCCGTCCTGCCGTGAGCCGGCTTCGGTCCGGCTCGTCCCGTTCGTCGGCGGCGTGACCGGGTTTCCGGGCACAGCCAGCCCTCGGCCGTCTCGCTGGTGATGCTGGCCCCTGCCGCCACGCGGGCCGACGCGCAGGCGCCGCTCCGCGTCGTCGCGTGCTGAAGGTCCGCTTCGCGCCGGCGTTGCTGTCGTGCCTCCCCATGGTGTGGGGCGACGACAGGATCAGGGCGCGCACGGCGCCGCTGAGAGGGCTTCTCCTGCGGGGATCATCGATCGGGCGTGGTCCGCGAATCGGGCGGGCCGAGAAACCGGTCGAGCAAGCCGAGCGTCGCGTCGAACTGCTCGAGGTGGAACAGGTGATCCGCCATCGGAACGGTCGTGAACGTCGCCTCCGTGAACGCCGACGCGACCGTGTGGCAGTCGCTCGGCGTCGTGTACACGTCGTGCTCGCCCGTGAAGACGAGCGCGGGCACGTCGGGCCCACGGGACAGGTCGAGTGGCTCGTGCTCGAGCAGCCGCGTCGTGTTGTGAACGTATCGCAGCCGATCACGGGAGGACATGCGCTCGAGCTGTGCCTTCAGCAGGCGCCGTACCACGGCGCGGCGCTCCACGTGACGAGCCCTGTCCGTGCAGAGCAGCCCGTCGAGTACCAGCCGCACGAACTCCGCGGTGCGCCCGGCGGTGAGCGCGTCCAGGGTCGCGATCGTGGATCCACGCCGGTCAGGGGGAATCGACGGCATGACACCGGCGAGCACGAGCCGGCCCACCCGCCCGGCGAAGCGTTGCGCGAAGCAATAGGCGACCGGGCTGCCGTACGACGCCGAGACCACGTCGACGCGATGGAGGCGCAACCGGTCGATCATGTGAGACACCGAGGCGGCGAGGAAGTCGAGCCCGAAGCGCGACGGCAGGATGTCGGCATCACCCGACCCCGGCAGGTCGCACAGGACGACCGTTCGATGGGGCGCGAAATGATCCGCGAACCGGCGCCAGGAGGCCATCGACTGAAATGCGCCGCCGATGAAGAGTACCGGCCGGGCGGGTGAGGGATGGGCCCGCACGTGGCAGGCGTAGCGGAATCCGCCGTACTCGAGGGCGTGCAGGACACCGGGCGTGGTCATCGCCGGCCACCGTCGACGCCCCGGTGCCCGGTGAGGACCGGGCCACGGTGCCGGCATGCCCCCCGGTGGCCGGACGCGATACGATGAACGTCCAGCGCATGGACGACGTCACACGGCTTCTGGCACGCTGGCACAGCGGTGATGCGGAGGCGCTCTCCGAGCTGATGCCGGTCGTTTACACGGAACTGCACAAGCTCGCGAGCCATTACCTCCGGGGCGAGCGCTCCGACCACACGCTCCAGCCGACCGCGCTCGTCAACGAGGCCTACCTGCGGCTGGCCGGCCTTCGCGCGGCCGACTTCCACAACCGGGTGCACTTCTTCGGCGCCGCCGCACAGGTCATGCGGCGCGTCCTGGTCGACCACGCGCGCCGGCGCCGCGCGGCGAAGCGGATCGGCGGCGGCCGCCGCGTCGATCTCGACGAGGCGGCGGAGGCAGGCATCGACCCGCGACTGGACCTGCTGGCCCTCGACGAGGCCCTGGATCAGCTCTCGGCCGTGGCCCCCCAGCCCGCGCGCGTCGTCGAGCTCCGCTACTTCGGCGGCCTGACGGTGGATGAGTGCGCGGCGTTGCTGGACGTCGCGCCAGTGACCGTCAAGCGCCACTGGGCCTTCGGGCGGGCGTGGCTGTACCGCGCCCTCGGAGGCGACCAGCCGGATTCCGGGTCCTCGCTCTGACACGCACATCCTCCTGCTGAACCTGGCGCAGGCTGCGGTCATCCGGGCTCATCGGGGGATCTGGCGGTAACATGCCCCACCGTGGACGCCCAGTTCTGGCACGACGTTCAGGCCGTCTTCGCGGCGGCGGCCGACGCGCGGCCCGAGGACCGGCCGGCGCTGCTCGACCGGCTCTGCGCCGGGCGCACTCAGGTCCGGCAGCAGGTCGAGTCGCTGCTGACGTCGAGCGAGTCCGCCGGGGACGACTTTCTCGCGCCGCCGGCGGATGTCCCGCGCGCGGACGGGCCGGCCAGCGACCCGGTGGGCCAGACCATCGGCGGCTTCCGGCTGCTCGAGAAGATCGGCGAGGGCGGCATGGGCTCGGTGTACCTCGCCGTGCGGGAAGACGGCGACTTCACACAGCGCGTCGCCGTCAAGCTCGTCGATCTCCCGGTAAGCAGCGAGGACGCGCTGCGCCGCTTCCGGTCCGAGCGGCGGATCCTCGCCGCCCTCAACCACCCGCACATCGTCACGTTCCTCGACGGCGGGTGGGCCGACGGCGGGCCCGCCTACCTCGTGATGGAATACGTGGACGGCGTGCCGCTCACGCGCTATTGCGCGCAGCGCCGACTGGGGCTGGACGATCGGCTGCGAATGTTCCAGCTCGTCTGCGGCGCCGTCCAGTACGCGCACCGGCACAGCGTCGTCCATCGCGATTTGAAGCCCGCCAACATCCTCGTGACGTCTGCCGGCGCGCCGAAGATGCTGGACTTCGGCGTGGCGAGACTGCTCGACGCACCCGGAGCGGCCGCCGACGTGACGGTCGGGCACCCCTTACGCGCCCTGACACCGAACTACGCGAGCCCCGAGCAGCTGCGCGGCATGCCGGTCACCACGGCCAGCGACCTCTACGCGCTGGGCGTCCTGCTTCACGAACTGCTGACCGGTGTGCGCCCGTACGAAACCGCGGGCCGCCCGCTCGACGAGAGCCTGAACGAGGTGCTGCACACGCCACGGCGCCGGCCGAGTGAGGTGACCGGTGCGCAGGCGGAGGCCCAGCCGCCCTACGCCCTCTCGCGGCTGCGAGGCGACCTCGACGCCGTCGTGCTGAAGGCCCTCCGCGTCGATCCGGCCGAGCGTTATGCGTCCGCCCAGGAAATGGCCGCGGATCTGGGCCGCGTGCTGGCCGGCACGCCCGTGATTGCCCGCGAGCCGTCGTTCGGGTACATCGCCTCGCACCTGGTGCGCCGCCACCGTGCGGTGTTCGCGGCCGCGGCGATTTCCGTCCTCGCCACCCTGGCGGCCCTTGGGGTGTCGCTGCGGCAGACGCGCGTCGCCGAGCGCGAGCGCGCACGCGCCGAGTCGCGCTTCGCCGACGCCCGACAGCTGGCGACTGCCGTGATCTTCGACATTCACGATGCGGTCGCGAAGCTGCCGGGCTCGACGCCGGTCCGCCAGCGCATTGTTGCCGAGGCGTTGTCGTACCTCGAGCGCCTGCGCCAGGATCCGGCCGGCGATCCGGCGTTCCGCCTCGAGATGGCCCGTGCGTACTTCCGCCTGGGCACGGTCCAGGGTGCGCCGTCGGTGGCCAACCTGGGCGACCGCGCGGGTGCCCGGGACAGTTTCCTCAAGGCCGTGGCCATTCTCGAGCCGCTCGCCGCCGAGCCCGGTGCCGCGCCGGACGCCGCATACTGGCTCGGCGACGTGCAAGTCGCGCTCGCGGGCCTCGCGCAGGCCGACGGGCGGCTGGACGAGCAGCGGGCGCGCGTCGAGGCAGTGACGCGGATTGCCGAGTCGCTCGTGGCGCGTGACGACGACTCGCGCGCGCGACGCCTCCTGGCCACCTCCTATTTCTTCCAGGCGCAGCTGCTGCCGAACCGCGAGCGCATCGACGCCTGGACGCGAGCGTCGGCCGCGTTCGAACGGATCCTCGCGGACCAGCCTGGCGACCCCGCCGCCATGCGGTCCGTTGCCCTGGTGGCGAAGTACCTCGGCTCGACGTACGAATTGCGCGGCGAGTACGCCGCGGCCCTCGTGCAGCACCAGCGTGCGCTGGCACTCGACCAGGAGCGCCTGCGCGCGCGGCCGGACGACCGGGTGGCCCGCTTCGACGTGGCCATCGATCTGAGCAACCTGGCCTTCGCCGCGTGGAAGACCGGCGCCCTCGAGCGCGCCGCCGACGGGTATGCCCGAAGCCTCGCGCTCCGTGAAGCGCTTGTGGCCGACGACCCGCAGGACGTCCAGTCGCAGGGGCGACTTGCGTACGTCTTGATACGCCTGGCGCGGGTCTACGGGGACTTGAAGCAGTTCGAGGACGCGATGCCGCTCGCGCGCCGGGCCGTCGGCATCTCCGAGCGTCTCTCGGGCATCGACGACCAGCACGCCGTCGAGTACGCCGCGGCCCTGACGGACAGAGGCTTGCTGGAACTCGCCGCCAGCCGGAGGACCGAGGCGTGTGCCTCGTTCCGCGCCGCTCGCCGCGTCATCGAGCCGCTCACCGGTGAGACGAAGGGGCCTGCCGTGCGGGTGCGCCTCGATGAAGAACTGGGGCGTCTCGAGGACGTCCGTACGACCTGCGCACCGTGAGTCGCAGGGTGTTCGGGGCCACACTCACCTCGGCAGGTCGTATGACAGCCTCACGAACGGCCGTCTGAGGCCGCCCTCCAGAGGCTTGCCGCGCCTGGTTCTGTTCACGACGACGGCACCCGTGTGCTAGCCTCGGGCCGGCATGCACGGTCCCGCCCCCTGGGTCACCCTCCATCAGGGCCGCACTGTCGCGCTGCCCCTCCCCGGCGCGAGCGCCGTGGCGGCCAGGCCCGGCGAGATGTACCTGGCCGAAGACGACGCGGGCATCTACCGGGTGCGGCGTGGGCGATGCGCGCTGTGGGCGGGACGGGCGATTCACCGGGCGCTGGGCGACATCGAAGGCCTGGCGATGGACGAGCGGCGCGCCTCATCGGCCGCCTGCCCCGTCCCGGACGCGCGCGGAACAAGGGCTTCGAAGGCCTGGCCTTCATGCCCGCAGCCGTCTCACCGAACCGGCGCGACTCGCTCGTGGCGGTGCACGAGGGCAAGCCCCGTCGCGTGGCGGTCCCATCGGCCTGATCGCTGCCATGGTGCACGACTCCCGCAAGGCTGCGCGTGCCTGAGCCAGGCGGCCGTCTGTTGGTGGCCGGGCCGGGGATCGAACCCGGACGACCCTTTCGGGTCAGCGAATTTTAAGTCCGCTGCGTCTGCCAGTTCCGCCACCCGGCCACAAATCGCGGAGCCCGTCTCCGGCCCACCATCCGAAGGATGGCGTGCGGCCGCAGGCCGCCCAGTCCCTCACACCCTCCGTGTCTTCCACCATCCCCGCCGGAAGATGATCGCACTGATCACCGCCAGCGTCGAGAACGCAATCGTGATCGCCAGGTATACGCCGCGCGGGCCGAGGCCACGGTCGATCGCGAGCCACCACGCCAGCGGGACCTGCCACACCCAGAAGCACCCGAGATTGATCCACGTCGGCGTCCACGTGTCGCCCGCGCCGTTGAACGCCTGCGTCAGCACCAGGCCGTAGGCGAACAGCAGGAAGCCCGCGCTCACGATCTGCAGGCAGTCCACCGCATGCCCTGCCACGGGGCCGTCGCTGGTGAACACCGCGACGATCTCCGTTGCCCAGACGAAGAACGCCACGCCGAGCAATCCGAGGAACACCGCGTTGTAGCGGCCCGCGGTCCACACCGCTTCCTCTGCCCGCTCCGGCTTCCCCGCTCCCAGCGCCTGCCCCACCATCGTCGCCGCCGCGTTGCTGAGGCCCCACGCCGGCAGGATGGCGAAGAGCACCGTGCGGATGCCGATCGTATAGCCCGCCATCGCCTCGGCCCCGAAGCTCGAGATGACGCGCACGAGCCCAATCCAGCTGGACGTGTCGATGAGGATCTGCAGGAACCCCACCCCGCTCAACCGGCAGACCGTCCACATGACGCCGGGCACGACGGCCCAGTGCCGCCGCGCAATCCGCACGCGGCTCCGTCCCGACATCAGCACCCACAGCTGCACGGCCACTGCCGCGCCACGCCCGATGTTCGTCGCCACCGCCGCGCCCGTGATGCCCATCTCCGGGAACGGCCCCCACCCGAAGATGAGGCACGGGTCGAGGACGATGTTGAGTCCGTTGGACACCATCAGCATCCGCATGGCCAGCGCCGCGTCGCCGGCGCCGCGGAAGATCGCGTTGGTGAGGAAGAGGAGCGTCACGGTCGCGTTGCCCGCCAGCATCACCCGCGCGTAGCCGACGGACGATTCGAGCATGCCCGGCGTCGCGCCCATCAGCGTCACCAGCTCCGCGGCGTAGTGCCCGCCCGCGACGCCGATCGCCATCGAGATCGCCAGCCCCAGCCCGATGGCCTGCACCGCGGCCTCGGCCGCGCCCGCGTCGTCCTTCTCGCCGATGCGGCGCGCCACGATGGCCGTCGCCCCGATGCCAAGCCCCATGGCCACCGTGTAGACGATGGTGAGGATCGACTCGGTGAGACCGACCATGGCGACCGGATCGGCGCCGAGCCGCGACACGAAGAACACGTCCACGACGGCGAACAGCGACTCCATTCCCATCTCGATGACCATGGGGATGGCCAGGAGGACGACGGCCTGCCCGACGTGCCCGACGGTGAAGTCGCGTGGCGAGCCGCGGAGGCTTTCGAGTGCAAGTTGCCAGAAACGTCTCATGATCGATCCCGTGATCCGCGAGGTCAGCGCGCGCGGCCCGGGCGAGGCCACCGTGTGCCGGGGACGTGTGGCACACACCGGATCGCAATCGGGCTCGCCTGGGCGACCCGTCCAACGGCAGCGCCGGAGCTCGTGCGGGAACTAGCGGAGTTGGATGGCCGCGCCCTCGAGGGCGCGGCGCTCGATCCCGCGGCCACCGGCATGGGCCGGTGCTGGCGGCGGAGCGATGGCAGGACTGCGCTTCATCGGATCGACTCGCCCGACGAGGGTGACGGTGGGAGTGTACGGCCGGGCGCCGGCCGAGGTCAATACCCGACGGCCCGGCCTCATCGCTTCCCGCCGAGCGCCTTGATCACCTGGATCTGTCCCGCGTGATAGAGGTCGTGCGCGGCGGCGCCGCGCACGAGCGCCACGTAGCTGAACGGACAACCCGCGGATGGCGCCCCGCAGGTTGGTCCCATGCCACGATTGGCGATCGAACGCCTCTTCGAGCGACGCCAGCAGTGCCTCCGTCATCACGCCCCCTTCGGTGGATCTTTCCGCCTCCTGCCGCGAGCGACGCGAGCGGCCCTTGTGCGAAGCACGGCCCGCCCAACGAGCCCATCGTGCGGAGCACGGCCGTTCCTGCGCTATCCTCTTCCCCGTGAGCGATGCATCCCCTGCGGTTCCGGGCCCGGCCCACCTCGCGGACGAGCAGGGGGGCAAGCGCCTCCGCAAGCTGGAGCGGATGCTGGACACCCGAGCGCTCGAGCCGTGGGAGCGCTACCGCGCGCTGATGGATGCGCTCGACACCTACAGCGACCTGTCCGAGCAAGGCGATCGAAAGACGCGCTTCGCGCTGATCATCATGGGCCTGCTGAACGCGGTCAACTTCCTCCTGGTGGCGCGCTCGGACGTGTTCGGCGTCATGGCGGGTTCGCTCAGTACCGGCCTGGCGGCATATGCGGCGCTCTACGCCTTTCTGTCGCTGTACTTCTTCAGCCAGGCCATCCAGGCTCTCCGCCCCCGCAGCGCGCGTTTCTTCAGGGATGACGATTCGGCTGGCGCCGGCGCCCGCCGCCTGCGATCCATGGCGCACGTCGCAGCGCAGCCACCTGACCAGTACTACGAGTTCTGGTGCAGCGCGCACGTGGGGCAGCTGTGCCGGGAGGTCGCGTTCACGGCGCAGGCCCTGGCGGCCATCAACATGGACAAGTATCGCGCGCTCGAGCGCGTCTACACCGGCCTGATCGCCCTGACCGCCCTGACGGCGCTGTTGCTCACCGGTCTCGCGTACACCGGGCTGCACCGGTAGATCGCGTCGGGCATCCGGGCTCGGTTGCCGCTGCCGCCGTGGCCGGAGCACCATCGGCCTCCGTGGCCTCGGGACCGGTGATTCGCCTTAATGCCCCGTGTGCGCCGCGGCGGGCGTCGCGGGAGTGGCCAGCACGCGCGTGATCATCCGGCTGAGGGTCGGCTCGTCGATCGCGAACGGTCCCGCGCTGGCCGTGCCCATCTGCATCTCGACGTGGACGACCACGCCGTCCCCTTCGGGGCTGACGATCCAGCTGAATCCTCGGAGGCTGACGGGCGGCGGGGCGCCGCCCGGGTTCCTCCGCCGCTCGATCTCCAGCAGCATCCCGCCCAGCAGCCGCCGGACGTCGTCATCGGTCCAGAGCGTCGCGTCTGAGGGAATGCCGGAGAGGGAGCTCCGGTGTCCGTCCATGGTGCCGCGCACCCACACTTCCACATCCACTGGCTTGGTCATCAGGGCCCCGGATCCTCATCTTTTCACCACGCGGCGCGGCTGTAAACGCCGGCCTGCCGCTCAGGGCAACCCCTCCGGATCGGTCACTGGCGCCTGGCACACGAAGTCCCGGCACACATACGCCGTCGCACGCCCATCCACCATGCGCATCGCTCCCACCCAGGGCAGCAGGCGCGCCATCGCCTGCTGTTCCTCGCCAGGCTCCACGGGCATCATCACGGTGAAGGGCTGCAGCCCGCGCTGCGCGCGGCGCCACAACGCCCGCGTATCGTCGCGGCGGCGCGGCCCGACGACCACGACCTGCGACGAAGGAGCCAGAGCGGTGGTCAGGGCGGCCGCCATGAGCGGCACGCTCCGGCCCTGCGACGCGAGCAGGCTGCCGACGCTTTCGATGGCTCTCGCCGCACGATCCCGCCAGGCCCGCTCGCCCGTGAGGTTGGCCAGGACCAGCGTGTTGAGGGCCGACACCGACATGGCCGAGGGTTCCGCGCCATCGTACTGCTCGCGGGCGCGCACCAGCACGGACGGGTCCCCGCCCGTCGTCGAAAACCAGCCCCCGCGCGTCGTGTCCAGGAACAGCTCGTCCTGACGGGCCTGCAGATCGAGCGCCCAGCGAAGCCACCGGGCCTCCCCCGTGGCCTGGAACAACTCCAGCACGCCCCAGATGAGGCATGCGTAGTCCTCGGCGAACCCGTCGATGGCGGCCTGTCCGCAGCGGTAGCGCCGCTGGAGCGTGCGGCTCACGGGATTCCAGAGCAGACGCTGGACGAACTCCGCGGCGCGCACGGCTGCCGTCAGGTGGCGCACGCCGGGGTCCTCTCCACGCGTCGGTTTCGCCAGCATCTCGCCGCCGTCGAGCACGCGCCCCGCCCGCGCCGAGGCGGCGATCATCAGACCGTTCCAGGCGGTGAGCACCTTGTCGTCCAGGTCCGGTCGCGGGCGCTGACTGCGCACGCCGAAGAGCGTCACGCGCCCCTTGATGAGGTGTTCGGCAATCGCCGTCGGTTCGAGCGAGGTCTCGCGCGCGATCTCCGCGATGGATCGCGCGGTGTAGAGGATGTTCTTCCCTTCGAACTCGTGGTGCGGGTCGAACGGCGCGTTGCCGTTCGCGAGCACGCCGTAGCGCAGCTCGAAGGCACGGCTGCCCTCGCCGAGCCATCGCCGGATCTCGTCCTGCGTCCACAGGTAGAAGGCCCCTTCGGCCTTGCGCGCGCCACCCCCGCCCGACGGCTCCGGAGGGGTGCTGTCCGCGTCCTCGGCCGAGTAGAAGCCGCCGCTCTCGCCCGTCATCTCGCGCCCGACGTACTGCAGCGTGTCCTCGGCGACCTGCGCGAAGAAGGGATCGCCCGACGCCTGTGCGCCCTCGAGGTACGCGAGGACCAGCTGCGCCTGGTCGTACAACATCTTCTCGAAGTGCGGGACACGCCAGCTGCCGTCCACCGAGTAGCGATGGAACCCGCCGCCGATGTGGTCCCGCATGCCTCCCAGGGCCATCGCGCGCAGCGTCTGCAGGACCATGTCCCGAGGCGCCGCGTCGCCGGTCCGGGCGTGCTCGCGCAGCAGGAACAGCAGCTCGGACGGACGCGGGAACTTCGGCTGGTCGCCAAAGCCTCCCCGCCGCCGATCGAAAGCGCGCTCGAACTGCGCGCGGGTGTCGTCCAGCCACTTCGGGTCCAGCGCCGCGCCGAGGTCCTGGCCGCCGCCGACCGCGGCCAGGCGATCGACGATCCGGGCGGCGGACGCGAGAATGCCGGGGCGGTCCTCCCGCCACGCCCGCGCGATTTCGCGCAGCACGTCCCTGAACGACGGCCGGCCCTGCCGGCCGTCGGGAGGATAGTACGTGCCTCCGTAGAACGGCTGCAGATCGGGCGTCAGCCACACGCTCATCGGCCAGCCACCGCTGCCGGTCGTCGCCTGGACGAACGTCATGTAGACGCGGTCCACGTCGGGACGCTCCTCGCGATCCACCTTGATGGGCACGAAGTCGCGGTTCAGGAGATCGGCCGTCGCCGGGTCCTCGAACGATTCGCGCTCCATCACGTGGCACCAGTGGCAGGTCGCGTAGCCGACGGACAGGAAGATGGGCCGCCCGCTGGCACGCGCCTCCGCGAAGGCAGGCGCACCCCATGGCCACCAGTCCACCGGGTTATGGGCGTGCTGCAGCAGGTAGGGGCTCAGCTCGCCGGCCAGGCGGTTGGGCATCGGGAGATCATAGCGGGAGTCAGGCGTCGAGCCGCGGGAGTGGGAGCCGGCCGCCGGGCCGGCGGAGGCCCCGTCACCCGTTCGGGGCGCCGTAGTGCGGTACTATGACCGGATGCTTCTTCCGGGCGCGCGCGTGGCCATCCTCGTGGAAGACCTCTTCGAAGACACCGAGCTCTCCTCGCCCCGTGACGCGCTGTCGGCTGCCGGCGCGAAGGTGATACTGGTCGGTCCGATGGCGGGCAAGGCCTACACCGGCAAGCACGGGGCAGTGGTCACGGCCGACGTGGCAGCCGGCTCCGTGCGCGTCGAGGACTTCGATGCGGTGGTCATTCCAGGCGGCTACGCGCCCGACAGGATGCGCCTCCGCCACGCCATGGTGGACCTGGTGCGCGAGAGCCTCGCCGCGGGCAAGCCCGTTGCGGCCATCTGCCACGGCCCTTCCGTGTTGATCAACGCCAACGTGCTGAGGGGCAAGACCCTCACCTGCTGGCCGTCCATCGCCGTGGACGTGAAGAACGCCGGTGGACGCTATGTGGACCGGCCCGTGGTCGAGGACGGCAACCTCATCACCTCGCGCAAGGTGGACGACCTGGCGGTCTTCAACGACGCCATCATCCGCCAGCTCGCCGCGCGGCCCGACCGCTAGGCGACCGACCGCGGCATCTCGGGCCGGCCGAGCCGGCCCATCCGGAAGAAGCGGGCACGTCCCACCATCTGCGCGGCGCGACGCTCGCGATCCGCCAGGATCGCCTCCTCCCGACGGTTGCCCACGCGGCGAACCGGGCCGCACGCCCCCAGCAGCATGCGGGCGGTCTGGGCGGCATGGCGTTCCGCGATCACCGGGTTCCACGGGCTGACGTGACCGGGGTCCGAATCTCCGAACAACCAATCCAGGATCATGGGAGTGTCTGCTCCAGGCGTGCACCACGGCACGCATGCCCCAGGACCCTGCACGTCCCGTTCCAGCGGTGGACCGCCCGATCCGGGCCCGGCAGCCATGGTAAACACCCCGCAGGCAGACTTTTCTCCCTCGTGGGACGCGAGACGATCGAGAAGGTAGCCGCTCACGGCGCGGCGCCGCTGCTACCCGTCCGGGGTCAGGGCCGGGTGCCGGAGCGAGGCGTCCTGGAGGCGGGCGTAGGCCGCCGTCATCTCGACGCCGTACATGAGAATGACCGCGCTCACGTAGACCCACAGCATGAACACCACGACCGTCGTGACCGAGCCGTGGATGACGTTCCACGACGCCAGGTCGCGCGCGTACCACGAGAAGGCCGACAGCGCGCCGCGCCACAGCAGGCCCACGAGGATGGCGCCGGGCCACACGTCGCGAAAACGCACGCGCGCATTCGGGATGAAATAGAAAATCAGCGCCACGCACACGATGAGCAGCAGCGTGGCCGACTGATTCGCCGACACGCCCGAGAACCAGGCCAGCCAGGGCGACCGTGCCTCGATGGCCCCGAACCACCGCGTCTGCGCCAGCTTCGTCGTGCTGACAATGACGATCGCGATCACCAGGATCCCGCCCGCCGACAGGAACATCAGGAACCCGACCAGGCGGTGTTTCAGGAAGCTGCGCTTCTTCTCCACGCCCCATGCGTGATTGACCGCGGCCGTCACCGCGTTGAAGAAGCCCAGCGAGGCCCAGACCAGGGCGACGATGCCGCCGATGCCGATCCGGACCGTGGATGCCCGGAACGCGTCGATCTGGCCCGTGATGAAGTCGAACTGGCGCGGGAAGTACTCGAAGACGAACGCCACGACGCGGTCGCGATCGCCCGGGTCCGCCGTCACCGTGCCGAGCAGCCACAGCATCAGCAGCACGAAGGGAAAGAGCGAGAACAGCGCGTAGTAGGCAATCGAGCTCGCGTGCGTGAGCCCGTCGCTGTCGTAGAGCTCGCCCACGCCCCGCCACGCAGCCAGCCCCACCAGCCGGAGGCGCGCCCGTGCGGTCATTCGTCTCCGACCCTCGCCGTCGATCGCGGGTCGCGGATATCGTGCTTGCGCATCTTGCTGTAGAGCGTGGGGCGATACAGGCCGAGAATGCCGGCCGCTTCCTGCTTGTTCCAGTTGGTGCGCTGCAGCGTCTGCAGGATGGTGAGCCGCTCGATCTCGGCCAGCGTGTGATGCGGCGGGACCGAGAAGCTGTTCGACGACGCTTCGTCGCGGATGGCCTCGGGCAGGTCCTGCGGCTGCACCTCGTCGCCCTTGGCCACGAGCACGGCGCGCTCGATGGCATTCTCCAGCTCGCGCACGTTGCCGGGCCAGCGGAACCGGATGAGCCGCTGGTAGGCCGCCGGCGAGATCCCCTTCACCGACTTCTGGTAGCGCTTGTTGAACTTCTGCAGGAAGTGCGAGCACAGGAGCGGGATGTCCTCCGCCCGCTCGCGCAGCGGCGGCACCCGCATCGTGATGGTGTTGATGCGGAAGTACAGGTCCTCCCGCAGGCGCCCATCGGCCAGCGCGGCGTCCAGATCGACGTTGGTCGCGCAGATGAGGCGGAAGTCCACCTGCACCCATCGGTCGCTGCCGATCGGCCGGAACTCCCGCTCCTGCAGCACGCGCAGGAGCTTGGTCTGGAGGAGCGCCGGCATCTCGCCAATCTCGTCCAGCATCAGCGACCCGCCGCCGGCCGTCTCGAGCAGGCCCACCTTGTCCGTCGTCGCGCCCGTGAACGCCCCCTTCTTGTAGCCGAAGAGCTCGGACTCGATCAGGTCCTTCGGCAGCGCCGCGCAGTTGATCTTGATGAACGGCCCCGACGCCCGATGGCTGCGGTGATGGATCGCGTTGGCGAACAGCTCCTTGCCGGTGCCGTTCTCGCCCTGGATGAGCACGTTGGCATCGCTTTTCGCCACCGCCTCCACGAGCTCGAAGAGCGCCAGCATCGCCTTGCTCTTCCCCAGGATGTTGTCGAAGGAGTCCCGGTCGCGGAGCCGATCCTGCAGCCACTGGTGCTGCCGCCGCTCGTGCACCAGGTCCGTGGCCCGGTCCAGGAGCTTCAGGAGCCCCCTGGGGTCGATGTCCGACTTCTCGAGGAAGAAGAAGGCACCCGCCTGCCCGGCTTCGAGAGCCCGCTTGATGGTCCCCTGCCCGCTGATGACGATGACCTCGAGGCCCTGATCGATGGCCTTCAGCGCGCGCAGCACGTCCATCCCGTCCGCGTCGGGCAGCATCAGGTCCAGCAGGACCACGGCCGGCCGGTAGGTGCGGCACGCCTGCTCGGCCCGGAACCCCGAGTTGGCCGTCGTCACCCGGTAGCGCGGCAGGCGCGTCGACTGCGCGATGACCGTCTTCAGGAACTCGACGGCGGCCGGATCGTCGTCCACCACGAGCACCGTCGGCTCCGTGGACTTCGTCAGCTCAGTGGCATAGCGATCGGGCATGGGGGACTGTCAAAGTACGATACGAATGTATCATTTCCCTGCATGGCCGATTCCACTCCTCCGAAGCCTCCCGCCTGCCCGGAGCCGCGGCCGAGCCGGCGACGACGTGCGAACGCTGCGGCGCCGGGATGTACCGGATGCACGCCGTCTGGCGCTGCCCGCAGTGCCCAGGTGGACTTCAGGGGCCCCAGAAGGTGTCGGGAGTATTGATGACAGGCGTTCGCCTTCGTGTTTCCTGAATCAACGCAAACCGCGCGATTGGCTTCATCTGCGTTCCATGGATCAACTCCTCACACACGTCGACGTCACGTCATCTGAGTTCGAGGCAAACGATGCGCGCCTGCGCGCGCTGGTCCGCGAGTACCGCGAGCGCCTGGCCAGGGTCGCGCAGGGTGGCGGCCCGAAGTACGTGGAGCGCCATCGGCAGCAGGGCAAGCTCCCCGTGCGCGAGCGCATCGAGAAGCTGGTGGACCCCGGCACCGCCTTCCTGGAACTCTCTCCGCTGGCGGCCTGGGGGCTGTACGACGACGAGGCGCCCGCAGCCGGCGTCATCACGGGAATTGGCCGCGTCTCCGGGCGCGACGTGATGATCGTGGCCAACGACGCGACGGTGAAGGGCGGCACGTACTACCCCTTGACGGTGAAGAAGCACGTGCGGGCGCAGGACGTGGCCCTTCAGAATCGCCTGCCCTGTGTCTACCTGGTGGATTCCGGTGGGGCCTTCCTGCCGCTGCAGGCGGACGTGTTTCCCGACCGCGACCACTTCGGGCGCATCTTCTTCAACCAGGCCCGGATGTCGGCCGAGCGAATCCCCCAGATTGCCGTGGTGATGGGCTCGTGCACGGCTGGCGGCGCCTACGTGCCCGCGATGTCGGACGAAACGGTCATCGTGAAGGGCACCGGCACCATCTTCCTGGGCGGGCCTCCACTCGTGAAGGCGGCCACGGGCGAAGAGGTGACCGCGGACGAGCTGGGCGGGGCGGACGTCCACACGCGACTCTCGGGCGTTGCCGACTACTTCGCCGAAGACGACGAGCACGCCCTGCACCAGGCACGGGTGATCGTCTCGACGCTGCACACGGTGAAGCACCTGCCGCCGGACATGACCACGCCCGAGGATCCGGCCTACGACCCCGTGGAGCTGTACGGCATCGTGAACGTCGATCCGCGGAAGCCGTACGACGTCCGCGAGGTCATCGCCCGCATCGTGGACGGCTCCCGCTTCGACGAGTTCAAGGAGCGCTACGCCACCACGCTGGTCTGCGGCTTCGCCCGTCTGCACGGCTTCCTCGTGGGCATCGTGGCCAACAACGGCGTACTGTTCTCGGAATCGGCTCTCAAGGCCACGCACTTCATCGAGCTCTGCAACCTGCGGGGCATCCCCCTGGTGTTCCTGCAGAACATCACCGGCTTCATGGTGGGCAAGCAGTACGAGCGTGGCGGGATCGCGAAGGACGGGGCGAAGATGGTGCACGCGGTGGCGAACTCCGTCGTGCCGAAGTTCACGGTCATCGTCGGCGGGTCGTTCGGCGCGGGCAACTATGGGATGTGCGGCCGGGCGTACGAACCGCGGTTGTTGTGGATGTGGCCCAACGCGCGGATCTCGGTCATGGGCGGCGAGCAGGCCGCCGGCGTGCTGGCCACCGTCAAGCGCGACCAGCTGGCCCGCGAGGGCCAGCCATTCACCGCCGAGGAGGAAGCCGCCATCCGGGATCCCATCCTGAAGAAGTACGACGAGGAGGGCTCGCCCTACTACTCCACCGCCCGGCTGTGGGACGACGGCATCCTGGATCCGGCGGAGACACGGTCGGCCCTGGCTCTGGGCCTGTCGGCGGCGTTCAACGCGCCCATGCCGGCCGCCAGGTTCGGTGTCTTCCGGATGTAGGGCGTTGGGGTTCTGGGGTTCTGGGGTTCTGGGGTTCTGAGGTTCGGGGGTTCTGAGGTTCGGGGGTTCTGGGGTGATGGCGTACAGCTTTCTTTCCATCCGGCGCGAGGGGCCTGTCGAGCACGTCACGCTCAACAGGCCCGATGTGCGCAACGCGTTCAACGAGGACGTCGTTGCCGAGCTCGCGGCCTGGGCCGAGACGGCGCGCGAGGATGCCGGCCTGAGGGTCGTGGTGTTCGCGGGGGCGGGCAAGGTCTTCAGCGCGGGTGCGGACGCGGCGTGGATGGCCAGGATGGCCGCCTCCAGTCACGAGGACAACGTGCGCGACGCCCGGGCCGCGGCCGCCATGTTCAGGGCGATCAACGCGCTGCCGTGCGGCGTGATCGGCCGCATCCACGGCGCCGCGCTCGGGGGAGGCTCCGGCCTTGCCGCCGTGTGCGACATCGTCGTCTCGACGGACACCACCGTCTTCGGCTTCACCGAGACGAAGCTGGGCATCCTTCCCGCCATGATTTCGCCGTTCGTGCTCCCCAAGATCGGCGTGTCCGCCGCCCGGGAGCTCTTCCTGACGGGCATGCGCTTCGACGCCCGCCGCGCGAAGGAGATCGGCCTCGTCCACGCCGTGGTTCCCGAGGCGCTGCTCGACGAGACCGTCCAGCGCTACGTGAACGAACTGCTCTCGGCGGCGCCCACGGCCGTCGCCGCGGCCAAGGGGCTCATCCCCCTGGTCTGGGGCCGCCGGCCCGAGGAGGTGGCCGACCTCACGGCCGAGGCCATCGCGGAGCAGCGCGTCTCGCCCGAGGGGCAGGATGGCCTGCGGGCGTTCCTCGAGAAGCGGAAGCCGGGGTGGCAATAGGCACTCGGGTTCTGGAGGTTCTGGAGGTTCTGGAGGTTCTGGAGGTTCTGAGGTTCGGGGGTTCTGGGGTTCTCGGGTTCATGCGTTCTGACGATGATCAAGCGTCTTCTGATCGCCAACCGGGGTGAGATCGCGGTGCGAGTCATCCGTGCCTGTCGCGAGCTGGGCATCGACACGGTCGCCGTCTACTCCGACGCCGATGCGCATGCGCCGCACGTGCTGGCAGCAGACCGGGCCGTGCGGCTTGGCCCGGCGCCTCCGCGCGAGAGCTATCTGAACGGGCCGGCCCTGCTCGACGCGGCTCGCTCCTCGGGGGCCGATGCCATTCACCCGGGCTACGGCTTCCTCTCCGAGCGCACGCATTTCGCGCGCGCGTGCGAGGAGGCCGGCATCATCTTCGTCGGCCCGCCCTCCACGGCCATCGATCGCATGGGCTCGAAGGTCGGTGCGCGGCAGCTGATGGAAGGCGCAGGCGTGCCGGTGGTGCCGGGCGAAGCGCCCGAGGACCAGTCGGAGTGGGCGCTGGCGGCGGCGGCCGCGCGCGTCGGGTTCCCCGTGCTCGTCAAGCCCTCCGCGGGCGGCGGCGGCATCGGCATGAAGGTCGTGCGCGAGCGCGACGAGGTGGCCGAAGCCGTGGCGCAGGCGCGACGCGAGGCCCAGGCGGCGTTCGGGGACGGCACGCTCTACGTCGAACGCCTCGTGGAGCGGCCGCGCCACGTGGAGGTGCAGGTGTTCGCCGACGCGCACGGGAACGCCGTGCACCTGTTCGAGCGCGAGTGCTCGGTACAGCGCCGCCACCAGAAGATGATCGAGGAGAGCCCGTCCGAGGCGCTGTCGCCCGCCCTCCGCGCGCGCATGGGCGAGGCGGCGGTCGCCGCCGCGCGCGCGGCGGGCTACCAGAACGCAGGCACGGTGGAGTTCCTGCTCGAGGGCGCCGGCGACACGGCGCGCTTCTACTTCCTCGAGATGAACACGCGGCTGCAGGTGGAGCACCCGGTCACCGAGATGGTGGTGGGGGTGGACCTCGTGCACGCCCAGCTCCGGGTGGCATCGGGAGAGCCCCTTCCATGGTCGCAGGCGTCGCTCGCGCAGCGTGGCCACGCCATCGAGTGCCGCGTCTACGCCGAGGACCCGGGGCAGGGATTCCTGCCCCAGGCGGGGCCGCTGCTCCTCTACCGCGAGCCCCGCGGGCCCGGCATCCGCGTGGACAGCGGGGTCGTGGAGGGCGGAGAGATCACGGTCCACTACGACCCGATGATCGCCAAGCTCATCGTCTGGGGTGAAACGCGCGAGGCCACCCGCCGGCGTGCGGTGGAGGCACTCCGCGAGTGCTACATCCTCGGTGTCCGGACCAACATCCCGTTTCTCCTCACGTTGCTCGAGCACCCGCGGTTCATCGAGGGCGCCATCGACACCGGCTTCCTCGACCGCGAGGGTGACGCCGTGCGCGCGTTGATGCCGGCCGACATTCCGCCCGCGGCCCTGGCGGCCGCGGCGGCGCACGCCGCGCCGCGGGCAACCGCCACCACCACGCGCCGCGAGTCGGCCGGTGGCATCGATCCGTTTCATTCACTCGGAGGCTGGCGGGGCTGATGACGTCGATCACGCTTCGCGTGGGCGCGCGCGATGTGGCCGCTCGGCTCGACTCGAACGGCCACGTTCACGTCGACGGCCGCGGATACCGTGTGACGGCCGTGTCGCCAGGGATTTACCTGGTGGCGGACGGTGGGCAGCGCTGGCGGGTGGCGGTGGCCGAGGCTGGCGGCGCCCGATGGGTCGCAGTGGACGGGCAGGTCGCCGTCATCGAGCTGGGCGGCGCGTCGTCGCGATCGAGCGGGCGGAGGTCCGGTCATGCGGGCGCGATGGCCGCGCCCATGCCGGCCACCGTCGTGAAGATCCTGGTTGCCCCGGGCCAGGAGATCGCGGAGGGCGCTACGGTGCTGGTCCTGGAAGCGATGAAGATGGAGCTGCCGATCCGCGCGCCTCGTGCAGGCGTGGTCAAGGCCGTGCGCTGCGCCCAGGGAGAGCTCGTCCAGCCGGGCGTGTCCCTCGTCGAGCTGGAATGAGACGATGACGCTTCCGACGCGGGTCACCATCGTCGAGGTCGGGCCGCGTGACGGCCTGCAGAACGAGCGCGGCGTCGTGCCCACGACCGCGAAGATCGCGTTCATCGATGCCCTTTCGGCCGCCGGCCACAAGGTCATCGAGGTCTCGGCGTTCGTCTCGCCGAAATGGGTGCCGCAGATGGCCGACGCGACCGAGGTCTTCGCCGGCATCACCCGGCGTTCCGGGACGCGCTACACGGCGCTCGTGCCGAACCTGGCCGGCCTGGCGCGGGCGCGCGACGCCGGCGTCGCGGAGATCGCCATCTTCGCGGCGGCGTCGGAGACGTTCAGCCAGCGCAACATCAACCAGACCATCGGGGAGTCGATCGCAACCTACAAGGCGGTCTGCGACGGGGCCCTCGCCACGGGGATGCGCGTCCGCGGGTACTTGTCGACGTGCTTCGGCTGCCCGTTCGAGGGGCACGTCCCGCCGGTCCGCGTCGCGGAGGTCGCTGCGCGGTTACTGGACCTGGGCGTCTTCGAGGTGGCCGTCAGCGACACCATCGGCGTGGCCCACCCCGGGCAGATTGCCCAGGTGCTCGACGAGGTCACCGCGCGCGTGCCGCTGCCGCAGGTGGCGCTGCACCTGCACGACACCCGCGGCACGGCGCTCGCGAATGTGCTGGCCGGCCTGCAGTACGGCGTCACCACGTTCGACAGCGCCGCCGGAGGCCTGGGTGGCTGCCCGTATGCGCCCGGCGCGTCCGGCAACCTCGCGACCGAGGACCTGCTCTACATGCTGCACGGGATGGGGATCGAGACGGGTGTGTCGCTGGAGGGCGTCGTCGCTGCCTCACAGACGCTGAGGGGCTCCATAGACCACGCCCTGCCTTCGCGGTACCTGCAGGCAACCCAGACGGCACCCAGAGAGCGCAGATGACCCAAGAGCCGCAGATGACGCAGATGGCTCAGATGAGGGGATCGGCGAAGGACGCGGCTGAAGGGCGTCCAATCGCGCACCCCCTCACTGAATCTTTGTCATCTGCGTCATCTGTGTCATCTGCGGCTTCTGCGTCATCTGCGGCCCAGGCTCGGCGTCCGCTCTCTTTGTCCCGGCGGGGGTTCATGGCATCGGCGTCCGCGGCCCTGGCGGGGCTCGCGCTGCCTGGCCAGGCTGCCTCCCAACAGGCGCGCCCAGCAGGCCGTCCTCGTGCGCACGAATTCGTGTTCGCCCGCCTGCGCTACGATTCCGGCGACTGGGACTACAACCCGAAGGTCGCGGCCAACGTGCTCAACTCGGTGGTCGAGTACACGAACGTCCCCGTGTATCCGGAAGAGGTGGTGATCACGGCGGACTCGGAGGAACTCGGCGCCTTCCCGTTCGTGTTCATGACCGGGCACAAGCTGGTGCGGTTCAGTGAGAAGGAGCGCGAGCGACTCCGGCAGTACGTCGAGCACGGCGGCCTGCTGTTCTCTGACGACTGCAATCACGACATCGCCGGCCTCTACGCCACGTCGTTCGAGGCCGAGATGCGGCGCATCTTCCCGGGCCCGCAGACGCTCGCGAAGCTGCCGACCGTGCACCAGCTCTATCGGGCCTTCTTCCCCTTCCCCGAGGGGCCGCCGCAAACCGCGCACGAGCTGAACGGCTGGGGCGACGACCTGGTGCACGACTACCTCCGCGGCGTCGAGCACGAGGGCCGCCTGGGCGTGATCTACTCGAACAAGGACTACGGTTGCGAGTGGGACTACGACTGGCGCAACAAGCGCTTCCAGCGCGGCGACAACACGAAGTTCGCGGTCAACATCGTGGCCTACGCGCTGACGGCGTAGCCCGCGCACGTCGCGCGCGGTGGGCCGCCAGTGGGCCTGCGGTGGCACGCCTTCGGCATGTGGGCCCTGGGTGGGCCTCGCGACTGCGCCGCTCGGTCGACGGCCCTTCGGGCCGTGGGTGCGCCCCGCGCGTCGGGTCCTGCCGAGCCGGCAGAGCCGGCGAGGCCGTCACCGGGCCGCCAGGGCAGGGGCCTGGTCCGGGCCTGACCGCGGGACGCTTCGATGCGGGTGAGCGGCAAGCCATCGGCGAGCCCACACGTCGACACCCCAGTCTCGCGCCAAATCGACAGCCACCGCGATCGCCTGATCGCGGGAGGGCGTGCCCACGGCAGCCTGTCCGGGACACACGCTGATGAGCCATGGCACGGCCGCCTGTTCGTCCTGCGTCACGACCAGAACCCCTTCGGCCGGCCCATCCGATCCGGCCTGCGATTGTGCGCTCATGACGCTTTTCCCGGAGTCGGACGTGCCCTCGAGATACCTGCCTGACTTCGGTGGCACACCCAGTCAATCGGGACGGCCGGAAGCGCGCCCTCAGGGCAACTCCACGCCGGGTGCTTCAGAACCGCCCCCCGGCGCCCCACGAAACCGGCTCCCCGCAGGCACGGCCGTCAGTACGCACCGCACCTACTGCACCCACCGGACCTGCCGGACCATCTTTCTCTCCCCCGCCACCGTTATCCGCTCTGCGAAGTGCCGCTCGATGGTGAGCCAGTCGATGCCGGCCGCGCTGGCGTGGGCCATGAATTCACCCGGCGTCAGCGCGCGCCGGACCGAGAGCGGCCCGTCGTGATGGAGGATCGGATGGAAGGGCCAGGTCAGCAACCAGGTCAGCAGCCACGTCCGCCGGCAGCGAGTGAGGTCGTTGATGACCATGCCGCGCCGCGCCAGGCGGTCCGACAGGCGCAGCACGTCGACTACCTGCGCATCGGTCAGATGATGAAAGAACAGCGCGCTCGTGACGTAGTCGAACGATTGGTCCCGGCAGAACGGCCGCGTGATGTCTGCGCACAGCAGGCGCAACCGGTCGTCCGGTGGACCCGAACGGCGTGCGTAGCCAAGTGCTGATCGCGAGATGTCGAGTGCGGTCACCCGCACGTCGAACCCACGCCGGCGTCCCCAGGCGATGAGCGCCCGCGGGATGTCGGCGGCTCCAGACGCGATGTCGAGCACGTCGATGCGTTCCCCGGAACACCATCCGCGGCTGAACTGCTCGAACCGAGCGATCGTCGCGGCGGCGCCGCCGAAGCGCCGGTTCGCCATGGCGAGGAACGTGTAGATGCGGTCGACGACCACCTGCTCCGGCTCGTGGTCGTCGAGAATCTCGTGCTGATGGATCCGGCGCGCGAATCCGTCGCCGTCCCCGCCCGCTCGCATCGTCACAGCACCGCCCGCAGCAGCGTTGCCGCATTGAGGGCACGTCGCGCGATGGCGACGTCGACGAGCGTGGGCACGAGCGACGGGCGGCCGAGCAGCGTGCGCGCGGCGCGCGCATCGACACGTGCGATGCGCAGAATCAGGCGTCCGAGCCGCTCGGACGTTCGCCCCATCGCGAGCCGCGTCTGCTCGTAGGCACGGAGGTCGCCGCCGACGATCGCGTCGGCGGCCGGCTTCACCGACGCGAAGGCCATCGCCATACCATCGCCGGTCACCGGATCGGGCGCGCCGGCCGCATCGCCGATGAGCAGCAGGTTACCGTCGATGACGCGCGGTACCCGCAACCCCAGGGGCGCGGCGGCCAGCAGTGGCGTCGTCATCTCGATGTGTGTGGTCCTGGCGCGCAACTCGGGTATGTCGCGGAGCAGCAGCGTCAGCCCGTCGCGGCGGAAGGTCCGCTGGTAGAGCAACGCGGCGACGAGCGCCTCGCCGGTACCCGACGGCGCCACGTAGATCTCGCCCAGGGGATGGAAGAACACCTCCACCTGGTCGCGCACGCCCTCGATGCCGGCGACGTGCGTCGACAGGCCGACGCGTCGTACCGCCGGCCGGTACGCGGGCAGACGGCGATGGAACAGCGACCGTGTGCCGTCGGCCCCTACCACCCAGCGCGCGCCGTCTGGGACATACGACCGCCCCAGCCGCACGTCAACGCCGGGAACTGCCGCCACGCGATCGAGCAGCCACGCGTGCAGCCGATCGCGGCGAACGACCAGTCCCGGCCCTTCCGGGAAGTCCGCCTCGACCGACCGGCCACCGACCACGAAACGCAGTCCCCGTACGACGGGCGCGACCGGCAACGAGCCCGCCGTCGCCGAGAGCGCGGCCACGCCGTGCGGCAGGAGGCCTTCGCCGCAGGCCTTGAGCCGCGGTGCGCGGGCCTTCTCGTACAGGTTCACGCGCACGCCGCGCTGCCCGAGTTCGATCGCCAGCGCTGCGCCGGCGGGACCCGCGCCGACGATCGCGACGTCGACTACCACGTCAGCACCAGCATTTCGGCGCCGAATCCCGGGCCGAGCGCTAGCATCAGGCCACGGTCACCTGGTTTCGGCCGGCCGCTCGACATCAGATCGCTCAGCATGAACAGGACCGCCGCGCTCGACAGGTTGCCGTACTCGCGCATGCACGACCGCGCAATGTCGAGCGCCTCATCGGGCAGGTTGAGGGACGAGCGGTACGTGGACATCACCCTCGGGCCGCCCGGGTGGAGCACGTGGTGATCGAGCGCGTTGACCGTCGTGCCGTGGCGTGCCACGAACTCGCTGACGACCGGCGCAATGCGGTCCCGCACCACCTCCGGAATGTCCCTCGCCAGCACGAGTCGCATACCGTCGCTCGTGAAGTTCCACCCCATCAGGTGCTTCGCGTCGGGACACATCCACGTCTCGGTGGCCACGACACGCACGCCGGGGGCGCCGGTGGCGTCGCCCGCCAGCACGGCCGCCGCGGCGCCGTCACCGAACAGCGCCACGCCGATGAGATCGGTCGGCGTCTTCGCTTCCTTCGAGAAGACGAGGCTGCAGATCTCGACCGACACGACCAGGGCGCGGTCACCCGGGCGCGCCGTCAGCACGTCGGCCGCGCGCGACAGGGCGCCAGCGCCGGCGGCGCAGCCCAGCCCGAAGAGCGGCGACCGCCGCACCGTGGACCGCATGCCGAGCCGCCCGGCGATGAGCGCATCCAGGCTCGGAGTGGCCAGACCGGTCGTCGAGACGAAGTAGATGTGATCGATCTGGTCGGCCGTCACCCCGGCCTGGTTGAGGCTGTCACGCGCGGCGCGTTCGGCCAGTTCGAGCGCGCGGTCCTGATACTCGCGGTTGCGGTCGTCCCAGCTGCGCTCCTGGAGATACCACTCCGGCTGATGAATCAACCGACGCGCCTCGACGCCGGACCGATCGAAGACCGGCATGAGACGTTCGACGTGAGGAATCCCGGCGCAGAGCCGGGAGAACTCGCGGCGGATGGTGGCCTGGTCGATACGGTGCGGCGGCGCGGCCGTGGCCACCGACAGGATATGCGGCATGGTTCATTGTGTCGCACGTGCGCCCGGGGGGCTGGCCCGGGCTGGCCGCGCGAAGCGCAGCCCGGCCGCCTACGAGTACGCCGCCCCCACCATGATCCGCCTGATTCGGCACCACGGCGAGCCGTGCGACGGGTGGTTGATCTGCACCGGCTGCCCCTTGGCGTCGCCGGTGGTCCCGAACATCTCCCAGTGATCGGGGCCCGTGATGGCGTCCAGGTTCTGCCAGAAGTCCGTCGTGATGGCGTTGTAGGTGACGTCGCTCACCATCCGCGTCTTCTTGCCGTTCTTGATCTCCCAGAACGCGTCGCCGCCGAACTGGCCGTTGAAGCGCTGCTGATCGATCGAGTAGCTGCCGCGGCCGTCGATGAGCACGCCGTCCTTCGTGTCGGCGATGATCTCCTCCGGCGTCGGAGAGCCCGGCGGCCCCGCGTCCACGTGGACGTTCGGCATCCGCAGGAAGGGGTAGTTCCGCCACGACGTGGCGAACGTGCAGCCGCGGGACTCCTTCTCGCCGATGTAGTGCGCCGTCTCCCGGTTGGTCTGCAGCCCCACCAGCCGCCCCTCGCGCACCAGCGGCCACGACTGCGACTTCACGCCGTCGTCGTCGTAGCCCACCGTGCACATGCCGCCGGCGATGGTCCGGTCCGCCGTCACGTTGAACAGCTTCGATCCCATCACGCGCTTGCCGATGTCGTCCATCTTCACGAAGCTCGTGCCGGCGTAGTTGGCCTCGTAGCCCACGACCCGGTCCAGCTCGGTCGGGTGCGCGACGATCTCATGGATGGTGAGCATCGCGTGATTGGGGGTCATGATGATGTCCTTCAGCGCCACGCCCACCGGCGGCGCCATGCAGTGCTCGATGGCCTCCGCGCAGATACGCTCCACGTTCTCCAGCATCCTGCCCTCGGTCACCACCTCGTACCCGGCGGTTCGCGGGGCCACGCTGAACGTCCGCGACTTGAACTTGCCGTCCTTCCGGGCGAACACGGTGAAGCCCGGCGCCGTCCGCCAGAGCTCCTGCTCGATGTACGACCCCTCGGAGGTGGCCAGATACTTCCACTCGTAGTCGAAGGCCATGGACGACTGCACGCGAATGACGTCCGGGACCTTCAGCGCGGCCTCGTTGATCTGCATGAGGAACGCGATCTTGTCGTCCAGGGGCACATCATCCGGCTTCACCTTCACCGGGACCGCCCAGTAATCGATGTAGGCCGGCACCGGCGCCAGCTTCACCTGGAACCGCCGGCTCACGGCACTGGCCTTTGCGACCTCGGTAGCCTGCGCGGTGATTCTCCGAATCTCGTCCTCGGTGACGATGGGGCTGCTGGCGAAACCCCAGACCCCGCTGTGGATGACGCGGACCCCGAAGCCCGCGCTCTCCTCCCGCCCGCGGCCGCCGAAGCCGAACGAGTCGGTGACAATGCGGTCGCGGACGGCGACGCTGTCGTTCACGTTCCGGGTGAAGCGAACGTCGGCGTACGAGCACCCCAGGCGCTTGGCCTCGCCCAACGCCATGTCGGACAGGCCCTTGAACCGGGACTGCAGCACCTGTCCGCGCGGCGACTGGGCCACGAGGTCGCCCACGAGGTCGCTGGCATACAGCGCCACGCCCGCGGCGCTCAACGTCTTGACGAAGTCACGGCGCTGCATCGCTAGACCGCCGGCGAGATCGAAGTCATGGTGAAGTCCTCGAGCTTCATCGGCGGCACGAGCGCCGTGCCCGGATTGTCGTAGGCTTCACCGGTGTGCATCGGCACAGGGCGGCCCAGCATCGAGATGTTGTTGAAGCTCACCGCCGGCGACTCGTTCCAGCGGAAGTTCTGCACCGGGCCGACGATTTCGCCGTTCTCGATGAGGAACAACCCGTCGCGCGTCATGCCGGTGTTGAGCAGCGTCATCTGGTCCACCGGGCGGATGTACCAGAAGAACGACACGAGCAGGCCCCGCTTCGTGGACCGGATCATCTCGTCGATCGTGGCCGTGCCGCCCTCCATCACCAGGCTCATGCCGGGCGAGGTGGCCGTCGGCTCCTTCTTCTGTCTCTGGGCCCAGTAGCGGTCGTAGAACAGGTTCTTGACGACCCCCTTCTCCACCCACGTGACGCTCTTCGCCGGCAGCCCGTCCTGGCCGATGGGCGACTGGCGAAGGACCGGGTCGCCAATCTCGCTCCGCAGCGTGAAGTTGTCGCCGAACACCTTCTCACCAAGCCGCGTCGAGCCGCGCTCCTTGCCGCTCATGAAGCTACGGCCTTCCTCGGCGGCGCGGGCGTTGAGCGAGCCCAGCATCAGCGAGAGATAGCGGGCCGCCGGACGCGGCTCGAGGATCACCGTGTAGTTTCCCGGCTCGATGGCGCGGGGCTTCGCGGACTTCAGCGCCTTGTCGGCGGCCACGGTCGTGAGCATCTCCGCGTCGATGTTCCTGATGTCTTTCACGCCGGTGGTCCCCGCCCAGCCGGAGCCCGTCTGGTCCGGCGTCCGGCAGGTGAGGATGAAGCTGGCGTCGGCGTAGTGAAAGTAGGTGAAGAGACCTTCCGAGTTGGCGGTCGCCTCGACCCAGTCGAACTTCGGGATGTAGCCGGCCCCGAGCACGCCCTTCTTCTCGCAGATGTCGGTGCTGATCTTCACCATCTGCGCGCGCTCGGCCGGACCGAAGCTCACGGCCGACGGCAGCGCCGCGTCCACCTCGGCGTACTGCTGGGGCGGCTTCACCAGGGGCATCACCTCGGGGTTCTCGGGCTTGCGCCCGGCCAACGCCTGCACCGACTCGATGGTTCTCTTGAGCGACGCATCGTCGAACTGGTGCGTGGAGGCCGTCGCGGTCCTCCTGCCGTAGTAGACCGTGATCTGCACCTCCTGGTCGTGCTCGATCAGGTTGGCCGTGATGCTCGAATTCGCGAACCGCGTCGCGGAGCGCTCGCCGCCGGAGAACCGGACCTCCACGGCGTCCGCCTTGCACATGTTCAGCACCTTGTCGGTGATGGCTTTGACTTCGTCTCGGGAGTAGGCCATAGGGTGTCTTGGGGCTTGGGGCTTGGGGCTTGGGTCTTGGGGCTTGGGGCTTGGGTTACGAATACGCCGTGCCCACCATAATCCGGCGCAGGAGCATCGGCGACGAGCCGTGCGACGGCCGGTTCGACTGCACGGGCTGGCCCTTCGCATCGCCACCCATGCCGTGGTGCTCCCACGTCTCGGGCGGGCCGACCGCGTCGAGGTTGGCGAAGAAGTCCGTCGTGATGGCGTTGTAGGTGAAATCCGTCACCATCCGCGTCTTCTGTCCGTTCTTGATCTCCCAGAACGCGTCGCCCGCGAACTGGCCGTTGTAGCGCTGCTGGTCGATGCTGAAGCTCCCCTGCCCGTCCACCAGCACGCCGTCCTTCACGTCCGCGATCATCTGCTCCACGGTGGGCGATCCGGCCGGGCCCGCCTCCATCTGGACGTTCGGCATCCGCAGGAATGGGTAGTTCCGCCAGTGGTTGGCGAAGGTGCAGCCGCGCGACGAGGTCTCACCGGCGTAGTGCGCCGTCTCGCGGTTGGTCTGCAGCCCGACGAGCACGCCCTCCCGCACGAGCGGCCAGCGCTGCGCCTCGACCCCGTCATCGTCGTAGCCCACCGTGGACGCGCCGCCCGGGTGGGTGCGATCGGCGTAGACGGTCATCAGCTTCGACCCGTACCGCAGCCGGCCCACGTCCTTCAGCGTGATGAAGCTGGTGCCGGCGTAGTTGGCCTCGTAGCCGGCGATGCGATCGAGCTCCGTGGGATGCGCCACGATCTCGTGGATGGTCAGCGCCGAGTGCGACGGCATGAGGATCAGGTCCTTCAGCCCCGTGCCGACCGGCTTCGCCATGGCGTGCTCCACCGCCTCGGCGGCCACGCGTTCGGCATGCCCCCGCATGTCCTTCTCGGTGAAGAACTCCCAGCCGCGCGTCTCCGTGCCGGGGTTGTACGTGCGCGATTTCACCTGGCCGTCGCGCCTGGCGGTGGCCGTCATGCTCGCCGCCGTGTAGTAGAACACCTGCTCGATGAACGAGCCTTCGGTGGTGGCGAGGCACTTCCATTCGTAGTTGAAGTTCACGGCCGCGGTCGCCATGAAGACGCCCTCGGCCTTCTGCATGATCTCGGTGACGGCCACCAGCTCGGCGACCTTGTCCTCGAGCGGGATGCTCCACGGGTCCACCTTGATCGGCGTCTGCCAGAAGGTGTCGTAGGCCTTCACCGGTGCCAGGCGCACGTCGAACTTCTTCGCCATGGCGCTGGCGCGCGCCACCTCCGTGGCCATTCCCACGATCCGGCGGATCTCCGCGGGCGTGACCACGGGGCTGCTGGCAAACCCCCAGACGCCGCTGTGGATGACGCGCACGCCGAAACCGAAGGTCTCCTCGTCGCCGAACCGGCCGAAGCCGATGTTGCCGCTGCTCGTGATCTGCCCGTTCCGCACCGCGACGCCATTCGATCGATTGAACGTGAAACGGATGTCGGCATAGGTGCAGCCCAGCCGGCGCGCCTCCCGCAGTGCATCTTCCGACCAGGTGCGATACTTCGGGTCCTTGACCTGCGGCACCGGCGAGGTGGACTGGCGTGCAAAGATCGAGCCGGGCGCGATGCCCAGTGCCACGGTGCCGAGCCCGATCGTTCTCGTGAAGTCTCGCCGTGAAATCATCGACCGTACTGTATCACCGCCGCGTCATCGCAGCCCCGCGCGCCGCCGGAGCCACCACTCTCCCGCCAGGCATCCGGCGAAGAGTGGGAACCACCACAGCGACCGCATCGGATGCCGCGCCTCCGGGGTCCTCGCGTCCGACCTCAAGGCGCGAAGGGCCTCGGCCAGGCGATCCAGACCGGCTTCGGACACCACCAGGCCACCCGTGCGGGATGCGACGGCATCCAGGTTCGCGTCCACCGCTGGCCCCGACGTCCGGCCGCCCGGCGTCACCTGGACGACCACACGTCCCTCGCCGAGGCCGGCCAGTCTCGCCGAGACCGTGCACGTGGCGCCCGAAACGGGCGGACGCACCCGGCCGACGAAGGAGGCCTGACCGTTCGATGGCCACAGGCGGATGGGCATCGTCGCCACAGCGCCGCAGGCGAGGGTGGCCGTGGCAATCCGCTCCGTCCAGGCACGGACGGTCCGGCCGCTCACCCGCACCGTGACCTCTTCTCCCGGCAGCGACCATCGCGGCTCCGCGTCAACGGCAACATTCGCCCCGGCGCCCCGCGCCAGGCCGGCGACCGTCGTGCGCCAGAATCGCTCGAATCCCGCGTCGGCCCCGCGGTGACGCCACGCGTCCATGGCACCGACCACGACCACGCGACCCGCGCCAGCCGGCGTCGAGACGACGGTCGGTCCGGCATGCGATTGGGCGACTGGCTCATCGAAGCTCGACGCGCCGTCGGCCACGAGCCATTCGCTGGCACGCAGGCCACCCGACTCCGACGCGGTGTCGTCGAGTCGCTCACGCCACCGGTGGGCCAGGAGCCTGCCGACGGGGCCCGCGAACGGCCGGTCCGGTACCAGGACGATCGCGCCCCCCCGATGACGCACGAAGCGGTCGAGCCTCGCCACGTCGTCGGCGGTCAGCGCCTCAGGCGCGCCCACGATGACGACCCGTGCGGGATCCAGGCGTGCATCGCTGAGGCCACCGGGACTGGAAGAGGTCGAGGCCACGACCGATGGGGCCACATCGGTGCGCGCATCGATGCTGAATCGCGGATCGCCCTCGAGCGCCCGGCGCACGAAGGTCGTGGCCCACGCCGGCCGCCGCTCGTGGATGATCACGGGCCAGCGCGCGTCCGCCACGTCGACGAACGCGCGGCCGTCGTTGTCCAGCAGCGTTCGCTCCTCCACGCCCTCGGTCACCGCCTCCACGGCCAGCTCGCGTGTGCCCGAAGCGATTGGCCACCATGGCACGCTCACGGTCGTCTCGCCATCACCGTTCCAGGGGTGGTCCGCCTCGCCGATCACGGCACTGCCGTCGGTCAGCCTGACGCGCGTCCGCCCCCCGGCCATCCCGGAGCCGCTCACCAGGACACGTGCGACCCCTGCCGCCTCGCTGTGGGTCGCCAGGACGTCAACGGCGGTGACGGCCACATTCGGCGTCAGCGCTTCACCCACCCGCACCACAGAGGTGTGACCTCGCCGGTCCGCCGGCACGCGTATGGGCGCCCCTCCGGTCACGACCACGCAGGGCTGCTGGGCGTCGCAGGGGAGGCGGAGCGGGTCGGCCATCTCGTGCACCCGCGCGTCGGCGTCGTCACCGAGCAGTTGCACCAGGCGTTGAGCGGCCGCGCTCGTGCGCGATCCGATCGTGTCGGCACCGGTGTTCGACGCCGGACGCTCGTCCATCGACGAACGAACGACAGCGATCCCGAGGGGCAGCGGCGGCTGCGGAGCCACCACCACCGGTGGGTCCAGCCAGCACATGATGGCGATACCGATGGCCGTGAGGCGCAACAGTTCCGCGAGCCTCACCGTGGCCTCCGTGACCGGGTCTCGTCCGCCCACCACCCCATCAAGTCGCCGCTCCTGGTGGCCGGGCTCGCGGCGGCCGGGGCCAGCCGTTCCCGCGCGTGGGAGGCAATCGCGTTCATCGCCGCCCGGGCGGCTTCGCGCCGCTCCTCCGGAGAGCCAGCCGATGCCAGCGACCCGGCCAGCGTGCGCCACCGATCGCTCGACACGCCCATCGAGGCCAGGCGGGCCACCACGGCGGGCGACGCGGGTCGCCCCGCCGCGACGATGGCCGACAGGTCGGCCATCAATGCACGCTCGGCCGCAAGTCGGTCGGCAATCTCGGGCGGCGTCGCGCGCGCAGACGATCGCGCGTCGCGCCGATCGCCGGTCAGGCGGCGGGTCGCGTCAATGCGGGAGCGCTCGGGCAGCGTGCGAAGAAAGTACCGCCGTCGATCGAACGCCCGCTGCAACGCCGCGAGGGCGGACCGCTCGAACACCAGCGCCCCCGCCGTGTCGCCGGCGTTCAACCGGGCCTCGGCGCGCGACATCTCGTTGATGGCGCGCAGCATCTCGGCACGCCCGGCGTTCTCGAGGCGCCCTTCCTGGAGTTCGTGGGAGTGCTCGGCTTCCTCGACTTCGTCCTGGACCTCGCCGCCGCTGAGGAACACCACCTCGGACCGCACCATCCGCTGCTCGACCGCCAGCATGCGAGTCTCCTCGGCCCACTGGTGCGCAGAGTGCCTGCGGCGCTCCGTCTGCAGCCGCTCGGTCTTCACGATGACCATCTGCTGGCTGATGGCGTAGCGCCGGTCTTCGTCCACCATGGCGAAACCGGTGCCCGCGAACTCGAGGCGCGCACCAAGGTCGATGGTGAACGACTCGGACGACACCCAGTCCGCGTCGGGGCTCGTGTCGCGGGCCCTGGCGCGATAGACGATGGAGTCACCATCCTCGAGGCCAAGGGTGGCCAGCGCCCAGCGCGCCCGGGCCCGCCATTCACCCGCAGCGCTTCGCTCGACCTGCAGCGGCACGCGTCCTTCGGAGAAGTCGAACGACTCACCCGCCCCCGACATCCTGACGAAGCGCAGTTCGAGCGCCCGCAAGCCTTCGCCGTCCTCGGCTTCGATGGCGACGTCCACGGCGTGGTCAGGCGTCGTGAACGCGAGGTCACGTCCGGGCGTGACGATTCGAACGCGGGGAGGCCCGTCCGGCACGATGGTGATGCCGATCAGGCGCGTGTCGTCGGCGGCACCCGCGGTGTGTCCTGCGGCGACGGCCAGCGTCGCGCTCCTCGCCGGCACCCACTCGAGCGCGAATCGTCCATCGGCGTCACGCGCGAGGGGCCTCGAGCCCACGGCCGGGTCCTCGATCCAGGCGAGCGTCGCGCCGGTCTCCACATCGAGGCGCACGGCGCCGCCCGCCGGCACGTCGATGTGTTCGGGGTCGTGACTCTCGGTCATCGCTCGCCCTAGATACGCCGGCGGCGTGACCGTCGCGCGAACGCTGGTGATCCCGGGCGGAACCGGAGCGCTGTTCGAGCGCGGGACAACCCGCTCTCGAGGGCTGAGCGCGGACCACACAACGGCGGCGGTCCCGACCGCCACCAGCACGAGCGCTGCCGCGGCCTGCGCCATCGGCGCGACGTCGGCGGCGCGCACTCGCGCCGCGCGCGCGGCCGCCTGCCGGCCGATCTCCTCGCGCATGCGGGCCGAGGCCCGCTCCGGCGACCGAGCAAGTTCCACAGACGTCACCACCAGGTTGTCGAGCCCGGGTACCCTGGCCTCGATCAGGCCAGCGGTGGTCATCGGTGTCCAGGCGCGCCGCGCGCGGAGGATCCCGACGGCGGTCAGCACGGCCGCGATGGAGAGTCCGGCGGCAAGCGCCGCGCCTGGCGGGTTCGCCAGCGTCGCACCGACCGACACGATGGCCGCCAGCGCCACGAGACCGGTGGTCAGCGCGCCGAAGGCGGCGCGCCACACCAGGCGCACCTGCAGGCGGGCGACGAGCCTGGCTACGTCCACGTGCCGCCCCTCCTGTGCCAGGTCTCGAGGCCGAGCAACACCAGCACCAGCGCCCACAGCGTGCGGCGGTCGCCGAGATCGTCGGGACGCGCGTCGGCCGCGCTGGCCGGGGGCCGCGCGAGCGCCGCCAGTTCGGCATCGGTCATCGGCTCGGGCTCCCACGCATCCAACGGCGCGGCCAGGCGCGACTCGAGGGACGCTGCCAGGCTGGCCACATCGCCGGTCCAGTCCACCGAGAGGGGCTGGAGCAGTCCCGCGGGCGGCAGCCTCAACCCGCGCCGAAGCACCGCGCGGAGCGCCGCGTCGGCTGCCTCCTGCTCCTGCGGGGTGGCCTTCACGGTCACAGGCACCGCCGGGATCACCTCGGCTCGCAGCTCGCGAACCGCGGTGGTCTCGGGCCCGAGCGTGACGCCTTCCAGCACGCGAACCAGGCCCTCGTCCCGCAATTGAAGGCGCGTGATCTCGCGCTCGCGTACCGCGGTGCCATGTGACGACCGCACCAGCCGAATCCCCACCTCGGGTGGCACGCCCACGAAGTCGGCCGCATCCACGGCGCCGCGCTTGAAGGCGGAGAGCACCACGATCTCGCGGTGGGCCGGCCGCTGATCCGCCAGCCAGCGGGCAGCGTCGGCGATCGCGTCACGCACGCGGCTGCGCGCGAAGGTCGCGCCCACCGCGGCGGACCGCAGCTCGTCTTCCGGTGGCGCCGCGCTGTCGTCCAGCACGACGGCGCGGGCCACGCGGCTGGCCCAGGCCGCCTCGCGCGCGGGCGTGATGAAGACGGGCGTGGCCAGGGCGGCCACGGCGGACAGCACCACCGCGATGCGGACCAGCAGCAACGGCCAGTCCTGGAGCGTGCGCCGGGTCACGGCCGACAGCGGCGTCGCTTCCAGGAACCGAAGGCTCGGGAATGCCACCCGGCGGCTGCGCGTGCGCGCCAGCAGGTGGACGAGGATGGGCAGCACTCCACAGGCGGCCAGCAGCCACGCCCACGGGGTCAGGAACGTGACGCCCACCCTAGGCCGCTCCCCGTCGCGCCACCAGGAAGCGCCGCAGCGCGCGCTCGAGCGGCTCGTCGGTCGTCACGAGCGCATGGTCCAGGCCCTCGCGGCCCGCCGCCGAGGCGAACCCGTCGAGCCAGGCGCGAACGCGCTCCGTATAGGCCGCCCGTGCCGCGTCGGGCTGCACCACCAGCGTGCGGCCGGTCTCCGCGTCCACCAGCTCCGCCGCGCCCTCGACCGCAAGGGACAGCTCTTGTGCGGCCAGCGCCTGGATGATGACCACGTCGTGGCCCATGCGTGACAGGCGCCTCATCTCCACCAGCGCCTCGGCATCGTCGTAGAAGTCCGACACGACGACGACCAGCCCTCGACGTGTCAGCAGCCGCCCCGCGCGCGCCATGCCTTCGACAATCGAGGCGGATGCGTCGGGCACGAGCCGCGCAATCCCGGCCAGCAGCAGCGTCAGATGATGATGCCCGCTCCTTGCCGGCAGGTAGGTGGCTGACGGCGCGCGGGCATCCGCGGCAGAGCCGTGGGCATGCACCGCCAGCAGGCCGGCGGCGTCGCCCTGGTCGATGACAAGGGTCGCGAGCACGGCGGTGACCGCCTGGGCAAGGCGGAACTTGCCTTCGAACGCCATCGAGCGCGAGGCGTCCACGACGAACAGCGCCGAGAGGTTCGTGGTCTCGCGGAACTGCCGCGTGTACAAGCGATCGGTGCGGGCGAAGGCCTTCCAGTCCACGTACTTCAGGTCGTCGCCCGGACGGTAGTGCCGATACTGACTGAACTCCGCGCTGTACCCGTGAAAGGGGCTGCGGTGCAGGCCCTGGCGCAGGCCCTCGACCGTCGTCTTCGCCACCAGCTCCAGGTCGCGAAGGCTGGAGAGCTCGGCGGGCGTGGCGACGTGGGAACGCGACATGCCGACGCCCTACCGTGCGTGCACGGTATCGAGCAGGCGGCCCACCACGGCTTCGGCGTCGATGCCGTCGGCTTCGGCCTGGAAGTTCACGAGCACGCGGTGACGAAGCACCGGCGGTGCGACCGCGCGGACGTCCTCGAGCGACACGGCGGGCCGTCCATGGATCACCGCGCGGGCCTTTCCGGCGAGCAGCAGCGCCTGCCCGGCGCGTGGCCCGGCGCCCCACCGCACCCACTGGCGGACGAAGTCCGGCGCCTCGCTCTCCAGCACCGGCCTCGTCGCCCGCACGAGCCGTGCCGCGTAGCCGATGACGTTCTCCGCGGCCACGACCTCTCGCACCAGCAGCCGGGCGCGCTCGATGGCCTCCCCGGTGGCCACCGGGGAAGCCACGGGCTCGTCGCCGGTCGTGGTCTGCGCGAGAATGGCGCGCTCGTCCTCCGCGGTCGGGTACCCGATGACGACGTTCAGCATGAACCGATCGAGCTGTGCCTCCGGCAGCGGATAGGTGCCCTCCTGCTCGATGGGGTTCTGCGTGGCCAGGACGAACAGCGGCCGTTCCAGCGGGTAGCGCTTGCCGCCAATCGTGACCTGGTATTCCTGCATCGCCTCGAGCAGCGCCGACTGCGTCTTCGGCGGCGTGCGGTTGATTTCGTCGGCGAGGATGATGTTCGCGAAGATCGGCCCGGGGATGAAGCGGATGGTGCGCGCGCCTGTCGCGCGGTCCTCCTCGATCACCTCGGTCCCGAGAATGTCGGACGGCATCAGGTCCGGCGTGAACTGGATGCGGCTGAACGTCAGGTGCACCGCGTCGGCGATGGTCCTGATGAGCAGCGTCTTCGCCAGCCCCGGCACGCCGCGCAGCAGGCAGTGCCCGCCCGCCAGGAACGCCACGAGGACTTCGGCGACCACCTCGTCCTGCCCGACGATCACCTTGCGCAGCTCGCGCTGCAGGTCGCCGACGAGGTGCGAGGCCTCGCCCAGGGTCATCGGTTCGGAAACGGCCGCGTTGGAGGGCACGCGACGATCTTACCCTCCCTAGCCGTTTGCCTGATCCGCCGGTGCCCGCCACCTGGCTACCCTGCGGCCATGAACGACATCCTTTCGTCCCTTTCCTCCCGGGTTGCCGATGCGGCCGAGCAGGCCGCGGCGTCGGTCGTGCAGGTCGCCGCGCGGCGCCGCCCGGTCGCCGGCATGGTCTTCGCCGAGGAGCTCCTCCTCACCCCCGCACGCCACATCGACGACGAGGCGGTGGTGGTACGGCGCGGTGATGGCCAGACGGTCGAGGGCGTCGTCGTCGGGCGCAGCCCGGCGACGGGTCTCGCGGTGGTGCGCGCGGCAGACCTGGGCGTGCCCCCGGCGCGGCCGGCCCCGGAGCCGCGCGTCGGGCACCTGGCGGTTGCCGTGGGCCGCACCTGGAGCGGCGGGGTCTTTGCGACGCTGACGCCCGTGGCGGTGGTGGGCGGCCCCCTGCGCACGGGCCGCGCGTCCGAAATCGCGCGCGTCATCCGCACGGCCGTGCCCCCGCACGGGGCGCTGGTCGGCGGCGCGCTCGCCGATGGCGACGGACGCGTGCTCGGGGTCATCACCGCAGCCGCCATTCGGGGCACGACGGTGGTCATCCCCTTCGCGCTCGCGGTCGAAGCGGCCGCCGAGGTCGTCGCTCAGGGCGGCGTGCGCCAGGGTTTCCTGGGCATCAGCTCCGTCCCGGCCAGCCTGCCCGTGCGGCAACGCGCCGGCCAGGCGCAGGAGTACGGCGTGCTCGTCACCGGCCTCGTGGAGGGCGGCCCGGCCGACACCGCCGGCCTCCTCGTCGGCGACATCGTCGTCGCGGTCGATCGGGTGGCGGTGCAACAGCCCGAGGACGTCCTGATGCGGCTCCGCGGCGATCGCGTCGGTAAGGCCGTCCCGCTCACCCTGCTGCGCGGCAGCGTGGTGCAGGAGGTGACGGTGGCGGTGGGCGAACGGCGGTGATGAGCGCGCGCGGGTAAGCTGGGATCGCCGTGCCCGATCCCATTCGCGTCTTCCTCGCGGGCAACTCCGACGAGCGCGCCGTCCTTGCCGAGCGTATCGCCGGCGACGCGCGCTGGCTTGTCGTCAGCGACGCCGCGATGGCCGACCTCGTCGTGATGAGCCCGGAGGCATGGGAACGAATCGAGCGGCGTCGGTCGTCGGTGCCGGGACGTGCCACGGCCGTCCTCGACCGCCCTGGTACAGGGCAGCCCGTGGAGGGCCTCACGCCCAGGGAGCACGAGGTGCTCACCCTGCTGGCCGACGGCCTGCACAACCGGGAGATTGCGGAGCGCATGGGCGTGAGCGACCACACTGTCAAGTTCCACCTCGGCGCCATCTTCGGCAAGCTGGGCGCGTCCACGCGCACCGAGGCGGTCCAGAAAGGGCTGAGGTTGGGGGTCATAGAGATTTAGGGTGCAGGGGTGCACGGTGCAAGGGGGCACGGTGCCGGGGGGCCGGAGTGGTTCATGACGCGTTCCTTCTCGACGCCTATTCCCGTGCGGTCGTGAGTGCGGTGGAGCGTGTCGGCCCAGCCGTGGTGAAGGTCGACGTGCGCGGCGCGGCGAAGGGCTCGCGGCCGCGGCGTGCGCCTGCCGGAGGCTCGGGGTCGGGCTTCGTCTTCACGCCGGATGGATTGATCCTGACCAACAGCCACGTCGTTGCCGCAGGCGGCGAGGTGTCGGTATCGCTCACCGACGGCCGGGCGCTCCGGGCGGATCTCGTCGGCGACGACCCGCACACCGATCTGGCGATCCTGCGCGTGACGGCGCCGGAGCTCACGGTGGCTCCACTCGGCGACTCCGCCGCGCTCCGGCCGGGCCAGGTGGTCATCGCCATCGGGAACCCGTTCGGATTCCAGCACACCGTCACCACGGGCGTGGTCAGCGCGCTCGGCCGCTCGCTCCGCGCGCGAACGGTGCGGCTGATGGAAAACCTCATCCAGACCGACGCCGCGCTCAACCCGGGCAACTCCGGCGGGCCGCTCGTCACCAGTCGCGGCGAGGTCGTGGGCGTGAACACGGCCGCGATCCTCGGCGGCCAGGGCATCGCGTTCGCCGTGCCCATCAACACGGCAACGTGGGTGATCTCATGCCTGCTCAGGGACGGGCGGGTGCGGCGCAGTCACCTGGGCGTCGCAGGCCAGGACGTGGACATCGCGCGACGGCTGATCCGCGAGCACCGGCTCCCTCGTGAGCGCGGTCTGGCCATCACCTTCGTCACGCCGGGCAGCGCGGCCGAGGCGGCCGGCCTCCAGCAGGGTGACGTGCTCCTCGACTTCGGCGGCGCGCCGGTATGCGGTGTGGACGATCTCGTGAGGATGCTCACCGACGCCACGATCGGTGTGGCCACGCCCGTGCGGGTGCTGCGTCACGGCGCCCCGCGGCGCGTGATGGTCGTCCCCCGCGAAGCCCGCTGAGCGCGCCCGCACCCGCCCGCACCCGTTCGCACCCGGGTGCTACTTCGCGAGCGCGACCGTCGGATCGGTGCGCGCTGCCCGCCCAGCCGGGACGACGCACGCCAGCAGCGCCACGGCCAGCAGCACACCGCCCACCACGGCCACGACCCTCACGTCCATCGCGCTGACACCGTAGAGTTGCGTCTCGAGGGCACGTCGCAGGAAGAAGGCGCCCACGAGCCCGAGGACCGTCCCCACTCCCACGATCGTGGCGCCCTCGCCGAGCACCAAGCCGAAGATGCGCGGCGCACCCGCACCGAGCGCCATGCGGATGCCGATCTCCCGGCGACGCTGGGACACCTGGTAGGCCAGCACACCGTAGATGCCGATGGCCGCGAGGAACAGCGCCACGCCCGCGAAGCCGCCCGCCAGCAGGGTCGGCGTCCGCCGATCCACCAGGACCTCGTTCGTGCGCTCCCCCATCGTCCGGATGTTGTAGAGCGGGAGCTCGGCGTCCACTTGCGCGACGGCCCTGCGGACCGAATCGCCAAGCGATCGCGGATCGCCGGAGGTCCGGACCGCCAGGCCCATACCCCTGCGCGGCAGCTGCCGGTACGGGAAGTAGTACGCGCCCGGCCGCTGTGCGCCGGCGCCGTCCACCATGCCGGCGAGCTTCATCTCGCCGATCACCCCGACGATGGTGAGCATGTCCTCGTCCGGGGGCTGCTTGAACAGGTTGTCGGGGCTCGATGGCTGGTACATGCGCTTCCCGACGGCATCGCCATTCGGCCAGAACTTCCGCGCCAGGCGCTCGTCGATGATGAGCACCCGCTGACGCCCCTCGATGTCCCCGTCGTCGAACCACCGGCCGGCCACGAGCCGGGCGTCCATCGTCTGGAAATAGCCCTCCGTGACCGACACGCTGTAGGGCGACACGAGCGACTCGCCAGGCGCCATCTGGTATCCCTCAGCGAGAATCACGCTGTCGCTCGTCGAGCCACTGAACGGAATCGTGGACGACAGCCCGGCGCCCTCGACGCCCGGCAGGGCGCGGACCTGCTCCAGGATGCGCGCCAGCAGCGTGCGCAGTTCGCCGTCGCCGGCATAGCGGGACGGCGGCGGGCTCAGGTATCCGGTCAGGACCTGGTCGCCCCGGAAGCCCGGATCCACGGCCAGCACGCGCTGCAGGCTCGCCACCATCACGCCGGCACCGATCAGCAGCATGAGCGCAAAGGCGACCTGGCTGGTGACGAGCACGCGCCGAATCCAGCGCGAGCCGCGGCTGGCTGTACCCGAGCGGCCTTCCTCGCGCACGACCTGCGCCAGGTTCGTCCGCCGCAGCACGCCGACGGGCAGCGCCGCCATCACCGCGCCGACGAGGCCGACCAGCGCGAGCGTGAAGCCAACCACGCGCCCGTCGATGCCAATCTCCTGCCCTCTCGGCAACTGATCGAGGCCGAAGAGGGGTGCCGACGCGAGCGCCCACCAGCCCAGCACGAGGCCGGCGCCTCCACCCATCGCCGCCACCAGCGTGGATTCCGTGAAGCTCTGCCGCGCCAGTCGGCCGAACCCGGCGCCCAGCGCCTGCCGCGTCGCCAGCTCGCGCATCCGTCCCGTGGACCGTACCAGCACGAGGTTCGCCACGTTGACGCAGCCGATGATGAGCACGAACACGACACCACCCCACAGCAGCGTGAGCGTGCGGCTGATGTCGCCGACCAGGTACTCCTGGAATCCCACCGCCTTCGTGCGGAACTGCGCGTTCTTCAGCACCTCGCGCCACTGCGGAAACCGCTCGGCGTTGGCCGCGTTCAGGGCATCGAGCTGGCTCTGCACCTGCGCCACGCCGGCCCCTGCCTTCAGCCGTCCGAGCTGCTGCCAGTTGTTGCTGTGCCGCTGGTCGTCGGACCGCTCCTCGGCGGAGAACGCGACAGGGCGCACCAGCTGGATCTCGGGATCGACGAAGCGGAAGCCGGGCGGCAGCACGCCGACGATGGTGAAGGGCACGCCGTTGACGCGAAGCGTCTGCCCGATGGCGTGGTCCGCGCCGCCGAAGGCGCGCTGCCAGTAGCCGTGCGTGAGCACGACCTTCTGGTCGCGCCCCACTTCGCTTTCGTCCTCGGTGAACAACCGGCCGCGATACGGCTCGACGTGCAGGACCCTGAAGAACGAGGGCGTCACGATGAGCCCCTGGAGGCGCTCGGCGTCGGTCCGGTCCCCGCCAATGGTCAGGCCGGTCTGCCGGTAGTTCGTGAGGCTGTCGAGGGCCGTCAGCGCCTCGAGGCGGTCGTAGTAGTCGGGTACACCGTTCGAGGCGATCTCGACCCCGGCGCCCGGATACTGGTTGTAGACGGCGACGAGGCGACCTGCCTCGTCGAATGGCAGGGGCTTCAGCAGCACGCCGTCCACGACAGCGAAGATGGCGATGTTGGCGGCCAGGCACAAGGCCAGCGTGGCGACCGTCGTGATCGTAAAGGCCCGGTCCTTCAACAGACCGCGAACGGCCACGCGCAAGTCCAGCCACAGCCTCTCCATGACGGGATTGGACGGGGGCGTCTCGCGCAATGTTTCCGGGCGCGCCGGGCCTTCAGCCCCGGCGCCCCTCTCACTTCGCCCGGTAGACGAGGAACAGCTGCCGCGGCAGGAAGTCGTGGCTGGAGGCCAGGGCGTAACCTGCCTCGGCCAGCTCCGCCGAGATCTGATCGGCCGTGAACCGGAACTCCACCGGCGGGCCAGCCGGCGCGTCCCTGCGGAAGTCGATGATCGCCAGCCGGCCACCAGGCTTGATGGACGCCTTCAACGTGCGGAAGTACTCCACGCGGTTCGGGATGTGATGGAACGTGTCCACCAAGAGAATCGTGTCCACGGGCTCGGGCAGGTTCGGGCCGTCGGCTGTCGCCTGGACCGGCGTGATGTTCTTCAGCCCCTCTTTCGCAACGCGCATCTTCAGGTGCGCGACCATGTTCGGCTCGATGTCCACTGCGAAGACCATCGGCGCGGCTGCCGCTCGCGCGAGCCGCGTCGAGAAATAGCCTGTCCCCGCCCCGATGTCGGCCACGGACTGGCCGGCCTTCAGGTCCAGCGCCTCGATGACGCGGGAGGGCATCTGCCAGGCGTCGCGCGACGGGTCGTCGAACTCGCGTGCGTACTTGTCCGCGTCACTGAAGGTGTGCGCCATGTGGTCGGGCTTGTGCTGCGCGGCCCCGGCCCGGGCTGGTGCCTGATGCTGGGCCGTGGCGGTCGAGCCGAGGCCGAGGAAGGCGACAAGGGCGAACACACGAAGGACGTCTGCGCGCATGCCCTGCAGTGTGCCCTGTCCGGCCCCCGCGGGGCAATGCCGCGAGTTGTCACGCGCCGACGGGTGCATAATCAGAGGTGCCAATGCCCCTGACTCCCCGAGGCGTCTGCCGGCCCCTGGCGCTCGTCGCCGCGGTCGCCCTGCTCTGCGCCGCCGCGGCTCCGGCCCTTGCCCAAGTGCCGCCCGGAGGCATGACGCAGGACCTCCCCACCGCCGACTTCCTCTTCGGGCGCCCGAAGGCGACGCTGGGACTGCGTGCCGGCTGGGTCGTCCCCAGGGAGCGCAGCGACCTCTACGATTTCGTCCAGGACCAGCTGACCATCGACAGGGGCGCCTTCCGGGGCCCGACCTTCGCCGCGGACCTGGGCATCACGGTCACCGATCGCCTCGACATGGTGGCCGGCTTCGAGTTCACGCGGAAGGCCATCCCCTCGGAGTACCGGGACTTCGTGGACAACAACCTGTTGCCGATCGAGCAGACCTCTGAGCTGCGGCAGAACTTCCTGACCGCCAGCCTGCGATTCGCGCTGACGCCGCGAGGCCAGCGCGCCGGCTCGTTTGCCTGGGTCCCGTCGCGCGTGTTCCCGTACGTCGGCGCGGGCGGAGGCGTCGTCTTCTGGCGCTTTCTCCAATACGGCGATTTCGTGGACTTCCAGGATTTCGGCGTCTTCACCGACTCGTTCCGGGCCGAGGGCACCTCGCCGATCGGACACGTGTTCGGCGGCGCCGACGTCCAACTGTACAAGCGGCTGTTCTTCACGATGGAGGGCCGCTACGTCTGGGCATCGGGCACGCTCGGCGACGACTTCATCGGCTTCGATCCGCTGGACTTGTCCGGCTTCCGCGCATCGGCAGGCGTCAACGTCGTGTTCTGACCAGGGGAGACCACCGCCATGGCACTGCGCACGCTCGCTCTCGTCGCCACGCTCATCGGCGCCCCCGCCGTCGCCACCGCCCAGCGCCCGGAGGTGGACGCGCGATGGGCGCCCTACCTCGGCTGCTGGCAGCTCCGCATGGAGAACACCAACGACGGTGTCGCGGATCTCATGGCCGCCGCGGCGCGCCAGGCGCCGTCGAACCAGCGCACTGGCGATGTGATGATTTGCATCACGCCCTCGGACCAGCCGCTGGCCGTCGCCCAGCAGACGGTGCTCAACGGGGAAACGGTGCTCGATGAGATCGTCGCCACCGACGGCCGGGATCGCTCGTCGGAGGCGGCGGGCTGCACGAGCACGCGGCGCGCCGAGTGGTCCGCGAGCGGCCGGCAGCTGTTCACGCGCGGGACGGTCTCCTGCGCGGGCCAGCCCGAGCGCCGGCTCTCGGGGCTCTCGATGATCCTGCCCGGCCCGACCTGGGTGGACGTGCAGATGGTCGAGGTCAACGATCGCCGCAGCGTCCGCGTCCGTCGCTACGGCATGTCGCGCGAGCAGGCCCGGGCCGGGGGCCGTGCCGTCGCCTCGATGGGCAGTCCGGCGCCCCTCGCCCGGTGGTCGCTGGACGAGGTCAAGGAAGCGAGCCGCAAGACCTCCCCCGAGGTCCTGCAGGCCGCGCTCATCGAGGTCGGCGCGAAGTTCCCGCTCGACGGCCGCCGGCTGATGGACCTCACCAAGGCCGGCGTGGCGGACAGCGTCGTGGACGTGATGATGGCGCTCACCTTCCCGGAGAAGTTCGTCATCGATCGGCCCACCTATTCCGGCGGTGGTGGTGGCTGGAGCGGCCCGTACGGCGGAGCCCCATGGGTCGACCCGTGGTCCGTGGCCGGCCAGTACGGGTGGCTGTCGATGTACGCGCCGTTCGGCTACCAGTACTACGGTCTCTACGATCCCCGCTACGGGCCCGGCTGGGGCTGGGTCCCCGTCACCGCTCCCTCGACAGGCGCTCCGGAAGACGCGGGCGGCCGTGTGGTGAACGGCGCCGGTTACACGCGCGTGCGCCCGCGGGATCCCGACCCGGTGCGTGTGAACGCCGGCGGCGTCGTGGACCGCTCGGGCGGCTCGTCCGGCGGGTCGAGCTCGGGCGGGTCGAGCTCGGGCGGCTCCGGCGGCGTGAGCACCGGCGGCTACTCGTCGGGGGGCGGGGGCGGCGGCGGCCGTACGGCCGTGCCACGTCCCCCGGGTGGCACCAACTGACCGGTAGGGCGGGATCCCCCCAATCTCGGCGCGTCATCGATTCGGTCCAGCTGATCGCGAAGCACAAGGTGGCCACGCCGGCCAACTGGGAGCCGGGCCAGGACGTGACCATCCTGACCTCGGTGTCCGACGGGGAGGCGCCGCAGCAGTACCCACAGGACCGGAACGCGCTCAAGCCTCGTCTCCGCGTCGTGCCGCAGCCCCGGGGGTGACAGGCGGCCCGGAGCGAGTATCCTGAGAGGACATGGGCGGTGAAGCTGAGGCGCTCCGGATGGTCCTGGGACGCCTCCTTCCGCCTGGAGGAGCAATGATCCGACGATTGATGTTCGCAGCGAGCGTGGTGGCAGTGGCCACGAGCCTCGGCTACGCGGCGGTGACCGCGCAGTCGAAGCCGGTGGCTGGCCTGCCGAGCGTCTCCGTCTTCAAATCCCCGACTTGAGGGTGCTGCACCGCCTGGATGGATCACCTCCGGGCGAATGGCTTCCAGGTGGAAGCCCAGAACGTCTCCGACGCGCAGCTGAACGCCGTCGCTGTCCAGGGCGGCGTGAGCGACGACCTGAGGTCGTGCCACACGGCCAAGGCGGGCGGTTACACGGTGGAGGGCCATGTGCCGGCCGCCGACATCAAGAAGATGCTGGCCGAGAAGCCGGCCATCGCTGGCATCGCGGTGCCCGGAATGCCGATCGGCTCGCCGGGCATGGAACAGGGCGGCCGCAAGGATCCGTTCGACACCATCGCCTTCACGAAGGACGGGAAGAAGACGGTCTACGCCCGGCACAGGTAGGGACGGGGGCGGGTCCTCGGGTTCGGAGGTTCTGGGGTTCTCGGGTCCTGAGGTTCTGGGGTTCCCGGGTTCTGAGGTTCTGGGGTTCCCGGGTTCTGAGGTTCTGGGGTTCTGAGGTTCTCGGGACCCAGTACCCCGCACCCCGCACCCCGCACCCTTGCACCCCGTCTACCCTATCCCCGCACGTCCTCCAGCGCTTTACCGACGTCCTCCACGAGCGCGTCGATCTGCCTGGCGTGTGTCCGGAAGCTGAGCACGCACACACGTCCCAGGTAGCGCCCGCGTGCGACCGCGCCGGTGATCATCACGCGCCCGCGCGCGGTCGTTCGTTCCATCAATGCCCGGGTGGCGGCATCCTCCTCCGCCAGGGTGGCGCCGGGCCACGACACGTGAAAGGCGAACAGCGACAGCTCGGGCGGCGCGTCGATGACGATGCCCCGGAGGGCGGAGATGCGGCGGCAGGCCTCGAGCGCCAGCGCGCGTTTCTCGGCGATGGCCGCGCGATAGGCAGCCGCGCCGTACATCTTCACCGACAGCCAGACGCGCAGCCCGGGAAACCCGCGTGAAAGCTCCGGGCCGTGCTGGCTCGGATCGTAGAACTCGTCCGGGTGCGGCATCGCCGGCAGGTAGTCGGCGGTTGCCTCGTGCGCCGCGCGCAGTGCCGCACCGTCGCGGACCAGCAGCGCGCCGGTCCCGTACGGGAGGAACATGCCCTTGTGCGGGTCCAGGGTCAGCGAGTCGGCCCGCTCGATTCCCTTCAGGACCGGCCGCACGTCCTCGCACAGGTTGAAGAACGCGCCGTAAGCGCCGTCGACGTGGTGCCACAGGCCCTCGGCGGCACAGGCGTCGGCGATGGCCTCGAGGCGATCCACTGCTCCGGTGTTCGTCGTGCCGGCGCTCGACACCACGGCAAACGGCAGCAGGCCCGCGGCGCGGTCGCGCGCGATGGCCGCACGCAATTCGTCGACCGGCAGACGGAAGGCCGCGTCGCACGGCAGGGCCCGGACGCGGTCGGGCATGATGCCCGCGAGCTTGGCCGACTTCAACACGGAGTGATGTGCCTGATCGGAGGTGTAGACCACGCCCCGGCGGATGTCCACGCCGAGGTGCCGCTCGCGCGCGCAGAGGATGCCGTTGAACGTCGCCATCGATCCGCCGGGCGTGAAGAGCCCCCGTGTTCCGTTCGGGAACCCCATCCAGTCCCGCAGCCAGTCCAGCGCATTCGCCTCGAGCTGGACCAGCGCCGGCGCGGCCTGCCACACGCCCGTGTAGCGATTCGTGGTGTCGGCGATGAAATCCGCAAGCGCGGCTGGGTAGACGCCGCCGCCGGGGATGTAGGCGAGGTAGCCCGGCCCGACCGACGTGAAGGAGCGGGGGATGTACTCCTCGAACAGCTGGTCGAGCAGCGGCTCCAGGGGGCGACCGTGCTCGGGCGCCGGCTCGCGCATCGCCCGGCAGAGCGCCTCGGCGCGCACGTCGCCGGAGATTGGCTGGGCGGGCAGGGACGCCAGGTGGTCCACCGCGCGGCGGGCGACGGCGTCGGCCATGGCCCGCATGTCGGCGGGCGAGAATTCGAGGTCCGGGACACTCATCAAGGGGGATCCTTTGCCAGGAGGGCGAGCAGTGACAGCGCGTCCACGCGGGCCGCGCCCGCCCGTAGTCCCCAGTGCAGGTGGGCGCCGGTGACGCGACCCGTCGCCCCCACGAGGCCCACCACCTGTCCCGCCGTCACCGGGTCGCCTTCCGCGACGTCGATACGGGACATGTGTGCCAGCTGGGAGAAAAGCCCAAGGCCATGATCGATGATCACGGTGTTGCCGCTGAAGTAGAGATCGCGCGCTGCCACGACGCGGCCGGCGTTCGGCGCACGGATGGGCGTGCCGGCCGGGCTGAGGAAATCGGTGCCCGCATGGGGGCTGCGCCGCTCGCCGTTGAACACGCTCCGGACACCGAAGCGGCTGTTGGCGCGGTGCGGCACGGGCCTGCGGAACGGCGCTTCCCACAGCCGTCGGGGCGCAGGAGCCGCGTAGAGCGCCTGCAGGAAGCGCGACTCCTCCTGGATGCGAGCCAGGGCGGCCTTCGGCGGGTTCACGAAATCGGGATTGACCTTCAGCGTGCGTTCCGCGAAGGTCTTCGCCACGACGGCGAACGGCCGCTCGCCGGCCCTGGCGCCGCCATCGGCGCTCGCCCGCAGGACGTACTCGCCCGCCGCCTGTTCCAGGTCGATGCCGACCAGCGCCTCCCAGCGGCCGGGACCGACGGGATAGGCCGGGCTCGTCCGCTCGAACGCCGTGACCTCGACCGTCGTCGCATCACGGTCGAGGGCCAGTCCCACGACCACCAGCTCACCCGGCTGCAGCGAGCGGGCCCGCAGGGCGATGTCGATCGACGGCTGAGAGGCCGTGCCCGTTGACTGGGCCGCCAGCAGCCCTGCCAGCAGCGCCATGGAAGGGACGGGTCCGGCCGCGCGCATGCCCCCTAGTGTACCAATGCCGGATCGATCGCGTCGTTCCGATATGCCCTCGACCAGCACTGCCGGGGTCCCGGCGCGGGAGACGCGGCATCCACGACGGTCCCCGCGGGGAAGGGCCGCCGCAGGAGCGTCACGTTTGCCGCAGGCCTCGTGCTCGGGGCCGTCGTGGGATGGGTGGAGCACGGTCCGCGGAGGATGTCGGGCGGAGGGCGATGCGACATCAGCCTCGGAGGGCTCGCACGAGCCCTGCGGGGGAGAAGAGGACCCGGGCATCGGCGGCCTCGTTGAACAGCGCCTCGAGTGACCGCCGGACGAAGCCGTCCGTGCGTGCCCGCCAGGCCAGGTAATCGGCCACGACCGGATACGCCATGTAGCGCTGCGCCAACGAGTAGGCCTGGAAGCGCGCGGCGAAGTCTGACTCCACGTGGCGGGCATAGGCCTGGTCGCAGGCACCGTCGGGGTCGCCGGCGGCCTGCGCAATCGTCTCTGCGGCTGCCATCCCTGTCGCCAGCGCCATCCCGATGCCCTCTCCCGTCAGGGGGTACGTCGTGCCCGCGGCTTCACCCGCAACCAGCAACCCGGGCCGGCCCAGTTGAGCGCCCGCGAGGCCGGTCCGCAGGGGTGCTCCGGCCAGCGGCGTCACGGACGTGGACGCGCCGAGCACCGCTCGTGCCGGCGGAAATGTGCGGCAGAACCGGTCCAGCAATACGCGCAGGTTCAATCGCCCGTCCGCGGGCCTGGCATCGCCGAACACTCCCACGCCGAGGTTGAAGACATGGCCGGGCCCGGGAAAGACCCAGCCGTACCCCGGGCTGAGATCGCGCGCGAACGAGATGTGCAGTTCGTCGAACGTGTCGGACAGCGGTGGCGGCACGTGCGCGTAGAAGCGCACGGCCATTGCGCTCGGGGTGGGTCGGCGGAGCACGCCGAACGCCTGCAGCAGGCGGATCGAGGCGCCGCCGGCTGCCAGAATGGTCCAGTTCGCGCGGACCCGCAGCAGCGTCTCATCCGGCGTCACGCTGAGCATCGCACCGCAGATGCGATCCCCCACCTCGATCGGGCCGATCGCTCGCGCGGGCGACATCCAGCGCGCGCCCGCGTCGACGGCCGCCTGCCTCAGTACGTCGTCCAGGAGGCGTCGTGGGAGGGCCGCGCATGGCCCCCGCAACTGGACGCGGCGCCCACCCGGGGCCGTAATCACGAGGCCAGCAAGGCGCCTGGCGCGCGGCAGCACCTGCTGCTCGATCCCGAGCCTCGCGAGTGCCGCCAGCGCATCGGGGATGAGGGCGTCACCGCAGGCCTTGTCTCGGGGGAATCGGGCGCGATCGGCCAGGATCACGCGCAACCCGTGGCGCGCCAGCGTGAGGGCACCGGCCGAGCCCGCCGGGCCGGCGCCTATCACCAGGACATCGGTCTCCAGGCGGTCCGGTGACCTGTCGCGCATGGAATGATCATAGGCTTGAGGAAGCAAGGGAGGGGCTGAACATGACGCACTGGCTTCGGCGCGGCCCGCACGCGCCCTGGTTAGCCCTGGCCGTTCCGATTCTGGCCGTTGGCCTCGCGGCGGCCGCCGAGGACTTCAAGGCGCCGCGCCTCAAGGGCGCCGGCGCCCTGCCCCGGGCCGCGCAACTCGCCGTGGGAGGCGGAGAGGTCGCGCTGGAACTCCATGTCGGAGCCGATGGCGCCGTCACGAAGGTCGAGCCGCTCACCTCGACGCCCCCGTTCACTGAAGCCCTGATCGCCGCCGTCCGCGGGTGGCGGTTCGACCCGGCTCAGGACACCCTGGACAATAAGCTCGTCGCGGTGCCAGGCCGCGTCCTGGTCCTGGCCGCCTTCCGACCCCCGACGGTCTACGCTTCACCGGCCCCCCGGGGACCGGCGCTGGTGCTCGGCCGCCCGTCGGCCGTCCTGCCCCAGCCGGGTGCGCTGACGATGCCGGCGTACCCCCCGAAGGTCTTCGGCGATGGCGCCGTGCTCGTGGAGATCGAGACGTCCGCGGCCGGTGCTCCGCGCGCATACCACGTCCTCGGCTCGAAGTCCGGCTTCGATGCGACCGCGCTCGAGGCCGTCCGGTCCTGGCGATTCGGCGCACCTTCCCTGCCGCGCGTTCCGGATGCGGTCTACGTCTATGCCATCGTCTCGTTCCGCGAGCCGGTCGTAACAGGCCACGACTGAGAGCCGTGGCGCGCGGCGACTCGCCAGCCGCCTCCGGTGATACAGTGTGCGCGCCACGTGGTGCTCGTGGCGTCCGGAGGCATGTCCCATGGCGCGAGGATCGGCGGCATCGCGGCGATCTGTCTCGGTACGGGCCACGAGGCTGGGCGTGGCGGCGGGATGGTGGCTCCTCACGCTGGGCGCGGGATCCCACCTCGCGGCTCCACCCCAGCCCACGAACGACAGCCGCCCGCTCCACGACGCCAATGCCGACGACCTGGCTGCGGGCAAGCGGGCCTACGTGGCGCAGTGCGCGCTCTGCCACGGCATGGACGGCAGCGGCGGCTACGGCCCGTCCCTGCTCGTGCCCGTGCTGGCCCGAGCCTCCGACGACACCGGATTGCTCCGCGTGGTGGATCAGGGCATCCCGAACCTGATGCCTGGCTACGGCCGCGCCAATGGACCAAGGCGGACATGGCAGCTGGCCGCCTACGTGCGCCGCCTCATCGCCGGGACGCCGACCGCCGCGCTCTCAGGCGACGCCACTCGCGGGAGGGCCGTCTACCAGGAACGCGGCTGCGCCTCGTGCCACGTGCTCGCTGGCGCCGGGCGGGCGTACGGGCCGGATCTCTCGAGCATCGGTGCGCAGCGGGGCCCCGCTTACCTCAAGGAGGCGCTCCTGCGGCCCGGTGCACGCGTCCCGGACGGACACGTCGTGGTGACGGCCCGGCCGAAGGACACCCGCTCCATCCGCGGCGTGCGCGTCAGCGAGGATGCCTTCTGGGTCTACGTGAGGGACCCCGGCGGCCCGATTCATCGCTACTGGAAGTCGGATCTGGAGGCGCTGGAGCGTGAAGCGGGCGCCAGCCTGATGCCGGCGTACGGCACGCAGCGCACCGCCACGGAGATCGACGACCTTGTGGCCTACCTGGCCAGCCTTCGGGGGGCACGATGAGACTCGTGATGGCAGTCGTGGCCGGCGTCGTCGTGGCATTCGGGACGGGCCTCGCGGGCCAGGTTCCCTATTCCCGCATCGTCAACGCCGTGAGGGAGCCGGGCGCCTGGCTTACCTACAACGGCACGTACGACGGCAGGCGGCATTCGACGCTCGCGCAGATCAACACGTCGAACGTTGCCCAGTTGCAGCCCGCCTGGGTGTATCAGGTGCGCGGCGACGGCCAGGTCGAGACATCGCCCATCGTGGTCGACGGCCGCATGTACGTCACCGAGCCGCCGACCACGGTCACCGCCCTCGATCCGCGCACCGGGCGTACCCTGTGGAGTCACGTGCGGCCGATGCCGTCCGACCTGAGGCTGATCGGCTTCCCCGCCACCAATCGCGGCGTGGCCATCCTGGACGACATGCTGTACGTCGGCTCACTCGACGGCTACCTCATCGCCCTGGACGCGGAGACCGGTGCCAAGCGGTGGGAAACCCACGTGGCGGACAACGGCCTCGGGCACTCGGTGACGATGGCGCCGCTGGCACTCGATGGAAAGATCATCGTGGGCATCAGCGGCGGCGAGGCGGGCATCCGCGGTTTCGTGGATGCGTACGACGCGAAGTCCGGCAGGCTCCTGTGGCGCACCCACACCGTGCCGGCCCCGGGCGAGCCCGGCGTGGAAACCTGGGCCGGCGACAGCTGGAAGAACGGCGCGGGCGCGACGTGGCTCACCGGGTCGTACGATCCCGAGCTGAAGCTGCTCTACTGGGGCACCGGCAACCCCGGGCCGGATTGGAACGGCGATGTGCGCAAGGGAGACAACCTGTACACCTCGTCCGTCGTCGCGCTCGATCCGGATACGGGAAGGATGAAGTGGTACTTCCAGTACACACCGCACGACGTGCACGACTGGGACGCGAACCAGATCCAGGTACTCGCGGACCTCGATATTGGCGGGCGCACGCGCAAGACGCTCATCACCGCCAATCGCAATGCCTTCTACTACGTGCTGGACCGCGTCACCGGCGAGTTCCTCCACGCGCAGGCCTACGCGAAGCAGACGTGGGCGAAGGGCATCGACGCGAAAGGGCGGCCCGAGCTGATTCCCGGCAAGGAGCCCACCGAGGAAGGCAACCTGGTCTATCCGAGCCTGCAGGGCTCCACGAACTGGCCGAGCCCGTCCTACAGTCCGCAGACCGGGCTCTTCTACGTCCCCGTACGGGAGATGGGCTCGTATTACTACAAGACGGACGTGGAGTACGAGGCAGGACTCCCCTTCACCGGGGGCGGCGAGCGCGCGCTGCTGGACGAGGCCTGGGGCGCCGTCCGCGCGCTGGATGCGAAGACCGGCGTGAGGGTTTGGGACTTCACGCTTCCCTCGCCCTCGTGGTCCGGCGTGTTGTCGACGGCGGGCGGCCTCGTGTTCAGCGGATCGAACGAGGGCAACTTCTACGCGCTGGATGCCCGAACGGGCACGGCGCTGTGGCAGTTCCAGGTGGGCGGCATGGTTCGCTCGAACCCGGCGACGTTCCTGGTGGAAGGGCGCCAGCACGTGTCGGTCGCGGCCGGCCGGGCCGTCTTCATGTTCGCACTACCTCAGCCATCAGCGGCGAGCGTGGGCCGATCCGGACCGCAGTGAGTCAAGTGCGGGCGGGCGCAGGCAGGTGCGGGCAGGTCAGAGTGCAGGGGCTGAGTCGTCGGTCGCTGCCGGCCCCCGACGCCGCGGCGCCGCGCGGGGTTGGTCCAGCAGCCCGGCCAGGGCATCCGCGAGGTCCGGGCGCCCGAGTTCCTGCAGTTCGTAACGGGCGCGAACGACCGGCTGTGAGATCGTCATCAGCCGGCCCAGGTCGATGGGCGTGCCCACGATGACGGCGTCGCAGGGAACCCGGGCGATGGTGGCCTCCAGGTCCCGGACCTGCTGTGCGCCGTAGCCCATCGCCGGCAGCAGCATGCCAATCGCGGGATAGGTCCGGAACGTCTCGGCGATGCTGCCCACCGCGTACGGCCGGGGATCCACGATCTCCGCCGCGCCGAAGCGCTTGGCGATGACCGTTGCCGCGCCGAAGCGCATCTCGCCATGCGTGAGCGTCGGGCCGTCCTCGATGACCAGCACCTTCCGTCCCTGGATCCGCTCAGGCTGGTCCGCGACGACCGGCGACGCCGCCTCCACGACGAGCGCGCGGGGGTTGACGCCGCGCACGTTCTCGCGCACGCGCGTCACGGCCTCGAGCCCGGCCGCGTCCACTTTGTTGATGATCACCACGTCGGCCATCCGGAGATTCGCCTCGCCGGGGTAGTACACGAGCTCGTGGCCGGGCCGCAGGGGATCCGCCACGACGATGTGCAGGGTGGGTCGATAGAAGGGCAGATCGTTGTTGCCGCCATCCCAGAGGATGACGTCGGCTTCGGCCTCGGCCTGCTCGAGGATGTCGGCGTAGTCCACGCCGGCGTACACCACCGAGCCGCTCAGGATGTGCGGCTCGTACTCCTCCATCTCCTCGATGGTGCAGCCGTGCCGCGCCATGTCCTCCAACGCCGCGAAGCGTTGCACGCGCTGCGCGGAGAGGTTCCCGTACGGCATCGGGTGCCGGACGATGGCGACACGCAGGCCGCGCTCCCGAAGCAGGATCGCGATGCGGCGGCTGGCGGGGCTCTTCCCCGCGCCCGTTCTCACCGCGCACACCGAGACGACCGGCCTGCGGCTGTCGAGCATCGTCGCACGCGGCCCCAGCAGGACGAAGTCCGCCCCTGCCGCGTTGGCGATGGCGCTCCGGCGCATCGCGTATTCGTACGAGATGTCGCTGTACGAGAGCACCACCTGGCGGACGGCCAGCCGATCCACGAGCGAGGCCATCTCCTCTTCCGGAAAGATGGGCACGCCCGCCGGGTAGAGCGGCCCCGCGAGGTCTGGCGGATACGTCCGGCCGACGATGTTGGGAATCTGCGCCGCGGTGAAGCCCACCACCTCGTAGCGCGTGTCGTCCCGGTACACGACATTGAAGTTGTGGAAGTCGCGGCCGGCGGCTCCCAGGATGAGGGTGCGGATGCGGTCCATGGCGGTGTCTCGCGCGATGAGCGCCGTCGTCTCCTTCTCAGGGTGCCGTCAGGGCGGCTTCAGGTCCGGTGACACCACCCGCCCACTCGACGTGCACGTGGCGAGAGTGGCCTGGCACGCGCCAGAGCACGCGAAAGCCGAGGCGCCGCATGACTGCCGCCAGTCCATCCAGATCAGAGCTGTGCAGATCGATGGCCAGGCCCGCGTAGTGCATCGACTTCCGGGCGTGCACGTGGTCGTTGGCCGACACGAGGCGCACCTCGTTGCCGGTCCGTGTGGCCCAGATATCCGCGAGGTCGAACATCCGCAACGCCATCCGCGATGTCAACCGCACATGCTCACGCAGGCCGCGGACTACTGCGGAGCGGTTGGAGGGGGGAGCGTATACCCCTGCGACGCCAGGAGCTGGCGCACCCCTTCGAGCGCCCTGCCCTGCTCCTCGACGGCCGAGGCGAGTCGCTCGTTGGCGCCGAGCAGCGCCTCGGTGGTGCGACGGTGCTCGTGCACGAGGAACGTGACGACACCGGCCGCGAGCAGCCACGGCAGGATGGTGTTCTTGAATTCAATCCAGTAGGTCAACGCAGCACCCCCGACAACGGAGAACGGCAGAACCTGCCGCGGAGGGGGACGCGGAGAGACGCCGGCAGGCCTTCGGGAGGGGGACGCCGAAGTATACGGTACCTGGGGCCGCCGGCGGAACACCGGCGCCGCGGAGGGACGCCGATGCCTCAGATTGCACAGATTCGCGGAGACACCCTGGACCGCGATCACAGATCCTGGGGTGATACGCGGGCACGGCCGTACTCGAGAATCTGCTGTCAAACGAGGCCGGCGCCCGTCGCTGCTCAGGAAGAAGTTGGAGGCGCCGCCCGGATTTGAACCGGGGATGGAGGTTTTGCAGTTCCAGACGGCACTCCGAATCCCGAGCGAATCCGACGATTTCCGGCCTGATGTCGTCGATCACTTCCGACCAGTTGCGACCAGATAGGACCAGATTTGGCGCGCGTGGTGACAGTCTGGTGACAGTCCGACCCGGTGTGGGCTCAGCCCTCTGCGCGGGTCCGGCCCTCCGCGCGCCCGGCGTCCAGCTTCAGCGCGGCGTCGGCCAGGTCGGCCGCGCTGGTGATGTTGTACCGGTCGAACACCGACCGCGTCTTGTGGCCGCTCAGGCGCATCGCGACCGGGTCCGAGATGCCGCGGCGCACGAACGTGCGAATCGCCGTGCGGCGCAAGTCGTGCGGGACCCGCCCTGGACACCCGGCCGCGCGCGTGGCGGCTCTCCACGCCTTCGTGAAGGTCGTGATCCGCCGCGGTTCCACGGCCCCGCCCCGGCCGTTCGCGACCATCCGCACGAACACCCACGGCACGATCTGGCCGGCCTTCGCCCGCGCCACATGCGCCGCGTGCAGGTCGCTCAACAGGGTGCGCAGCTCACTCGTCATCGGGAACACGCGGCCTTCGCCGTTCTTGGTGGTGCCCACGTCCAACCGGACTTCTCCAGCCGCGAAATCGACGTTACGCCATTCGAGCGGCAGGACCTCTGATGCGATGCGCCAGCCCGTGATGGCGGCGAACCGGATGACGGGCACGATGGCCGGCGGCAAGTGCCGACAGACAGCGTCGAGTTGCGCCGGCTCGAAGAATCCCTGTCGGGCGTTGTGCTCGGCCAGGAGCGGAATGTGGGGTACGTGGAACATCAGCCCAGCCTGCACTTGGAGGCGCACCATGCGCTTCAGAATGGCCAACTCGCGATTGATCTCGGCCGGGGACACATCCCCGATGCGCTGGCCGGCCCGCGGCCCCCGCACGGCGACAACGCCTTGCTGCTGCCGATGCGCGACGTACCGCTGCACCAGCGGCGTTGTCAGGTCGGCCAGCCGCAGGCCCGTGAAGTACGGGGTCAGGTGCTTGCGGACCCGGCGCGTCACGACAGCGACGGACTTCCGGCCGTTCACCTGGTAGTCGGTGAGCAGGTCCGCCGCGGCGTCGTCGAACGTCACCTTCCCCGCCTTCGGCATGACTGGCTGGCCCTCGGCGATGCGCCCTTCTCGTCGTCGGAGCAAGTCAATCGCGTCGCCTTTCCGCTGGCTGTCGCTGCTTTCGTAGTACGCCTTCCCGGCGCGCGCATACTTCACCCACCAGACCTTCCCGCGGCGATAGACGCATCCCATCACAGCCCCCTTTCGCGTGCGCGGCCGGCGGCGTGCGTCCGCACGCGGCAGGCCACGGAACAGTACTGGCGTGGGCGCCCCTGGCCGCGGGCGACCACCAACCGATGACAGCGCCGCGTCCAGTCTCCCGGCGCTGGCGCCGGGCAGCGCGACACGACCACCATGCCGGGCGCGGTCAGCAAGGCCAGCGTCAGCCACGTCACCAGATCGCTCAGCGTGCCCCGCTCGCGCGTTGTGTCCACCAGCAGCCGGTAGCGGCCGGCCGCGAGCAGCGCCGCACGGGTGGCCGCGCGCGTGCGGCTGCGCTTCGGCGCGCTGTCGCCCCGGTCCATCCGCAGCACGCTGAACTGAATCCCGGTAAACCGCTCGAAGTGCGGCCACGGCCCATGCGGCGCCGTGCCCGACGGCACGAAGCCACCATCGAGCACCGCGCAAAGGCGTCGGTGCATCCGCGTCAGCGTCGCCGCCGAACAGCTCGTAATCTCGGCGAACCCGGCCCCAGCATGCGTGCGTACGTGCGCGGCGTTCGCGGAGCCATCGAATGACTCGACGAACATCCGCAGTCGGCGCCGCACGGTGGCCTCTGGCAGCGGCACGCCGTTTAACCATGAGAGCAGCAATGCGAGTCGGGCTGGTGCGGTCATTGCCATGACGGGCTAACGGAATGATACACCGTTTTACCACACGAGAGCCCTAACGGAACTGGTCGCTATTTCGAGACTTTCTGGGAGTTTCGGAAGCCGCGCGACTCCGGCATCATGCCGGCATGGCGCGTTATCCCACCTACATCGGCGTCAAGGTTGGGCCGGACCTCGCGAAGGCCCTGAAGCGTGCGGCCCGTGAGGACGAGCGGTGTGTCTCGGCCTACGTGCGCAGGCTCATCCGCGACAAGCTGGCGCCGCAGACGGACGCCCCCGCCGAGCCGAGTCCCACCGATGGCGACACCCCTGCGTAACACGCTCGCCCCGCTCGTCGTCGGCGTCGATGAGGCCGCGGCGCTGCTCGGGGCGGATGCGTCGCAGGTGCGCAAGTGGGTGGCCGACGGCCTGCTGCCGTCGGTGCGCTATCCGTCCGTGCGCCGGGCCGGCGAGTCGTCGCGTCGCATCCTGTTGGCCGTCAGCGACCTGACCGCCTTCGTCACCAGGCATCGCGTGGAGACGCCGCAGACGCCGGATGCGGCCCTGTCGGCGTCGATGTGTGCCCGCTGGCGGTCTGGGGATTTGTCCCGCGGGCGGGACATCAGCCGCACCCAGACACCCCTTCAACACCACGAGAGGAACCCATGAGTCCATCCGATTTCCGATCTCGGGAAGCGTCTGGTACTCGATGCCGTCGGCCTGTTGGATCTCGCGCGCATCGCCGTCGAGCGCCGCGCTCCTGATCGATCACGCGAGAGAGGACAAGGGTGACGGGATGATCTGAAGCGGCCCGACGGGGCGGGCACCCCATCGGGCCAGTTGTCGGGTTTCACCAGCGAGGTTGGACCATCGACCTGCGTAGGCTAACACAGCCCGCAAAGGATGGTCGGCTCGGCCAGCGGGAGGACCGCGGGGGCCGCGCGACATGATCCAGCTCGCGACCCGGACGTACCCCAGCGAGCAGCGTGGGCCGCAGGCCAGAGCGCGGTAGGGAGGGCGTGCGACGCCCACGACAGTCTGGCCAACCGATGGCGTGTCGTCACGCGTCCATCGGGCCATCCGACGGGCGACGGGCCGTACGGCTCATCCCACGTGGGCACTGGCACGGTTCCCCCATCACCCGATGGGTAGGGGACCTCTGCCCCTCCGGGCTCCGGCGCCCCCGGCTCACGGCGTTGACTGCGGCGCGGTGCTGGGGCGGCTCGAAGCCAGCGATGGGGACGGGATGGATGCCGGCGACGGTGGGACCTGGGGATCGTCGGTGGGGTGTGCGGGCTGATGGATGGGTGGATGACGGGATGACCACGGGATCGGAGGACACCATGGCGGATGACGGACCGGTGCTGGACCTGGCGGATGTGAAGCTGGTGGAGGTGAGGATGAGCGGGCTGCCGGTGGCGGAGGTGGTGGAACGGGCACTCGCGGCGGCGACGCTCGCCGTCCAGGCCTTGCAGGCCCTCCGCGCCCCGCTGCGTGCCCTGGACGCCCTGCCGCCAGCCGCCCCGCGCGCGGCGACACCGCTGACGGACGACGAGGCCGCGCGCATCGAGTTGGAGATGGAAACCGAAAACCACGCGTGGACCGCGGCGATGCACGCCAAGGCGGCGTGGGAATGGGCGTCGGAAGCCTATACCCGGACCGAACGATGAGCGCCCCGGATGGCTGTCCCTACTGCGACAGCACCCTGCCGCCTGAGCCCGTCGGCCCCGGTCGCTGGGTGTGTCCCTGTTGCGGGCGCACCTTCGTGCGGCGCCAGCGTCGCGCGGGGCGCGCCGATCCGCGCGGGCGGGCGTGTCGGCCCCTCCGGCGCGGCCGATGACCGGGACGATGCCTCACCTCGACGAGCGATACATGATGGCTGATGGATGCGCGCAAGAGATGGATGGTGCGACCGCCCCGGCTGATGCGGAACCGGCGGCAACCGGGGATGGAGGTTTGGCGAACCTGTCACGCCCAGACGTCGCGCACGTTCCCGAGCAAATTCAGCGATTCACGACGGACTGTCACTCGCCTGTCACCCCGCGCGCGGCCCCAGAGACGCCATCGAGCGAAATCCTGCCGTCAGGGCGCCGTCGGAATGGCCGGTTCGCGCCGGGCCATGCGGCGGGCCAGCCGGGGCCGGCCCTGACGCACGGACTGGACTCGCGGCATGTCCGGTCCGGCGCCGCCACGGGGACCATGGCGCTCCTGGCCGAGCGGCGTCAGGCGCTCCATCGCGAGTTGGCCAACATCGGCATCATCAAGACGGAGCTGGCCGATGCCTTCATCGAGCTGGCCGCCGTCCGGAACTATCTCGGCGGGCGACTGGCCGCCGAAGGCCCGTTGACTGGCAAGGGCCGGACGCGGGCGCTGCTGACGGCCTACCTGTCCATCGTGGACCGGCAGACCCGCCTCGCCGCGCTGCTCGGCACCGACCGCCCGCCCACGCCCGTCACGACCGCGTCCGATCTGCTCGCGGGCCGGGGTGACGACCGATGACCATCATTGAGGCGCTGGCCCACCCCGGCCTACTCGGCGCCCTGCCCTGCTTCGCGTCGCTGGCGACGTGGCGCCCCTGGCTCGTGTATCTCGCCGCCGTCTACGGCCTGCCGTTCGCCGCCCTCGATGTGGTCGGCGTGTCCGAGGCCGACGCGCTGGCGCTGTGGCAGCAGCACACCGGCCGGACGACGTATGACCCGCCTGCGGGCGGGTATCCCGAGGCCGTGGCCATCGTGGGCGTCCAGTCGGGCAAGACGCGCGTGTCGGCCGCGCTCGCGGCCTATGAGGCGCTGCGCGGCGCACCCGGCACGCATGCCCTGCTCATCGCACAGGACCAGCGCAGCGCCCTCCGGACGCTGCTGCGCTACGTGCGCGAGCCCTTCGCGGCGGTCCCCTCCTGTCGTGCCGAAGTCGTGAGCGAGACGACGGACAGCATCGAGTTGGCGCGGGGCGTGACCATCGCGGCTTACCCGTGTCGGCCCGCGGCGGTGCGGGGGCTGCGGGCGTGCGTCGTGGTCATCGACGAGTTGGCCTACTTCACGGCGACCGACGGCCGACCGACGGACATCGAGATGCTGCGGGCGGCGCGGGGGCGGACCGCGACGACGGGCGGCAAGGTGATCGTGCTGTCATCGCCCTACGGCCAGTCCGGGGCGCTCTGGGAACTGCATCGCCGGCACTATGGCTGTGACGACGCGACGACGCTCGTGTGGCAGGCCAGCGCCCCGGCGATGAATCCGACGCTGCCGGCGGACTACCTCGCGCGGATGGCGCAGGACGACCCGGAGGCGTATCGCTCCGAAGTGCTGGGCGAGTTTCGGGCGGGGCTGACCACACTGCTCGATCCCGAGACCCTCGATGCCGTCGTCGAGGCCAGCGTGCGGGAGCGGGCGCCGTGTGGCGGGCACGTGGCCTACTACGACGCGTCGGGCGGGCGATCCGATGCGGCGGCGCTGGGCATCGCCCATCGCGAAGGCGACCGTGCCATCCTCGATGTCGTGCGCGCGTGGCCCGCGCCCCAC
>CAUJDN010000013.1 GCA_963169195.1 Acidobacteriota bacterium | reverse complement strand
AGGATCTCGACGATGGCCGTGCGCAACGCGGGCGTGAGGTGCGCGTACTTCGGACGCGTGTCGCGCCCCGCGAGCACCACTCCCAGCCGCGCGGCCACGGCATCGCGCGCGGTCGCCGGTAGCGCGTCGAACATCGGCGTGTAGATCATGTAGCTGAGCGGATACTCCATCGTCCGCCCCTCGAGCTTCAGCTCGCGCAGCGATCGCCCTGTCGACTCGCGCGGTCCCATCGCGGCAAACGCCTCGGCACAGCCGCTCGCGCCTTCGACGCGCCCGGGGATGGGCGCCTCGTCCACGAACAGCAGGTAGTCCACCAGCTCGTTCACCGCCTCGTCCACGCGGGCCGGTGTGCCGGCGCGCGCCTCCCAGTTGAGGCGCGTGATGAGATTGGTGGCGTGCACCTGGTGGTCGAACACCAGCAGCGCGGCGATGTCGCTGGTGTGGGCCAGGTAGCGGGAGGTGTCGAACTCCCCTTCCACCGTGGCCAGCTTCAGCGCCAGCCCCTTTCGCGGTGTCGGCTGCAGCATCGGCTGGTTGCCCATGTGCCGAGCCGGCACGTGCGCGCCCGTCACGAACCACCCGCCCCACCGCTCGTCGATGGGCAGCCGATGATCCACGAACCCGCCGTTGGCGTACTCGAGCTCGTTCTGGCGCGGGAACACGGTCTGGAGCACGGGGCCAGGCACGGCCAGCGTGTCCCACGACAGGTGGCACGCCAGGCAGGTATCGTTCCGCTCGAAGCGCGGCGCGGCCAGCGGCTGCTGCGGCAGCGTGTAGAGCACCGTGCCCTGCCGCGGATCCTGGCCGGCCATCTCCAGCACGTCGCCGTTCCTGACCCAGGCCACCGCCACGTCGTCCTTGAAATAGACTGCGCGCGGATTGCCCTTGTTGATCTTCTTCGCCTGGAGGCTGGTCTCCGCGAACGCGAGCATCTGCGAGGACACGGGAATCTGCAGCGCCTCCAGCACCGACTTCAGGTAGCCAGCGCCGGCTTCGTCGAAGGTGAGCGTGGCCGAGCCATCGGCGAGCTTCCGGTTGAGTTCGGCCACGGGGTCGTTGACGGCCGCGGTGCTGTAGGCGATGGCCGGATGATCGCGATCGCCGCCAAACGCGCCCGGGCGCTGGGCGATGGCCGACGCCAGGCTGAGGCCGAACACGCCGGTGACGACAAGAAAGGCGGCCGCGATGCGCATCGGATCGTTCCTACTCTAGCGCGGGGCCGGAGGCGTGTGTCACGGCTTGTCGCAGGCGGGGGCTTGGGGCTCGCGGCGTAGGCCTAAGGCGGCCTTCTGCCTTCTGCCTTTTGCCTTCCGCCTTCAGCGCAGGGCTGACGCCAGGTCGGGCTTCGTGTCTCGCAGGATCTCGAGGATGGCCTGACGGTCCTCGGCGCCCAGGTGTGCGTACTTCGCCGAGGTTTCGCGACCCGTGAGCACGGCCGCAATGCGCTCGACCACCTGCACTCGGGCCGACGCGGTGATGGCGTCGAACATCGGCGTGTAGATCATGTAGCTGAGCGGGTAGCGCATCAGGCGCCCGTCCAGCTTCAGGTCACGCAGCGACCGTCCCCTGGCGTCGCGCGGGCCACACGCGGCGAACACCTCGGCGAAGCCCGAATTGCCCTCCACCGGCTCCTCGATGGGCGCCTCGCCGACGAACAGCAGGTAGTCCGCGAGCGCCTCCGCCGCATCGCGCACGCGTGAGGCATCGCCGAGCCGGGCCTCCCAGTCGAGCCAGGTCATCATGTTCGCGGCGTGCGCCTGGTGTTCGAGCACCAGCAGCGCCACGATATCGCTGGTCCTGCGCAGATAGCCCGCGGTGTCGAAGTGCCCGTCGACGCGTGCGAGCGCGGGTGCAGGTCCATCGAGGACCGCCGGCTGGATGAGCGGCACGTTACCCTTGTGCCGTGCCGGCACCCGCGTCCCGGTGACGAACCACCCGCCCCACCGCTCGTGCATCGGCCGCCGGTGGTCCACCGGGCCCCCGTCGAGGAAGTCCCCCGCGCTCTTGCGCGGGAAGGTCGTCTTCACCGTCAGGCCCGGCACCCCGAGCGTGTCCCACGTCAGGTGGCACGACACGCAGTGCTCCTGCCGGCCCAGTTGCGGCCGGTCCGACGGGACCTGGCCGATGGAGTAGAAGATGGTGCCCTGCCGCGGATCCTGCGTGGTGATCTCGAGCAGATCCCCCCCGCGCACCCACGCCACCGACACGGTGTCGTTGAAGTAGATGGCGCGCGGGTTCTGCTGATGGATCTTGCCCGCCTGAAAACTCGTGGGCGAGTAGACGAGCACCTGTGACTCGATCGGGACGTCCAGCGCCCGGAGCACGGACTGCAGGTAGCCGGTGGCGGAATCGAACGCCAGCGCGGCAGCGCCAGACGCGAGCCGTTCGTTGAGCGCGGTGACCGGCGTCGAAACCGGGGCGGTCCCGTACGCAATCGCGGGATGGTTGCGGGAATCCACGAAGGCGTCGCGCCGCTGGGCAACCAGCGCGACCCAGCTGCCGACGACGGCCGCCGCGACGATGAGAGCAAGGCTGGCGCGAGTCATCGAATACGAACGCCGGGGCTGAAGCCCCGGCGCTTCGTTCCGCATTCTACCTGCCTTGCGCTGCAGCAGCACGATCCCACCCCGAGCGAAGCGAGGGGCCCACCGCACGCGGAAGCGCGCGGCCTAACCGGGCGCATCAGCGCCGGGCCCACCCGCCTTCTCCGCCCCTCCATCGAAGCAGGGGGGCGGCTCCGGCGAGGCCTAGTACCGATAGTGCGCCGCCTTGTATGGCCCCTCCACCGGCACGCCGATGTAGTCGGCCTGCTCCTGCGTGAGCGTCGTCAGCTTCACGCCCAGCTTGTCGAGGTGCAGCCGCGCCACCATCTCGTCCAGCTTCTTCGGCAGGATGTAGACGCGCTTCGCGTCGTAGCTGGTGCCCGACAGGGTCTCCTTGCCCGTGGCGCTGAAGTACAGATCGAGCTGCGCCACCACCTGGTTGGTGAACGAGGACGACATCACGAAGCTCGGGTGGCCGGTCGCGCAGCCCAGGTTCAGCAGGCGGCCTTCGGCCAGCACCAGGATGCTGTGCTCGCCGCGCCTGCCCTCGGCCGGGAACACCCACTCGTCGTACTGCGGCTTCACGTTGACGCGCGTCGCGCCGCTCTTCGCCAGGCCGGCCATGTCAATCTCGTTGTCGAAGTGGCCGATGTTGCCGATGATGGCCTTGTCCTTCATCCGCCTCATGAGATCGACGGTGAGGATGTTCTTGTTTCCCGTCGCCGTGATGAAGACGTCGGCCGTCTCGACGACATCGTCAATCGTCGTCACCTGGTAGCCTTCCATCGCCGCCTGCAGCGCGCAGATGGGGTCGATCTCGGTGATGATGACGCGGCAGCCCTGGCCCTTGAGGGCCTGGGCGCAGCCCTTGCCCACGTCGCCGTAGCCGAACACCACCGCGACCTTCGCGGACAGCATCACGTCGCTGGCGCGATTCAGGCCGTCGATGAGCGAGTGGCGACAGCCGTACAGGTTGTCGAACTTGCTCTTGGTCGCCGAGTCGTTGACGTTGACGGCCGGGAAGAGCAAGGTGTTGGCGGCCGTCATCTCGTACAGCCGGTGCACGCCCGTCGTGGTCTCCTCGCTGACGCCCTTGATGCCCTCCGCAATCTTCGTCCAGAGGCCCGGGTCCGCCTTCAGCTCCCTGCGCAGCGTGTCGAGGATGACGCCCCACTCCTCGGGCTCGCTCTCGGGCTTGAACGCCGGCACGACGCCCGCGTACTCGTACTCCTTGGCCTTGTGCACGAAGAGCGTCGCGTCACCGCCGTCGTCCACGATGAGGGTCGGGCCCGTGCCGTCGGGCCACTTCAGCGCTTCGACCGTGCACCACCAGTATTCCGGCAGCGTCTCGCCCTTCCAGGCGAACACGGGCGTGCCCTTCGGGTGCTCGACCGTGCCACCCGTTTCGGGGCGGCCGACCACGACGGCCGCGGCGGCGTGATCCTGCGTCGAGAAGATGTTGCAGCTCACCCAGCGCACGTCGGCGCCGAGCTCGGTGAGCGTCTCGATGAGGACGGCCGTCTGCACCGTCATGTGCAGCGAGCCCATGATCCTCGCACCCGCCAGCGGCTTCTGCCCGGCGTACTGCTGGCGGAGCGCCATCAGCCCCGGCATCTCGTGCTCGGCCAGGCGGATCTCCTTGCGGCCGAAGTCGGCCAGCGAGAGGTCCTTGACCTTGAACGGCTCGCGTCCCGCCGTGCGGGCCGCCTCGAACGCGTGCATCTCTTTGACAGCTGTCGACATCGCTTGCTCCTTGTTGGTCTTGGGTCTTGGGTCTTGGGTCTTGGGTCTTGGGTCTTGGGACTTGGCCCTTGAGGTCTTGGGGTCTTGACGACTTGGGTTCCTGGGCCTTACTGGGCCTTGCGCGCCGTGGCCGCGAACAGTGCCGGGCCCTGTGCCTCCGGGTCCACCGGCAGCAGCTGGATGCGCACGGCCGTGAAGCCAGCCGTCGCCAGGTATCGGCGCATCGCCTCGTCCGAGAAGCCCAGCCACACGTGGCCCATCTGCTGCTGATACTCGGTGCGGTCGTGGGGCAGCATGTCCACGACCAGCACGCGCCCCCCAGGCTTGAGCACGCGCGCGGCCTCGGTGAGCACGCGCACCGGCTCGGGCTGGTGATGCAGCACGAGCGACACGATGGCCGCGTCGAGCTCGGCGTCGCCCATGGGCAGGGCCTCCAGCGCGCCTTGCCGCACGTCCACGTGCGCGTGGGACTGCAGGCGCGCGCGCGCCGCGCGCAGCATGTCCGCCGAGCCGTCCACGGCCACGACCCGCGCGACGTGCGGCGCCAGCGCCTCGGACATCTGGCCCGTGCCGCAGCCGAGGTCGCCGACCACCATGCGGTCGTCCAGCAGCGACAGCAGCGCCGCCAAGTGGATCCGCTCGCCGAACAGGTCTTCGCGCAGGCGATCCCACTGCCCCGACGCCGACGAGAAGAACGCCTCCGACTTCGCCCGCCGCCGGCTGAGGACGCTCTGCAGCCGCCGCTCGTCCTGTCCGGCGCCGTCGGTGCCGCCGAACTGCTCACGGATGACCGGCCACAACTGGCGCGCGCCCGCATCGAGCGCGTCCCCGTCCATGCCGTAGAAGCGGCTCGTGCCGTCGCGCCTTGAACTCACCCACCCGTCATCGGCCAGCGTCTTGAGGTGACGGCTGACCGTGGACTGCGGAAGTTGCAGCACCGCGCACAGCTCCGTGACGGTCAACTCGTGCCGCTCCAGCGGCAGCAGCATCCGGACGCGGATGGGGTCGGCCAGGGCCGCCATGTGGTCGAAGATCAGCGAGGCCACGGAATTCATCCGCATATCCGGATGAAAGATTAGAGCATGCCGCCCGTCGCGTCAAGCCCCGGAGGACAACCTTTGGACCGTCTGGCCCGTCTATGTGCGTTGAGCATATAGTCCCAGCGCAGCCATGGACCGATTCCGCGCCGAATCCTTCATCCCTCTCACGCCTCTGGCCTTCGACATCCTGCTGGCCCTCGCCGAGGGCGAGCAGCACGGCTACCGGATCCTGCAGGACGTGAACGCGCGCAGTGGAAACGCGGCGCCGCTGCACGCAGGCACGCTCTATCGGGCACTCGCGCGACTCCTCGAACAGGCGCTGATCGAGGAACTCGCGGAGCGTCCGGCCGAAGATGACGAGCGACGGCGGTACTACCAGCTGACCGAGAGGGGCATCGCCGTGGCACGGGCCGAGGCCCGCCGCCTGGCCGCCCAGATCGCCACGGCCGAGGCCCGGCACCTCCTGAGAGCCCCCGCATGAGATCCCTGTCGACGCTCGCGTCGCTCGCCTGCTCGCTGGCGCTGCTGGCGTACCCGCGCGCGTTCCGCGCGCGCTTCGGTCGCGAGATGCGCGCGGACTTCCATCGCGCCCTCTGCGAGGGGCGCGGCCCGGGCACGCCCACGGCGCTCACCGTGCTGCGCGCGGCCGCGCGACTGGCTTCCACCGGTCTGGCCGAGCACGGCTCCGCTCTGCGGCGCTGGCCGCTCTTCCCCAACCATCCGCCGCACCTCTACCACCCTCACGGGAGACGCGCCATGTTCTGGGAAACGCTGCGTTCCGACATTGGTCATGCCCTGGCGCTCGCGCGCAAGCGGCCGGCGGTCACCGGCCTCGCCGTGCTGGCGCTTGCGCTCGGCATCGGGGCCAACAGCGCCATCTTCACCGTCGTCAACGGCGTGCTCCTGCAGCCGCTGCCCTACCGGCAGGCGACGGACCTCGTCATGGTGTGGAGCAGCAACACCCGCGAGCAGAAGCCGGTGAACGTCGTCTCACCGGCCAACTTCCTCGACTACCGCGACGGCGTGACCGACCTTGCGGACCTCGAGGCCTTCGCCTCGTTCATCGTCAGCGAGCAGTTGCAGACCGACGAGGGCCCGGAGCGGGTGCTGATGGTGAATGCCGGACCGCGAGTGTTCGACATCCTGGGCCGGGCGGCGCTCGTGGGGCGGACCTTCGCGGCCGGTGACACGGACGTCGTGGTCCTGAGCCACGGCTACTGGCAGCGGCGCTTCGGGGGTGATGCGGGCATCCTCGGCCGCGCACTGATCATCGGCGACCGCCCGCGCACCGTGATTGGCGTGATGCCGGACGACTTCGTCTTCCCGTACGCCACGATGCTGGGGCCCGACGGCTTCACGACGCGAACCGGGGTGGATCTCTGGCTCCCCTGGGTGCCCGAAGGGGATCCCTTTGCGAACCGCGGCGGCCAGATCGTGCGCAACGTGCACTACCTGGCGATCGTCGGGCGACTGAAACCAGGCGTCACGCGCGAGGCGCTCGAGTCACGCCTGGCCGGCGTGGCCGGGCAGCTGGCGCAGGCCTATCCCTCGTCGAACGACGGGTGGGGTGCCGTCGTGGTGCCGCTGCACGAGCAGGCCGTGGGCCAGGTGCGGCCGGCGCTTCTCCTGCTGCTGGCCGGCGTCGGCGTGGTGCTGTTGATGGCGTGCGTCAACGTCGCCGGTCTTGCCCTCGCGCAGAGCGTTGGACGCCAGCGGGAGCTGGCCGTGAGGGCGGCCCTCGGCGCGGGCCGCGGGCGTCTGCTCCGTCTGCTCATCACGGAAAGCGTGCTGCTGGCGCTGGCCGGCGCCGCCGTCGCACTCCTGGTCGTCCAGTGGGGCGTGCGCGCCCTCATCGTCCTCGCGCCATCCACCATTCCCAGGCTGGCGGAGGTCGAGCCCGATACATCGGTGCTGGCCGTGACGATGGCCGTCGCCGTCGTGTCCGGGATCGGCATCGGCCTGGTGCCCGCCTTCACCGCCTCGCGTCCCGACCTCCGCGATGCGCTGCAGGATGGCGGCCGCGGGGCGGCTGGCGGCTCGCCCGTGGGCCGTCGCCTCCGCGCAGGGCTTGTCGTCGGCGAGGTCGCCCTCGCCGTCATGCTCTGCGCGGGCACCTTCCTCCTGCTGCGCAGCTTCACGGCGCTGCTGACCGTGAACCCGGGCTTCTCGCCCGAGGGCCTGCTGACGATGCAGGTGGAATTGCCCGACAGGCTGACCACGGCCGAGGCGCGGCTGGCCTACTACGACGAGCTGTTCGAGCGGCTGCGCGCGCTGCCGGGCGTCGTGGCCGCGGGCGGCACCACGCGACTGCCGCTCGGCAGCACGTCGGTGTCCACGACCATCGACGTGGAGGGGCGGCCGCGGCCCGACGCGGAGCTGCCCGAAGTGCAGTTCCGCCGGGCGGTGGACGACTACTTCCGCGCGATGCAGATGCCGGTGGTGCGCGGGCGCTCGTTCACGCGCGAGGACGGACCGGCCTCGCCGCCCGTGGCGGTCGTCAACGAGGCCATGGCGGCGAGACTGTTCCCCGGTGAAAATCCGCTGGGCCGTCGCGTCCGAACCGGCCCGAATCCGTCTCGCAACCAGTGGACGACCATCGTCGGCGTCGTCGGCGATGTGCGACACACCGGGCTGGAGCAGGTGCCGGCGCCCGAGATGTACATCCCGCACCGACAGGGCCCGCCGGTGGCGCCGTTCCTGGTCGTGCGGACCACCGGCAATCCGGCGGAGCTCGTCGAGCGCCTGCGGGCGGACGCGCGCGCGTTCGATCGGGCGCTCGCCCTCTTCGACGTTCGCACCATGCTCGACGTCCGCTCGGCATCGGTGGCCCCGCGCCGGTTCGTCCTGCTGCTGGTCTCGGTGTTTGGCGGGCTGGCGCTGCTGCTGGCGGGCGTCGGCGTCTACGGGGTGATGGCCCTGGTGGTGGGCGAGCGCACGCGGGAGATGGGCGTACGCCTGGCGCTTGGCGCCGAGCCTCGTGCCGTGCTGTGGATGGTCCTGGGCCAGGCGGCGCGGCTCGCCGCCATCGGCATCGCCCTCGGGGTGGCCGCCGCGTGGCTGCTGTCACCGTTGCTTGCGAGCCAGTTGTTCGAGGTCCGGCCGGCCGATCCGGTGACGTTTACCGCCGCCCCGATCGTGCTGCTGGCGGCGGCCGCGCTGGCGGCCTTCATCCCCGCGCGACGGGCCATGCGCGTGGACCCGCTCGTGGCGCTGAGGGTCGATTAGCCCAACTCCCCCTCGAGCCGCGTGACCAGCCCGTCGAGTTGATCGACGACCGCGCGCACGGTGGACGGCTCGCTCAGGTCCACGCCGGCGCGCTGCAGCAGCCGCATCGGATGGTCGCTGCCGCCGGCCTTCAGCAGGTCGAGATACCGGGTCACCGCCGCGTCGCGCGCCGCCGGGTCGGCGCCGCCAACCTCCTTCATCAGCTTCGCCGTGGAGGCGTAGCACGTGGCGTACTGGTAGACGTAGTACGGCGACTGGAAGAGATGCGGGATGCGCGCCCAGGTGGTCTTCGCCCGCTCGTCCGGTGACAGCACGTCGCCCCAGTAATCGTCCAGCAACCGCGCGTACAGCGCGTTGAGCCCGTCGGCGGTCACGGGCTGGTCCCGCTCGACCAGACGGTGGGCCTCCAGCTCGAAGTCCGCGAACAGCACCTGGTTGTAGAAGGTCCCGACGATGCCGTCGATGGCGTGCTGCAGCAGGACGACCCGCTCCTCGCGCGTCTTCGCGCGCGCGAGCATGTAGTCGAGCAGCAGCGCCTCGCTCAACGTGGACGGCACCTCGGCCACGAAGATGGTGTAGCCCGCGTAAACGAAGGGCTGCGTCTCGTGCGCGAGCAGGGTGTGGATGGAGTGGCCCATCTCGTGCGCGGTGGTGAAGACGGCGTCGAGCGTGTCGTTGTAATTCATCAGCATGTACGGGTGGGCGCCGTACACGGGCGCCGAGTAGGCGCCGCTCCGCTTGCCCTGGTTCTCGTAGACATCGATCCACCGGCCCGCGAACGCCTCGCCCACGCGCCGCTGGTAGTCGGCGCCCAGCGGCGCCATGGCGGCGGTGATCCAGTCCTGCACGACGTCATAGGGATACTTCACGTCGTGCTCGAGGAGCGGCACGAACGCGTCGAACACGTGGTACTCGCCGAGGCCGAGCACGCGTTTCCGGAGCGCGTGATAGCGGCGGAAGGGCCGGACGCCGGCCCTCGATTCGTGGATGAGGTTCTCGACGACGCTGGTCGGGATGTCGTTGCCGAACAGCGCCGCGTCCAGCGTGGACCGGTAGCCGCGCGCCCGCGCGTCGAACCACTCGCGCTGCATCACGCCGTTGTAGAGCGTGGCGTAGGTGTTGAGCGTCGCGCCGTAGGTGTCGTAGAGGGCCTCGTACGCCGCCTGCCGGTCCGCCTGCGCACGGCACGTGGCCAGCAGGCGCCGGTACTGCCCGTAGCTCACCTGCACCGCCTCCCCCGTGGACAACGTGATCGTCGGGAAGCGGGCATCTGCCGTCGAGAGCGCCGCGTAGGTGTCGGACGGGACCGACGACAGGCGGCCGGCGAGCGACATCAGCTCCTCGCCCCGCGCGTCCAGCACGTGGGCCTGCTGTCGGAACAGGTCCTCGATGGCAAATCGATAGAGCGCCAGGTCCGCCGAAGCCGCCATCCAGGCCCGGATGGTGTCGAGCGGGATGCGCAGCAGCTCGGGATTGAACCAGGACGTGGCCTGCCGCCATTTCGAGATGAGCAGCTGCACGCGTTGCCGGCGCGCGTTCACCGTGTTGTCGCGCTGGTCCTGGTCGTACTGCAGGGCGGCGTAGTACCACACGCGATAGGCGAGCTGGCCGAGCGCGTCCGCGTCGCGATACGCCTGCAGCAGCCGGTCGCTCCCCTGCGCCAGCGTCCCCTCGTGCGCCCGATAGCGGTCGATTGCCGCGTCCAGCTCCGCAAACGCCGTCTCCCAGGCCTCCCACGATGGGAAGATCGCGGACACGTCCCAGGTGTATTGCGGATCGATGTCCGCACGAGGCGGGACTCCTGTGGGCGAGGTCGGGGCCAGCGGTGGCGTCATGCCGTGATCATAACGGTTTGTTACAGTGCCATCATGCGAGTCTTGATCGCTGCCTGGATCGGGATCGCGGCCCTGATCCTGGCGGCCTGCCAGGGCACGCGACCGGCCAAGCCCGGCTCGCCTCCTATCGTCGTCCTCGTGGGTGTCGACGGATGGCGCTGGGACTACCCGGATCGCTTCGAGGCCCCGGCCCTGCTCCGGCTGGCGGACCGGGGCGTGCGGTCAGACGGCCTCATCCCCGTGTTTCCCGCGCTGACGTTCCCGAATCACTACTCGCTCGTCACCGGGCTCAGGCCGGCGCGCCACGGCATCGTGTCGAACACGATGCTCGATCCCGCCATCCCCGGCCGATTCTCGCTCGCCAACACCGCGGTGACCAGCAACCCGGCCTGGTGGGGCGGCGAGCCCATCTGGCAGACGGCCGCCCGCCAGAGCGTGCGGAGCGGCACGATGTTCTGGCCCGGATCGGACGTGGCCATAGGCGGGATGTACCCGACGTACTGGCGACCGTTCCAGCACTCGCTGCCGCCGGCCGCGCGTACCGATCAGGTGATCGAGTGGCTGCGCCTGCCTGAGGCCGAGCGACCGCGCCTGATCACCGTCTATTACAGCGACGTCGATTCCGCCGGACACGACGCGGGGCCCGAGTCGCAGGCCGTTCGCGAGGCCGTGGCACGCGAGGACCACGAGCTCGGGCGGCTGGTCCAGGGCGTCGAGACCCTCGGGCTCGGATCGCGTGTCCACTGGGTCGTCGTCAGCGATCACGGCATGGCACCGCTCAGCGGCGATCGCCTCATCGTGCTGGACGAGTATCTGGATCCCGGGGCCGTCGAGATCGTGGACACCGGCCCGTGGCTGACGGTCAATCCGCTGGGTACGAGCGCCGAGACCCTCTACGCCAGCCTCGCCGGGAAGCACCCGCATCTGCGGGTGTACCGGTCCGAAGAGCTTCCCGCTCGCTACGGGCTGGCCGGCCACCGGCGCCTGCCGGCCCTCGTGGCGCTCGCAGACGAGGGATGGTACGTGGTGACCCGCGAACAGCTGGCGAGGCGGGACGCATCACGCTCCTGGGGTGGGGCACACGGATTCGACCCGGCCGAGCGGTCGATGCACGGCCTGCTGGTGGCGGCCGGTCCGCGCCTCGAGGCCGGACGCCGCGTGCCGCCGGTGGAGAACGTTCACGTGTACGAGCTGCTGTGCGCGATCCTCGGGATTGCCCCGGTGCCCAACGACGGGGACTTCGCCGTCGTGCGGCCCTGGCTGCGCTGAACACCGGACGGCGGGCCCGGAACGCCCCTCTGGGCCCTCACAGCAGCACGGAGAGGGCCGCGAGGCGCGGCTCGATGTGCGTCGCCTGCCGCGGGCGCGCCATGGCGTCGGCCAGCGGCGCGGGGACGGGTACGGGGCGGCCGATGAGGGGCTCCACCACATCGCCAAACTTCGCCGGATGGGCCGTGGACAGGAACAGCCGTCCCGGGGCTCCCACTCCGGCGGCCCCCCGATCCTCCACGGCGCCGAGATACGCGATGGCCGTGTGCGGATCGGCCACGTAGCCGTACCGCGCGTCGAGCTCGCGAATCCCGCGCCGGACGTCCTCGTCCGTGTGCACCGTGGCGGACATCGCGGCCCGGATGGCCTCGACGCGATCGCCGAACATCCAGCGGATGCGCTCCAGGTTGCTCGGGTTGCCCACGTCCATCGCGTTCGCCAGCGTCGAGACCGATGGCCGCGGCTCGACCATTCCCGTGGCCAGATACCTCGGCACTGTATCGTTGACGGTGGTCGCGGCCACGAACCGCGCGATGGGCGCGCCCATCCGCTGGGCCATCAGGCCCGCCGCGAGGTTGCCGAAGTTCCCGCTGGGCACCGAGATCACGGGGCGCGTGCCCGGATTCAGACCGAGGACGGCATGGGCGTAGTAGACCATCTGCGGAAGGAGGCGTCCCAGGCTGATGGAGTTCGCCGACGTGAGGTGCGCGCGCTCCCGGAGTCGGGGATCGCCGAAGGCCTCCTTGGCGAGCCGCTGGCAGTCGTCGAAGCGTCCCTGCACGGCCACGGCCGTGACGTTGCCGCCGAGCGTCGTGAACTGCGCCTCCTGCACGGCGCTCACCTGCCCATGCGGATACAGCACCACCACGCGTGTCCGGGGCACGCCGTGGAACGCCTGCGCCACCGCACCACCTGTGTCGCCGGAGGTGGCCACGAGCACGGTCAGCGGCGGCTGCCCCGCGTCGTGCACGTGCGACAGGAGCCGCGCCAGCACGCGGGCGCCGACGTCCTTGAAGGCACACGTGGGGCCATGGAACAGCTCGACGACGGCCAGTCGGTCGTCGAGCCGGACGACCGGCACGGGGAAGTCGAGCGCGTCGGCCAGCAGCGCGCTCAGCGTGCCCACGCCAATCTCGTCGCCCAGCAGCGGTGCGAGCATGGCCACGCCGATGTCGGCCATCGAGGCCCCACGGAGCCCGGCCCACTGGCGTTCGTCGAGCGCTGGCAGCCGCTGCGGGACGTACAGCCCGCCGTCGGGCGCCAGGCCGGCCAGGACCGCTTCACGGAACGGGACCGCCGGCGCCTCCCCTCGCGTGCTGACGCAGGTCATGGCGCGGTCACCACGCGCGCGCCGGCACGCCCCACGAACGAGACATGGAGGTCGCTGCCCAGGTCGCTGCCCTCGTCGAACGCCCGCTGCATGGCCGCACCCGCCGTGCGGGCCACGTCGATGGACGCGGCCAGCGCGAACATCGACGGTCCGGAGCCCGACAGGGAGCATCCGAGGGCTCCGGCCTCCAGCGCCGCGGCCTTCACCCGGTGGAAGCCCGGGACCAGGACCGCCCTCTTCGGCTCGGCCACGACGTCCACGAGCGACCGGGACAGCAGATCGCGATCGCTCGTGAAGAGCGCGGCCACCAGCGCCCCGAGGTTCGCCCACTGGCGCACCGCGTCGCGGAGCGGCACGGTGTCGCCCAGCAGCGCGCGCGCCGTGCCCGTGTTCACCGACAGGTGCGGATGCAGCAGCGCGCACGCGAGCCCCTCCGGCACCGGGAGCCTCACGACATCCGGGGGCGCGACGGTCCTCGCCAGCACGAAGCCGCCCAGCAGCGACGGCGCGACGTTGTCGGGATGGGCGGCGCCGCACCCGACCTGCTCGCCCTCCATCGCGCAGGCCAGGAGCACGTCGGTGGAGACCGGGCGTCCCAGCAGTTCGTTGGCCGCCACGACGGCCGCCACCGCACTCGCTCCGCTGGACCCGATCCCGCTCTCGAGCGGGAGGCCCTTGTGGATGGTCAGCGCCACGCCGCGCGTCGTCCCCAGGCGCCCGAGCAGGGCCGCCACCGCCGCGCTCGCGGTGTTCTTCCCGGCATCCCGCGGCAGCCGGCCCCCATCCCCGACGATGTCGGCGATGGTGACGCCGGAGCCGTCCGCGGGGCGGGCGATGACGATGTCGCCGGGCTCGTCGAGGGCGAAGCCGAGGACGTCGAAGCCACAGGCCACGTTCGAGACGGTCGCAGGGGCGTAGGCGGCCGTGCTCATCGATGACTGCCGATGGACGATTGGCGATGCATCGACGATTGGGCGATTGGGTGATTGAGCATTAAGATCGGGCGATTCGTGATTGGAGGATCGGATCATCCGGGCAGCGGCCGGCGCTCGACGGGCCGGCGGCGGCCGAATCGTCAATGCCAGACTCACTCAATTATCCAATGAATCGTCAATTGCCGATCGGCAATCGTCCATGAGCGCCCCTGAACGGATACCGGCCATCAAGGTGCTGCTCCTGCCGAAGGACACCAACGCCCTGGGCACCATCTTCGGCGGCGTCATCCTCTCCCACATCGACCTCGCGTCGGCGGTGGAGGCCCGCAAGGCGGCGCCGCACCGCTACGTGACGGCCGCCATGCGCGAGGTGGAGTTCCACGCGCCGGTGTTCGTGGGCGACGTCGTGAACTTCTACACGGTGACGCGCCGCGTCGGCCGCACGTCGGTGACGGTCGGCGTGGAGGTGGAAGTGGAGCGCTGGAGCGCCGGCCACCGCGGCGAGCGCGTGAAGGTCACGGAGGCGGAGGTGGTGCTGGTGGCCATCGACGCCGACGGACAGCCCATGCCCGTGCTCGGCACGGAGCACCCGAGAACCTGAGAGCCACTTTCCTCTTCGTGTTTGCCGCCGTGCCGTTTATTCTGTGACTGCAACGATGAGCACACTCGCAGGCGCCCGCCTGAGACCCGGGACCGCTCCCGGATCAGCCTCGTGGTCGATTACCGAAGCGGCGGAACTCTACGACGTGCCGCGCTGGGGACAAGGCTACTTCTCAATCAACGAGCACGGCCACCTGGAGGTGCACCCCACCAAGGATCCGGCGCGCGGCGTGGACCTCAAGCGCCTGGTGGACCGGCTGCAGCTGCGCGGCCTGGCCGTGCCCATCCTCATCCGCTTCACCGACATCCTGAAGCACCGCCTGGGCGAGATCCACGCGGCGTTCCAGCAGGCCATCGCCCAGCACCAGTATCAGGGGCGGTACCGCTGTGTCTACCCGATCAAGGTGAACCAGCAGCGCCAGGTGGTGGAAGAGGTGTTGAACTTCGGCGCGCAATACGGCTTCGGCCTCGAGGCCGGCAGCAAGCCGGAGCTGCTGGCCGTGGCGGCGCTGGCCACCAACGACACACCCATCATCTGCAACGGGTTCAAGGACTTCGAGTTCATCGAGATGGCGATGCTGGCCCAGAAGATGGGCCGGCAGATCATCCCGGTGGTCGAGAAGTACACCGAGCTCGAGCTCATCCTCGAGTACGCGGAGAAGGTCGGCGTCCGGCCGAACATCGGGATGCGGGTCAAGCTGGCCGCCCGTGGCTCGGGACGCTGGCAGTCGTCCGGCGGGTTCCGATCCAAGTTCGGCCTCACCGTGACGGAGATCCTCCGCGGCTTCGAGGAGCTCAGGGCGCGCGGGATGGAGGACTGCTTCAAGCTGCTCCACTTCCATCTGGGCAGCCAGATCACCCACATCCGCATCATCAAGAACGCGCTGAACGAGGCGGCCCGTGTCTACTGCGACCTCGCGAAGATGGGCGCCGGCCTGCAGTTCATCGATGTCGGCGGCGGCCTGGGGGTGGACTACGACGGCTCGCAGACCAACTTCGAGTCGTCCATGAACTACACCCTTCAGGAGTACGCCAACGACGTCGTCTATCACATCCAGACGGTCTGCGACGAGGAGGGGGTGGCCCACCCGACCATCGTGTCGGAGAGCGGCCGCGCGGTGTCGGCGTACCACAGCATGCTGATCTTCAACGTGCTGGGCACGACCGGGTTCGGCGAGGAGACCATCCCCGCCGCCCCCCAGGACGATTTCGAGCAGCCGCTGGTGGACCTCATCGAAACCTACCACTCGGTCACGGCGCGCAACGCCGTCGAGTCGTACCACGACGCGCAGCAGGCGCTGGACATGGCCATGAACCTGTTCAGCGGCGGCTACCTCCCGCTCCAGCAGCGCGCGCACGCCGAGAACCTGTACTGGGCCATCTGCGAGAAGATCAACAAGCTCTGCAAGGGCATGGACGACGTGCCCGAGGACCTGCAGGCGCTCGAGGAGCTGCTGTCGGACACGTATTTCTGCAACTTCTCGCTCTTCCAGTCCATCCCCGACAGCTGGGCCATCAAGCAGCTCTTCCCGGTCGTGCCCATCCACCGCCTCGGCGAGCCGCCCGTGAACCACGCCGTCATCGGCGACATCACCTGCGACTCCGACGGCAAGCTGGATCAGTTCATCGACCGGCGCGACGTCAAGAAGACGCTGCTGCTCCACCGCTTCAACGGCGAGCCCTATTACCTGGGCGTGTTCCTCGTGGGCGCCTATCAGGAGATCCTGGGCGACCTGCACAATCTCTTCGGGGACACCCACGCCGTGCACATCAGCCTCACCGACAACGGCGACGAGGGCGCCGAGGGCGCGCGGGTCGAGCACATCATCAAGGGCGACACGGTCAACGAGGTCCTGAAGTACGTCGAGTTCGACCCGGAGGACCTGATGGGCAAGCTCCGCCGCGACGTGGAGGCGGCGGTCCACGCCGGCCGCATGGAAGATCAGCAGGCCGGACGCCTCCTGAAGTTCTACGAGGAGGCACTGAGGGGCTACACCTACCTCGAGGACCCGAACGCCGACTAGCCTCCGCGCGGGCGGGTGCGGGCCCTGGCGGCAGGTGCCGGCGGGCCTGCCGGGCGCGCGGACTAGACGCGCGACGCCGCTCGTCGCTTCATCTCGAAGAACTTGCGCACGGCGCGATCGAAGCGCTCCTGCAGGGGCTTGCGCTCCTCGGGCGCGAGGGGGCCGAGGCGATTCCACGCGGACTGCGCGCTGCGCACCTCCTGCTCGGCGGCGCGCTGCCGCGCGTCCTCCGCCTGGCGTGCGGCGCCGGCCCCCATGGTGTTGGCCGCCAGGGCCTCGCGCCACTGACGCGCCAGCAGCTCCGCAGGCGAGAGGTTCTTCACCGGCTCCGCGCTCTCGGCGGGCAGGAGCTTCTCCACCTTGACGATGAGCTTCGACATGCGGTCGCGCGTCGCGGCCGGATCCAGGTCGGTGCCGGTGAAGGCCTCCGGCCAGCGCGTGACCAGCTTCAGCATGGCGTCGTTCACGCGCTCGGCGAGCGGCGCCAGCGTGTGGCGCGGCAACTCCGGTCCCTGCACCCACCGCGCGCGCGCGGCCTGGACGTGGGCGTACAGGTCCGCCGGCTGTGGCGCGTCGGCGGCATCGTCGGCCGGCACCAGCGCCTCGAGTTCGGCGACGGCCGTCTCGCGGTCGGCCACCTTGCCCTGCAGCGCCACCTGATCGCGGTTCTTGAAGCGCTCGAAGAACAGGTCGCACGCGGCACGGAAGCGCTCCCAGATGGCCTCCGACTTGCTGCGCTTCACCGGCCCGATGGCCTTCCACACCACCTGGAGCTGCTTGATGCGGGCGGCGGCCTTCTCCCACTCCGAGGACTGCGCGAGCTGTTCGGCCTCGGCGACCAGCGCCTCCTTGCGGCGAAGGTTCTCGGTCCAGTCGTGCTTGCGCTGCTTGAGATCCTCCTGGCGGCGCGTGAAGAACCGGTCGCACGCGGCCCTGAAGCGCTCCCAGATGGCGCGCTCGTGCCCGCGGCTCACCGGGCCGATGGTCTTCCACTCGGCCTGGAGCTGCTTGATGGCCTCCGCGGTCTTCACCCAGTCGGTGGAGTCCTGCAGCGCCTCGGCGCGCTCGGCCAGGGCCGCCTTCGCCTTCAGGTTCTCGGCGCGCTCGACGTTCTGCTGCGCGAAGAAGTCCTTGCACTTCTCGTAGACCTGGTCCTGCGCGGCCTTGAAGCGGGTCCACAGGGTGGTGGCCTGCGAGCGCGGCGCCGCGGCCACGGGCTTCCACCGTTCCTGGAGCTGCTTCATCTCGGTGGCGGCCTTCTCGGGATCCTCGTCCGCGATGGGGATGAGGGCCTCCATCTTCGCGCAGAGCTCCTCCTGCACCTGGACGTTGGCCCAGCGCTTCCACTCCTCCGATTCGCGCATCTCCTGGATGCGGGGGGCAAGGCTCGTGCGCACGGCCTGCAGGCGCACGGTGAGGTCGTCGCGATCCTGCCTGGTCGGCAGCGGCCCCATGGTGCCGATGGCGAGCTTGACCTCCTTCAACAGCGCGTCGGCGCCCTTCAGCGTGAGCGTGTCGGCGGCGGCGCGGGCCTCCAGGTCCTGGACGAGCGCCTGGAGGCGTTGCAGGTTCTTCTGCTGGTCGCCGGCCTTCGACTCCCGCAGGGCCTGTTCCTTGACCTCGATGGCCTGCGCGGCGGCCTCGTAGCGGGCCACCAGGCCGGGGTCGATGTCCACGTCACGAACCGCGGCCTGCCACTGCTTCCGGAGCGCGAACCACTGCCCGCGCACCTCGAGGTGGCTCTCGGCCGCGGCGACGGCTTCAATCTCGGGCACGAGCGTGGGCAGCCGCTCGGCCAGCGCCCGCGCCTGGATGCGGCGCTCATGGCGCTTCTCCGCCGCCCGGCACGCCTCGGCAAACCGGTGCTCGAGCTCGCCGGCCCAGCCCTCCGGCATCGCGGGCATCCCCTCCCAGGTGGCGCGTGCCTCCGCAAGGCGATCCGTGATGTCGTCGCCCTGCAGCGCCTCGACACGCGCGCACACGTCCACGCGCTCGGCCTGCTCGCGCGCCAGGGCCTGCCGCAGCCGCTCGGCCTCGACGCGGGCCTGGTCATCCGCCGCGATCCGCTCGCGCACCGTCGCCGAGGCGGCCTCGAAGGCCTCGAGGATCGACGGCTCGACGTCGGCGTCGGCGAGCAGTTCCACCCACGCCACGCGCCCGGCGCCGTACCCCTCGCGGACGCTGGCCAGGTCCGGGACCGCCCCCAGGGCGGTCATCCCGGCCACGAGGGCGCGCGCGCGCTCCTGATCGGCCTCCTTGTAGGTGATGTCGGGCGTCGGCTCGACGGTGGCGGGCGCCTCCAGGGAGCGTGCCAGCGCCCGCGCGCGCTTCTGGGCGGCCTTCGTGCGGGCCTTCTGGCTGATGGCCGCCAGCGTCTCGAGCGAGGGCGCCTCCAGCCGATCGAGCGCCGCAACGGCCGCATCGGCATGCTCGCCCCGCGTGGCCACGCCCTCGAGCTCCGCGGGATCCGTCACCCGGCCCGTCGCCAGCAGCCGTGCCGCCGGCTCGGCCGCGTGCCGTGCCACGCTCCCCAACACCTTCTGGTCGCGAATGGCCTCCACCGCCGTCCGGCGGATCGCCTCGGGACCGGCCGCCTTGGCAATCTGTCCCAGCTCGCGGTCGCGGCCCAGCGACACGAGCGCGGCCACGGCGGGGCCGGCCTGGGCCTCGTCGTGCTTGCCGGCGCGCTCGACCAGCTGCGCCAGCGCGAGGTCGCGCACGCCTGGGTCCGACTCGTTCCGCGCGATGTCCGCCAGCGCGGAGGCGTCGGTCAGGCGGCTGACGGCGGCCCGCCGCACGCGGCTGTCGGTATCGTCCTTGGCCAGGCCGACGAGCGTGGCCTGGTCGGCGGAATCGGTTTCGTGGACGGCTTCGATGCGGATGTTCGGATCGGTGTGGGTGTGCTTGGACTGGGGACGGAGCTTGTCGAGGATGCCCATGGTGTTTCAGACAGCCACGGCCCCACCCGCCCGGGGGAGTCGCACCTGCCTCTCCGAAAAAGTGACGTCTGGGCCGGGCCGCAGCCGCCTCCCGATCGCTTCGGGTACCGCGGGCCACGGCACGGGGTTTCACGCGCGTATCAGACCGCTGATTATCCCCCGCCGCCGCCCCGGGCGCAATCCGGCTTGCAGACGTCAATCTATTCATCTACATTTATGGATATGAAAGAGGCCTCCGCCCTCTATCGCCTGCTCGGCGACGACGCCCGGCTGAGGCTGCTCCGGGTGCTGGCGAGGGACCGCTTCAACGTCAAGGAGCTCACCGGCATCCTGGGGCTCGCCCAGTCCGGCGTCTCGCGTCACCTGGGCCTGCTGAAGGACGCCGGGCTCGTGGCCGAGGACCGGGACCGCGCGTTCACCTACTACCGCCTCTCGCCGTCGCTCCACGCGGCGGGCCACGCCCTGTGGCCCCTCCTCGAGGCGCAGTTCGCTGAGGCCGCCGGCAGCGCCGCCCTCAAGGCCGACGAGGCGCGGCTGCAGGAGGTGCTCCGGCTGCGGCGCGAGAACTTCGATCGCCATGCCGGGCCCGACACGCGCGACGGGCGCCAGCTCGTGCCGGGCCGCAGCTGGGCCGCCTGGTCGCGCGCCCTCGGCCTGCTGCTCCCGCCACTGGACGTGGCGGACCTGGGCTGCGGCGAAGGGTATCTCGCCATCGAAACGGCGCTGTGGGCGCGCAAGGTCGTGGCCGTGGATCGCTCGGCGGACGTGCTGACCCGGGCGCGGGCGCTCGCCGCCCGACGCCACATCCGCAACATCACCTGGAAGCGCGGCGAGCTCGAGCGCGTGCCCATCGACGACGGGACGATGGACGTGGCGCTGCTGTCGCAGGCCCTGCACCACGCCGCCGACCCGGGGCTTGCCGTCGCCGAGGCGGTCCGGGTCCTTCGCGAGGAGGGCCGCGTGCTCGTGCTCGACCTCCGTTCCCACGACGAAGGCTGGGTGCGCGACGCGCTCGGGGACCGCTGGCAGGGTTTCACCGACACCCAACTCGAGGCGCTGCTCACCGGCGCCGGACTGACCGACGTGCGCGTCCGCGTGGGCGCGCGCACCCAGGGCGATCCCTTCGTCGTGCTGCTGGCCGTGGGCACGAAACCGCGACGCCGGAGGCTCAAGGCCTGATGACCGACACCACCGCCCCGCTCCGGGCCGCCCTCGCGCGGCGCATCCTCGTCCTCGACGGCGCCATGGGCACCATGGTGCAGCGCCTGCAGCTCACCGAGGCGGACTTCCGCGGGGACCGCTTTCGCACGCACCCGCACGACCTGAAGGGCAACAACGACCTTCTGGTCCTCACCCGCCCCGACGCCATCGCGGACATCCACGCCCAGTACCTCGCCGCGGGCGCCGACATCATCGAGACCAACACGTTCAGCGCGACCGCCGTCTCCCAGGCGGACTACGGCCTCGAGTCGCTGGCCTACGAGCTGAACCTCGAGGCCGCGCGGCTCGCACGCCGCGTGGCGGACGAGTGGATGGCGAGGACCCCGGCGCAGCCGCGCTTCGTCGCCGGTTCGATGGGGCCCACCACCAAGGTGCTCTCCATCTCGCCCGACGTGAACGACCCCGCCCTGCGGTCGATCACCTTCGACCAGATGCGGGACGCCTATCGCGACCAGGCGCGCGGGCTCGTCGACGGCGGCTGCGACGTGCTGCTCGTGGAGACGATCGTCGACACGCTGAACGCCAAGGCGGCGCTCGTGGCCATCGACGAGGTGCTCGGCGAGACGGGCCGGCGCCTGCCGATCATGATCTCGGTCACCATCACCGACCGAAGCGGGCGCACGCTCTCGGGCCAGACGCTCGACGCGTTCTACGTGTCGGTGGAGCACGCACGCCCCTTCTCGGTCGGCCTGAACTGCGCGCTCGGCGCGCGGGAGATGCGCCCGTACCTGGCGGAGCTGGCGCGCATCGCCACCGGCTACGTCAGCTGTTATCCGAACGCCGGCCTGCCCAACGCCTTCGGCCAGTACGACGAGCTGCCCGACGAGACCGCCACGCTCATCCGTGACTTCGCGGAGAGCGGCTTCGTGAACATCATTGGCGGCTGCTGCGGCACGACGCCCGATCACATCCGGGCCATCGCGAAGGCGGTCGAGGGTCTGCCCCCGCGCGGTGTCGCCTCGGCGCCCGACGCCCAGCCGGCTCCCGGGTCCCGGTTCCCGGCTCCCGACACCGGCTCGACCCTCACCCGCTACGCCGGCCTCGAGACGCTCACGATCCGCCCCGACAGCACTTTCCAGATGATTGGCGAGCGCACCAACGTCACCGGGTCGAAGCGCTTCGAGCGACTGGTGAAGGCGCGCGACTGGGCGGCCGCGGCGGAGGTGGCGCTGGATCAGGTGCGCGGTGGCGCGAACATCCTGGACGTGAACATGGACGAGGGCATGCTCGACTCCGAGGCGTGCATGACCGCGTTCCTGAACTACATCGCAACCGAGCCGGAGATCGCGCGCCTCCCGATCATGATCGACAGCTCGAAGTGGTCGGTCATCGAGGCCGGCCTCAAGTGCGTCCAGGGCAAGGGCATCGTCAACTCCATCAGCCTGAAGGAGGGCGAAGCGGACTTCCTGGCGAAGGCCCGCACGGTCCGCCGCTACGGCGCCGCGATGGTCGTCATGGCCTTCGACGAGGAGGGCCAGGCCGACACCGTCGGGAGGAAGGTGTCCATCTGCCAGCGCGCCTACCGGCTGCTCACCGGGCCGGCGGGCGTGGACCCGGCCGACATCGTCTTCGACCCCAACGTGCTGGCCATCGCGACCGGGCTCGAGGAGCACAACGACTACGCGAAGAACTTCATCGAGGCCACGCGGCAGATCAAGAGCACGTGCCCCGGCGTGAAGGTCAGCGGCGGCATCAGCAACCTTTCGTTCTCCTTCCGTGGCAACGACGTGGTGCGCGAGGCCATCCACTCGGCCTTCCTCTTCCACGCCATCAAGGCGGGCCTCGACATGGGCATCGTCAATGCCGGCCAGCTCGTGGTGTACGAGGACATCCCGCCGGCCCTGCTCGAGCACGTCGAGGACATCATCTTCAACCGGCGGCCTGACGCCACGGAGCGGATGGTGGCCTTCGCCGAGACCGTGAAGGGCGCCGGCTCGAAGCGCGAGACCGACCTCGCCTGGCGCGAGTCGACCGTCGAGGCACGCCTCGCCCACGCGCTGATCCACGGCGTCGTGGACTTCATCGAGGCCGACACCGAGGAGGCCCGCATGAAGTGCGGGCGGCCCCTCGCGGTCATCGAGGGGCCCCTGATGGACGGCATGAAGGTGGTCGGCGATCTCTTCGGCGCCGGCAAGATGTTCCTGCCGCAGGTGGTGAAGAGTGCCCGCGCGATGAAGCGCGCGGTGGCGTGGCTCGAGCCCTTCATGGACGCCGAGAAGGCTGCCACCGGCGCCGGCGCCCAGGGTCGCGTGCTGCTGGCCACCGTGAAGGGTGACGTCCACGACATCGGCAAGAACATCGTCGGCGTGGTGCTCGGCTGCAACAACTACGAGGTGGTGGATCTGGGCGTGATGGTGCCGTGCGACCGGATCCTGCACGAGGCCGTCGAGCGGCAGGTGGACATCGTGGGCCTGAGCGGCCTCATCACGCCCTCGCTCGACGAGATGGCCTTCGTCGCATCGGAGATGGAACGGCGTGGCCTGCGACTGCCGCTGCTCATCGGCGGCGCCACCACCAGCCGCCAGCACACGGCCGTGAGGATCGCGCCGCAGTACAGCCGCGCCACCGTGCACGTGCCGGACGCGTCGCGGGTCACCGACGTCGTGGCCAGCCTGCTCAGCCCCGGACAGCGCGAGGCCTTCGTGGCGGCCAACCGCGCCGAGCAGGCAAAGCTGCGCGAGCAGCACGCGGCGCGTGCCGAGCGACCGACCCTGACCTGGGCCCAGGCCCGATCCAACCGCCAGCGGCTGGACTTCTCCGGCGCCCCGGTCCCCGCCTTCACGGGCGCGCGCCAGGTGGACGTGGACCTGGCCGAGCTGGTGCCGTTCATCGACTGGACGTTCTTCTTCTCCGCCTGGGAGCTGAAGGGTCGCTTCCCCGCCATCCTGGACGATGCCACCCACGGCCCCGCGGCACGCGAGCTCTACGCCCATGCCCGGGTACTGCTGACGCGCATCGTGGACGGCAAGCTCCTCCGCGCCCGCGGCGTCTACGGCTTCTGGCCGGCCTGCAGCGACGCGGACGACATCGTCCTCCGCGCCCCCGTCCGCACGGCCGACTCCCCACTCCCGACTCCCGACTCCCCTCAGGAACTGCTCCGCTTCCCGATGCTGCGCCAGCAGGACGTCATCGCCGACGACAAGCCGAACCGCTCGCTCGCCGACTTCGTCGCGCCGTGCGACAGCGGCGTGCAGGACCACGTTGGCGCGTTTGCGGTGACCACCGGCCTCGGGGCCGACGAGCTGGTGAGGAAGTTCGAGGCGGCGCACGACGACTACTCGGCCATCCTCGTCAAGGCGCTGGCCGACCGGCTGGCGGAGGCGTTCGCCGAGTTCCTGCACGCCCGTGCGAGGGCCGACTGGGGCATCCCTGAGTCGCTCACCAACGAGCAGCTCATCGGCGAGCAGTATCAGGGCATCCGACCCGCCTTCGGGTATCCGGCCTGCCCGGATCACAGCCTGAAGACGCGCCTCTTCGACCTGCTCGGCGCCAGGGCCATCGGGATGGGCCTCACCGAGTCGTGCGCGATGACGCCGGCCGCCAGCGTGAGCGGACTCTACTTCTGGCATCCGGGCGCACGCTACTTCGTCATTCAGCGTGTGAAGGCGGATCAGGTCGAGGACTACGCCCGGCGGATGGGAACCACGATGGCGGAAGCCGAGAGGTGGCTTCGACCCGTGCTCGCGTACGACCCGGCACCGGTTGGAGGGTGAGGGTCCGGGCACCGCGATGGGGTTGCGGACGGGTGGGGTCCACCCGTCACGGTCCCCTCAGTGCCCGAGGACCCTGTGCGGCCGATAGGGCGCTTCGACGGCCTGCGCCTCCTCCTCTGACAGCCGGACGCCGAGGCCCGCCACGAGCTGGTCGAGCTGCTCGACCTTCGAGGCACCGATGATGGGCGCCGTCACGCCCGGCTGGCGGAGGACCCAGGCCAGGGCGACCTGAATGGGGAGGACGCCCCGGGCCCCGGCCACCTCCACCACGCGATCGGCGACGTCGTGATCCGCATCGGTGTAGTAGAGGGTGTGGCCGTACTCGTCGTGCTGATCCCGTGGCGTGGCGTCCGTGCGGCCCCGCCGACGGTTGCCGGCCAGGAACCCGCGCGCCAGGGGGCTCCACGGGATGAGCCCGATGCCTTCGTCCAGGCACAGCGGGATCATCTCCCGCTCCTCTTCACGGTACACCAGGTTGTAGTGGTTCTGCATCGAGACGAAGCGCGCCCACCCGCGCCGCTGCTGCGTGTGGAGCATCTTCGCGAACTGCCAGGCGTACATGCTGGACGCGCCGATATAGCGCGCCTTGCCGGCCTTCACCACGTCGTGGAGCGCCTCCAGCGTCTCCTCGATGGGCGTCTCGGGATCGAAGCGATGGATCTGGTACAGGTCCACGAAATCGGTACCCAGCCGACGGAGCGATCCGTCGATGGCCTCGACGATGTGCTTGCGCGACAGGCCTCGGCCATTGGGATGCTCGGCCACCGGGTAGAACACCTTGGTCGCGATGACCACCTCGTGCCGTGACGTCATGTCCCTGAGGGCCCGGCCCACGACCTCCTCGCTGACGCCCTGCGAGTACATGTCGGCGGTGTCGAAGAAGTTGATGCCGTGCTCCAGCGCCCGCTTGATGAACGGACGGCTCGCCGGCTCGTCGAGGACCCACGGACGCCACACCGGCGTGCCGTAGGTCATCGTGCCGAGGCAGAGGCGCGAGACCTTCAGGCCGGTCGAGCCGAGTCGGACGTACTCCACGGTCGCTTCTCCATGAACAAGTAGTACGGGATCGACAGCGCGGCCAGGGACGCGGCGACGGCGAAGGCGCGGCCGAGGCCGTAATGATCGCTCAGCCATCCCATCGCGATCGACCCGGTGCCGATTCCCGTGTCGAAGGCGCCGATGAGCGCCCCGAAGGTGGCGCCCCGGCGCCGCTGGTCCACGCGCTTCATCAGGTGCGCGACGAAGATAGGGTAGGCCGATCCGAAGCCGGTCCCGAAGACGAAGGCGGACACGACGAAACCCGTCCGGGTGCTGGCCATCGAGAGGAGCGCCACGCCCGCGGCCACGGCCACCAGGCACGGGATGATGACCCGGCGGTGACCCACCTGGTCGGCGTACCGGGCGATGAAGGGCCGCGTGAGGATGATCGCCACGGCGAACGCCGTGAAGTAGAGCGCGCGCGGGGTCACACCCTGCGCCTCCGCGTGCAGCGCCGCGAAACTGGTGATGCCGCCATAGCTGAACGCGTAGAGGAAGAGGGTGACCCCGAGGACGAGCACGCGCCACTCGACCAGGTCCTGCAGCCGTTGGGGCATCGCGGGCGGCCGCGGCACGTCGGGAGGCAGGCGCCACGCAATGGCCGTCATGAGCACGTTGAGGACCGAGGCTTCCGCGCACAGCGCCGCCCAGCCGCCGCGATCGAACACCCACAGGCCGATCGACGGGGCCATCGCGACGGCGATGATGCTGGCGAAGCCCCAGTAGCTGAGCCCCTCCGCGCGGCGCGAGGGCGGGACCGCGTCGGTCACGTACGCGCCGGACGCCGAGAGCAGCCCGGACCAGAACACGCCATGGACGATGGCCAGGCCGAGCACCAGCTCGTAGGCGGGAACGATGGCGTAGAGCGCCGAGAAGACGGCGATGGCCGAGGAACAGACCAGCAGCACGCGGCGCTTGCCCAGCCGGTCGGCCACGGCCCCCGTCAGCGGTGCGGCGATCGCCGATGCATAGGTGAGGAAGCCGAGGAACAGCCCGGCCTCGCTCCGCGAGCCGCCAAGCGACAGGATGTGGAAAGGTGCCGTCGGGAACAGCTGGAACGCGGACAGGAAGACCGTGAAGCTGAACAGGAACATCAGCGCGAAGCGCGCCGTGAACAGTCGCTCAGGCCCGGACATCGAGGACCAGCTTCCCCACGTGCGCGCCGGCTTCCATCCGGCGGTGCGCATCGGCCACGGCTGCCAGCGGGAACACCGTGTCGATGACCGGGGCAATCCGCCGCGTGCCGAGGAGCGGCCAGACCTGGGCCTCCAGCTCGCGGGCGATGGCGCCCTTCTCAGCCGGCGTGCGCGGCCGCAATGTCGAGCCGGTGATCCACAGCCGTCGGCGCATCACCTGCATCAGGTCGAGCTCGACACGGGAGCTCTTGAGGAAGGCAATCTGCACCAGGCGCCCCTCCGTGGCGAGGGCGTCCAGGTTACGTGCCGTGTAGTCGCCGCCGACCATGTCGAGCACGACGTCGGCGCCCCGGCCGCCCGTTGCCTCGCGCATGGTCTCCACCCAGTCGGTCGTGCGGTAGTTCCAGGCATGGGCGGCGCCCAGCCGCCGGCAAGCCACGCACTTCTCGTCGCTGCCGGCGGTGGCCGCCACGTGGGCACCGCGCACCACAGCCAGTTGGATCGCGGTCGTGCCGATTCCGCTCGTCCCGCCGTGCAGCAGCAGCCATTCACCAGTCGAGAGGCGCCCGCGCTGGAACACGTTGGTCCAGACGGTGAAGAACGTCTCGGGAAGCGCCGCCGCCTCGGTCATCGACAGCCCGGCCGGGACGGGCAGGCACTGCGCCTCGGGCGCCACGCAACGCTCCGCGTAGCCGCCACCCGAAACCAGCGCGCACACCGGATCGCCGGCGCGCCACCGCTGCACGCCCGCTCCTGCGGCCAGCACCCTTCCCGCCACCTCGAGCCCCGGGACATCCGACGCCCCCGGCGGCGGGGGGTACCGACCGTAGCGCTGGATCACGTCGGGCCGGTTCACGCCGGCCGCGTCGACGTCAATCAACACCTCGCCTGGGCCCGCCACCGGATCCGGGCGCTCGACGAGGCGCATCCCTTCGGGCGGGCCGAACGTGGCGATCTCCACACAGCGCATATGCCACTCGTCACACGAAGGCACGAAGAAGCGTGACGCTCAGGAGCGCAGGCCCTTCGCTCCGCGGCCCTCTGGGCCCAAGCCCCAAGACTCCGAGCCCCAAGGCCCTCAAGCCCCCTCGTGCTCTCTGCTCACTTCAACCCCGACGGCAACCGCGGCGAGGACAGCAGCGCCACGAATTCACGCCAGCGGCGCTCTGGCGTGGCGCCGCGGCCCGCCCGGGACTCCACGTACTGCCGCACGAGGTCCCTGCCGAGGTTGTAGTTGATGACGTAGCTGCGGTACTGGTCGATGAACCGGACGCGCTGCTCGGCGCGCGGCTTCGGGTACATCGCGTACCGCTCCAGCCACGCCGTCGTCCCGGCCCGGTCGATGACGCCATCGAGGTAGCGGCGTGCGGCCTCGTTGCCCGCATAGGACAGCCGGTCCACCAGGGCGAGGACCTCGTAGTAGCCGGTGACGCGCATGCCGTCGAGGCCCGCCAACGGGAACAGCACGTCGCGCTCGAAGGCCAGGCGGTCGTCGCGGGAGAAGGCCACCTCGATCCCGACATTCGCCGTGCCCTCCGCGATGAGCGACTGCGGCGAGAACAGCGGATAGACGCTGTACTCCACCCACCCGCGATCGCGCATCAGGTGCTTCTCGAGGAGCACGTTGTAGACATGGTGGCCGGGATATCCTTCGTGGCAGGCCAGGTCCACGGCGCGGTCGATGTGGATGGGGAGGTCGGTGTTCACCTGGATGACGCTGCGGTAGTTCCCCTGGTACCAGTTGTATCCCGACCACGACTTCCCCGTGACGTACTCCACGGTGAAGCGCTCATCGGCCGGTAGCGTCACGTGTCTCAGCGTGCGCTCGCGGCAGGCTCGGATGGCTTCCTGGAACACGCGGTCCAGCCGTGCGGGCGGGATGACGAACTGTTGTCTGTACCGATCGTAGCGCTCGATCAGCGTCCCGGCGCCCGGCACGCGACCGTCGAGGTCCTTCAGGATCCCTTCGAACTCGGCCTCGGTGTGCGTCGGCGCGACCGCGTCGTACAGCGCCTGCGACTCCTCGTCGAACGTGAGCGTCCGGCCCTGCAGCATGGAGAGCCGTGCGCGAACCGCCGAGAGCTGCCTGGCGAGATACTGGCGGCGCAACGTCCACAGGTCCCCGTCAGCAGCCACCGGGGGCGTCACGCCCGTGGTGGCCAGGTCGCGCTCGATGCTCTGCGCCTCCGCATCCAGGGCGGCCAGCGGCGCCCTGCCGGACTCGGCCTCCGTCTTCCACTCGGCCGGGCCGTAGTAGGCATCCACGTAGTCGCCGTCGTGCTGCCCCACGCCCAGGACCAGCCGGACGTAGCGCTCGGCGATGGCCCGCAGCGGATCGGCCTGCGGCGCCTGCGCGCTCGGACCCGCCACGCCCGCCACCAGCGCGCACAGCCCCGGGCGCCATCCTGCACCGCCACGTCCCATCCACACCCTCCCCCGCGCACCAGCACCTCGGAACCTGAGCACCCGGGAACCGGAGAACCTACCTCGCATACCGTTCCCTGATCGTCGGGATCAGGTACTCGTGGAAGGCCCGCGCGAAATCGAAGGCGGGGGCAAACCCCCAGTCGCGGCGGGCCGCCGAATCGTCCACGTCCTCGGGCCATGAATCCACGATGCCCTGCCGCTTCTCATCCGTCTTCCAGGTGAGGGTGGCCTCCGGGAAGGCCCGCAGGACCTCGGCACGGATCTCGTCGGCGGACGGATTGAACGCCGCGACGTTGTACGCCGTCCGCGTCAAGCGCTCGCGCGGCGCGGCCGCCAGGCGGAGCAGCGCCTCGACACCGTCGGGCATCGCCATGAACGGGATGCGGGTGTCGGGCCTCACGAAACACGCGTACGCCTCACCCTTCGCCGCGGCGTGAATCATCTCCGGCGCGTAGTCGGACGTGCCGCCAGAGGGCACCGTGACCGCCGAGATGAGGCCGGGAAACCGCACGCATCGGAAGTCCACCCGCCCGGCCTGGGGCGTGGCCGACAATTGCTTGTAGAAGCGCGCGTAGTAGCGGCCCAGCTGTTCGCAGTACAGCTTGTTGCAGCCGTACATCGTCGTGGGCGTGTTGTGCGCGTCCTCGGCCACGCGGCCCGCCCGACGCTTCCCGTCCAGGCTCGGCAACCCGTAGGCGGCGATGGAGGAGGGATACAGGAACACCACCGGCCGCCCGTGCGACTCGGCTTCGCGCTGCGCGAACTCGAGCAGGCCGAGCGTGCCTTCCACGTTCACCTGGTGCGCCGTGAGCGGGGTGAACTCCGCACGGGTGGAGAGCAGCGCCGCCAGGTGGTACACGGCGTCGATCTCGTACTCCGACATGATGCGCTCGAGCAGCGCCTGGTCGAGGATCGATCCGACGAACTCGCGCTGGACGAGCCTGGCGAGCGTGGGCTCGAGCCGGTTGACGTCCAGCGTGATGACCGCGCGGTCGCCGCCCGTCGCAAGGCGCGAGATGAGGCCGTGGCCAATCTCGCCGCCGGCACCAGTGATGAGGACAACAGGCTTGCGAATCATACGCGGCAGGGGAACATTCTACGCCTCACGACGCACCCGCTCGAGGCGCACACCGACCTGGCCGTTCCACGGCGGAATGACGATGGCCACCGGTCCCGTGGCCTGCGCCATGCAGGCGAGCCGGATGACGGGCCGGGCCTCCTCGGTGGTGATGTAGCCCAGGCCCGAGATGGTGGCGCGCTCGCGCGCATCGACGGGCGAGAGGTGCTCGGCGCCGGCCAGCACCCCGACCCAGCACGAGCCGCACGACCAGGACCGGCATTGCACGGGGATCGGTCCCTCCGTGCATCGGGCGTCCTGCGACCGGTAGTCGCGCATGTCGCACCCCGCCGCGGTGGTGAGGTGCTGCGTCTCGATGAGCCTGAACGAGCCGTCGGGCCTCCGCTCGTCGAAGGTGACCGGCCACTCGCGCCGGCGGCCGCGGAAGAACCCCCACACGCCCTGTGAGCCGCGACGACACCTCCGGGCCACGATCTCGTCGGGGCTCGCCTCCTGCCCGACGATCCGGCCGCCCACGGCCCCATCACGACTCGGGTCGATCGCAGGCAGGCCGACCTGCTGCAGGGTGCGCATCGCGACCGCCACGATGCCGACGAGCCAGGAGGGATCCACCTGCAGCCGGTCGCCCAGGTCGCGGGCCACCGCCTGGATCTGCGCAGCCAGATCGAGGCTGCCGGGGACGACCGCCCGGCTGGCGAACGCGCGCACGGCCTCGCGCGCCTGCGGCCAGAAGCGGTGGCCGAAGAGGAACCAGTGCGAGGTTTCCCGCTGCTGGTCCAGGCGCCAGGTTCCCTCCAGCCGCAGGTGATGCTCGAGGGCCGCTGAATCGGCAGCCGCCTCCACGGCTCGCTGCAGCCGCATCGGGTAGAAGTGCAGCCAGATGCGGACCGCCGCGCGATCGACCGGGTGCGTGGCATTCTGCAGGCGGTCCACCGCCCGGTGCCAGGCCGCATCGTCGTGCTGGGCCAGAAAGGCCAGGAACAGCGGGTCCATCACCAGAGAGCGGCCTTCATTTCCGCGATCGCAATCTCGACCTGGCCCAGCTCGCCGAGTACCCGGTTGGCCTCGTCCAGCGTGGCCGTGAGGGCCTCCGCCGACAGCGTGCGGCCGCGTTTCACGTTCCAGGCGAGGTCGCGTGTCGTCTCGGCACAGGCACGGCACACCGCAAGCGTCCGCTCGTGGGCTTCCAGGAGGTGCAGGACTTCGGCCTTCTCGTCGGGGGTCACGGCTCGAGGCTCTCGTCGGGGGTCGGGGTCGGGGAGCCCGCGTCGGACGCCGGGCGGGCACACTCCCCTCCGGCCCGGCCCGCGAGCAGCGACTTCACGAACGCGGCTACGTACGGTGGTGGTCCGGGCGCCAGGCTGCGATGGCCTTCTTGATGTCGTTCGGCGAGAGCTGCGACGTGACGGCCCTGTCGAGCAGCGCACCCAACTCCTCGTCCGACGCGAACCGCAGCGCGACGATCTGCTTCGGGCTCAGGCGCGCCAGCTTCGCGTCCTCACCTGCCGGCAACACTTCGGCACAGCGCACCTTCATCTCCAGCATGATGATTCGATCCTGAAGCTTCGTCGTGTACGTCCGGCCGATCGCAATCAGCACCAGCACGGCGGCCAGCAGCCAGCCGAGCGCGGAATCGCGCGCGTCCCAGCCGAACGCGAGGGTGCCCACGAACGCGATGGCGGCCAGCAGCCACAGTACCGACGCGATGTAGGTGGGGACGGGGTGATGGGCGTGCGAGGCGTATGACTGCATGACCTCCCTCAGACGGCGACGCTGAACACACAGGGCACAGACGAGAATCGTAACACCGATGGGCCTGGCGCCGCAGATGGACGCAGATGCATCGGACAGGAGCCGCAGGCAGGAGGCCGCAGGGACCGATCCGGTCGGCCGATCCTCGCCCCCCATGCTCCGAACCTCCGCGCTTCGACCCCCCCGTGCTTCGAACCATCCGTGCTTCGAACCCCCCGTGCTTCGAACCCCCCGTGCTTCGAACCATCCGTGCTTCGAACCCCCGTGCGTCGAACCCCCGTGCCTACCTTCCGTCGATCAGGTCCCCCAGCCCGAAGGCGCGATCGAGAACGCTGCCCTCCTCCTTGCGCCCGCGGCTGACCTGCGGCGCGGCGGCATAGATGCGGTCGGCCATGCGGCTGAGCGGCAGCGACTGCAGCCACACGCGACCGGGCCCGGTCAGCGTCGCGAAGAAGATGCCTTCGCCGCCGAAGAGCGCCGTCTTCACCCGGCCCACGAACTGGATGTCGTAGGTCACGCTCGGCTGCAGGGCCACGAGGCATCCCGTATCGACGCGGAGCGTCTCGCCCGGCTGCAGGTCCACGGCGTGGATGGTCCCTCCCGCATGCACGAAGCAGAGGCCGTCGCCCTCCAGTTTCTGCATGATGAATCCCTCGCCACCGAACAGCCCTGCGCCGATCTTCTTCTGGAACGCGATGCCCACCGAGACACCCCGCGCGGCGCAGAGGAACGAGTCCTTCTGGCAGACCAGGTGCCCGCCCAGCGCCTTGAGATCCATCGCCAGGATCTTGCCGGGATACGGGGCCGCAAAGGCCACGCGCTGCTTGCCCTGCCCCTGGTTGTGGAACACCGTCATGAACAGGCTCTCCCCCGTCAGGATGCGCTTGCCCGCCCCGAGCAGGGCGTCGAGCACGCCCTTGGGCGCCTGGCTGCCGTCCCCGAAGATGGTTTCCATCTGAATGCCCGGCGTCATGTACATGAACACGCCGGCTTCCGCCACGGCCGCTTCTCCCGGGTCCAGCTCGACTTCGACGAACTGCATCTCGTTCCCGTGGATGACGAAGTCGATGTCGTGCGCGCGCCGGCCCGGCGGCACCGGTGGCGGAGCGGCCGCCCCCGCCGTGGCACCGGCGGTGAGGGACGGGGCGAAGGCTGGCACCTCCTTCAGCCTCTGCCAGCTGGTCATGCCCGAGGTGAACACCAGCGTCTCGGCATCGATGCTGCCGTTGCGCAGGTTCGAAAGAATCTCGTCCTGGGTGACGGGGCCCACCTGGTGGCCGCCGATGGCCATGTACCACTGCGATGCGGACATAGATGCCTTTGTGAGGGGAAAGGGATCAGGGATCAGGGCGTACTCGGGGCTGCGGCGTCGATGCGCGTCGCCGTTTCCGTCTCGAGGCGCGTGGCCGTGGCCGGGTCGATGCCCAGCTGGTGGGCCAGCTGGGCCAGGTAGACGCGCTCGCCGCCTGTGACGGCCTCGTCCGCGCGCACGATGGTGAAGGCGAGGACATAGAGGTCGTGCCGGGCGTCCTCGTCCGTGACGCCGCGGACGATGTCCGCCAGTGGATGGGGCCGCTCGAGCTCCTGCGCCGCGGCGGCCTCGACGCCGGCCTGGCGCGCCTGCTCGAGGATGAGTGCCCGCTCGGGCTCGGTCAGCGCACCGTCCGCTCGCGCCGCCGACACCGCCAGCCGCACGATGCGCAGCACCTCGGCCGGCATCGCCTGGCCCGGGAGGGGCGGCACCGCGGCCAGGCTCGACGCCGCCGACCCCGTCGGTGCCGGCGCACCTGCTGCCCCTGCTGCACCTGCCGCACCCGCTGCGCCCGCTGCGCCCGCTGCGCCCGCTCTGAGACTGTCGTAGATGCCCCACGCCACGCCGGCCGCCGCCAGAACGGCGCTCGACGTGACCAGGCCCCGATGACCGGTGAGGAACTTCGACGCCTTGCGGGCCGGCTTCCGGCCGGAGCGGCCGAGCGCGCCGTTCAGGAACAGCGAGAGCAGTTGGGCCGGATCGTTCACTCGCGATCTCCACTCAGGAATACGATGCGGCCCCGGTCAGGTTCCGCGGGGACCGCCGACGTCTCAGAGCCGTGTGGGCGCGGCGGGCTTCGGCATCACCATGGTCGGGGCCTCCGGCGTCCAGTCCTCGCCCGGGTTGATGAAGCGGTTCGTCTCGAGCTTGTACTGCTTGTCGTACAGCTGGCGGTAGCGCCCGTTGGCCGCCAGCAGCTCGTCGTGCGTGCCGCGCTCGACGATCTCACCGCCCTCCATCACCAGGATCTGGTCGGCGCTCCGGATGGTCGACAGGCGGTGGGCGATGACGAACGTCGTCCGGCCGCTGCGAAGCGTCCGCAGGCCGTCCTGGATCATCTCCTCGCTCTCGCTGTCCAGGCTCGACGTGGCCTCGTCCAGGATGAGCACCTTCGGCTGCGCCAGGATGGCGCGCGCGATGGACACCCGCTGCCGCTGGCCACCCGAGAGCTTGATGCCACGCTCCCCCACGACGGTGTCGTACCCGTCGGGGAAGCGCAGGATGAACTCCTCGCAGTGCGCCACACGCGCCGCATGCTTGATCTCCTCGAGCGTGGCACCGGGCTTCGCGTAGCCGATGTTCTCGGCGATGGTCCCGTCGAACAGGAAGTTCTCCTGCAACACCGACGCCAGGCGCTCGCGGTAGTCGTGCAGGGGGATCGCACCCAGATCGCGGCCGTCCACGAGAATCCGGCCCCGCAGGGGCCGATGGAACGCCATCACCAGGCCGATGAGCGTGCTCTTGCCCGAACCGCTGGAGCCCACGAGCGCCGTGGTCGAACCCGGCGAGGCCTCGAAACTGACGCCCTTCAGCACGGGTCGGCCCGCGTCGTACTCGAACCAGACGTCCTCGAACCGGATGTCGCCCTGGATGGGGCCGAGCGGCGCCTTGTCCGCGTCGGCCTCGTCCTCGGTCTGCATGTCGAGGATCTCCCGGATGCGATCCAGCCCGGCGAACGCCTCGGTGATCTGCGTGCCGATGCTGGCGATGGAGATGAGCGGCGCGGCGAGCAGGCCGATGAAGAACACGTACATGATGAAGTCGCCGAGCGTCATGCGCCCAGCGAGGATGTCGCCACCGCCCATCCAGATCATCACGACGCCGATGACACCCACGATGACGGTGCTCCCGGCCGTGGTGGCCGACACGCCGGTCATCGACTGCGCGATGTTGCGGAACAACCGGTGCGCGCCCTTCGTAAAGACGATCTCCTCGCGCTTCTCGGCCGTGTAGCTCTTGACGATGCGGATGCCCCCGAGCGCTTCGGTGAGCCGGCCCGTCACCTGGGCCTGGATCCGGCCGCGTTCGCGGAAGAGGGGACGCAGTCGCTTGAACGCGTACGCCATTCCGCCGCCGAACAGGGCCAGCACCGCTGCCGTCACCAGCGTGAGGCGCCAATTGATGTACAGCAGCACCAGCAGGCTGATGGCGGCCGTCACGATCCCGCCGGCCAGCGACACGAGGCCCGTGCCCACGAGGTTCCGGATTCCCTCGGCGTCACTCATGATGCGCGACAGCAGCACGCCCGACTGCGTCGAGTCGAAGTAGCGCACCGGCAGGCGCATGACCTTTGCCTGCACCCGGATACGCATGTCGGTGATGGCGCGCTGCGCCGCCACGCCCAGGATCTGTGACAGGCTGAAGCTGGTGACCGCCTGCACGAGGGTGGCAGCGCCCGCGGCCAGGGCAATGGGCAGCAGCAACTCGGCCCGCGCCTTGCCGATCACCTCGTCGATCACCACCTTCGACAGCGCCGGCAGCACGATGCCCGCCAGGCGCGAGACCAGCATCAGCGCCAGGCCCAGCAGCAGGCGCCTGCGGTGCGCGTACAGCAGCTCGCGGGCCTCCCGCCAGGCGGCGCTGGTGTTGAAGGGCTTCTTCTTGTCTCCCTCGGCCGGGAGCGGCAGGCCCCGCCCGGCACCGGATCGCTCGGCCCTGGCCATGCGGGGCGCGCCGGATCGCATCAGGGCCATGTCAGTTGAGGGCGAAGGGAACGGCCAGCGTGAAGGGCGCGATCCTCGCCTGGAAGGCGTCGCCCCCGGGCGTCACCATGGTGTAGCTGCCGTGCATCGTTCCCACATTGGTCTTGAGCGGGCAGAAGCTCGTGTACGCGAACTGTTCGCCGGGCCGGAGCACCGGCTGCTCCCCGACCACGCCAGGCCCCTGCACCTCTTCGGTCTCACCATCGGCATTGGTGATGATCCAGTGTCGGCTGATGAGCTGCGCCACCTCCGTGCCGACGTTCGAGACGGTGATGTGGTACGCAAACACGTACTGGTCCTCACTGGGCGAGCTCCTGTCGGGCAGGAACTCCGCCGACACCTGCACGCGGATGCCGTTGGTCGTCGTGTCGCTCACGTCTGTGATTATCGCATTCGACGGGGTCTTGAGGTCCTGGGGCTCGGAGTGCTGCCCCTCTAGTCCAGGTGGCCGCGCTCCGAGTCGCCCATCTCCACATGATCGGCCGGGAAGTACTCCTTCCATCGCTCGTTCACACGGGCCGCGATGTCCGGCCGGCACGAGAGCTCCGCTGGATACCACGGCTTCATCCGGGCATCGATGACGACGGGCGGCTCGTAGCTCACGTGATGGCGAACCACGCTTGTGGCGGCCGCGTGGATGTCGGCCGCCGGCTCGAACCGGGTGAACGTCGTCCACAGGAAGTTCATGTCGCTCCTCGTCGCCCGGGCCGCGTCGTCGGTCACCACCACGAGGGGCCATCCCGCGAACGCCGGATGGGTGGCCACCCGTGCCGCCGCCTCCCGATCATCCGCGTAACGCCGCCCTTCGACCACCAGGCAGCCGCCGCAGTAGACCCGCACGTCGGCCACGTCCGAGGGTGGCGGCACGGGAGGCACGAACGCGCGGGGAAGCTCCCGGACGGGATCACCCAGCCCGAGCCACACGCCCTTCGATCCCTCGTTGACGGTCGGGCCCGTGTAGTCCAGCGTGTCCATCGAGAGGTTCGAGAAGACGTACAGATCCACGCGCGGATCCGTGCGTGCCAGCACGTGCTCCAGCGTGGCACGAAAGTCCTTCACGGGCACCGCCCGATCGGTCAGGAGCAGGAACTTCGTGAGCGACAACTGGCCCTCGCCCAGGATACGGAACGCGCTCGCCATGGCCTCACGCTTGTAGCGCTGCTTGACCACGGCGGCGGCCAGCGAGTGATAGCCCGTCTCGCCGTAGGACCAGAGCTGCTCCACGGCCGGCATGACCAGCGGAAAGAGCGGCGAGAGCAGCTCCTGCAGCAGGTCACCGATGAAGAAGTCCTCCTGACGCGGCTTGCCCACGACCGTGGCGGGATAGATGGCGTCGTGCCGGTACGCGATCTGGCGGACCTGGAGCACCGGGTAGTCGTGCTGGAGGGAGTAGTACCCGTAGTGGTCGCCGAAGGGGCCTTCGGGCCGCCTGACGCCGGGCGGCACCTCGCCCATGATCGCGAACTCGGCCGTGGCGACCAGCGGATGCGGGTGGCCGTTCGGGCCCGGCACCTGCGGCAATCGCCGCCCGGCGATGAGGGAGGCCAGCATCATTTCGGGGACGTTCTCCGGCAGCGGCGCGATGGCGGCCAGGATCAGCGCGGGAGGCCCGCCGAGGAACACCGTCGCCGGCAGCGCCTGCCCCCGCGCCTCGGCCACCTGGTAGTGGACGCCGCCGCCCTTGCCGATCTGCCAGTGCATGCCCGTGGTGCGCCGGTCGTGCACGTGCAGGCGATACATGGCCAGGTTCGATCCCCGGCCATCGGGATGGGTCGTGTAGACGAGCGGCAGCGTCACGAACGGGCCGCCATCCTCGGGCCACGACGTGATCACGGGCAGCTGGTCCAGTCCGAGTTCCGGCGACACGACCTCGGTGACCGGGCCGGACCGCCGCCGCCGCGTACCCACCTTCAGCAGCTCGGCGGCCAGGCCACGCGCGCCCCACACCTTGCCGGGTGAGGGCGGCATGAGGGTCTCGGCCAGGTGGACGATCTCGCGGATCAGCCGGAGGGGACGCTCCCCGAAGGCCCGTTCGGCCCGGCGAGCGGTGCCGAACAGGTTGGTCACCAGCGGGAAAGCCTTGCCCCGCACGTTGGTGAAGAGCAGGGCGGGCCCGCCCGCCGCGATGACGCGGCGGTGGATCTCGGCCACCTCGAGGTGGGCGTCCACGGGCGTCGATACCTCGACGAGATCGCGGTCGCGGCGCAGGTGATCGAGAAACAGCCGGAGGTCAGCGAACATCGTGAACCACGCGTCCACCGATCATGGTCAGGACGCTGCGTATGCCGCCCATCTCGTCGCGAGCGGCCGTGAACGGATCGGCCGAGAGCACGGCCAGGTCGGCCAGCGCGCCGACGGTCAGGTGGCCCTTCTCCCGGTCGGTGAACTCGGCGTAGGCCGAGCCCCGCGTGAAGGCGATCAGCGCCTCCTCCATCGTCAGGGCTTCCGAGCCCCGTTCCGATGAGGTTGCCCAGGCCAGCACCCCGAACGGGCGCGTACCCTGGCCCGAGCCCAGCGCGAGAGTCACCCCTGCGTTGACGAACGAGGCGAGCGGCACGGTCCCGCCCGGCCGCTGGACGGCCACCATGCCCGAGGCCGCCAGACGAGGTGCCAGCGCGACGGCACCCATGCCGGCACGCTCGACCCGCGGACGCTTGCGCGCCCAGATCTCGGGCAGGCCCTCCTGCTCGATGGCCTGCACGTAGAGCGCCATCGCCTGCTCGTCGGCCGGTTCAATCGCCAGGAGATCCTCGGTTCCGTACGCCCATCCGACGACCTGCCAGATGCGCGCCTGGTCCACCGCGCCGAGCACGAGGCCCATGCCGCGGATGTCGAGGCGCCGGCCCGGTTGCGGTGGCAGGTGCGGGCGGCTGTCAATCGTCGTCCCGTCGGGGCCGGAACGCGGCATCCGCAGCATCCGGACACGCAGCGGGACGTCGGCGTCGAGCACCGCGCGGGCCGCCTCCTGGACCGTCCGCCCGCTCACGAACCAATGCATCGAGGTCACCCCGGACGCGAGCGCGGCGTGCGCGAAGGTCGCGAGACCGGCACCGTCGACTCCCGGGTCGGGCACGTGCGCGTCATTGAGACCGGGAACGACCAGGCGCCCACCGAGGTCGCGCGTCGCCGTTTCGCTCGACGCCAACGCGGCCACTGCGGCGCTCGTTCCCACGGCGATGACGCGATCGCCGCGGATGCCGAGGGCTTCAGCCCAGGGCTGTCCAGGGTTGGCCGTGAAGACGCGGCCGTTCAGCAGCACCATGTCCGGCGACGGCGGCGCGCACGCCGCCATCGCCGCGAGGACCAGGACGGAAACCGGCAGCCGGCAGGCAACACGGGCCCGCCGCCTCCCGGATCCCAACTCCCCCCTCCCGCCGAAGGCCGTCACCCCTGCCAGGGCTCGTCGGCGCTGCCCCCGTAGATGCTCGGCACCTTGCCTCCCATCGGCCGCAGGTAGGTAGACAGCTGCCCGCGGTGGTGGGCGTTGTGAACGGCCTGGAACACGAGATACTGCGCGTTGGGCATCTTCATGCCGAAGAAGTCCACGATGGCGGCCAGCCTCGCTCCGTCCATCGCGAGGACCCGCTCGAGCCGGTTCGGCATCTGCGCCTTGTACCAGCTCACGAGTTCGGCGATCGTGCGTGCGCCGCTCGATGTCGGCTCGCCGAACTGCTGGTTGATGACGCCGTCCAGGAACCACACGTCGCTCTCCGCGATGTGGGTGGCCAGATCCCACGCCGACCGCGACTTGTCAGCGGGCTTCCAGTCCTTCGTCGCCTCGGGAACGGCCTCGAGCACCTTCACGGTCGTCATCCACTCGTTCTGGATCTGCTGCCCCATCGCCTCGGCGATGGCCCTGGCCTGGTCTGCGGTCATTGGAGGCTCCTCTCGGGTTCTGGGGTTCTGGGGTTCTGGGGTTCTGGGGTTCTGGGGTTCTGGAGTTTTGGAGTTCTGAGCGGACGGAGGTTCGGTCCCGGCACTTCAGAACCTCAGGCCCCCGGAACCTCAGAACGAGTCTTCAACTCCTGGTCAGTTTCCTGTACTTGATCCGGTGCGGCTGGTCCGCCGCCGCGCCCAGGCGGCGCTTCCGGTCCGCCTCGTAGTCCTGGTAATTGCCCTCGAACCACACCACCTCGCTCTCGCCTTCGAAGGCGAGCATGTGCGTGGCGATGCGGTCCAGGAACCAGCGGTCGTGGCTGATCACGACCACGCAGCCGGCGAAGTTCAGGAGCGCTTCTTCGAGCGCGCGCAGGGTGTCGACGTCGAGGTCGTTGGTCGGCTCGTCCAGCAGCAGGAGGTTGCAGCCTCTCCGGAGCAGCTTCGCCAGGTGGACGCGGTTGCGCTCGCCCCCCGACAGTGTCCCGACCTTCCGCTGCTGCTGCGCCCCCTTGAAGTTGAACCACGAGACGTAGGCGCGCGACGCCACGGTCTTCCTGCCGAGCGTGAGCTCGTCCAGGCCTCCGCTGATTTCGTCCCAGACGGTCTGGTCGGCATTCAACGTGTCCCGGCTCTGGTCCACGTATCCGATCTGCACCGTCTCGCCCAGCTTCATCGTTCCCGCGTCGGGTTGTTCCTGCCCCGTGATGAGGCGGAACAGCGTCGTCTTGCCGGCACCGTTCGGGCCAATCACACCGACGATGCCGGCGCGCGGCAGCGTGAAGGAGAGGCCGTCGAACAGCACGTTCTCGCCGTACGCCTTCCTCAGGCCGCGCGCCTCGATCACGACATCGCCCAGGCGCGGGCCGGGCGGGATGTAGATCTCGACCGATTCCACCTTCTGGGCCACGTCCTCGCTCAGCAGCTGCTCGTACGCGTTCAGGCGGGCCTTGCCCTTCGCCTGCCGCGCGCGCGGGGACATGCGGATCCAGTCCAGTTCGCGCTGCAGCGTGCGCTGCCGGCGGCTCTCGGCCTTCTCCTCCTGGGCGAGCCGGGCCTGCTTCTGCTCCAGCCAGCCGGTGTAGTTGCCTTCGTACGGGATCCCGCTGCCGCGATCCAGCTCGAGGATCCAGCCCGCGACGTTATCGAGGAAGTAGCGGTCGTGCGTGACGGCCACCACCGTGCCGGCGTAGTCCTTGAGGAAACGCTCGAGCCACGCCACGGATTCCGCGTCCAGATGGTTGGTGGGCTCGTCGAGCAGCAGCAGGTCCGGCGACTGCAGCAGCAGCCGGCAGAGGGCCACGCGACGACGCTCCCCGCCGGAAAGGGTCGTGACGTCGGCGTCCGGGGGCGGGCAGCGAAGGGCCTCCATGGCCAGGTCGAGCCTCGAGTCCAGGTCCCACGCGTTCGCGGCGTCGATCCGGTCCTGAAGCCTGGCCTGCTCCTCGAGCACCTTGTCCATCTCGTCCGGGGACAGGTCCTCGCCGAGCTTCGTGTTCACGGCGTCGTAGCGCTCGAGCACGGCCTTCAGTTCGGCGACGCCCTCCTCGACGTTGCCCTTGACGTCCTTGGCGGGGTTGAGTTGCGGCTCCTGGGGCAGGTAGCCGACGGTCACCCCCTCGCCGGCGAACGCCTCACCGACGAAGTTCGTCTCGACGCCCGCCATGATCTTGAGCAGCGTCGACTTGCCCGCCCCGTTCAGGCCGAGCACGCCGATCTTCGCGCCGGGCAGGAACGAGAGCCAGATGTCGCGAAGGACGGTGTGGTCGGGAGGGTACGTCTTCCCGAGCCCTTTCATCACGTAGACGTATTGCGGGGCCATGGAAGCTACTGACTATAGCAAACCCGCTACGGGAACACGAAGGACGCCCGCTACGCTTCCGGCTTCAGCGTCACGACGGTGTAGCGGTCCACCGGGAAGTACTTCTTGAAGATCCCGTGCAGGATCTCCGGCGTCAGGCTCTCGGTGCGCTGCGGGCGGCGGAGGATGCCCGTCGGGTCCCAACCGTACAAGTGGACGGTCTGCAGCGAGCCCAGCCAGTAGTTGTTCTGCCGCGCGTTGGTCTCGAGATCGCGCTTCTCCATCTCCTTCACCTTGTTCACATCGTCTGCGGAGGGCCCCTGAGCCTTGAGCCGTTCCACCTCCGCGAACACCGCGCCGGTGAGCTTCTCGACGTTCTCGGGCGCGCTCCCGAACTGGATGACGACCGCGCCGTAGCCGGGCAGCGGCAGGCTCGTCTCGTAGCCCACGGAGACGCCGTAGGTGCCACCCAGCTCCTCGCGCAGGATCTCCCGGAGGCGGATGCCGAGGACGTTCCCCGCCGCGCGGAGGCGGTGCATCTCGAACTCGTCGCCCCCGGCGTCGGTGAAGAAGGAGACGACCGTCTGGCTGGCGGGGTCCTTGCCCTTCCGCACCTCCTCGCGCACGACCTTGTCCGGGAACCGCACGCCCATGTCCCTGAACGCCGCGGCCTTCTTGCCGGCGGACGGCAGGCCGCCGATCCAGCGCGCCACGAGCGGCGTCAACTCGCCCACCTGGAAGGCGCCGACGAAGAAGAACGTGTAGTCGGCAGCGTTGGCGAAGCGTCCGCGGTAGAACCGCTGCATGGCGTCGAGCTCCATGCCGGGCAGGTCGGCGGACGTGATCATCTTCGCGCTGTAGTGATTGGACGCATTCACGAGGCTCACCTTCTCGCCGAACACCGCGCGCGGGTTCTGCGCCTGGTTCTCGAGCATCGCCCCGAGGCGACGCCTCAGCAGGTCGAGCGTCTCGGCGGTCAGGTTCGGCGCGGTGAACGCCAGGTAGTTCAGCTGCAGCGCCGCCTCGATGTCGCGCGGCGTGGCCGATCCGCCGATCTCCTGCGTGTAGGTCCCGATGCGGGGTGACGCCTGGGCAATCTTCCCCGCCAGCATCCGGCTGAGGTCCACCGGGCTGAACCCGCCCATGCCGCCCACGCCCACGAGGGAAGTGACCATCTCCGCCCCGTGGAACTCCTCCTCGGGCGCGAGCGAGGTGCCTCCGAGGGCGTAGGCGCTGAAGACGACCTGGTCGTTCTTGAAGTCGGTGGGCTTCATCCACACCTCGACGCCGTTCGAGAGCGTGAGGACCGTGACGCCCAGGTCCGTGATCGTGCGCGTGGCCGTCACCGTGCCTCCTGACGGCGGGTGCTCGACCAGCGTCAGGCCCGCCGTGGCCTCGGCCCACGGCTCGACGGTGGCCACCGACGCACGCGCCACCGCCGCCTTGAGGCTGTCCACCGTCGGCGCCGGCACCCCAGCCTTCTCCGGCGCCACGGCCAGCACGACGCGGCTCCCGTCGGTGACGAGCCCGCGGGCCACCCGCGACACCTCCTCGACGGTCACGGTCGCCAGGTACGTGGACGCAATCCGGTACTCGAACTCGATCCCCGGAATCGCCTCGGCCTCGAGGAAATGGCGGACGTACTCCGAGGCATACCGCGGGCTCTCGGTCGTCGCCCGCTCGTTGTGGGCGCGCTCGTAGAAGGCGATCACCGCGCGCCGTGCGCGGTCCACCTCCGTCTGGCTGAAGCCGAACTGCTGGACCCGCCGCGCCTCCAGCACCAGGGCCTCGAGGCCGGCGGCCAGGCCGCTCTCGGGCACGGCCGCGCCGACGTCGAACACCTGGAGGGTCCGCCCGAACGTGTCGATTCCCGCCTCAGCGCCGAGAAATGGCGCGCCCGGCCGTCGCGCCACCTCCCGCAGCCGCGGGTTCAGCATCTCGCCAATCAGCTGGCGGACGAGCGCCGCCCGGTAGTCACCCACCGTCCGCTGTTCCTCGGCGTCGCGCTTGAAGCTGAGCGTCACGGTCCAGCCCTGCGCCTCCGGATCGGTGGCGACGCTGTAGAGGGTCTCGGCATGCGGGGGCACCCGCCGATCCACCGCCGGCGCCGGCGTCGTCCGCCGCGGAATGTCGTCGAAGCGTGCACGCACCATCTTCTCGGCGGCCGCGGGATCGATGTCGCCGACGACGATGACGGCCATCTGGTCGGGGCGGTACCAGGTGTCGTAGAACGCCGCCAGCCGCTCGCGCGGCGCGCCCTTGATGACCTCCGGCGTGCCAATTGGCAGGCGCTCGGCGTAGCGCGAGCCCCGCAGCAGCACCGGCAGCTGCTGATCCATCAGCCTCGACCCGGCGCCGAGGCGCCCCCGCCATTCCTCCAGCACCACGCCGCGCTCCTTCTCCACCTCCTCGGGCAGCAGCAGCATGCCGGAGGCGAAGTCGTGCAGGGCCAGCAGCCCCTTGTCGACGTACCCCTCACGATCGGTGGGCACGTCGAGCATGTAGATGGTCTCGTCGAAGCTGGTCGAGGCGTTCACGTGAGGGCCGAATCGCGCACCGATCGACTCCAGGAACGTGACGAGCTCGCCAGGCTTGAAGTTTCGTGTGCCGTTGAACGCCATGTGTTCGAGGAAGTGCGCGAGCCCGCGCTGATCGGGCTCCTCCTGCAGCGACCCGGCGTTCACCGCGAGGCGCAGCGACACCCGCTGGGCCGGGCGGCCGTTCTGGCGGATGAAGAACGCCACGCCGTTGGCCAGCCGCCCGGTTCGGACGGCCGCGTCCACCGGCAGCGCCCGGTCGAGCGCGAGTTCCGCCGGGACTGCGGGCATCTGTGGCGTGGCTGACGGCGCCGGCAGCACGGCTTGCGCCCACACGGCCGCCGACGCGATCGCCACACCCGCCGCCAGCCCCATCGCTCTCAGCATCCGCATGTCGGCTCCTCTGCTCTGGTCCCCGGCACACGCGCGACGCGCACGTCACCTGCGCCCTGCACTCTGCACCCTGCCCTGTGTACTATCTTCCCATGCTCCTTCGCATCACACGGCTGAGCCCCTCGGTTGACCTGCCCGCCCCTGCCACGGGTGGTGCCGCGGGATTCGACCTCGCCGCCGCCGAGGAGGTGGAAATCCCCGCGCGCGGCATTCGCCTCGTCGGGACGGGACTGGTCATCGCCGTGCCGACCGGCTACTTCCTGGGGATCTTCGCGCGCAGCAGCACGCCCCTCAAGCGGGGCCTGATGGTGGCCAACGGCGTCGGGGTGGTGGACGCGGATTACTGCGGCCCCGGTGACGAGATCAAGGTGCAGGTGCTGAACATCACCGACCATCCGGTCGTGGTGAGGCAGGGCGACCGCATCGCCCAGGGCATCGTGCTGCCGGCGCCGGCGGTCCAGTGGCAGGAGGTAACGGAGATCCGCACGCCGACGCGCGGAGGCTTCGGCAGTACGGGCTGATGCGCAAGATCCTGCACGTGGACATGGACGCCTTCTACGCGTCGGTCGAGCAGCGCGACAACCCGGCGCTGCGCGGGCGCCCCGTCGCGGTGGGCGGCGATCCACACGGGCGCGGCGTCGTGGCGGCCGCCAGCTACGAGGCGCGCCGGTTCGGCGTGCGCTCCGCCATCCCCATGTCGCGTGCGGTGCGTCTCTGCCCCGGCCTCATCATCGTCCGGCCGGACTTTCTGAAATACCGAGCCGTGTCGCAGCAGGTCTTCGCCATCTTCCGATCCGTGACACCCCTCGTCGAGCCGCTCTCGCTGGACGAGGCCTACCTGGACGTCACCACCAACGCGTGGGCCGAGCCTTTGGCGGTGAAGGTGGCCAGAAGGATCAAGGCCGAGATCTGCGCCGCCACGAGCCTCACGGCCTCGGCCGGTGTCGCGCCGAACAAGTTCCTCGCCAAGATCGCCTCGGGGTGGCAGAAACCAGACGGCCTCACCGTCATCGCGCCCGCTCGCATCGAGGCCTTCATCCGCGACCTTCCCGTGGATGCCCTCTGGGGCGTGGGCCCCAAGACCGCCGCGCGCCTGCGGGCACACGGCATCGAGACCCTCGCCGACGTGCGCGCGCGGCCCCTGGACGACCTGCGCGGCGTGGTCGGCTCACTGGCCGCCTGGCTCGTCGACCTGGCGCACGGGCGGGACGAGCGGCCCGTGGAGCCCAATCGCCCTTCGAAATCGTCCGGATCGGAGTGCACCTACGCACACGACCTGACGTCCATGTCCGACGTGCGCCGCGAGGTGGGCGAGATGGCCCGCGACGCGGCGGCGTGGCTGCAGCGCCGGCAGATCCATGCCCGCACGGTCGTCCTCAAGGTGCGGTACAGCGACTTCACCACCGTGACCCGCAGCCACAGCCTCCGCCTCGCCACACGCGACGCCGACGAGATCGCCACGCGCGCGCTCGCCCTGATCGACCGTACCGAGGCCGGTCGCCGCCCGGTCCGTCTGCTGGGCGTGAGCGTGCACAACCTGTCCGACACGCCCGAGTCCCCGGCCGCCGCGAGCGAACCGGAAGGCCGCCTCCCCTTCGACTGAGCACCTGTTCGCACCCGTCCGCGCCTGCTCGTGGTACCTTCTCGGCATGCGCCCGTCATTGCTGGCAGCCACCCTGACCCTTGTCCTGACTGTCGCCTCCCCGCACGCTCAGGGCCCTTCGGGAGCCGCCTTCGAAGCCGAGACCCTGCAGCACTTCCAGGCGCTGCTCAAGCTCGACACGAGCAGCCCGCCCGGAAACGAGATCCGCGCCGTCGAATACCTGAAGCAGGTGCTCGAGAAGGAGGGCATTTCGGTCCAGGTCTTCGCCAAGGATCCGCAGCGCCCGAACCTCGTGGCCCGCATCCGGGGCAGTGGGAAGAAGCGGCCGCTGCTGGTGATGGGCCACACCGACGTGGTCACGGTGGACCCGAAGAAGTGGACCTTCCCGCCCTTCTCGGCGCACCGTGACGGCGGCTACGTCTACGGCCGAGGTGCCGTGGACGACAAGGACAACCTCGTCGCCGGCCTGATGCTGGTCCTGACGCTGACGCGCAACAACACCCCGCTCGACCGCGACGTGATCTTCCTGGCGGAATCCGGCGAAGAGGGCGCGCCCGAAGTCGGCGCGCAGTTCATGATCGACAACCACCTCGACGCCATCAACGCCGAGTTCTGCCTCGCGGAAGGCGGCGGCGTGGTGCGCACCGGCGGCCAGGTGCGCCGCGCCAACGTCGGCACCACCGAGAAGGAGCCGCGCGCCGTGGAGATCATCGCCCGCGGGCCTGCCGGGCACGGATCCGTCCCCTCCCGCAACAACGCCGTCACGCGCCTGTCAGCCGCCGTCGGCAAGGTGGCATCGTGGACGCCGCCGCTGCGCATCAACGAGACGACCGGCACGTACTTCCGGAAGCTGGCCGCCCTGTCTCCGCCGGAACAGGCGCAGCGCTATCGTGACCTGTTGAGCCCGGACGCGACGGTGTCGGCCCCGGCGGCCGACTGGATGCTCGAGAACGAGCCCCAGCACTGGTCGATGACTCATACCTCGCTCGTCCCGACCATTGTCGGCGGCGGCTACCGCTACAACGTGATTCCCTCGGAGGCCAAGGCCACCATCGACGTGCGGCTGCATCCGGACGAGGACCAGTCCACGTTCCTGGAGACGCTGCGCGGGGTCATCAACGACCCGGACGTCGAGGTGCGCTGGGCGCGCGACCGCTATCGCCCGGCCGGCGCCTCGTCGCTCACCACCGAGGCCTTCACCGTGATCGAGCAGCAGGTGAAGAAGCACTACGGCGTGGATGTGCTGCCCACGATGAGCACGGGCGCCAGCGACATGGCGCAGATCCGTTCGAAGGGGATCCAGTGCTACGGCATCGGCCCGGCCATCGACTCGGAAGACGGCCCCAGGGGCTTCGGCGCGCACAGCGATCAGGAACGAATCCTCGAGGCCGAACTGCACCGCTTCGTCCGCTACCAGTACGACATCGTCATGGCCCTGGCCGGGGCCAGGTAAGGCGCACGTCTCGGATGACGTCCGATCTGGCCATCGGCCTGTCGTTCGCGCTGCTCGGACTGGCCGTCGCGGTCGCGCTCAACCGTCTCGAGCGGGCTCGGCGCGAGCGCCGCGAGGAGGTGTTCCGATCGGAGGCACGCGCGCGGGGCTGGCAGTTCGAGGCGGCCGACGAGGGCGCCTTCAGGGTGATGCGCTGGCGGGGCGTCACCGACCACGTCACGTGGACGGCGGAGTACCGCCGCCGGGCCCGGAAGAGGCATCGGCGGCGCGGGAGCCCGTTCCGGTTCGTCTGGTGGGCCGACACGCTGCGCGGGCCGTCGAGCCCGGTCCTCTTCATGGGCGTTCCGCGCGGCAAGGAGACACCCGCCCTCACGCTTGCGCAGGGCGACGGCCTCGTCGCGCGACTGGCACAGAAGGCGGCCGGCTTCGCGTTGGACCTGTCGGTTTCGACGTACTTCGGACCTGACGCTGGCAACCAGGTGGACGCCGACGCCCTCAAGCGGGTCGAGCCTGGCGCTCCGCCGGGGTTCATCGTGATGGCGGCCGACCCGTCCGAAGGCGCCCGCCTGCTCTTCGGCGGCTGGACCGAGGCCATGTCGGCACAGATCCGCGACGCGCAGTCCGCCCTCTCGGACGAGGATCGCCCGTGGGTGCTGCTGCTGCCGCGGCGCGTCTCGCTGGCACGCATGAGCGCCATCCGGTCCGCCGCGGATGTCGAGCCCTTCGCCCACGCCGGGGCCGGGCTGGTCAAGCGCACCTGACGGGTCCCGGCTCGCAGCTCCCGGCTCCCGACGCTATCGCTTCTCGACCCTCACCCGGATCAGCTCCACGCGCTCGACCGGCGTCTCCCCGTTCACGGCGACGGCCTCGATCTCCTGGACCACGTCGAGGCCGCTCTCCACCTTCCCGAACGCCGTATACCTCCCGTCGAGGGCCTGCGCCCGCGCCGTGACGATGAAGAACGACGAGGTGGCGCTGTCGGGATCCTCCGTGCGCGCCATCGAGAGCGTCCCGGCGTCGTGCGCCTGATCGTTGAACTCGGCCTTCAGCGGGCGGATGAACGACTGCTGCCGCTCGCCGAGCGGCTCCTTCCTCGTGGGCAGGTGGCCCGACTGGATCACGAAGCCCTTCACCACGCGGTGGAAGCTCGTGCCGTCGTAGACGCCGGCGTCGGCCAGCCGCAGGAAATTGCGCACGTGGTTGGGCGCCTTGCCCGGCGTGAACGAGACGGTGATGGTCCCGGCGGACGTCTCCAGCACGGCGCGGTAGCGCGCGAGGGCCTCGACAGGCTCGGTGGAGAACGGCTCGGGGGCTGGTGCCGGCTTCTCGCGAATCGTCACCTTCGTCAGTTCGACGCGCTCGGTGGCCAGTCCCTTCTCGTCCACCGGCGTCTCGGAGATCTTCTGCGCCACGAGGATGCCTTCCACGACGCGCGCGAAGACCGTGTACTTCCCGTCGAGCGCGGGCTGCGGGTTGATGCACATGAAGAACTGCGTGCCCGCGCTGTCGGGTTTGCCCGGGATCTGCACCGCGGCGACGGCGCCTTTCGTCAGCAGCTCGTCGGAGACTTCGGGCGTCAGCATGTTCAACCCGCCGGAGCCGAACCTGTCGCGCGCGGCCGGGTCCTTCGTCACCGGATCGCCGCCCTGCACGATGCCGTAGCGCACCATGCGATGGAAGGAGGTGCCATCGAAGCCGCCCTCCTCGGCAGTCTTGATGAAGAGCGCCACGTGGCTCGGCGCCTTGTCGGCGAGCAGATCCCAGACGATGGTCCCGGCCGACGTCTCGAGGACGGCCTGCCGAACCGGCTGGGCCGCGGCGGTGAGCGGCGCCAGGCACAGGAGCGAAAGAAGGATGGCCCGCGCGTGCATGCCGGCATTATCCACGGTTCTTCGTCCTCCTGCTGCAACCTGCACGACTGACATCCTGCACGGGCCTGGAGCGATGGCGGGAGGCCGGAGGACACTGCGATGCGCCGCCGCGGCCGGCCCTGTCGGGCGCTGAGCCTTCAGCGGAAGTCCGCGATCTCCGCCAGCGGCTTCCGCGAGATGTCCGGCACCCGTGCCCCCTCGGCCGGGTAGCCGGCGACGATCAGCAGGAACGGCCGCTCGTGGGCGGGGCGCCCGAGCAGGGTGTTCAGGAAGCCCATCGGGCTGGGCGTGTGCGTCAGGGTGGCCACGCCGGCAAGATGCAGTGCCGCAATCAGCAACCCGGTCGCAATGCCCACCGACTCGGTGGCGTAGTAGTGCTTGACGATCTCCCCGCTGGCCGTGCGGCCGTGCGGCTGCACGAACACGGCAATCAGCCAGGGCGCCACGTCGAGGAAGGGTTTGCTGGCGTCGGTGCCGAGCGGGGCCAGCGCATCGAGCCAGGCCTGTGGGGCGCGCGTCGCATAGAACTCCCGCTCCTCGTCTTCGGCGGCTTCGCGAATCCGGCGGCGCAGCCCGCGGTCGGCCGTGCTCACCGCCACGAAGTGCCAGGGCTGCTGGTTGGCGCCGCTCGGGGCCGAGCCGGCGGTCCGGATGGCCTCTTCGATGATCTCCCGGGGCACGGATCGCTCCGAGAACTCCCGGACCGTTCGCCGGAGGCTCATCCGCTCCCGGAACGCCCTCGCACGATCCGCGCCATCGGCCACGCTCTCGAACTTCAGGGGAACAGTTTTCATGGGCGTCACCGGCCACGCTGCTTCTGGAACTGTCGGAGGGCCTTCCCGAGGATCTTCCCGCGGCGTTTCTCGTCGATCAGCGCCCGCGCATCCTTGCGCGCTCCGAGCGTTTCGAGTTCCTGCTGCAATTTCACGTAGCTCGCCAGGCGGGCCTCGGCGAGCCGGCCCTCCGCCACGGCCCGCTTGACGGCGCAGCGCGGCTCGTCGCGATGGCGGCAATTCGTGAAGTGGCACCCGGCGCCCAAGGCCCCGATGTCGTCGAACGTGTCGCGCGTGGCCTGCGAGACGTCCCAGAGCTGCAACTCCCGCATGCCCGGGGTGTCGATCAGCAGCCCGCGCCCGGGCATGACAATGAGCTGGCGATGGCGCGTCGTGTGTCGGCCGCGCGAGTCGGAGGCGCGGACCTCTTGCGTGGGCAGCCGGGCCTCCCCCATCAGCGCGTTGATCAGCGTGGACTTGCCGACGCCGGACGAGCCGAGGAGCGCCCCCGTCCGCCCCGGCCCCAGGTACCCCATCACCGCGTCCAGCCCCTGCCGGGTCATCACGCTGATGGGGTGCACCGGCGCGCCTGCGGCGATCCGGCCGATGTCCTCGAGCGCCGCGGGGAGGTTCGCGGCCAGGTCGGCCTTGCTCAACAGCACGACGGGCGCGGCGCCGCTCTCATGCGCCAGCAGGAGGTAGCGCTCGAGCCGGCGCGGGTTGTAGTCGCCGTCCAGCCCCATGACGAGGAACACCGTGTCGATGTTCGCCGCCACCACCTGCTCTTCCGTGAGCTCCCCGGCGACCTTCCGCGAGAACTTGCTCCGGCGCGGGAGCACGGCCTCGATGGTCCCGCTGGCCTCGCCCTCCGCAAGCCGCACGGCCACCCAGTCGCCCACCGCCGCCAGGTCGCTCCGCGTCGCCGCGCGGTGCTTGAACCGCCCGCCGTGCTGCAGCTTGAGGTCGCCCTGTGCCGAGAGGGCGCCGAAGATGTAGTTGTACTCGATGGCGACGCGAGCCGGGATGAGCCCCTCGTCCGCGAAGCGCGAGAAGGCGTCCGCCCACCGGGCGTCCCAGCCGAGCTCCAGCAGGTCCTCGGACACGCGACAATAGCATACGCCCATGACCGGTCAGCTCACGCTCTTCGACACGACGCCACCCCCTGAGCCGGACCCGGCGGAAGGGCGCCTGCGGCGCGTGCACGACGAGGCGCGCGACATCGCGGCACGGCTGCCGGCCGGCGTGTTCTTCGGCACGAGCTCCTGGAGCTTCCCCGGGTGGAAGGGGCTCGTCTACTCGTCCACACGGACGCAGGCGGCTCTCGCTCGCGAGGGGCTCCGGGAGTACGCGCAACACCCGCTGCTGACCACGGTCGGCGTGGACCGGAGCTACTACGCGCCCATCCCCGTCGACGACCTCCGCGAGTACGCGTCGCAGCTGCCGCCGGGGTTCCGCTGTTGCCTCAAGGCGCCGGCCGCCGTCACGGCGATGGCCCTCGGTGCGCCCGGCAGCCAGGTGCCCAACCCGGATTTCCTGTCGGTGGACCGCCTGGTGGCGGATCTGCTCGAACCCTGCGCGGCGGTCTTCCACGAGCACTCCGGCCCCATCATCCTCGAGTTTCCTCCGTTCCCCAGGCAGCAGCGCCTGGCGCCCGCGGAGTTCCACGCGCGGCTGGACCGCTTCCTCGGCGCGCTGCCCCGCGCGTTCGAGTACGCGGTCGAACTGCGGGACGCGAGCCTGCTGACGCCGGCCTACCGGGCGATTCTCGCCAGCCACGGCGTCGCGCACACCTACAACTACTGGAGCGCGATGCCCATGCCCGCGGCACAGGCGGCAGTGGTGCCTCCCGAAGCCTCGGACTTCGCCATCGTCCGGCTGCTGCTGCGGCCGGGCACGTGGTACGAGGGCCAACGCGACCGGTTCAAGCCGTTCGATCGACTCGTGGAGCCGGACGAGGCCATGCGCGCGGATGTGGAGGCGGTGACCCGGCGCGCCCTGTCACGCGGGCGCCGCGTGTTCATCCTGGTGAACAACAAGGCCGAGGGCTCCTCGCCGTTGACCGTGATGGCCCTTGCGAGGAGCCTTGCAGGAACAATGAGAAGGGCGACGTAGAGAGTGAGGAGCGAGAGACAGGACTCCCCGCCGTCCCCTGAGCGGTCGTCGTGCCGGGCGTGCCCCCCGGAGGTCGAGCCCCGGGCTTCTACCGCAGCACGTCGAACATCCGCGAGAACTTCACCGTGAGGGAGCGATCGGTGCGCTCGGGGCGATCGGGGAACAGGTCGTAGAGCCCGCGGCTGTCGTTGTAGACGATGAACAGGCCGGTGTTGGCGGCCTGGAGCCAGCCGAAGCGGAGGTTCATCGACCAGATGTCGGCGCGGTCGTTGTACTGCACCAGCGACTGGATGAACACGCGCGGGTTGAACGAATAGGACACCCGAGTCCGAATCAGGTTGGTGACGAACTCGCCCTGGGGCAGCCGGATGTCGTTGCGCGAGTAGGCCACTTCCATCTGGAAGATCTCGGAGGGCCGCAGCCGGAATGTCGGGTTGAGCGTGACCCGGTCCCCCGAGAAGAAGCCGCCGATGAAGGTCTGGAGATTGAAGCTCACCGGGGCGCCCTGATTGGTCATGTAGACCAGCTGTGCCTCGGCGTTGTCGTAGGTGCCGGGCGGCACGAAGATACCCGGAAAGATCTCGAAGGGCACCCGCACGCCCTCCCGGGTGATGTTCATCCCGGTGTGGACCTCGGAGCTGTCCCGGAACTGCCAGTGGTTGTCGAGGTGGGCGTAGCCGGTCTCCTGGAAGCCGTCGAACCCCCAGAACCCGCGGTAGGTGGCATGAGGGCGCACCTCCTGCAGCCGCAGGAAGTTCTTCGGCCGGAACCGTGTCATCAGCCGCACGTCCGGTTTGCGATAGCCGCGCCGCGTCAGGAAGCCGACCTCGGGATTGAACTGGCCGCCCACCTCCTGGTAGCCGGCGTCGACGTCCCACTTTGGGTAGAGCACGCGCGCCCGCAGGTTGAACGCGTAATCGTCGCCGGTAATGCCGGGCGTCTCGGTGCGGGCCACGAAGCCGGAGACGAGCGAGTTGCGCCCGATGCCCCACTTGCCGTCGACGGCGTAGGTCCGGTTGTAGTCGCTCTCGAGGGCGAGGTCGCCCACGCCCGCACGGTTGACGAACAGGCCGCCGACGGCGGAGCGATTCGGCAGTTCCCGGCTGATGCGGACCACGCCGAAGTTGTTCGACGCCGTCCGCCCGATCTCCTCGGTCTGCATGTTGAGCAGGCCGACGTTCCACAGACCGACCTTCCCCGACACGCGGCCGCCGCCGATGATGGGAATCGCCTCGCCGGCGGCGTTGAGACCAATGCGGCGGCTGAAGAAGAGATCCACCTCGCCCTGGTTGCCGACCGAGAAGAACCCGGCGTTCTCCAGGAAGAACGGCCGCTTCTCGGGGAAAAACAGGTTGAACCGATCGAGGTTGACCTGCTGATCGTCCACCTCGACCTGCGCGAAATCGGTGTTGTACGTCGCGTCGAGCGTCAGGCTCGGTGTGATGTTGTATTTCGCGTCGATGCCGGTGTCGCCCAGCGTCACCCCGTCGACGGGGTCCACGCCGCTCTGGCGCGCCTCGCCGAGGAGGTACGGAATCAGCTTGAAGTTGCGGAACACCGGAGGCTCGAGCCCGGACACCGTGCCCGCGATCGAGACCCGGAAGAGGTTGAACTGGCGCGGAATCGGCGCCCAGAAGGCTTCCTCGTTCTTCCTGCGGATATTCCGCTGGAAGTTGACGCCCCACACCTGGTCGCTGCCGGCCGGATAGCGGAGGGTCTTGAACGGAATCGCGAACTCGGCCATCCAGCCGAGGTCGGTCATCCTCGTCCGCACCTCCCAGGCGCCGTCCCAGTTCAGGTTGAAGCCGCCGCCAGATCCCGACTGCTGGTTGCCGCCGCCCAGCCCGCCGCCGCCCTGCCCCTCGTTGGTTACCTGACCGTCGTACTCGACGCCGGCCGGGTTGGTCCCGAACACGAACCCGTTCTGGACGTCGCGGAACGTGTCGAAAATCATCCGGAAGCTGTCGGTGTTGTCGAGCGAGCTGTCACGCCGCGAGTCGGTGACAATGATCCCGTCCGGATCGCTGTCGTAGCAGACGACGCCCACGTAGAGCGTGTCGCGCGTGAAGATCATCCGGACCTCGGTCCGCTCCGACACCGGCTGCCCTTCGAAGGGCTGGTACTGCCGGAAGCCGTCAATCGCAGCGCCCTGCAACCAGACGGGATCGTTCAGCACCTCCCCGTCCAGCGTCGGGCCTTCGGCCACCCGAACCGCCCGCGCCGCCGGGCGGTCCGCTCCACCGGTGGCGGGGGTCAGTTGCACGGACTGCGCGAAGAGGGGGCCAGGGGCCCCCCCCAGGAGCAAAAAGGCGGCAAGACAGGCAGAATAGATCCAGCGACGCACGAGCACCTCAAGCGAGCAAGTGACAAACAGAGACAACGACGCAGCGATCCCGTAACCGCTGATAGTACTACAGGGTCGATGGCAGGCATGCGATGAGTCCCTTGTCCTTTCCGGTCCCGCTCGACGGGGATCCCCCCAGCACCGGGGCAGCGCTCTACGCCGCCTCGGGTGGCGCGCGTCTTGACGCCGTACTCGTGCTGGCGCACGGGGCCGGCGCCGGGCACGTCAGCCCGTTCCTGACCGCCTATGCGCGCGCGCTCGCCGGCCGTGGGATCGATGTCGTGACCTTCAACTTCGGCTACATGGAGCGCGGCCGCAAGACACCCGACCGGGCCGCCGTGCTCGAGGAAACCTTCCGGCGGGTCATCGCCGGCGCGCTGGCCCATCGCCAGGCCCACGGGTCACGGCTGTTCATCGGAGGCAAGTCGATGGGCGGGCGTATCGCGACGCACCTGGCAGCCGACGCCGAGCGCTGGCCGGAGGGCCTCTCGCCAGTCTCAGGCGTCGTCGTCCTGGGATATCCACTCGCGCCGCCGGGGGGCCGGAGCAAGGGCGACCGCGTCTCGCACCTGAAGCGGCTGCGGGTGCCAACGCTCATCGTCCAGGGCACGCGCGACGCGTTCGGCGACCCGGATGAGGTCCGCGAAGCCGTCTTCACCGGCGGCGTCGCACCGCCCATCGATATCCACCCCGTCGCCGGCGGCGACCATTCGTTCGGCGTGCTCAAGTCGAGCGGCCGCGACCAGGAGGCTGTCCACGCGGAGGTGCAGGACGCGATCGCGGCGTGGGTCAGAGCGAGGATCTGAGGTTCTCGGGTTCTGAGGTTCTGAGGTTCTGAGGTTCTGAGGTTCTGAGGTTCTGAGGTTCTGAGGTTCTGAGGTTCTGAGGTTCGGCGATTCTGAGGTTCTCGCCCGTGCTGCTCCCGGGGTCCGACTCCCGACCCAATCAGTACGGCTGGTGCAATTCCACCGGCTGCGGCTTCCGCTTCCGGGCGGCGCGCAGGTTGATCATCTCCACGAACACGGAGAACGCCATCGCGAAGTAGATGTAGCCCTTCGGGATGTGATGGTCGAGCCCCTCGGCCACGAGCGACACGCCGATGAGCAGGAGGAAACTGAGCGCCAGCACCTTCACGGTGGGGTGCCGGTGCACGAAGTCACTGATGGCGGCCGCTGACACCAGCATGATCCCCACTGCGACGATGACCGCCGCGATCATCACCCAGAGCTGGTTCGCCATGCCGACCGCCGTGATCACCGAATCGAGCGAGAACACGATGTCGAGCAGCATGATCTGCCCGATGACGGCGCCGAAGGACGGCGCCACGCGAGTGGAGACGCGCCCTTCTTCGCCTTCCAGCTTGTCGTGAATCTCGTGCGTGGCCTTGGCGAGGAGGAAGAGCCCTCCGCCGAGGAGGATGAGGTCGCGGCCGGAGATCTCCTGCTCGAGCATCGTGACGAGCGGCGCGGTCAGCCGTACGACCCACGCCAGCGAGAACAGCAGCGCGATGCGCATCAGCATGGCCGCCATCAATCCCACCCGGCGGGCACGATCTTGCTGATCCGCCGGCAGCTTCCCGGCCAGGATGGAGATGAAGATGACGTTGTCCACCCCGAGCACGACCTCGAGGACCGTGAGCGTGACCAGGGCGATGAGCGCGTCGGGAGTGAAGAGCCCTTCCATCCATCAGCTCCGGGGCTTGTGGGTGCACGTGGCGGTGTTCACGCAGGCGTCCGCGAGGCGCAGGCGTCCGACCGGCTCGCCGCCGACCAGGTGCCGGTCGACAATCTCGGGGATGTCGCCCTCGGTGACCCCACCGTACCAGACGGCGTCGGGATAGACCACCACCGTGGGGCCGTGCTCGCATTGATCGAGGCATCCCGACCGGTTCGCGCGGATGCGGCGCGCCAGGCCGCGCTCGGCGAGCGCCTTCTTGAAGGCCTTCTGGAGGGCCTCGCTGGCGGACGGGTCGCAGCAGCCTCGCGGATGTCCCGCGGGGCGCTGATTGCAGCAGATGAAGAGGTGCTTCTCGAAGGGTGCCAAGGGGAACCGCGCTGGTCGTGGAAGACGGACGGCAGAGGCTGAGGGCCAGAAGTGAACGAGAGCACTGGCCCTTCAGTGCGCGCCTGACTCAGCGAGCCTCCAGTTCCGAGCGGTCTTTCAGGCCGCCCCACGTGTCCGGATCCTGCCAGAGCAGGGTCCAGAAATACCGGGCAACGTCGGCCTTCGGATAGGCCGCCGCCAGCGCGGCGACGCCCCTATCGAGCGTCGCCTCGTCCGGAGCCCGCGGTGACTCGTCCTTGATGAGGCCGTCCTCGTGCGCGATCCCCAGTGCGTCGAGGAACGCACCCATCATCGGCCGCTGGTGCTCGAGGTGATAGGTCACCAGCAGACGCGCGGCCAGCACGTCGGAGACCTGCGCCATACCCGCCAGGTGCTTCGCCTTCTTCTCCACGCCCAGCGCCAGCACGCTCTTCGGACGGAACTTGAGCTGGCGTGCGATGAGGGCCACGGCTTCGGCGTGCTCGAGCGCCGCCTGCTCGTCCTGCCAGAAGGCGGTGGCGGCCGCCACGCGCTGTTCGACAGGCATCTGGCGCCACAAGCGGGCGGGGCGCATCTCCTCGGAGGACATAGGCACGACAGTGTACAGCACGAGGGTTCGAAGCACGAGGGTTCGAAGCACGAGGGTTCGAAGCACGAGTGTTCGAAGCACGAGGGTTCGCTCAACGAGGGTGCGAGCCACGGCGGGGGGGAAGACCCGGGGTGGCTGGAGCGGCAGGG
>CAUJDN010000012.1 GCA_963169195.1 Acidobacteriota bacterium | reverse complement strand
CGCTCCTACAGCAGAGAATTCCTGTGGGAGCGACGCCAGTCGCGACACTCTCCGATTCCTGTGGGAGCGACGCGAGTCGCGACATCCCCCTGTAGGAGCGACGCCAGTCGCGACATCCTCCTGTAGGAGCGACGCGAGTCGCGACATCCTCAGACGTTGAACCGGAAGTGCATCACGTCGCCCTCCTGGACGACGTACTCCTTGCCCTCGAGCCGCAGCCGGCCGGCTTCCTTCGCGCCCTGCTCGCCGCGCCCGCGCAGGTAATCGTCGAAAGCGATCACCTCGGCGCGGATGAAGCCCTTCTCGAAATCCGTGTGGATCTCGCCGGCCGCCTGCGGTGCGGTGGCACCGCGGCGCACGGTCCAGGCGCGCACTTCCTTCTCGCCCGCGGTGAAGAAGGTCTGCAGCCCGAGCAGGCGGTAGCCGGCGCGGATCACGCGGTCCAGGCCCGGTTCCTCCAGACCGAGATCATCGAGGAAAGCCTGCTTGTCGGCTTCCTCGAGCTGGGCGATCTCGGCCTCGATCGCCGCACACACCACGACCACCTCCGCCCCTTCGCCCTGCGCGAAGGTCCTCACGGCTTCGACGAACGCATTGCCGGCGAGCCCCTGCTCGTCGACGTTGGCGACGTACATGACCGGCTTGGCCGAGAGCAGGAAGCACTCCTGCATCGCGGCGCGGTGTTCCTCGGGCATGTCGAAGGTACGCGCCGGGCGGCCCGCGCCGAGGTGATCGCGCAGGCGGATCATGGCGTCACGACGCGCGACGTCGTCCTTCTTCCCGGTCTTCGCCTGCTTCTCGGCGCGATCGACCGCTTTCTCGACGGCCGCGAGATCGGCGAGCATGAGCTCGGTGTTGATGACCTCGATGTCGTGCACCGGGTCGACGCGCCCGGCGACGTGCACCACGTCCGGGTTCTCGAAGCAGCGCACCACGTGGGCGATGGCGTGAGTCTCGCGGATGTTGGCGAGGAACTGGTTGCCGAGTCCCTCCCCCTTCGAGGCACCCTCGACCAGGCCGGCGATGTCGACGAACTCCACCGTCGTCGGCAGGATCTTCTGCGGGTGCACGATGGCAGCGAGCTGCTGCAGCCGCGGGTCGGGCACCGCCACGACACCGACGTTCGGGTCGATGGTGCAGAACGGATAGTTCTCGGCCGCGATGCCGGCCGCCGTCAGGGCGTTGAACAGGGTCGACTTGCCCACGTTGGGCAGGCCGACGATTCCGCAGCGGATGGGCATGGTGGGGCCGGTACTCGACGGTTTGACGATTTGGGCCGGCCATCCTAATCGCAGCCGCGCGCGATGCAAAGTAGCGGGCGGTGTCCGCCTGCCCCGGGTGCCGGGACCCGCACCCTGGCGCTGCATCTGCGCCACCCACCGGTCGCGTGACATATGATGTGGGTACCGAGCGCCCTTGCCTGATGCCTGATCAACCGTGCCGCGTGACGTGCCGGCAGACGCGGCACGCATTCGGGGAGACGTCGATGCGCAGGATATTTCCGCTGAACCGGGTGACCATCGCAGCCGCCACTCTCCTGGCCATCGGTCCTGGTGCCGCGTGGTGCGCGGCCGAGGCGGGCGCCAGCCGGGAACTGCCGCTCTACCGCATCCCCAACCTGCCCGAGAGCGGCGAGGCCTATTACGGCCCCGACGGCGTGCACCTCATCGCCCAGGTCAAGGATGCGGACGCCCAGCAGCCCGGGAAGGACAAGGTCGGCGGTGCGCTGACCTACACCTTCACCGACAGGGGCCAGGACATCCGCCGGATCAACGATCGCGGCCAGGACGCATGTTCCTGGTTTTTCCCCGACGGCAAGCGCCTGCTGTGGACTTCCACCCGCGACCACCTCGACGACCTGCCACCCGGCAACTGGTCGGATGACGCCGACTACCCGCAGGGCGCCGAGCTCTACGTATCGGACCTGGACGGCGGAAATGTCAGGCGCCTGACCGACAACCGGTGGTACGACGCCGAGGCTACGGTCTCGCCCGACGGGAAGTGGATCGTGTTCGGCCGGCAGATCGACGGCAACGCGGACCTCTGGCGCATGAAGGTGGACGGGACGGAGCAGACCCGGCTCACGTTCACCGCGGACTGGCAGGAAGGCGAAGCCTACTTCATGCCCGACAGCGAGACCGTCATCTTCCGGGCATGGAAGAACAGCGAGAAAAAACGTCTGGAGGAACTCGACGCCCGCAATGGCACCCGCAGCCAGACACCGATGAACATCTTCTCGATGAAGATCGTCGGCGCCGATCGCAACGTCCAGCCCCGCACCTTCACCCAAGACACCAACTGGGCGCCGTTCCCGGCGCCAGACGGGCGGCACTTTCTCGTCGTGCGTATCCTCGAACGCGGCAACTGGGAACTGTTCCTCGCCGACATGGCCGGGGGCGAGCCGGTGCGGCTCACCTGGAACCCCGGCTGGGACGGCATGGGAGCTTTCTCCCCGGACGGCAGGAAGATGGTGTTCACCCGCAGCGAACCGGGCAGCCATGCCCTTCATTCCTGGGTGATGGACGTCTCCTCGCTGAACCTCGGGCCGGAGAACTACAAGGGCGTGCCGCCGACGGCCACGCCACCTGCCGGCTGGCAGCCGGACCCGGACTTCGCGGCCTGGCGCGCGCGCTGACCCGCAGTTCCGGCGCCCTGGCCCGCTCTTATCTCTCGAGACGGGTGATCTTCGAGCCGTCGAGGGAAATCCCGGCCATCAGCCCCTTCTGGCCGACGACGAAGGCGACGATCGGCTTGTTCAGCGTCGCCGTGTCGATCGCACCACTCGCGCCGGTGTCGATCAGCGTCACCGTGCCGTCGGCCCGGCTGCCAGCCCCCGGGGGGGGCGGAACCGGGTATTGAAATGTAGCCGATCGCCCACGTCACGGACTACCGCGGAGGGCACCGGTTCCAACCGACACCCCACGCGCCAGCACGCCGGCGCCGACGCCCCAGTGCGAGATCACCTTGACCGCCTGCGTCAGCGGAGTATCGAGCGGGTGCACGCGATCGCGCGCGACGATGAGCAGCGAACCGGCCGCCGGGGTCGGCACCGAGGGCACGAGCACGGTGTAGCGGCCGTCGTCGAGTTCCTCGACGATGAATGCAGGGGCAAGCGCTTCCTCGATCTCCACGAGGGCGACGAGGTAGACCG
>CAUJDN010000011.1 GCA_963169195.1 Acidobacteriota bacterium | reverse complement strand
TGCCGAGATCGATCGTGGCCGGCGCGTCCGGCCCGCCGACGCGGACGATGCGACCGTCCCGGACGGTCACGGTGTTGCCAGGCAGGACGCGGCCGTCGCCGTTGACGATGGCGCCCGCTTTCAGCGTAATCTCCGCCGCCGGCTGGGTGGACTGTGCGGCCACGGACGCGGTTGCCGCCACGATGCAGACGGTGCTGACGAGGGTGCGGAACATGCCGGGCAGATTACACGGAACCGCGAACCCTGAGAACCCTGAGAACCCTGCGAACCCCAGAACCTCAGAACCCCAGAACCCCAGAACCCCAGAACCCCAGAACCCTTGTCCCTACCGCCGGCCCGCCGCCTCCACCCGGAACAGCTCGTCCGCCGACTGCAGCGTGATGTTCTTCAGCCGCTCCGGGTAGTTCCCGGGCAGCCCGGCCAGGAACGCGCGCACCATGGCCGCCACCTCGGGCGAGCGGTGGCCACCCAGCGTCGCGTCCAGCCAGCGCTTGGGGAAGAAGATATCGCCCGTCTTCTGGATCTCCCACAGCATCTCGAGGCTGGGCGTGACGTAGCCGGCCGAGGCCCGCGCGCGCAGGGGATGGTGCAGGTAGTCGAGCCCCTCCAGCACCCAGGGCTCGCGGCGGCGGTTCTTCACGTCCGCCAGCGACCGGAACCAGGCGTCGCGCTCCCCGGGGTCCGCGGAGAGCGCGGGCATCACGAACTGGAAGCGTCCCTTGCGATCCGGGTTCTCGATGCGGGTGAGCTGCCCGGCGAGGATGTCGCGCCAGCCGTCCACCTCGCGGACGGCCAGCTCCAGCGCCAGGGCCGTGTAGTCCGCCTCGGCCAGCGGCAGCCGCTGAATCACGTCCTTCTTCGCCCACACGCGGCGCAGCCACTCCACGGTCGGCGCCGTGAGGGCCACGTTCCGGAGGGCGCCGAACCACGCCGCCTTCTGGCTGGCGGTGTTCGCGCGTCCGAGGCCGTCCACGAGCAGCCTCTCGAAGGACGCCGCGCGCACGGCCCGAGTCTCGGCCGGGAGGAAGCGCCACCAGGCGCGGCCCGCATAGTTCAGCACGCGCGCGGTCAACTGCTCGTCGGTTTCCGCGGGGAGGGCCTCGACGGCCAGGTCCATGAAGGCCACGGGCGCGAGGCGCCCGTCGAGCAGTGCATCCCACAGCGTGACCCATGCGCTGCCGCGGGTGAGCGGGTCCTTGATGATCGGCAGCGACCGCGAGAGGAACGCCAGCGACGTCTCGTCCAGCTCGAAGGCGCCGTAGGCCCAGCCCTCCCCGTTCGGCAGCACGAAGGCCGGGGTGGGCAGCCCCACGGCCTCCGTCACCTCGACCCCGGCGCCGTCGAGCGCCACCCTCATCGCCGTTGTGCCCCCGGTGGCGTCGCCGATCGTGACGCGGAACTGCTGCGGCCAGACGCGCCCGCGGTTCCACGTGTCGCGCTGGCGGAATGCCAGGCGGGTGATGCGCCCGTCGCTGACCGACAGCTCGGTGGTGACCGTGGGGCGTCCCGGCTGTTCCACCCACACCCGGCTCCACGCCTGCAGGTCCACGGGCGTGCGGCGGTCGAGCACGTCGATGAGATCGGTCCACGTGGCGTTGCCGAACCTGTGCGCGCCGAGGTATTCCCGCAGGCCGTCGCGGAACGACTCCTCGCCGAGCAGCGCCTCGAGGTGCCGCATCACGACCGGCGCCTTCTGGTAGATGATGGCCCCGTACATCTGTCCCGCTTCGCTCAGGTTCTCGAGCACCTGGCGGATGGAGTTGGCGCCGGGCGTGCGGTCCACCTCGTACGCCGCCGGGTAGTGCGCCAGCAGGAACCGCAGGTCGTGGTTCACCTCGGGGAACGAAGGGTTCACGATCTTCGCCGCCATGAAGTTGGCGAAGACCTCCTTCATCCACACGTCGTTGAACCAGCGCATCGTCACGAGATCCCCGAACCACATGTGCGCCGTCTCGTGCGCGATGACCGACGCGCGCCCGAGCAACTGGTTCTGCGTGGCCGACTCGTCCAGCATCAGCCCGGACGCGTTGTAGAGGATCTTGCCGGCGTGCTCCATGCCGCCGAACTGGAACGCCGGGATGAGGATGAAGTCGAACTTGCCGAACGCGTAGGGGATGCCCGTGTAGCGCTCCATGTACTCGAGCGCGGAGGCATGGAGGTCGAAGATCGCCTCCCGGTTCCGCACCACCTTGGTGGCATCGGTCTCGCGGTGGAACATGCGAAACGTGCGGCCCCGGCGCTCGGCGGTCTCCACCGTGAAGTCGCCGACGACGAAGGAGAAGAGGTAAGTGGAGAGCGGTTCGGTTTCGGCAAACCGAATCCGTCGGGACGCCCCAACATCCGGCGGGGGCGCGCCGCCGTGGCCGCCGGCGGGGCCTCCGGCCTCGACGTCGGCCCCGTTGCTGACGGCGTGCCATGCCGCCGGAACGTCCAGCCGCAGCGTCCATCGCGCCTTCAGGTCGGGCTGATCGAACACCGGAATCGCCTGCCGCGCCCGCGCCGGCACGAACAGCGCGTAGAGAACGTCCGCGCTCCGGTTCAGCGGGTCGTTCCCGGCGGTGAAGCCCATCTCAATCGCGTTGCGGCCGACCTTCATCGCCGTGGTGGGGATGACGATGTGGCCGTTGACGTAGTCGAAGGGCGTGGCGGTACCGTTGGCCTTCACCGACTTCACGTGATCGCGGCTCGTCTCGAAGTCGAGTACCAGCGGCTCGGTATTGTCCTTCAGATCGAACGAGATGGTCGTCGTTCCGGTGACGGGGTCGGACAGGGCCTTCGGGACCACCAGCGACAGGTCGTAGCGCAGGTCGGCGATGACCGCCGCGCGCCGGGTGGCGACATCGAGCGGCACCCCGGCGGCCGGCGTGGCGGTCTGCGCCGCCGCAGGTGAGGTGCATGCCCCAAGGGCTGCCAGCAGGACCGCCAGACGCATGGGGCAACATTACCATTGAGCGGACTGGCTGAGCGGCTCACC
>CAUJDN010000010.1 GCA_963169195.1 Acidobacteriota bacterium | reverse complement strand
TCCTTCCGTTCGCCAACCTCAGCCAAGGGACGGAAGACGACTTCTTCAGCGACGGCATCACCGAGGACATCATCACGCAGCTCTCGAAGATCTCGGCGCTCAAGGTCGTCTCGCGCACGTCCGTCATGCGGTTCAAGCAGAGGACTCGCTGCGCCGGGCACTCGAACTCGATCCGACGCTCGGCGACGCGATGGCCTGGACCGGCTACCTTGCGATGCAGTTCGACCATGATTTCGAGGGCGCAGAGCGCACGCTGCGGCGCGCTGTCGAGGTGAATCCCAACTCGGCAGTCGCGCACGAGGCGTACGGCAACCTGCTGGCGGCCACCGGGCGGCACCGCGAGTCGGCACGGGAATTCGAGGTGGCGCTGTCGCTCGATCCGCTGTCGTATTTCATCCTGGCGAATGCGGGTCTCTGCGCCCACCGGGCACGCGCGTTCGCCCAGGCGGCGGAGATCTTCGGGCGGCAAATCGCGCTGAATCCGGAGTTGCCGATGGCGCACGGGATGCTCGCGCTGAGCCTGGCGCAACTGGAGAGGCATGCCGAGGCCGCCGAGGCGGGGCGCAGGTGCGCGGCTCTCTATGGAACCGTCGGTGAAGTCATCGCGGCCCTCGCCGCTGCGAGCGCAGGGCTCGTGGACGACGCGAGACACCGGCTCTCGGCCTGCGAACAGTTGCGCACGCACCAGAACGAGTGGCTCGTCGGGCTGGCCATGGCGTACGCGGCGATTGGCGAGACGGAGTCCGCACTGGCACGCATGCAGGAGGCCTACACGGCCCGGGACTTCTGGATGGTCTGGCTGAAGGTCCAGCCGGAACTCGATCCGCTCCGCGATGACCCGCGTTTCCAGGCGCTGTTGCGGAAGGTCCACCCCGAGCGCACTGGATACTGAGCGGGCGCGATCGTGGCACCCGGGAACGATCCGCGCCGCTCCTCGTCGACGGGCCTGACACCGGATCGGGCCCCGCGGCGCCGCGCTATAGTGAGGGCATGACCCCTTCCGCCGCCAGCCCCGCCGCGCCCCCACGCGTGCGGGAAACACGGGAGCGTGTCACCATCCGCTTCGCCGGCGACTCCGGCGACGGCATGCAGGTGACCGGCACGCACTTCACCAACACTGCCGCCGTCCTCGGCAACGACCTGGCGACCTTCCCCGACTACCCGGCCGAGATCCGCGCGCCCGCGGGCTCGCTGCCCGGCGTGTCCGGGTTCCAGATCCAGTTCGCCTCGAGCGACATCCACACCCCTGGCGACCGTCCGGACGTGCTGGTCGCGCTGAACCCGGCCGCGCTCAAGGTCAATTTGCCCGACCTGCCCGACAACGGCGTGGTGATCGTCAACACCGACGCCTTCGGCGAGGTCGACCTCAAGAAGGCCGGCTATGCAGCCAACCCGCTCGAGGACGGCACGCTCGACCGGTGCCAGGCCTTCAGGCTGCCCATCACCGCGCTCACGCTGAAGGCCCTCGAGTCGATCCGCTTCGCCGAGAAGGACCGGCAGAAGAAGGAGCGCAACAAGAACTTCTTCGCGCTCGGCCTCCTCTACTGGCTCTACGATCGGCCGCTCGCCACGACGCGGAAGGCCATCGAGCGAGAGTTCGCGAAGAAGTCGACCGCCGACAACCCGATCGTCGAGGCGGCGCACCTGGCCCTCGAGGCGGGGTACGCCTACGCCGATGCGGCCGAGCTCTTCCGGTCGCAGTTCACGGTGCCACCGGCGACCTACGCGCCGGGCACCTACCGCAACATCTCGGGCAACGCGGCCATCGCCCTCGGGCTCGTGGCCGCCTCCCGGCTGTCGGGCCGGCCGCTCTTCTACGGCAGCTACCCGATCACGCCGGCCTCCGACATCCTGCACGAGCTGGCCGGCCACCGGAACTTCGACGTGACGACGTTCCAGGCCGAGGACGAGATTGCGGCGGTGGCGGCGACCATCGGTGCGGCCTACGGAGGCGCCCTCGGTGTCACCGGCACCAGCGGGCCGGGCGTCGCGCTCAAGAGCGAGGCCATCAACCTGGCGGTCATGGTCGAGCTGCCGCTCGTCGTCATCGACGTCCAGCGCGGCGGCCCGGCGACGGGCCTGCCGACGAAGACCGAACAGGCCGATCTGCTCCAGGCCATGTTCGGGCGCAACTCCGAGTCGCCCGTGGCCGTGCTGGCGCCGTGCTCGCCCGCCGACGGCTTCGACACCGCCATCGAGGCCTGTCGCCTCGCGATCCGGTACATGTGCCCCGTGTTCGTCCTCTCGGACGGCTACCTCGCCAACGGCGCGGAGCCGTGGCGGATCCCCGATCCCGATCGGCTCCCGCGGATTCCCGTGGCCTTCCGGACCGACCCTGTCGACTTTGCGCCGTACCGGCGAGACGAGGTCACGCTGGCGCGCGAGTGGACGCTGCCGGGCACGCCCGGGCTCGAGCACCGCGTGGGCGGCATCGAGAAGGGGCACGTCCACGGCAACATCAGCTACGACCCGGAGAATCACGACTTCATGTGCCGCGTCCGCGCGGCCAAGGTCGCGCGCATCGCGCAGGACATCCCGCCGCTGGCCGTCCACGGCCCCGCCGACGCCACGACGCTCGTCATCGGCTGGGGATCGACCTACGGCGCCATCCGCGCCGCGGTCGAGGACTGCCAGCGCCGCGGCGTCAAGGTGGCCCGGGCGCACCTGCGCCACCTCAACCCGTTCCCGTCGAACCTGGGCGAGATCCTCGCGCGCTTCCCGCGCGTGCTCGTGCCCGAGCTGAACCTCGGGCAGCTGCTGCTGCTGTTGCGCGCCCGGTACCTCGTCGACGCGCGGGGCGTGAACAAGGTGCAGGGCCGGCCGTTCCAGGTCGCCGAGCTCGTCGACGCCATCGAGAAGGAGGGCCGCTAGGATGGCCGCGACACCGCTGACGAAGGCCGATTTCCAGACCGACCAGCAGGTGCGCTGGTGCCCCGGGTGCGGCGACTACGCGGTCCTGAGCGCCGTGCAGCAGGCCTTCGCGCACGCCGGCGTGGAGAAGCACAAGCTGGTGATCGTGTCGGGCATCGGCTGCTCGAGCCGGTTCCCGTACTACATGAACACGTTCGGCTTCCACACCATCCACGGGCGCGCGCTGCCGGTGGCAACCGGCCTCAAGCTGGCCAACCCCGACCTGCAGGTCTGGGTCGTCACCGGCGACGGCGACGCGCTGTCGATCGGCGGCAACCACTTCGTGCACGCGCTCCGGCGCAACACCGACATCAAGATCCTGCTCTTCAACAACCGCATCTACGGCCTGACCAAGGGCCAGATCTCGCCGACGAGCGAGCTCGGCAAGCCGACCAAGTCGACGCCCTACGGGTCGCTCGACCATCCGATCAACCCCGTGTCGCTGGCCCTGGCCGCGGAGGCCACCTTCGTCGCGCGATCGGTCGACGTGAACGCGAAGCACCTGGGCGAGATCCTGGCGCGGGCGTCGCGGCACCAGGGGTCGGCCTTCGTCGAGATCTACCAGAACTGCCCGATCTTCAACGACCATGCCTTCGAGCCGATGACCCGCCGCGAAACCCGGGACGACTCGACGCTCGTCGTCGAGCACGGCAGGCCGCTCGTCTTCGGCGCGCGCCGCGACCAGGGCATCCGCCTTCGCGGCCTGACGCCCGAGGTGGTGACCATGGGGCAGGACGGGGTCACCGAGCAGGATCTCGTCCTGTACGACGAGCACGACGCGTCGCTGGCCTACCTGGTCTCGCGGCTCGGCCGGCCGTCGTTCCCGGAGCCGATCGGCGTCTTCCGGGCCGAGCGCCTGCCCACGCTCGGCGAGCGGGTCGCCGAGCAGGCGGTGCAGGTCAAACAGAAGAAGGGCGAAGGTGACCTGCGCACGCTCCTCTTCGCCGGCGACATGTGGGAGGTCGGGTAGCCTGGGGCGCGGCCGGGCCCGCCACGACCCGCGCCGTCTGCGTCATCCGAAGCCTCTGCGTCTGCGGCCCGAATCTGCGTCTATACTTCTCCCCGTCGATTCCGCGTCCCCGCGGACGTGTCCCATCCGTGCATGAGGTTTCGCGTATGAAAACCCGCTCCCTGGCGGTCCGCGTCATCACCCTGACCGTCCTCGTCTCGGCGTATGCCGCCATCGGTGGCCCCGATCGCGCGGCGACCGTCTCGGCGCAGGGCCCTCCCAACGTCATCGTTCCACCGGCCGCGTTCGACGACCTGAAGTGGCGCCTCGTCGGCGCCACGCGCGGCGGCCGTGTCACCGCCTATTCCGGCGTGCGCCAGCAGCCGCACACCTTCTACTTCGGCGGCGTCGGCGGCGGCGTGTGGAAGAGCGAAGACGCCGGCATCACGTGGGTGCCGATGACCGATGGCAGCCCCCTCGGGACCGGCTCGATCGGGTCCATCGACGTGGCGCCGTCCAACCCCAACCATGTGTGGGTGGGTACGGGCAGCGCGGCCATCCGCTCGAACGTGATCATCGGCCGCGGCGTCTACAAGTCGCTCGACGCGGGCAGGACCTGGCAGGCCCTGGGCCTCGAGGACTCCGGGCAGATCGGCGGCATCAAGGTCCACCCGTACAGCCCCAACACGGTGTGGCTGGCGGCCCTCGGGTCGCCCTTCGGCCCCAATGCCGAGCGCGGCATCTTCAAGACCACCGACGGCGGGAGGACGTGGAAGAAGACGCTGTTCGTGGACAACGAGCACGGCGGGCGCGACGTCGAGGTGGACTGGGAGAACCCCGACATCCTCTACGCGGCCATGTACCGCGGCGTCCGCAAGGGCTGGGACATCATCAGCGGCGGCCCGGCCGGCAAGGGCGGCATCTACAAGTCCACCGACGGCGGTGAGACGTGGAAGAAGATCACCGCCGGTCTTCCGGACGACCTGATCGGCAAGATCGACATCGACATCGCCCGGAGCAACCCGAAGGTGCTCTACGCGATGGTCGAGGCGCTCGGGCCGAAGGGGGGGCTCTACCGGTCGAACGATGCCGGCGAGTCGTGGACGCTCGTGAACAACAGCCAGCGCCTGCGCGCGCGACCCTTCTACTTCCACTACGTCACGGTGAACCCGAAGGACGAGAACGAGGTCTGGGTGAACGAGCTCGGCCTCCACAAGAGCGTGGACGGCGGCAAGACCTTCACCACGGTCCCGACGCCGCACGGCGACAACCACGGCATGTGGTTCAACCCGGACCACCCGCGCATCATCCTGCAGGTGAACGACGGCGGCGCCAACGTCAGCCTGAACGGCGGGCAGAGCTGGTCGTCCATCCTCAACCAGCCGACGGCCGAGTACTACATGGTGTCGGTGGACGAGCAGACGCCCTATCGCCTCTACATGCCGCAGCAGGACAACAGCACGCTCATCATCCCGAGCGTCCCCCCGGTGTCGTGGGGCTTCGAGCATCCCGCGCAGGCGTGGCAGCAGGCCTCGGGCTGCGAGACGGGCCAGATCTGGCCGAAGCCGGACGGCCAGGTGGTGTGGGGCGCGTGCAAGGGCGAGGTGGGCCGCTACCACGTCCGCACCGGGCAGGAGAAGCACTACTGGGTGTACCCGCAGAACCGCTACGGGCACGACCCGGACGAGATCAAGTTCCGCTTCCCGCGGCAGACCGTCGTCTACGTGTCGCCGCACGACTCGCGCGTCATCTACCAGGCCTCGCACGTGCTGCACCGCTCCACGGACGAGGGGATCCTGTGGGACATCATCAGCCCGGACCTCACGGCGCACGAGCCGGAGTACCAATATCCGTCCGGCAACCCCATCACGCGCGACGTGACGGGCGAGGAGGTCTACTCCGCCATCTACTCGATGGTCGAGTCGCGCCTCGAGCGCGGCGTCCTCTGGGTGGGCGCCAACGACGGCCCCGTGCACGTCTCGCGCGACAACGGGAAGACGTGGAAGAACGTGACGCCGCCCGGGCTGGTGGGCGCACGCATCCAGACCGTCGAGGACTCGCCGCACGCGCGCGGCCGGGCCTACATCGCCGCCTACCGCTTCATGCGCGAGCACGACCTGAAGCCCTACATCTACCGGACGGACGACTACGGCGCCACGTGGACGCTGCTCACGGACGGAAAGAACGGGCTGCCGGACGACTATCCCACGCGCGTGGTGCGCGAGGATCCGAAGCAGCCCGGCCTGCTCTACGCCGGCACGGAATTCGGCTTCTTCGTCTCGTTCGACGCCGGGAAGCACTGGCAGTCGCTGCAGATGAACCTGCCGGTGACACCGGTGACCGACCTGCGCGTGCACCGGAACGACCTCGTCATTTCGACGATGGGGCGGTCGGCGTGGATCATG
>CAUJDN010000009.1 GCA_963169195.1 Acidobacteriota bacterium | reverse complement strand
ACAGATCCATGTGATCGATCAGGTCGCTGACGAAGAACGCCAAGTGATGCTCCGGCAGCCAGTCCCGCAGGCTCGGCGGCAGCAGAAGGTCTTGCTCGGGCACGTACGGGCGATAGGTCTTGGCCATCGCCCGCAGTGTAGCCCTTTTGGCGCACCGGCGCGCAGCGGAATCATCGACATGTCACCAACGATTACTCGGACACGCTCCTAGCGGCCGTCACGCTTGCGAACTGGTCTGGGTACTGGAATCCACCTGCGCGGCTGTGAACACACCGTGACCCTCGTTTGTGGGGCTGAAGCGCCTCCCGCAGTGTCGGGTGTTGTAGCGCTTTCTCCTCGCGTGGCGCACCCTCTCGGGACGCGGCTGCCCGGGCCGGTGTAGGCTTCGGGGAGTCCGGAGGACGCCATGCCCCTGCTGCCCCGCCGCCCGCTCTCCTTGTTCATCCTGATCGCGACGCTCGCCGTGCCGGCCGCCGCCCTCCTCGCGCAGGGCCGCGCCTCGACACCCGCCCGGCCAGCCGCGGCCGCGCGCGTCCCCGAGCCGAAGGACGTCTTCGGCTTCGCGCCCGGCGACGACTACAAGCTCGCCAGCCACGAGCAGATCCTGGACTACTTCCGCAGGCTCGACGCCGCTTCCGACCGCATCGTCGTGGAGGAGATCGGCAAGAGCACGCTGGGGCGGCCGATGATCCTGGCGGCCATCTCGAGCGAGGCGAACATCAAGAACCGGTCGCGGTACCAGGAGATCGCGCGGCAGCTCGCCATCGCCCGCGGCGTGGACGAGCCGAGAGCCCGAGCGCTGGCGAAAGAGGGCAAGGCCATCGTCTGGATCGACGGCGGCCTGCACGCCACCGAGGTGGCCGGCGCGCAGCACACGCCGGAGCTGGCGTGGTGGCTGGTCGCGTCCGAGGACGACGAGGCGCGCCGCATCCGTGAGAACGCCATCCTGATCCTGATGCCCTCGATGAACCCGGACGGCCTGGACATCGTGCGCGACTGGTACACGAAGAACCTCGGCACGCCGTTCGAGACCACGACGCCACCGGAGCTGTATCACCACTACATCGGCCACGACAACAACCGCGACTGGGCGATGTTCACGCAGGTCGAGACGCAGGCCGTGGCGCGGCAGCTCTACAAGGTGTGGTACCCGCAGGTCGTCTACAACCACCACCAGTCGGGCCCGTTCCCGAGCCGCATCTGGGGTCCGCCGATGAAGGACCCGGTGAACCCGAACCTCGATCCGCTGGTCGTGAGCACCATCAACCAGATCGGCGAGGCCATGCGGAAGCGCTTCGACGAGGAGGACAAGCCCGGCTACAGCAGCCATATCCAGTACGACATCTGGTGGAACGGCAGCATGCGGGGCGGGCCCGACTTCCACAACATGGCGGGGTTCCTCACCGAGACGTCGCTCTACCGCTATGCCACGCCGCGCTGCTACGCGCCGGAGGAGATCCCCGAGACGTTCGGCGAGCGGCACAAGAACCTGCCGGCGAAGATCCCGAGCGTCAACTACACGAACCCGTGGCTGGGCGGGTGCTGGCCTCTCAGGAAGCCGGTCGAGTACATGATCACGGCCTCGCGCGCGACACTGGACCACGCGGCGCGGTTGAAGGAGGATTTCCTCTACAACATCTGGCGGATGGGCACGCGTCAGATCGCGCGCGGCGAGAAGGCACAGGGCGGGCCCTTCGCGTACGTCGTCGATCTGGCCGCGCAGCACGACCCCACGCGCTCCGTGGAGTTCCTCCGCACCTTCCGCATCGCGAACATCGAGATCCGCCAGGCGGATGCGCCGTTCACCGCCGGCGGCACGTCCTACCCGGCCGGGACGTACGTCATCGGCCCGCAGTCGTTCCGGCCCTACGTGGTGGACCTCATCGAGGCGAAGAAGTTCCCCGAGCGGCGACTCTATCCCGGCGGCCCGCCGGACCCGCCCTACGACATGACCGGCTACGAGCTGAGCTACCAGATGGGCGTGACGATCGACCGCGTGACCGAGCCGTTCGGGCTGCCTGCGCGCGTGGTGGACGAGATCCCGCCGGCGCCGGGCGGCGTGCAGGGTGCCGGCACGGCGGCGTTCTCGCTGGCGCCCAACCAGAACATGGGCGTGAAGGCGCTCAACCGCCTGCTGAGGGCCGGCGCCACGGCGTCGTGGGCGCCCGACAACACCATCGTCGTGCAGGGCGTGTCGCGAGACGCGGTCGATGAGCAGGGCAAGGCGCTCGGCGTCGTCCTCAAGGCGCTCGACGCGGCGCCGTCCGGTGCCCGCGCGATTCGCGCGCCCCGCATCGCGCTGTACAAGAGCCACCGCGCCAACATGGACGAGGGGTGGACGCGGTGGATCCTCGATCAGTACGAGTTCCCGTACACCACGGTCACGAACGACGATGTTCGGACGGGCGACCTGGCGAAGTTCGACGTGCTGCTCTTCGCGGATGAATCGGAGGACACCATCCTCAACGGGCACCTGGCGGGGACGATGCCACCGGAGTTCGCGGGTGGTATCGGGATGGAGGGAGCGGCACACGTGAGGCGGTTCGTCGAGAGCGGCGGGTGGCTGGTCGCCTGGGACGCGGCCGTGGACTTCGCCATCCGGGCGCTGGAGCTGCCGCTGCGCAACGCCGTGAGCGGCACGCGCCCGAACGAGTTCTTCATTCCCGGGTCGCTCCTGCGCATCACGACCAAGCCGGAGAACCCGCTCGCGGCCGGCATGGAGGCAAGCGCCGTGGCGATGTTCTCGGACTCGCAGGCGCTGCAGGTGGTGCCGGCGGCGGCCGAGGGCGGCAAGCGCGCCGAGCGCGCCGTGGACGTCTACGCGGAGTTCCCGCGGCAGGACCTGCTCGTGAGCGGCTGGGAACTGGGCGCGTCGCGCTACATCGCCGGCCGCGCGGCCGCGGTGCGCGTGCCGGTGGGCCGGGGCCAGGCGGTGGTGATGGGCATCCGCCCGCACTGGCGCGGCCAGCCGCACAACACGTTCAAGCTGCTGTTCAACCCGCTGTACTTGAGCACCCAGGGAGACGGCGCCGGCACGGTCCGGGAGTGAGCCGGCCTCCAGCACGGCACAGCGAATCTCTCGTGGTAATATCATGGTATTACCATGCCGACGGTCACCGTGAAGCTGGACAAGGAGCGCGCGGCGCGGCTCGCGCGATGGGCGAAGCGCCGGAAGGTGCCCAAGTCAGAGGTGATTCGGGCGCTGATCGATCGCGCCGGACCGATCGAGACCGGCGAGGATCTCACGGAGTGGGTCGACAGCTCTGAAGGCAAGGGGCTGGGCCTTCGCCAGCGGACGACGTGAAGCGTCCCGCCCTGCTCGACACTTCGTTCCTGATCGCGCTCGAGCGGGAGACGGCGGCGCGGCAGGTGGGGCCGGCGCGGGCGCTCCTGGCGTCGCTCCGCGGGCGGCCGATCGCGGTGTCTGTCGTCACTGTCGAAGAAGTGCTCGAGGGCGCGGCGGACGAGGCTGCGGCGCTGGCCGCGCTGCAGCGATTCAGCATCGTGGGCCTTCACCTCGCTCAGGCGCGCCGCTGTGCACTGCTGCAGCGGCGTTCGAGGCGCCGGCTGGGCGAGAACGATGCCTGGATCGTGGCAACGGCCGAATCCATGGACGCCGACGTCTTCGGCGCGGACCGTCGCGCGTTCGAGCGGTTGGGCGAGCGGTACCTGCGGTTCCGCTGAGCGCGTCACACGGCCGGTCGAAGGGACCCGCCCTTTCGGGCTGTCGCCGCCGCAGTGCTTCGTGCTCGTCGTGTTCCCGTGAGAAGGCTCAGGGCGTGACGTCGAGCGTCACCGCGGCGATCAGCTCGTCGCGTTCCCGCTCGACACGGGCCTGCCGCTCGGCCAGCGCGGCGCGCTCTTGTTTCAGCGTATCGAGCCGCGTTTCCTGATCGTCCAGCTGGCGCGTGTAGCGCTCCACGAGCCGGCGCTCGGAGGACGAGCCCTTCAACGCGGACAGGTTCTCGCGAATCCGTGCCTGGTCGTTCGAGATGGTCCCGATGGGTCAGCGTGCTCGTATTGCTCAACCACACGGCGCGCCGGGGCCGCGCCCCCATCGCGTCGTTCCACAGGCTGATGCGTTCGGCGGTGACGGCCGCCTGCAGAATGGGCACCAGCGCGGATTGGTTGCGCCGGATGCTCACCCGGTCGGTGAGCGTGTTCTCGAACAGGTCGCCAAGCTCCGCTCCGCTGGCGGCGATCGACTGCTCCAGCATCCGCTGCTCGACGAGCGCCGCCGATGGCGGTGGTGGAGCGGCCCTGAGGCCCATGCCAACGCCGCCGGCCACTGCTCCACCGGGACGTGGTGCTGGTGATCTCCCGGCCACCGTGATCTCCTCCTGGAGAGCGCCCACGGACAGCGTCAGGTCGCGCTGCACGGTTCCACCCGGAGGCAGCGTGATCGAGGAAGCCTGTGCGGTCGTGAACCCGGGCATCTGTGCCCTGAGCGACACGACGCCGGGCGTGAGCCCCCCGAGGTCGTATCGACCGCTGCCGTCGGTCACCACGCGGCCGACGTCGCGACCACTCTGGTCCACGACGGTCACCGTGACGCCCGGGAGCGCAGCGCGGTTGTCGTCGCGCACCGTGCCCGCAATCCGCGCGAGCCCGCCCACCAGCGCGGCCGCATGCGTCTGCGGCGCCAGGCCCGCGCCCGCCGCGAGCGGCACGATGGGACGGGACGCGAAGAGCGGCGCCGACAGCGGCTGCCGGAACGCCTGCGGCTCGCCCGCCACCAGCGACAGCTCCACGTTGTTCCAGTCCGCCGCGCTCATGTTGTCCACGACCGCCCAGCCCTGCAGCGTCGGCTGGCGGTCGGCGGCAGTCGGGAAGATGAGGCGATATGTCGTCTTCCACACCGCGGCCTCGCCCACGTAGCTGACCAGGATCTGCCGCGCGCCAGTTCCCACCGTCGACAGCACCACGCGCCTCGGGCTCCGATCCCCGTCGGTGCCGCGATGTCGAGATACCGGCCGACGTCCTGCCGCAGGTCCGCGTCGGCCATGCGGACGCGCGTCGCGCCGCCAATCTCGACGGTGGCGATCTCACCGCCGTCGGTGATCACCGTGAGCTCGTCGCGTTCCTCCGTCCGCTCGCCCGCCGCCCGCGTGCGACGCTCGACGTGCAGCACGCGTCCGCTCACCACGGTCCCGGCGCCGGTCCGGACCTCCACCCGCGATCCGCGGAGCGCGTCCAGCACCTGCAGCGTAGTCGCCTTCTCGCTGAGCGGCATGCGCAGCGCCTGGAGCCGCCGCTCGGCCGGGGTCGGCGAGTCGTAGCTGATCCCGACCACCCGCCCGTTCCCCAGGTCCACCGCCGTCAGCGACTTCAGCACATCGTCCGGCTGGTCGCCCGTGAACTGCACGGCAAGCGACTCGTTGCCGCTCACCGAGCCCAGGTGCTCGAAATAGCCGATGCCCATCTTGTAGAGGACGACGGGGTAACGGGCAGAACGGTGGCGGCGTCCGGCGGCGCCTGCGCCGAGAGCCCGGCAGCCGCAAGCGCGGTGAAGAGCGGGGCAATTCTGCGAACCATGGGGGTGAGCCTCCGAGGGATCGGACGCCCCGAGTCATCGGCCGGCCGTGGGAGCGGCGTCAGTGGGTGGCGCACCCGGCCCCGCGGCACCCGTGCACCCTTGCACCCTGCCCCCCCTGCACCCGATTTTCCGGGTGATATACTGCGCACCCTCGCGCACCGCCCCGTCCACCGGGACCGCGCGCACACCCCGCGAAGGAGACCGCCCATGAACGTCGCTGTTTCCCTGACCGTCAACGGTCAGCGGCACGACCACGAAGTGGACGCACGCCAGCTGCTCGTCCATTTCCTCCGCGACACCCTCGGCCTCACCGGCACCAAGGTGGGCTGCGACACCAGCCAGTGCGGATCGTGCACGGTGCTCGTGGACGGCGTCGCCGTCAAGGCGTGCACCTGCCTCACGGCACAGGCCGATGGAGCCACGGTCACGACCATCGAGGGCCTGGCCGCGCCCGGCACGCTGCACCCCATTCAGGAGGCGTTCTGGAACAAGCACGGCCTGCAGTGCGGCTTCTGCACGCCTGGGATGGTGTTCGCCACGCACGAGCTGCTGCGCCAGAACCCGAACCCCACGCCGGAGCAGATCCGACACGGCCTCGAGGGGAACCTCTGCCGCTGCACCGGCTACCAGAACATCGTCCGCGCCGTGCAGGCGGCAGCCGAAGCCATGGGAGGTGCGAAGTGAGCGCCCGCGTCTTCGGCTCTGCCATCCGCCGGCGCGAGGACCCGCGCCTGCTCACCGGCACCGGCACCTTCACCGACGACATCGCGCTCCCGGGCCTGGTGCACGCCGCCATGCTGCGCAGCCCGCACGCGCACGCGCGCATCAAGAGCCT
>CAUJDN010000008.1 GCA_963169195.1 Acidobacteriota bacterium | reverse complement strand
CGTGATCAAGGTCTAGGACTACCGGGTTCTGAGGTTCTGAGGTTCTGGGGTTCTGGGGTTCTGAGGTTCTGGGGTTCTGAGGTTCTCGCCACGTCCGCTTCGTCATCTTCGTGAGATGTCCTTCGTGCCTCGTGATCACTGACCCATGCACCGACGGGATTTTCTCGCTGCGCTTGCTGGACTTGGGCTCACGCCTGCGTGGCTCCGGGCGCAGTCGGCTCGTGTCGCGCGGGCGCCGGCGGATCGGTGGCCGCATTTCCGCGGGACGCCCGCGCTCACCGGCGTGTCGGCAACGACCATCGCGCCGCAGCCGAGGCTGGCGTGGGCCTGGGAGGGCGGCGAGGCCATCGACTCGAGCGCGGCCATCGTGGACGGCACGGTGTACATCGGCGCCGGCACGGGCGAGCTGCTGGCGCTGGGCCTGGCGGATGGCACGCTCCGCTGGCGATACAAGGCCGGGGAGTCCATCGGGGAGTCCTCCCCGGCGGTGGCCGGTGGCCGTGTGTTCATCGGCGACCTCGACGGCGTCGTCCACGCGGTGAACGTTGCCGACGGGAAGCCCGCCTGGACCTACACGACGAAGTCGGAGATCAAGTCGTCGCCCGTGGTGGTGGGCGACGTCGTGCTGATGGGGTCGTACGACGGATCGCTCTACGCGCTCGGAGCCGCCGACGGCAGGCTCCGCTGGTCGTTTGCCACGGACAACTACGTGCACGGCGTGCCGTGCGTCGTGAACGGCGTGGCGCACTTCGCCGGCTGTGACGAGGTGTTCCACGCGGTCCGGCTCGCCGACGGCACGGAAGCGTGGCAGACGTCGGCCACCGGCTACACCGGCGCGTCGGTGTGCATCGTGGACCACGTGGCGTACTTCGGGACGTTCGACAACCAGGTCGTTGCGCTGGATCTCGCCAGGAAGGCCGTGAGATGGCGCTACGAGCATCCCGACCGGAGGTTCCCGTTCTACTCGTCCGCGGCGTTCATCGACGGGACCGTGGTGCTGGGCGGTCGCGACCGGATGCTGCACGCGCTGGACGCCGCCACGGGCCGGGCGAAGTGGACCCTGATGACGCGCGCGCGGATCGACTCGTCGCCGGCGATTGCCGGCTCGCGCGCGTTCGTCGGATCGAGCGACGGGCGCCTCTACGCCATCGATCTCGCGAGCGGGAAGGTGGTGTGGGAGCACGAGGAGGGTGCGGCCCTCACCAGCTCGCCGGCCCTCGCGTCCGGCCGACTCGTCATCGGCACGACGGAGGGACGCGTGCTCTGCTTCGCGTGAGGCCAGCCCTTCGGGCTGGCGGGCCGTTCGCGTCGCTCACGGTGGGCCGGCGCTTCTCCGCGCCAGTGGGGCCCCACGCCGGAGGGCCCGCGGGCAGCTTCTCGCCCGACGCGACCCCTCCGCGACGCGGTTCACTCCCGGCGTCGTTCTTCCGGTTCCCGGTTCCCGGTTCCCGACGTACTACCTGAACTCGACGTTGATCGTCGGGCCATCGATCTTGATGCCCTTGACGTCCTTCAGGTAGGGCTTCACCTCCGACAGCGACGCGCCGGGGCCCACCTTGCCCTGCAGGGCCTTGAGCTTCTCCTGGTCCTCGAACAGCAGCCCGAGGTCCATCTCCAGCAGCGTGAGGCGGGAGCCGTTCACGTACTCCGCATTGGTCTTCACGATGGATCCCATCACCTCGAGGTCGATGGCGACTTTGAACCCGTCGAACATGGTCTTCACCATGTTCATGACGGCGGGATCGGACATGTTCGGGCCGCCCTGCGGTGTCCCGGGCGTCGCCGTGCCGGCCGGCTTGTCGTGGAACTGGACGGTCAGGAGCGATGTCGCGCCCTTCCGCTCGAGCGTGAACTTCACCGGGTTCTCGACCGGCGGTGGCGCCGACGAGAAGGTGCCGGTGCTCGTCCCGCTCATGCCCGGGTCCTGGCTCACCTGCACCTGGTTGATGTCATCGAAGGCGAAGACGGCCTTCACGCCCTCGAAGGTGCCCGACGTGGCGGGCTCGGCCGAGACGAGCCGCACGCCTTTGCCCATCCGCTCGGCCGTGCGCTTCAGGTCGGCCTCGTTCACGGGATTCGATGCCTGCCCGGGCCCCGTCATGCCCGGCATCATCTTCTTCATCGCACCCGAGTTGACGAGCGTGGTCTGTTCGACCGTGCCGCTGCCATCCGGCTTGATCCTGATGAGCGTCGAGCTGTTGATGCAGCCGACGAGGGTGACCGAGGCCACAACCAGCAGCAGGGCGGGGATGGTGCGCATGAAACCTCCAGGCCGGGGGCGCATGCGGTCCATCATACCTATACTGATGGCCATGAGTGGCGAGGGGGAGGGGCGCACGGCGCTGGTGACGGGCGCCTCGGCCGGCATCGGCCGGGCCTTTGCGGAGCTGCTGGCCGCGCGCGGATACGGGCTGGTGCTGACCGCACGACGGCTGGAGCGGCTCGAGGACCTGGCCGCGATGCTGGGGCAGCGTCACGGCGTCGCCGTGCACGTCATCGCGGCTGACCTGGGGGATCCGGCGGCCCCGGCTGCCATCGTTTCGGACCTCCGCGCCCGGGGCCTGCACGTCGACGTGCTCGTGAACAACGCGGGGTACGGGCTCCCGGGCCGCTTCGACCGGCCTGCCTGGGACGAGCACGAGCGGTTCCTGCGCGTGATGGTCACCGCCGCCTGCGAGCTCACGCACCACCTCCTGCCGGGAATGATCGAACGGCGCTGGGGCCGTATCATCAACGTGGCTTCACTGGCGGGCCACCTTCCGGCGCCGGCCGGGCACACGCTGTACGCGGCCACCAAGGCCTTCCTCATCCGGTTCTCCGAGGCGCTGCACGCCGAGCGTGCTGCCGTGGGTGTCCACACGACCGCGCTGTGTCCCGGGTTCACGTACAGCGAATTCCACGACGTCACCGGCACGCGCGCGCAGATGAGCCGGATGCCGGCCGTCCTGTGGATGGACGCACCCGCGGTGGCGGCGCAGGGCTACGACGCGGTGATGCGGGGCGAACCGGTCCACATCACCGGCCGCGTCAACCGTGGGATTGCGTGGCTCTCCCGGATCCTGCCGCAGGGGATGGCCCGGGCGCTGATGGCACGGACCGGGAGAGGATTCCGGCGGACCGATTGAACACGGACCCGGGCCGGCTGACAGCCGCAGGCGCGGAGGCCGGCTGGTCGCGCGTCCCTGCCCGGAGATCTGCGCCATCCGCGTCCGAACTTACCGGCCCGTCCATCGTCTAAGACGCCGGGACCCATCCATGTTTCAGGACATCCGCTACGCCCTCCGCTGGGTGGCCCGGAGCCCGGGCTTCGCCCTCGTCGCCATTCTCTCCCTCGGCCTCGGTGTCGGCGTCAACACCGCGATGTTTTCGCTGGTGGACACGCTGCTGTTCAAGCCGTTGCCGGTGAGCGACCCCGACACGCTCGTCGACGTGTTCACCGCGGGGGGGGACGGCGACGAGTACGCGACGTCCTCGTATGCAGACTTCGCGGATCTTCAGGCGCAGAACGACGTCTTCTCGGACATGACGGCCTTCAGCCCGATGTTCGCGCCGCTGGCGCTGGGCGAGCGGTCGCGGCTGGTCATCGGGCAGATCGTCACCGGCAACCACTTCGCCTTCTTCGGCATCGCGCCGCATCTTGGCCGCCTGCTCGTGCCCTCGGACGATGATCCGGGGGCCGCGCGCGTGGTGGTCATCTCCCACCGGATGTGGCAGAACGAGTTCGGCGGCGCACCGTCGGCCGTCGGGCAGACGCTCACGCTCCGCGGCCTGGCGTACACCATCGTCGGGGTCACGCGGCCGGACTTCCACGGCGTGGTGCCGCTGCTCACGCCTGAGCTGTGGCTCCCGATGGCGCACGTCGAGGAGGTGGAGCCGGCGGGTATCAGCGACATCGTGCCGGGGCCGGGCCGCACGCGGCTCGAGCGGCGCGGCGTGCGGTGGATGTTCGTCAAGGGCCGGCTGAAGCCCGGCGTCACGGCCGAGCAGGCGCACGCCAACCTGTCGCTCATCGGGCGACAACTCGAGGCCGCGCACCCGCAGACCAACAAGGACCGCCGCATGTCGGCCGTGCCGACCTCCGAGGTGCGGATGCTCGTGCCGCAGGCGAGCGGCGTGCTGTCGATCGGCGCCGCCGCCGTGATGTCGGTCGTGGGTCTCGTGCTGCTCATCGCGTGCGCCAACGTCGCCGGGTTGCTGCTGGCCCGTGCCTCTGCCCGGCGCCGCGAGATCAGCGTGCGGCTGGCCGTTGGCGCCAGCCGCGGCCGCCTGGTGCAGCAGCTGCTGATGGAAGGCCTGGTGCTCGGCACGCTGGGCGCCACGGTCGCCATCGCCTGTGCCTGGGCGGTCATTCGCGCCCTCGCGTCGATCCAGCTGCCGCTGCCCGCGAATCTCGTCCTCGAGATTGGCCTCGACTGGCGCGTCATGCTGTTTGCCGTGACCGCGGCCGGTCTCACCGGCGGGCTCGCGAGCCTGCTGCCGGCGCTCAAGGCCTCGGCGCCGAGCCTCGTCAACGACCTGCGCGGAGAGGCGCCCGCCGGGCGCGTCGGCGGCCGGCGCTTTGCGCTGCGGGACGTGCTCGTCGTCACCCAGGTGGCCTTCACCGCGGTCCTGCTCGTCGTGGCCGGACTGCTGCTCAGGAGCCTGGCCGAGTCCCAGCGTGCGGACGTGGGCTTCAAGGTCGACGGCCTGGCGTTCGTCTCCTTCGACACCGACATGCTTCGCTATTCGCCCGAACGCGGCCGGCAGTTCTGGGCCGACGCGCTCGCGCGCGTCCGGGCGATGCCTGGTGTCGTCTCGGCCGGCACGGCTTCGCCGACCCTGCCGTTCGAGCTCAACTTCAACCAGCAGGAGTGGCACGTCGACAACCGCACCTATGCCGAAGGCCAACACGGCGAGATCGTCGAGAGCGTGTCCGTCTCGCCGGGCTATGTCGGGACGCTGGGCCTCCGCGTGGTCGAAGGCCGCGACCTCGCCGAGTCGGACCGCACGGGTGCGCCGCTCGTCGTGCTCGTGAACGAGACCATGGCGCGTCGGTACTGGCCGAACGAGAGCGCCGTGGGCCATACCATCCGCCGCACGACCACCGGCGATGTCTATACGGTCATCGGCGTGACGTCCAATCACACGCGGCACGGCGTGCTCGAGCCGCCCGCGCCGTTCGCCCATTTCGCGTCGGCGCAGAGCCCGACCCGCTACAACTACCTCGTCGCCCGCACGTCGGGCGACGCGCGGCCGCTGCTCGCCGCCATGCGCCGCGAGCTGCTGGCCCTGGAGCCGGGTCTGGTGTTCGTCGGCAACGCGACGATGGCGGACAGCCTGTCGATGAGCCTGATGCCCGCCCGCGTCGGGTCCATGCTGGCGGCATCGTTCGGCGCGCTGGGCACGCTGCTCGCGGCCATCGGGCTCTACGGCGTGATCGCGTTCACGGTGGCGCGCCGCACCCGGGAGATCGGTGTCCGGATGGCGCTCGGTGCGAACCCCGGCACGGTCCTCGGGATGGTGATGCGACAGGGGTTCGGCCTGACCGGCGTGGGCCTGGTCATCGGGGGCCTGATGGCGGCCGGCGCCGCCTTTGGCCTGGGGGGCTTGCTCTACGGCGTCAGCCCGCTTGATCCGCTTGCCTGGTCTCTCGCGGTGGCCACGATGCTGGTCGCCGCCGGGGCCGCCAACCTCGTTCCAGCCCGCCGCGCGATGCGCGTGGAGCCGATGAAGGCGCTCAGGGCGGAGTGAGGGAAGGGCGCGCCTGCGGCGCGAAGCGTTGCCCACCGCAGGCCCCCGGCGCCGAGCCTGCTCGCGCCGCTTATACTTACCTCCAGCTTTCCTGGAGGTACCCGTGAGATCCACCCGTCTTCGGTCGATGTTGTCGGCCGCCTGCGTTGCCGCACTGGGTGTCGGCCTGGCCGCCCGGCAGGTGCAGCCCACGCCTCCGCGCGGCAACCAGGGCGAGGGGCCCTTCGATCGGCTCGTCATCCGCGGTGTCACGATGATCGATGGCACCGGCGCCCAGCCGCGCGGGCCCATGGACATCGTCGTCCAGCAGAACCGCATCACCGAGGTGGCCAGCGTCGGATTCCCGCAGGTGGCCATCAATCCCGAGCGGCGTCCGGCCAGGGGGACGAAGGAGATCGACGGCACGGGGCTCTACCTCATGCCCGGCTTCATCGACGCGCACGTGCACTGCGGCGGCGGGCAGGCCAACATCCCCGACTACGTCTACAAGCTCTGGCTGATGCACGGCGTCACCACCGTACGCGGCGTGCCCTGCGGCTCGATGGACTGGGACCTCGGGCAGCGCGACCTCTCCGCGAAGAACCAGATCGTCGCGCCGCGCATCTTCTCCTATCATCGCCCCTTCTCGGGTGAAGGATGGGATCGCAGGAAGCCGCAGACGCCCGAGACCGCGCGCGAGTGGGTGCGCTGGGCGGCCGGCAAGGGCATCGACGGCCTGAAACTGGGCGCGTACGATCCCGAGATCATGGCGGCGCTCCTGGACGAGGCGAAGACGCACAACCTCGGATCCACCGCTCACCTGGATCAGATGGGCGTGGTGCGGATGACCGCCCGCGACGCCTCGCGCCTCGGCCTGGGCGCGATGACGCACTACTACGGGCTCTTCGAGAGCCTGCTCAAGGACTCGAGCATCCAGCAGTATCCCGTCCACCAGAACTACAACGACGAGCAGCATCGCTTCGGGCAAGTGGCGCGGCTGTGGGACAAGGTGCACCCGCGCGGCAGCGAGCCCTGGAACGCCCTCGTCAAGGAGTGGGTGGACCGCAGGTTCATCATCGACCCGACGATGACCATCTACTCGGCCGGGCGGGACGTGATGCGCATGCGCAACGCCGACTGGCACGATCAGTACACGATCCCGTCGCTGTGGGAGTTCTTCCAGCCGAACCGCGTCGCGCACGGCGCTTACTGGTTCAACTGGACGACCGAGGACGAGGTCGCGTGGAAGAAGTTCTACCAGGTGTGGATGAGCTTCATCAACGACTTCAAGAACGCCGGCGGCCGTGTCACCACGGGCTCCGACTCTGGCTTCATCTACCAGACCTACGGCTTCGGGTACATCCTCGAGCTCGAGATGCTGCAGGAGGCCGGCTTCCACCCGCTGGAAGTGATTCGCTCGGCCACCCTGTACGGCGCCGAGGCCCTGCACGAACCCAAGGGCAAAGCCATCGAGTTCGGTATCATCCGGCCGGGCCTGCTGGCCGACATGGTGCTCGTGGACCAGAATCCCCTGGAGAACTTCAAGACGCTCTACGCCACGGGCGCGGTGAGGGTGAACGACACCAACGGCCGCGTCGAGCGGGTCGGCGGCGTCAAGTACACGATCAAGGACGGTATCGTCTACGACGCGAAGAAGCTGGCGGCCGACGTGGCCGCCATGGTGGCCGCTGCGAAGAAGCGGCCGACGACGACGGCGAACCCACAGCCGTGATGGATCGTATGTAGGAGGCGGCAGTGTCATGACCTGTTCCGCCAGTCGTCCCTGAGATCCCCGATGCGCCTCCTCCTGCGTCTCGTCGTCGTCCTGGTCGTCCTCGCCGCGCTGGCCGCGGCGGGCGGGCTGGCCTACCTCTACGCGCGGTACCCCGCCGTTCCCGCCCCGCCGCCGACGCTCACCATCGACTCGACGCCCGAGCGCATCGAGCGTGGCCGGTACCTGGCCGAGCACGTCGCCGTCTGCGTCGATTGCCATTCGGAGCGGGACTGGTCGAAGTTCGCGGGACCGATCAAGCCGGGCACGCACGGCAAGGGCGGCGAGACGTTCAGCCGTGAGACGGGCGATGTCCCGGGGACGATCTTCGCCAGCAACATCACGCCCGCGGCCATCGGCAGCTGGACCGACGGGGAGCTGATGCATGCCGTGACCACGGGCGTCGCTCGCGACGGGCGCGCGATGTTCCCGATCATGCCCTACCTCAACTACGGACGCGCGGCCGCAGACGACATCCAGGCGATCCTCGCCTACGTCAAGACGCTGCCGCCCGTCGCCAATCCCGTTCCGGCCCGGTCGCTCGAGCTGCCGATGAACTTCATCGTCCGGACGATTCCGCAGCCGGCCTCGTTCGGGTCCCGGCCGTCACCGGCCGATCGCGCCCGCTACGGCGAGTACGTCACCCGGCTCGCCGCCTGCGGCGAATGCCACACGCCCATCGACGCCCGGGGCCAGCCGCTGGCGGGGATGGCCTTTGCCGGCGGCATGGAGTTCCGCAGCCCGGCGACGGGCTACCGGGTGCGCAGTTCGAACATCACGCCCGATGCGGACACGGGGATCGGTCAGTGGACTGAAGACCAGTTCATCAACAGGTTCAAGGGCTTCGAAGGGCAGGACGACCGCGTGCTGAGCGACGAGGAGCAGCGCCAGAACACGGTGATGCCGTGGAAGCCGTATGCTGGCATGACCCGCGACGATCTCGGGGCCATCTACACGTACCTCCGGACCCTGAAGCCGGTCGTGAACCGCGTCGGCAGGTGGCCGGATACCCAGGCCGCCACGCGCTGAGACGTCGCCGGGCCTTCCGCCTTCGCCTTAGCTTCGGCGGACCGCGGCCGCCCTGGCGGAGGCTGGTCGGCCCGGGCGCCGGCGTCGGCTACTATGACGACGCGTGGCTCCACGGACATACGACCTGGCGATCACCGGCGGCACGCTCGTCTCGGCAGGGCGCGCCTATCAGGCGAGCCTTGCCGTCCGCGACGGGCGCATCGCCGACATCATCACCGCCGGCGTGCCCATTGCGGCCGCACAGACGATGGGGGTGAAGGGGCTGCACGTGCTGCCCGGCCTCATCGACACGCACGTCCACACGCGGCATCCCGGTGTCGAGGCGCGCGAGGACTTCGCCTCCGGGACCGCAGCCGCGGCCGCGGGCGGCATCACCACGCTCTTCGAGATGCCCATCTCGAAGGTCCCCACGAACTCGGCGGCGAACCTGAACGCGCGCCTGGCAGCCATGGCGCCGCAGGCGCACGTCGACTACGCGCTCTACGGCGGCGCCGGCCGCGACAACATCGACCGTATCGTCGAGCAGGCCGACGCGGGCGCCGTCGCCTTCAAGACGTTCCTGCAGCCGCCGCCAGACGGCCGGGAGGACGAGTTCTTCGGGCTGTGGTGCCGGCACGACGAGGTCCGGCAGGTGATGGACGCGGTCCGGCTCACGCGGCTGCGCCACTGTTTCCACTGCGAGGAGCCGGGGATGTACGGGCCGCTCCGGGCCCGGCTCGAGGGCCTGGGGCGGACCACGGGCCGCGCGCACGCCGAAAGCCGGCCGGCGGCCTGCGAAGAGGTGTCGGTGGCGGTCGTCCTCGCCCGCGCCGCGGAGAAGCCGTTGCCCATCGGCATCGTCCACTGTTCGAGCCCGATGTCGGCGCGGCTGGCGGCGGATGCCCGCCTCCGCGGGCTGAACGTGGCCGTCGAGACCTGTCCGCCCTATCTCTTCTTCACCGACCAGGCGCTCGATAGGCTGGGGCCCTACGCGAAGTGCAACCCCGCGCTCCGGAGCGCCGAGATGCGCGACGGACTGTGGCACGCCATCCAGGGCGGCCTCATCGAGTACATCGGCACGGACCACTCGCCCTTCCTGGCCGAGGACAAGGAGCGATTCGGCGACGACATCTTCAAGGCGCCGCCCGGCATCGCGGGCCTCGACATCTTCACGCCGCTGATGCTCACGGCGGTGAACGACCGCCGCATCACGCTGCCGCAGGTGGTGGCCGTGTGCTCCGAGAACCCGGCCTTCGTGTTCCGCCTGCCCAACAAGGGGCGAATGGTGGTGGGCGCCGACGCGGATTTCACCATCGTGGACCTGAAGAGGAAGTGGCGTTTCGCGGCGGCCACGGCGCGGACGAAGTCGCGTGCGAACATGAGGCTCTGGGATGGCTTCCGCCTGAAGGGCGCCGTGGTGACGACCATGGTGCGCGGAGTCCCGGTCTACCGCGACGGCCAGCTCGTTGGCGCGCCGGGATACGGACGATTCCAGCGGCCCAATCTGGACGTGGATGGCGGTCGGCCGATTGCGGGCGTGCTGTGGGGGGCAGGGCCGACGTAGACGGACAGGGAGGCGGACACCGAAACCCAATCGCGCCGCAGATGGCGCAGATGGAGGAGGCGCTCGGCCGCAGATGAGGTCCGGATGGCACGCATGCCTGCTGACTCCGCGGCTTCCAGGTCGCGGCCCGCCCCGTCTGAGTTATCGTGTGTGACGTGTCGCTCATCGGTGTCTGGAACATCACCCCCACGCCCTTCAACGACGATGGCTCGCTCGACCTGGAGAGCCTGAAGCGGCTGACCGTGTTCACGCGGGACAAGGGCGTGGACGGCATGACCATCCTCGGCGTGCTCGGGGAGGCCGACAAGCTGACCGAGGCCGAGCGGGACCGGGTGATTGCCACTACCGTGGAGGCCGCCGGCCCGGCGTTTCCCATCTGCGTGGGCACCACCCACGCGGGGACGGACGGCTGCGTGGCGTACAGCCGACGGGCGCGGGAGCTGGGCGCACACGCCGTGATGGTGGCGCCGCCCAGGTTGGCGCGGGCCAACGACGCGGCGTTCGAACGGCACTACCGCGCGGTGGCCGACGCCATCGACATCCCCGTGGTCGTGCAGGACTTCCCGCCGGCCGTGGGCGGCATCCTGATGAGCGTGGACGTGATTGCGCGCATCGGTGCGGCATCGCCACGGCTCCGCCATCTGAAACTGGAGGACGAGCCGTCACCGATGAAGGTGAGCCAGGTGCGCGCGGCCAATCCCGACATCGTCATCTTCGGCGGACTCGGCGGCATGATGTTCCTCGAGGAACTCCGCCACGGCGCCCACGGCACGATGACGGGCTTTGCCTATCCGGAGATTCTCGTGGAGGTCCACCGCCGGTTCAGGTCCGGCGACGTGGACGGCGCCACCGCGGTGTTCTACAAGTACGTGCCGCTCATCCGCTTCGAGAACCAGCCGCGGATCAACCTCGCCATCCGTAAGCACATCTACCATCGCCGTGGCGCGATTGCGTCACCGCGCGCGCGGGCTCCGTTTGCGGCGGTGGATGCGGAGACGCTGGCCGACCTCGACGATCTCCTGCGGAGACTGGGACTCGACTCCCGACGCACATGACGCCGACCGGATGATTCCGGTCGGCATTGTCCCCGCTGTTCAACCAGACGGAAGGGCCACCTCATGGATCTTGGACTGAAAGGCAAGCGTGCGCTCGTCCTCGCGGCGAGCCGTGGACTGGGGTATGCCTGCGCGCGAGGGCTGGCGCAGGAGGGGTGCCACCTCGTGATCTGCAGCCGCGACGAGGCGCGCATCCAGGCCGCGGCGGAGCAGATTCGACAGGAGACGGGCGCACGGGTGGAGGCGCTGGCGGCGGACGTGAGCAGCCCGGCCGAGGCCGATCGCCTCGTTGGTGCCGCCGTCGGCGCCCACGGCGGCCTCGAGATCCTCGTGCACAACGCGGGTGGCCCGCCGGCCGGGCAGTTCTCGGCCGTGAACGAGGCGCAGTGGACGCAGGCCTTCGAGCAGAACATGATGAGCTTCGTCCGCGTCGTCTCGGCTGCGGTGCCGGAGATGAAGAAGGCCGGGTACGGGCGCGTGCTCACCATCGCGTCCTCGTCCATCAGGCAGCCCATCCCCAACCTGATTCTGTCGAACGCCTTCCGCGCCGGGGTGTGGGGCATCGCGAAGACGCTGTCACAGGAACTGGCGCCGCAGGGAATCCTCGTGAACGTCATCGCGCCGGGGCGAATCTCGACGGAGCGCATTGCCGAGCTCGACCGGGCGAATGCCACCCGGACGGGCAAGCCGATCGAGGAGGTCCGCAAGGCTTCGGTGGCCTCGATCCCGCTCGGCCGCCTGGGCGACCCCGAAGAGTTCGCGAACCTGGTGGTCTTTCTCGCATCGGAGAGGGCCAGCTACATCTCGGGCCAGGGCATCTTCGTGGACGGCGCGGCGGGGAACGCCCTCTGACGTCGGTCGACCACCGGCCCGGCGCCCGCGGGGCGGTTCTCTGAACGCGTGTCGGGTCCTGCCCGGCCCCTGCGCTGGTTGAGGGAGAGACACGCCTCCCTGGCCACCGTGCCGAGAAAGGACCGGGTTCATGCGGTATCGATCGAGGGTCCGGCAGACCGTTCTGGTGCTGTCCATCCTGGCGGTGTGCACGGCTGCGGGCGCGGGGGAGCAGTGGGCACGGCAGCCAGGCGAACGCGTGCGGAATCACTTCGGCCCCACCGTCGAGCTGCTGGCCTCCGCCTGCCGCGGCGCCTGCGGCGGCGGTTGCCCATCGACCTGCGAAGCGACCGTGGCCTACGAGTGCAGCGGCCCGGGCTCGCTGCGCCGTGTCCGCACGTACTCGTGCGGCACTCATGCGGCGTGCCGCGAGCACGACGACTGCCTGGATCGCTGCCGCGACCGGCGCGCCCGGGGCCTCGACTGCGACGCCGCCTGCCACGCCGAGGCCGTCGAGCGCTACGGGTTCGAGAACGCCACCTCCTGGATTGCCGGGGGCGGCCCCTTCGACGCCACGCCCATCACGTTCGAGTACACGCGCGACACGCCGCAGGGGCCCGAGCCGGTCTTCCGCTGTCCGGGCGGGTCGCAGCCCGTTTGCACCGAGGCGGCCGGTCGGTGCGTGACGAGCGCGGGAGACGAGGTGACGCCGATCTTCGACCGGTACGTCGGGGGCGCCGGCACGGCGCGCGTGTCCGGCTTCCAGTCGGGACGCATCTGCCGCGATGACGCCGGCGTGGCACGGGTGTGTGAGGAGGCGATCGATATCGACGTGCGCGGTGACGCGCGCTGCGAACGGGCCGGGTCCTCGGCGCCGTGCAGCTGGTACGGGTTCGAGTTCGACTACGTGAACGCCAGCCCCGGCGTGCCGCTGGTCTGCTCGTCGGCTGCCGCCGACGAGGACTTCCTCGGTGGCGTCGTGAAGCGGGCCCTGACGGCGGTACCGGCCGACCGGACGACGGAACTCGGCGCGGCGCTCGGCCATATTCAGGGCGAGCTCGGCCGTGGCCGCTCGCTGACCGACGTCCTCTCCGGCATCAGGGTGACTCCCGCAGGAGGGGCGCCGGTCGGTGGCGCGCCACCAGCCGCGGCCGCACCAGGCGTGCCCTCGTCCGTCCCGGTACCCTCCGCGCGCGGCCACCTCGTCGTTCCGATGTACGAGTTGGCGAATGCCGCCTCGGCCGGCGCGGTCGTGGTCCGCGAGATTCGCTGTACCCAGAACGGCACGCCGGTGATCGAGACGACGTTCCGCCTGCGCTTCCCGGAGCGTTGACCGCCCGGGCCGCGGGTGCGTCCGGGTGTCATGACGCGCGGGCTCGCGGCGAGCGTTGGTGCCCGTGCCGTGTGACGCGATCCGCCTGCTCGGAAGGGCGTCTCCCGGTACAATGACGCGGTGACCCGCGTCCACGCCGCGATCGGCACGGCTCGCTCCCGGGTAACCGTCGCTCTCCTGGCCGTGTGTGTCGCACTCCCGCGGGCGCAGGAGCCCGGGCGGCCGACCTTCGAGTCCTGGCTCGATGGTGTCCGCCAGGAGGCGCTCGATCGCGGCATCAGGCCGGACACCGTGACGCGGGCCTTCGACGGGCTCACGCCTCTCGAGGTCGTCGTCGAGCGCGACCGCACGCAGGCCGAAGCCGTGCTCACGGTGGACGAATACGTCCGGCGCCGCCTGACGACGGGCTTCGTGCGCACGGCGAACGAGAAGGCCAGGGCCGAGCGGCGAACGCTCGCGCGCGTGGCGGCCCGGTACGGGGTGCAACCCCGCTTCCTGGTGGCCATCTGGGGACTCGAGTCGAATTTCGGCCGCTTCAGCGGCGTGCGCCCCGTCGTGCAGGCGCTGGCCACGCTGGCGTGGGACGGGCGTCGCGGCGCGTTGTTCAAGAACGAGTTGATGTACGCGCTGGAAATCGTCGATCGAGGGGACATCGAGCTCAGCGTCATGAAGGGCTCGTGGGCGGGCGCGATGGGGCAGACGCAGTTCATGCCGTCGAGCTACCTGAAGCACGCCGAGGACTTCGACGGGGACGGGCACCGGGACATCTGGGGCTCCACGCCGGACGTGCTGGCCTCCATCGCCAACTACCTTGGGAACTACGGCTGGAAGGCCGACCAGACATGGGGGCGCGAGGTGAAGCTCCCGCGCGGTCGCGAGGACCACGTGGTGGCGCAGGTCGGGCTGCGCGGCGGCGGGTGCCGGGCCGAGCGCGAGATGACCGAGCCGCGCAAGCTGGTCGACTGGCAGGCGCTGGGTGTGCGGACCGTGACGGGAGGCGCCCTGCCGCGGGTGGACCGCGAGGCGTCGCTGTTCCGATCGGGAAGCCGGGCGTGGCTGGTCTACGCCAACTACGAGGTCCTGCTGGGCTACAACTGCGCCCATGCCTACGCGCTGGCCGTTGGCCAGCTGGCCGATCGCATCCGCCGATGACGCGGACCGGACGGGCGGCAGATGGGCTGGCCGAGGACGCGAACTGGACGGGCCGCAAACGGGCGCGGACAGCGCAGGTCGGCCGGGGCGCAGAGGCCGGAGTCCGGCTCTTTCGCAAGCCCTAGTAAAATAGCCCCTCTATGGCGTCTGCCGACAAACCCCCTGCCGGTCTGGTGATCGCCTGCGCGGCTGGCGCGGTGGTCTCGATGGCCGCGGGGGTCTACTTTGGCGGCACGGGCCGTCTTCCCCTGGCGATGGCCGGGACGGGACTGTTCGTGCTGCTCGGCGGCCTCGCGTTCGAGCTGGCACGTCGCCGCTCGGCCTGACACAGACACAAAGGATTCTCGATGACCTCCGAACTGCTCAAGGGACTCAACCAGCACCTGACGCTCGAGTTCCGCGCCGCCCACGAGTACCTCGCCATGTCGATCTGGCTCGCGGAGCACGACCTGCCGGGCTTTTCGAAGTGGATGACCCAGCAGTCGGCCGACGAGCGCATGCACGCGCAGCGGATCATCGATCACCTCGTGGAACGGGACCAGAAGGTGACACTCCCCGCCGTGGCGGCGCCGCCGATGGGCTGGAAGACGGCCGAGGCGCTCTGCGCCCACGTGCTGCAGAACGAGAAGGACGTGACCGCGTCCATCAACAACCTGTACGCGATGGCCGAGAAGGCCAAGGATCGGCCGGCCACCATCATGCTGCAGTGGTTCGTCAACGAGCAGATGGAGGAAGAGGCCGCCGCGCGCGCGGTGCTCGGCCGCATCCGCCTCGCCGGCAACACGGGTGTCGGCCTGCTGATGATCGACCAGGAACTGGCCGGCGGCACCATGCCGGGCATGCCGGCGGAACCGGGCGATCCCGCAGGAAACTGACACCCGCGTGGCTGGTGCGGGGGATCCTGGGGAACTCGCCCGTGGCGCACCCCGCACCCCTGCACCCTGCACCCAGCACCCAGCCATGCCCGTCCACCGCTGGAACGAGGCCCTCGAGGGCCCATTCACCGAGAGCGCCCTTCGCGCGAGGCTCGAGTCGCTCGGCTATCGCGTCGCGCGCCATACCTACGAGCCCGGCACCGTCTTCCCGGATCACACCCACGGCGTGGACAAGATCGACGCGGTGGTTTCGGGCAGGTTCCGGCTGGTGGTGAGCGGGCACCTGGCCATGCTCGGCCCTGGCGACTGGGTCGAGGTCCCGCGCGGCGCTGTACACAGCGCCACGGTCATCGGTGATCAACCGGTGGTCAGTCTGGATGCCATCAGGCCCTGAAGGTTCAGCCCCACGTCCCATGAGAATCGCAGTCTTCGGAACGGGTGCTGTCGGCGGCTACTTCGGCGGCCGGCTGGCCGCGTCGGGCGAGGACGTGAGCTTCGTCGCACGCGGCACGCAGCTGTCCGCGTTGAGGCAGCACGGGTTGCGCATCACCAGTCCGAAGGGCGACCTGCACATCGAGGTCCCCGCCACCGACTCGACGGCCGACATCGGGCCCGTGGACCTGGTCCTCTTCACGGTGAAGCTCTACGATGTCGACGCGGCAGCCGCCGCACTCGGCCCGCTGATCGGTCCGGACACGGTGGTCGTCACGCTGCAGAACGGGGTGGAGGCCATCGACATGGTGTCGCGTCACGTGGGCAGGGCACACGTGGCGGGCGGCGTGGCCTACGTCGTGGCGGTCGTGGACGGGCCGGGACACATCCGCCATACGACCGCGGACCGCCTCGTCTTCGGCGAGCCCGATGGCCGCCTGTCGCGTCGCCTCACTGCCTTCCAGGAGGCAGGACGACGGGCGGGGTTCGTCGCCGATCTGAGCAGGCGCATCGACGTGGACCTGTGGGTGAAGTTCGTGCGGCTCGGCACCTGGAGCGGCATGACCGCGGTCACGCGCTCGCCGATGGGCGTCATCCGCGCGCATCCCGAGTTGCTCGAGATGATGGAGCGCGCGCTGGACGAGGCCATGGCCGTGGGCCGCGCACGAGGCATCAGGTTCCCGGACGGGCTGGTCGAGGGCACCCGGCAGATGATCCTGAACTTTCCGCACGAGTCGAAGTCCTCGATGCTCGAGGACCTCGAACGCGGGCGACGGCTCGAGTTGCCCTGGTTGAGCGGCGCCATCGCGCGCATGGGACGCGAGAGCGGCGTGCCCACCCCGATACACGCGTTCATCACGGCGGTGCTGCTGCCGTTCGTGGACGGGGCCGAGACCGCGGTGGGGTAAGGCGGCGCGGAGCGCCGTGGGCCTCAGGCAGGGCAGCGCTTCGAAGGGGCCCAGGGTGGGTCGTGCCCTGGCCCGTCGGCCCTCAGGCTGGCGTGATGTCGGCCACGAGCTGCCAGCGCCCGCCCTCGCCACGCGTCCACACGCGCACGTAGTAACCCGACTTCGGCGCGCCGTCGGGCCCGGTCACCCCGGCTCTCCCCCACGTGTAGCCCAGGTCACCCGACGCGCCAGCCTCGCCTTTCATCGGCTCGCTCGTCATCGCCCTCACGTGTGACTGAAGCCAGGCCACCGCGGTATCGCGCGAGGTGAGCGGCAGGAAGCCGTTGCGGTGCAGACGCGCGCCCGCGTGCAGCACCGAGCCGAAGGCCACGGCCGCGCCCTTGCCGGCGATGGCTGCGCTGAAGGCCCTGTCGGCGTCGAGCAGGCTCCGCTCCGCTTCCAGGCGCGAGCCGGGCGCCCCGGTCGCCTGCCCGGGCGCGCGGACGAAGCCCGGCGCAAAGGGGACCTCCGATGGCGGCTGAAGGCCCACATCGAGGATCACCTTGAACGTGCCATCCCCCTGCTTCTTCCATACCGAGAAATAGCAGCCGTGGCGGACGCTGCCGTCCGGCTGCGGGTAGCGGACGGGGCCGGTCAGGTACCCGAGGTCACCGCTGGCGGCGACGTCCCCCGTGCGCGGCTCCCACTGGAACGCGGGCAGGCCGGGCTTCGGCGGCGGCTGGTTGCGCAACCGCTCGCGCGCCGGCCCGGGATCGGGCTGGAAGCTCACCGCCTCGTCGGCGAAAAAGGCGATGAACGCCTCGCGAGGCGAGGTGTCCGAGGCCCGCCGGGAGAAGGCGCGTTCGGTCTCGACCATGGCCACGAGCGCTGGCGGCAGCGCCGGATCCGCCGCCGGAGCAGCATCCTGCACGACCCACGGCGGGGCGATCGTGATGCCGAGGACGACCGCCAACCCGGAGTGCCACGCCGACATGAACTCTCCTCCATGCGAGCAGTGCCGAACGGCCGTCCGACGACTCCCGTCCTGCGCCAGGGACACACGAGTGTGGATGCGCCTACGCCCCACGCCCCTACCTTCCGACCTCCTCGTAGATCGTCTCGATGTTCGCCTTGGCGCGCGTGAGGTTGTAGTCCTTGAACTTCCCGGCGGGCCTGAATTCCGCGAGGGCCTGATCCGCGGTCTTGCCGGACCTGGCTGCGGCGCTCACCGAGTCCACGAAGCTCTTCATGAACTCGCCATAGTCCACGAAGGCCTGCCAGGTCGTGACACCGGCATGGCCCGGGATCACGGTGTCCACGCCCGTGATGCCCGCGGCGGCCTTCGCGAGCGTGCCCGGGTAACCAATGCCGGTGCCGCCGTTGTTCGTGTCCATGATCGGGTTGTTCGGGCCCGAGAATGCGTCGCCCGCGTGCATCACGCGGAGGTTCCGGAACACCACGAAGGCATCGCCGTTGGTGTGCGCCGGACCGAAGTAGTAGAGGTCGATGGCGTCGTTGCCTCCGAGCACGGTCAGCTTGTCCTTGAACGTCCGGTCCGACAGCCCGTGCTTCCTCGACGCGTCGGCGAACGCCGGCATCCTCGCCATGTTGGCGGCCGTGTTCTCCTGGACGACGATCTCGACCTTCGGATCGAAGAACTCGTTGCTGCCCACGTGGTCGCCGTGCGTGTGCGTGTTGATGATGTGCGTGATGGGCTTGTCGGAGACGGTGCGTACCTTGTCGAGGATGGCCTGGCCCCAGTTGGCGAGCTTCGTGTCCACGAGCACGACGCCACCCGCGGTGATGAAGGCCGCGGTGTTCCCGCCACCGCCCGTGATCAGGTAGAGGTTGTCCTTCACCTTCTCGATCTGCGCCACGTTGGGGGCGGTGGCGGCCGGCTGCTGCGCGGCGTCTGGCACGGCAGCCATCGCCACCGTCCCCGCCGTGATGATGGAGCCCAGGACACCTGCGCGCGTCATGATCACCCCCCCGTCCAGAACAGCCGGTCCACGAACCAGTAGGTGCCGGCAAGGATAACGCCAATCGACCCCGCTCGCGCCAGGGCATCACCGAGTGCCGGCCGCCCCCGGGCGACGAGGCCCAGGCCGACGGCGGCCGCCACGACGATGACCAGCTGGCCCAGTTCGACGCCGACGTTGAACGACACGAGCGACCACGCCATGGCGTCCCGGGGCAGCCCGAACTCCTTCAGCACGAACGCGAAGCCGAAGCCGTGAACGAGCCCGAAGAAGCCCGCGAAGAGCGGCCGCGCGTCGCGCGAGGCCGCGCCGGCGACTTCGGCCGTCGCCCTCCGGCGATCGTGCAGGACGAACAGGTTGTCCGTTCCCACGACGACGATGGTGAGCGCAATCAGGGGCTCGATGAATCGTGCCGGCGGGGTCACGATGTCGAGTGCCGCAAGCGACAGCGTGATGCTGTGGCCGATGGTGAACGCCGTGACGATGAGCGCCAGCCTCCGCAGCGTGCCGCCGAGGAGCAGCAGGCCCACGAGGAACAGCACGTGGTCGGGGCCGATCAGGATGTGCTCGATGCCCGAGGCCACGAAGGTGCGGATCACGGCCAGGCGGCCCTGTGTCGTGCCCGCGTAGTACCGCAGCTCGGGGTCCTCGGCAGTGAGGATGTTCTGCTGCCGGAGCTGGCCGTCCTCGTAGACGTTCACGAAGGTCTGGTGCACGGGATCGTACGGGAAGACCACGGCGTGCACGTTCACGTGGCCCGGTCGTGCGCCCGCCGTGAACGAGAGGCGCAGGCCGAAGCGCTCCGGCACCACTTCGAGGGTCGTCCACCGGATCGCGCGGGCAGCGCCGTCCATCGTCAGGCGCAGGCGTTCCGCGATGAGCGTTTGCAGGGCGTCGCGATGCCGCGCGGCGATGTCGGGATCCAGCAGGCCCTCCGGCGGATCGACGCCGAGGTCGTGGGCGGCGTCGAGATCGTGCACGATGATCGACCCGCGCGCGCCGCCCGCGCCGAGATGCAGGTCGAGGAACGAGAACGGCGCGGGATGCGCGTCCGCCCGTGCGGCGAGGAAGAGCAGCAGGATGGCGCCGGGCAGGCGGCCCAACCTACGGCCTCACGGCGCGGATGGCGGCCCACACCCAGGCGAGGCAGACGACCGTCGTGAGGACGACGTCGCTGGGCCAGTGCGCGCCGAGCGCCACCCTGGCGCCCCAGCCGATCGCGATCATGAGTGCCGCCACGGCCCTCACGAACGGCGCTGTCCGGGCCCGCGATCGCCGCGCCAGCAGCATCACGGTGCCGAACGTCACGGCGACGAACGTGGTGAACGTGGACGGGAAGCTGTACCCCGACGGGCTGCCCACGACGGCGATGAGGTCGCCCGACGGACGCGGGCGCCGGGCGATGTTCTTGCTCGCCTCGCCCAGCCACTGCTCGAGCGCGATGGCACCGATGGCGATGGCGGCGCCCTTCCAGCCGGCCAGCAGCCAGGCGATCGCGACGGCCAGCACCATGACGACGTACTTGTTGGGTGCGCTGGCGAGGCTGGTGACGGCCGCGGCCCACCCGGTGCCGGGGGAGATGGCCTGCACCGCACGTGCGACGGTCACATCGCCGGCGAAGGAGGGCTCCAGTGCCACGGCGGTGAGCACCAGGACCGACACGCCCAGCGCCAGGAGGAAGGGGAGGAGGCGGGGTGACATGAGGGGTAACTGTAGCAGGTCCATTGATGATTGCTGATTGGCGATTGGCGATTCATTGATGATTGGGCGATTGGGGCATGGAGGTGATCGTCATGCATGAGGGGTTAATCGGTCGCGGTTTCAGAAGTCATGCAGCCGTTCGCTGGGCGGACGCCATCGCAGGCGCTCTAGCCAGTCCCTCTGACCCGAAGACGTTGGGTGCCTGGAGCCGCGCCGTCGGAGCGAGCCCGAGTAGCCTACGTGCCTGGTGTCGCGCTGCTGGAGAGTCCTGTCATGCAACTCTCGACCTTGTTCGGGTGATCCGAGGCATGGCGCTGGCCGAGGTCATCGGTTGGAATCCATGGAACTTGTTTGACATCGTCGATGAGCGAACGATGCGCGCATTTCATCAGCGGTGTGGGCTGTGCCGGCCTGACGTGGCGCCAAGTACCGGAGTTTATTGCGACCACCAGGCTCATCAAGCACGATGCCAACCGAGACGCGCTCCTTCTGCGCTTGCGGCCCTCTGACGAGAACGACCTGCCGCTCCATCGCTTTCTCCTTGAGGCCGTGGTGGCACCTCGGATCCTGTCGGGCATCGCCGCGCGCGGGTTGACGGCGGTGCTCGACGGGCAGACGGAGGTTACCGCCGGCACCATCGTGCTGGCCTTCGGCATCGCCGCCTTCGTGGGCGTGACGTTCGGCTACTATCCTGCGCGTCGCGCCAGCCGCCTCGACCCCATCGACTCGCTTCGTTACGAGTAGATCTACCGGGCTGATTTCGGCTTCAGCAGGAGATCCTGGAAGTCGAAGCTGAAGTCCGTGGCCGGCGAGACCGCCTGCATCTTCGCCTGATCGATCGAGCCATCGGGGTTCAGGGCGAAGGTGACGAAAACGTCCGCACGAAGCTCACGGTCCGTCCAGCGCACGGCGAACGTGTCGTGCTGCCAGTGCTCCATCGTCCCGACAAGGGCCGGCGTCTTCGTGAACCGCATGGACAGCCGGCCGCCCAATTCCTCGATCACGATGTCGCCGTACCAGGCGTCGGTGTACGTCCCCGCGTAGCGCGCGAGCGGCAGGGATGGCTTCGACGCCGTGTCGCGGGCATCCGCAGACTTCAGCTCGGCGGCGGCCACGTTCGCCAGACCACGTGCGCGCACGGCGGTGTAGGCGGCCACCCAGTCGGTGGACGGCGCGCCCAGGTAGGCGTCGGCGACGAAGTAGGCGATGGCGTTGAAGGCCTCGCCCGACTCCTGGTTGGTGAGCACGGACACGCCGAGGCCGATGTCCGGCATCAGGAACACGCGGGACACGAAGCCGGGCAGGCCGCCGGTGTGGGTGAGCACCAGGCGGCCTCGATATTCCCGCACGTTCAGCCCCAGCGCGTAGCCGGAGACGAAGGACTTGAGCGGCGCCAGTTCCGCGGGCGGATCCGGGTTCGGCATCGGCGTCACGAGCGTCGAGATCTCGCGCCAGGTGCGCTCCGAGAAGAGGCGCGTGCCGTCGGCCATCTGGCCCCGGTTGAGCAGGACGCGCATCCACGCGGCCATGTCGGTGGCGTTGGAGAGGATGCCGCCGGCGGGATTGGTGTTGTCGCTCGCGAACGGGTTGACGGGGCGGACACGCTCGTCGATGCGCGCGTGTGGCGAGGCGACGTTGCCGCCGTTGGCCGCGGCGTCGAACCTGGGGCTGCTGGCCTTCATGCCCATCCGCGCCAGGATGCGGGTCCGGATGAACTCCTCCCATGACAGCCCGCTCACCGCCTCGATGACCTCACCGGCCACGAGGTAGAGCACGTTGTCGTACGCGTAGGCGCTCCGGAAACTGGTGGCCAGGGGGAGGTGGCGCAGGCGCTCGGCGATCTCCCGACGCGCGTAGGTGGAGGGCGGCCACCACAGCAGGTCGCCGGCCCCGAGGCCAAGGCCGCTCCGGTGCACCAGCAGATCCCGGATGGTCATCTCGCGGGTGACGAACGGATCGGACATCCGGAACCACGGCAGGTACGTGATGACGGGTGCATCCCAGGCGACCTTGCCTTCCTCGACCAGCATCCCGAGCGCGGTGGCCGTGAACACCTTGCTGTTCGAAGCGATGGCAAAGAGGGTGCCCGCGTCCACTCCTGCCGTGTCGCCGAGCGTCCGCACGCCGTAGCCCTTTGCCGTGACGACGGCGTGGTCCTTCACGATGGCGACGCTGATGCCGGGGACGTCGAAGGTGGAGCGCACGCGCTCGACGAAGGCGTCGAGCCCCGCGGGGGCGACGGCCTTCGTCGCGACCATGGCGGGCGCCTGTGCCGAAGCCGGCGCCTGCGCTCCAGGGCCGGCCACGACGAGGCACGCGATCAGCAACAAGACGAGACGACGGCGCATGGAAGTCCTCCAGGGATCAGGGAACAGGGAACAGGGACGTGGGCCGAGAGCCGGCTGCGGCCAGCGAGATCACGATCCAATCCCGCATCTGCCCGCACCTGGCCGCACCCGCCCTCGGCCCAGTCGTGGCCGCAGGCGATCGGGTCCGGGTGGTCCCAAGCCGGTGCGTGCGCGGCGGCTGTGCGGCCAGCAACCCTCCGTCGCAGCGCGCAGGCGACCAGGCGGGCAGCGACGCGCACGGCACGTCCCCGCCCGGCACCCCCGTGCTTCGAACCTCTGTGCCTCGAACCTCTGTGCCTCGAACCTCTGTGCTTCGAACCTCTGTGCTTCGAACCTCTGTGCTTCGAACCTCTGTGCCTCGAACCTCTGTGCTTCGAACCTCTGTGCCTCGAACCTCTGTGCCTCGAACCTCTGTGCTTCGAACCTCTGTGCTTCGAACCTCTGTGCTTC
>CAUJDN010000007.1 GCA_963169195.1 Acidobacteriota bacterium | reverse complement strand
GCTTCCCGGTAGAAGGGCTGCCGGGGCCCGTGCACGAATGGCGGCCTGAACGTCACCACCGGGAAGCCGGACTCCGCGTGCATGCGAAACAGCGCGCGCTCGGCGGACGCCTTGTGCTGGACGTACGGGTTCGGGAAGTCGCCTGGCGCCAGCGGATCGTCCTCGCGATGATCGACACCCGGCGGGTAGGCGGCGAGGCTCGACATGAAGACATAGCGCCGCAGCCCGGGGCCGCAGCTGCGCGCCGCGGCCTCCACCTGGTTCGCTGGCGTGCCGTGCTGCCAGTCATAGGCAAGATCGAACACGGCATCGAACTCTCCCTGCCCTATCAGCCGCGAGACCGCTGGCAGGTCCGCCCGATCCGCCTGCAGGTTCCCGACGCGCGGCCCCAAATCGTGGGTCGCGCGCCGGTGGAGCACGGTCACCTCGTGCCCCCGATCGAGCAGCGTTTCGACGATGCGCCGCCCCATGAACTGCATCCCGCCGATGACGAGCGTGCGCATGTCTGAACAGCCCCTGGTCAACGACCCGCGGTCGTCGTCGTCCCCGTTCCCGTCGGCCCGTTCAACAGCGCGTTGAACACCATCTTGAACGTGCCGTGCGTCTGGTCGCGGTGCTGCGCGCGGAAGCCCAGCAGGACGACGCGGCCATCGCCGTGCTTCACCGAGACCGCGGCCGCCTTCTTCGCGATCACCGGTTCGCCGAGGAGCCAGCCGCTCTGCAGGATGTCGCGCTCGGCGTACGTGCTCAGGACCTCGACGTCGTGGCTCCGCTCGGTGCTCGTCACCTCGTAGACCTGACCGCCGGCCATGAAGAGGGCGAGGCCCTCGGCAGGCATCCCGTACGCCAGCGGCACCTGGTTGTTGAAGCGGACGCGGAGCGTCGAGCCTGGCGACCAGAACTCCTTGCCCGGCAGCCCCTGGACGATGTTGCGGACCGGGAGGCCAAAGCGCTGGATCGGCAGGTCGCCCGCCTGCGCGAAGGCAAGGAGCGTCCCGCCCTTCTGCACGAACGCCTCCAGCGCCTTCACGCCTTCGGCGCCGAAGCCGCTGCGGTACTCCGGGGGTGTGTTCGGCGGGGGGCCTCCGGGACCCTGGCCTTCCCCCGGACGGCCGGCGTTCCCCTGGGGCCGCTCGCCCGTCATCGCGGCCATCGAATCCGCCGGGAGCACGATGACGTCGTAGGCCGCCTCGAGCCCGCCCTTCCTGATCTCCGCATCCATGATCGAGGTGTAGGGCACGTCGAACTGCTCGAACATCAGGCGCGTCCAGCCCTCGTCCATGTTGCCGCCGCCGTAGCGCTGCAGCATGGCCACTCTCGGCTTCCTCAGCGCGTAGGCGCCCGCGGTGACTGGCACTTTCAGCGCCACGAAGTCGACGCCGGTCCGCGCGGCGATGGCTGCGTGGGCTCCCGGACCGACCAGGAAGTCGCCGGGACGCACGCTGCCGTCGGGTGACGCCTCAGACGCGCGTCGAACGGTCGCGCCCTGGTCGAGCAGCAGGAATGCCGCGCGGAAGCTGTCGTTCAACCGCCCGTCGAGCACGTAGCCGTTCGTGGCCCCTGCGGCGACCGTCCCCTTTGGCGCGATGGGTGCGGTCACCTTGACCAGGTTCGCCGCGACCGGCACGCCCAGCGGCTCGGTCCGGATGCCCATGAACTCCCCGAAGGTATCGGTGGACATGTCGTAGGGGCGGATGGGATTGCCCTCGCGATCGCGTGTGTACGTGTTGTCCGGATAGAACGTCCGCCCGAGCATCCAGCGGACGAGGCCCATCTTGGGCTGCGCCATCGACACGACGTACGAGCCCGGGCCGAAGTACCTGCCCTCGGCCACGAACTCGCCCTTCGACTGGTGGACCTCCACACCGGAGTCCAGGAGCAGGTTCACCAGCTTCCTCGCCGTGAGCGGGTCGTGCTGCTCGGCCGGGATGACGTGCGCCTTGACGGCTCCGCTGGCGCCGCGCTCGGTCTGGCGCGTCGCCTTCAGGTACATGTTCCGCAGGATGGTCTCGCGGTTGCGCGCCGGAAGATCGACCATCGCCCACGCGACGATCTTCTGGTTCTCCACGATGTCGCGCACGCGCCACCACCCCCCCGGCCACACGCTCGGCATCGTCGTCTGCGGCTCGTACTCGGGCAGGCCGCGCGTGCCGCCCTTCAGCTGATCAGGATGAACGAAGACGGGCGTCGCCAGCCGCGCGCTGGCCGACTCGTTCAGCATGCCCGCGATGTTGTGGAACGGCGTGATCCAGTGGAACCCCATGTGGCCCCAGCCCGAGTAGATGGCGGCGCCGATGACGCCGGTCCGACCGGCGGCTTCGAGCCGGTTGCCCATGTGGCCGCCCCACCAGGACATCTCACGCCACACCAGCGGGTCGCCATCGGGCCGGATGGGCTCGGCATAGGGCGGGATGTAGAGCCGAGCGTTGCCGCCGCCCATCTGGTGATGGTCCATGTACGCCTGCGGTACCCAGTCGCGGTACATCAGCTTGCCGATCAGCCTCGACTCGGGCAGGTTCAGCGCGAACCCGTCGCGGTTGTTGTCGTGGCCCGCGTACTTCTGGTACAGCCACGGCAGGCCCGCGGCCTCGTACTCGGTGCCGACGTACTTCATGTACCAGTCGGCAACCATCTGCGTCCCATCCGGGTTGATCGACGGCAGCACGATGCTGATGACGTTGTCGAGGATGCGCGTCGCCTCCTGGTCGGTGCGCGTGAGCGACTCGTAGACGAACTCCGCCGCTGTCTGCGAGGCGGCGACCTCCGTCGAGTGGAGGGCAAAGCTCTGGATCACGACCGCCTTGCCCTCGGCGACGATCCGGTCGATTTCGGCCTGCGGCACGCCTCGCGGATCCGCGAGCTTCGCGTTCATCTCGCGGTACTGCTCCAGCTTCGCCAGGTTGGCGGGAGACGAGATGACAAGGGCCAGGTACGGGCGTCCCTCGCTCGACTTCCCCAGCTCGACGAGCTTCATCCGGTTGGAGCCCTTCGCGAGCCGCTGGTAGTACTCGTGCAGCCGGTCCCAGTTGGCCAGCTTCCGATCCGCGCCCATCTGGAAGCCGAAGAACTGCTCGGGCGACTGGAGGACGGGTTGCTGCGCGAGGCCCGGCAGGGTGGACACGGTCGCGGCTGCCACGACGGCCGCAACCAGGAAACCCGTTCGGCCGATTGTTGCGCGCGTCTTCATTGGCTGACTCCTCATTCGGCTCGACCGGCCCTACTGCGGGCGCCTGAACAGCCCCACGTACACCGCCTTCCCCAGCACGTGCCCGTCCATGGCCTTCCAGACGGCCGCCCGTGTCACCCACGCATCCGCGCCGGGCTGGACGTCCAGCTTCGTGTCCAGCGCGTACACCTCGAAGGTGTAGTGGTGCTTCGGGCCGCTGGCCGGCGCGCCGGGGCCCCGATAGACGGGCCCGCTGGCGCTGATCTGGCGGCTGCCATCGGGCAGCTCTGCCCCCTTCGGGACGTTCTCGGGCAGACCCGTCGCCGCGCCGGGGATGTTCCACACGAGCCAGTGCACCTGGTCCTCGGTGCCGCGGTTGCGAGCGACGTCAGGATCCCGCATGTGCAGCACGAAGCTCTGGGTGCCCGGAGGCGTGTTGGCCCAGTTGAGCGCCGGCGACACCTGCTCACCAGCCTGGGTGTACTTCACGGGGATGTCCCCGCCGTCGGGGAATGCGGTGGTCGTGAGGGTCATCGCGGGCGGGCGCATCTGCGCGCCCGCGGCGGGCGCCTGAGCCGACACCGTGAGCGGAACGAGGGCCAGCAGGGCGAGCGCGCGGGAAATCGTGTGGCTGCTCATATTTGCAGAAGCATACGGCAACCCGGGTCGCTCGACCGTTTAGAATGTGGCCCGTCCCCGCGGCCGCATATGCCCGACATCGAACAGTCCCTCAGGACCCTGACGCTCGCCCCCTACATTGTCAAGGCCATGGCCCTCATCGGCGTGAAGCGCCGCGGCGGCAGCAACATGTTCCGCCACCAGCTGAGTACCATGGCCATCCTGCTCGACTACAAGGTCACGGACCCGGTGCTGCTGAAGGCGGCGGTCATCCACGACCTGTTCGAGGACGCCCCGACGATGCCGGGCGTGACGCGCGAGGAGATCGAGCGCATCGACGAGGACGGGCAGGCCGTCTACGCCCTGGTGATGGAAGTGACCATTCGGACGACCGTGGACGGCACGCGGGAGCCGAAGTCCGAGTACCTGCTGCGCATCATGCGCCACGGCAGCGGTCGCGCGAAGCAGCTGAAGCTGGCGGATCGCATCAGCAACCTCTTCGCGCTCGGCTTCGTCCACGACACGGCCTTCGTACGCCGGTATCTGGACGAGACGCGCGCCTGCGTGCTCCCCTACGCCCGGGAGGTGAACGCCGACATGTTCCGCGAACTGTCGGACCTCGTCGCCAGCCGCGAGCAGTGGCTGCCGACCGACACGGACACCACCGGCCCCGTCTGACGCGGGCGGCCCAACGGTGGGATTCTGGCACGCGAGCCCCGGCAGCTCCCACGCGCCGAAGGGCGCGCCTACCGCAGGCCTGCGCCGCGCAGCTCGAGGCCGCGCGAGCTGTGACGGAGTGCGATCGATCGGCGTGCCGGCAGGTCGCCGGATCGATCCGCGACGACCGGCGCGCGCACGAGCAGTGACGTTCCGAGCGCGCCGCAGTACCGGGACTGCGACGGGGTGCCCCCTCGGCGGTCAGGCTCGGCCCGCGAGCAGGTGCAGCCGTTCGAGCGCGCCGCGTCCGGGTTCGTCGCGGGGATCCCCGCCCGGATAGTCCCAGATCACCGCATTGCGATCATCGACGATGACTGGGATCTGCAGGCCGCCTTCGATGAATCGGAGGGCGGTACGCGCCGCCAGCTCGACCGAACGGAACACCAGGCGCGCCTGTGCTTCTCCCGGTCGCCCGGCAATCAAGGCTGCGTTCATCCAGGACCTCCCGCAAAGGGCGCGGATGATGACAGCACGACCCGTTCCAACGGGAACCGGCCTGTCTACGCGCGAGCCCGGGAAGGATGGCGCCGTGGAGGAAGACTTTGGTCCGCGAGGCCAGGGAATGGCGGTGTGGGCCGGTCGCGGCGCGTCACTGCAACGCACGCCGCCTGCTGACGAAGGAGACGGGCGCCGGGGCCTCGCGGGAGAACTCCATCCACGTCCGCGTCGCGCCCGGCATGTCGCCCTCGACAGTCCCCCCGCACCGCGTCACGTCGGCCGCAACCGGCGCCATCCACGCCCGCTTCACCAGGACGTGCACCCCGAACTCGGGAATCCGGAGCTGGAAGAACGGCGGCAGCACGTTCGGCCGCGGCCCCTTCAACTCGATGCCGACCCCACCCGCGCTCGCCTCGCGCACCGTCACCGACACGCCGTGCGCGACGGCCGTGATGGGCTCCACGTTGCGGCGAGGGAACCGGCGTGCGGGCCGACCCTCGGCCAGCGCGAGGCCAACCGACAGAAGCAGACCTTCGCGCGTGATGGGCCGCGCGATGACGCTCACGTCACCGAGGGGCGCAGCTGGCAGGCGACTCGCGTCGCCCAGGACCATCAGCGGCCGATTGCTGCCCAGCCGGCGGACGAGGACCGAGACATCGCTCTCCCGGGGAACGAGCGCCGCGTCCGCGATGAGGGCCTCGATGGGATTGGCCTGCAGGCTCTCGTCGAGCGAGGCCAGGTCGGACATCGCCACCGGGTCGTAGCCGGACTGCGAAAGCCACTCCACAACGAACGCCCGCTCGCGAGCCTGGGGACAGGCAAGGGCAATGCTGGCGCGATCGGACATAGGCCGACACGCGACCGCAAATCGCGGGCCATCGCCGGATCTCACGGAGTTGCGGCCAGAATCGGGTGGTCGGGCCCCTGCGGTCCGGGGGCTTGTGCAGGATTCCGCTCCTGCGATTTCAGAACTGTCACGGCTCCGCTGGACGCCGGAACAGCCCGTGCGCACGGGCTACAATCGCCCCAGCGCAGGCGCGGCCGGGATGCCAGGTGTCATCGTCCGGTGCTCACGCAGGAGGTCGCCATGCCCGTCAGCCCGCTTGAAATCTTCGCGAAACTGGACGGTATCGACGGCGAGAGCACGGCGCGCGGCCACGAGAAGGAGACCGTCATCGCGTCGTTCGAGCAGGGCCAGGATCACCCGGCGCCGCCGGCCGGCGGCGGGGGCGGAGCCGCCGGACGCACGACGTTCCCGGGCGTGCGCTTTCGCAAGCCGGTGGATGCCGGGTCGATACCGTTGATCGCGGCCTGCGTGTCCGGCACCCGCATCCGGGACGCGCGCTTCACGTTCCGCAGGGCCGGCGCGACGCCCCTGGACTTCTACCATGTGACGCTCGATGAAGTGCTCGTCACGCGCGTCGTCCATCGGGCCGGCAGCGGAGCGCAGTATCCGCTCTCCTTCGACCAGCTGGACGCGGGCGCCGAGAGCGGCGGGCTGCTGGAGGAAGTGACGTTGTCCTTCACGCGCATCCACTGGGAGTACCAGCCGATCCGGACCGATGGCACACTGGGACCGGCGGTCAGGGGCGGATGGGACCTCGTGGCGAGCCGGTCGCTCTGATGGGCGCCGCCAGGATCCGGGTCGGCCTGCTGGACGGCACGCCGACGGCATCGCTGCCCGTCGAAGTCGTCGAGCGCAAGGGCCTGGGCCACCCCGACACCATCTGCGACGCCGTCGCCGAGGAAGCCAGCCTCGCCCTCTCCCGCTTCTATCTCGAGCGCTTCGGGTTCGTCCTGCACCACAACGTGGACAAGGTGCTCCTGCGCGGCGGCGCCGCGCGGCCCCGCCTCGGCGGGGGCGTCGTGGACGCGCCCATCGACATCTACATCGCCGGCCGTGCCACCCATGCGTATCGCGGCGTGGACGTGCCCGTCGAGTCGCTGGTCGTCGAGAGCGCACGCGGGTGGCTCGCGGGACATCTGCGTGCGCTGGACGTGACGCGCGACGTCCGCGTGCGGTGCCTCGTGCGGCCGGGGTCGCGCGATCTCGTGGAGCTCTTCGAGCGCCAGCGCCAGGGTGCGCCGAAGCTCGCCAACGACACCTCCCTTGGCGTCGGTTTCGCGCCGCTCACGCCGCTCGAGCGTGCCGTGCTCGCCACCGAGCGAGCCCTGCAGGAGACGGGGGCGCCGGAGCGCGGCGAGGACGTGAAGGTGATGGGCGTGCGCGACGGGGGACAGGCCACGCTCACCGTGGCCTGCGCGTTCGTGGACCGCCACCTTGCGACTCTCGGCGCTTATCTCCAGGCGCGCGGGGCCGCGGCCGCCACGGCGCGCGACGCCGCCAGGGCGGCGCTCGGGTCGGAGGCCGCCGTCGAGGTGAACACCGCGGACGACCCGGCGATCGGGAGCGTCTACCTCACCGTGACCGGCACGTCCGCGGAGGCCGGCGACGACGGGCAGACGGGTCGGGGAAACCGCGTGAACGGCTTGATCACGCCGGCGCGTCCGATGTCGCTGGAATCGGTGGCCGGGAAGAACCCGATCACGCACGTCGGCAAGCTCTACAATGTCGCGGCCACACGCCTGGCGGAGGCCCTGGTGGCGGAACTGGAGGACGTGCGCGAGGCGCACGTGCAGCTGGTCAGCCGCATCGGATCGCCAATCGAGGAGCCGCAGGTCACGGACGTCCGGCTGCGCGTGGAGACGCCGGCGCGCGCCGCCGAGCTGGCGCCGCGCGCGCGGGACATTGCCCAAGCGCACCTCGAGGGCATGGGATCGCTCTGGGAGGACCTTCTGACGCGCAACCTGGCCACGCGCCACGCCACCTCGACGTGACGCGGCCGCGTGTCGCGCGAATGCCTGCGCTACAATTTTCGGATGACCTTTCGTGCACTCGTCCCGTCTGCCCTCGCCGTGCCCGCGGCGTCGGCCCTGCTGTTCACCATCGCCTGCGGGGGGTCGCCGGAGTCGCCCGCGCCGGCCGCCACGCCGGCGCCCGCCACCGCGCCCGCGGCGCCGGCCGCCAGCGCCCCTGCCGCGCCAGGCGTCGTCGCCGTCATCGAGCCTTCGGAGGGCTTCTCGTCGGGCCACATCAGCCTGTTCCGCTGGTCCGCCGTCGAGGGCGCGGACGGCTACCGCATGCGCCTGAACGCCACGACGGACGGCCGGGTGATCTGGGAAAGCCCTGTGGTGAAGGAGACCGAAACACACCTGCCGAACACCGTCGCCATGGAGCCCGAGGGCTACGTGTGGCAGGTGACGGCGCTCAAGGGCGAGGCCGTCGTGGCGCAGTCGGTGCCAACGCGGTTTGCGGTCACGCCGTAAACAGGGACGATCCCTGCCTACGTCCCCCAGCTCTGCAACACTTTCATGTAGTTCGCCCGCTCGAAGGCCGATGGGTCGGCGACGTGGCGCTGGCTCATCGCGCCCCTGATCTGCCTCACCGATTCGAAGCCCTTCCGGTCCATCCACGCGTTCAGACCGTGCACCAGCGTCCCCGCGTGCGCGGGGCCGTGCTTGAGGAGCGCGGACGTGGTCATCACCGCATCCGCACCGGCCAGCAGATACTTCGCAACCTCCACGTGCGTGTGCACGCCCGTGGTCGCGGCCAGCGACGCATCGACCCGGCCGTGCAGGATGGAGAGCCACAGGAGCGGCAGGCGGATCTCGCCCGGCGAGCTCAGCTCGAGCGTCGGCGCCACCTCGAGCGTGTCGATGTCGAAATCCGGCTGATAGAACCGGTTGAACAGCACCAGGCCGCTCGCGCCGGCCGCCACGAGTCGCCGGGCCATCTCCCCCATCGCGCTGAAGAACGGCCCGATCTTCACGGCCACGGGAATCGGCACGGCGCGGCACACCGACGAGACGATGTCCACGTAGCGGTCCTCCACGCCGCGCGCCGTGGCGGCGGGGTCGGCGGGGATGTAGAAGATGTTCAGCTCGATGGCGCTGGCGCCGGCCTCGTGCATCAGCTGCGCGTAGTTCACCCAGCCCGTCGCCGTGACGCCATTCAGGCTGGCGATGATGGGGACGCCCGCCACCTCCCGTGCGCGGCGCAGCAGAGAGAGGTACGCGTCGGGGCCCGCCGCGAAGTCGCCGATGGGCGGGAAGTAGGAGCTCGCCTCGCCGGTGCTGTCGGCGCCCATGCCGGTGAGGATGGAGAGCGCCTCGTTCTCCCACCGGATCTGCTCCTCGAAGAGCGAGAACAGCGTGATGGCCGAGGCGCCGCCGTCCTCGAGGCGGCGGATGCCGTCGAGGTCGTGCGAGAGGGGCCCGGCCGACGCCACCACGGGGTGCGACAGCGTCAGGCCCAGGTACGTCGTCGACAGGTTCGCCATTCGCCTACCTCAGCAGCGCGAGCTCTTCGTACTGCTTCCACTTGCGATCGACCGCGGCCTGCGCAGCCTTCAGCAGCCCCTCGCCGCGCGCGGGATCGCTCAGCAGGAGCATGCGGTAGCGGAGCTCGCGCTCCGCGTACGCGCGGAACGGCAGCGTCGGGCGGACCGAGTCGAGCGTGAACGGGCGCTCGCCGGCCTCGCGCAGCTCCGGGTTGTAGCGCACGAGCGGCCAGTAGCCGCTGTGCACGGCGCGCTGCTGCTGGTCCAGGCCCTGGCGCATGTCGATGCCGTGTGCGATGCAGTGCGAGTAGGCCAGCACCAGCGACGGGCCCTCGTAGGCCTCGGCCTCGCGGAGCGCGTCGAGGGTCTGCTGCGGGTTGGCGCCCATGGCGATGCGCGCGACGTAGACATGGCCGTACGCGATGGCCTGCAGTGCGAGGTCCTTCTTCTCGGTCCGCTTGCCGGCGCTGGCAAACTTGGCCACGGCGCCCATGGGGGTGGACTTCGACGCCTGTCCGCCGGTGTTCGAGTAGACCTCGGTGTCGAGCACGAGGACGTTCACGTCGCGGTCGCTCGCGAGCACGTGGTCGAGGCCGCCGGACCCGATGTCGTACGCCCAGCCGTCGCCGCCGACAATCCACACGCTGCGGCGAACCAGCTGCCCCGCCATGGCCGCGAGCTGGCGCGCGAGCGGCGTGTCCAGGCCGGCCAGGCGCTCCATCAACGCCGCCACGCGCGCGCGCTGCTGCCGGATGTCGTACTCCGTGCGCTGCGGCGCCGAGAGGATGGCATCGGTCAGCTCCTCGCCGACCGGGCGGCGGAGCGACTCCAGCAGGCGCCGCGCCGCGGCCAGCTGGTGATCCGCCGACAGCCGCATCCCGAGCCCGAACTCGGCGTTGTCCTCGAAGAGCGAGTTGGCCCACGCCGGCCCGCGCCCTTCCGCGTTCACCGACCACGGCGTGGTCGGCAGGTTCCCGCCATAGATGGACGAGCAGCCCGTGGCGTTGGCGACGACCATCCGATCCCCGAAGAGCTGCGACAGCAGCTTCAGGTACGGTGTCTCGCCACAGCCCGCGCAGGCGCCCGGGAACTCGAACAGCGGCTCCAGCAGCTGCGTGCCGCGCACGGTGGAGAAGTCCACGTGGCCGCGCTCGGTCACGGGCAGGTGCTCGAAGAAGGCGATGCGCGCGCGCGAGGGCTCCGCGTCACGATCGCGCGGCCCCATGTTGATGGCGCGCCGGCCGCTCACCGCGGGGTGTTTCACCGGGCAGACCTCCACGCAGAGGCCGCAGCCCGTGCAGTCCTCCTCGTAGACCTGCAGCGTGTAGCGTGTGTCCGGGAACCCGCGCAGGTCGATCGGGGCCGAGGCAAACCCCTCGGGCGCGCCCGCGAGTGACGCCGACGAATACACCTTCGCGCGAATCACGCTGTGGGGGCAGACGAACGAGCAGTTGCCGCACTGGATGCAGAGCCCGTGGTCCCAGTGGGGGACCGTGGGCGAGATGCCGCGCTTCTCCCACCGCGACGTCGCGCTGGGGAACGTGCCGTCCACGGGGAAGGCGCTGACGGGCAGGTCGTCCCCGCGACCCTCGAGCATGGCCGCCACGACGTCGGTGACGAAGGCCGGGGCGCCGGCGGCGACAATCGGCAGGAGACGCCGGGTGCCGGAGGCCTGTCGCGGCACCGGGACCTCGTCGAGCGCCGCGAGCGTCCGGTCCACGGCGTCGAAGTTCTTCCTGACCACCTCCGCGCCCTTCGAGCGGTAGGTCTTCTCGATGGCCTTCTTGATCTTCTCGATGGCCTGGCCGCGGGGCAGCACGCCAGACACGGCGAAGAAGCACGTCTGCAGCACGCTGTTCGTGCGTGAGCCCAGGCCGGCCTCGCGTGCCACCTGGTCGGCGTCGATCACCCAGAGCCGGATGGCCTTCGCCAGGATCTGGTCCTGCACCGGGCGCGGCAGGTGCTCCCACACGTCCTTCGGGCCGTACGGGCTGTTCAGGAGCAGCGTCGCGCCGTGGGCCGCCACGCCGAGCACGTCCAGCTTCTCGATGAACCCGAACTGGTGGCAGCCCACGAACTGCGCCGACCGCACGAGATACGTGGACCGGATGGGCTCGGGCCCGAACCGCAGGTGCGACACGGTCTGCGAGCCCGACTTCTTCGAGTCGTAGACGAAGTACGCCTGGACGTGGGCCTTGGGGTCCTCACCGATGATCTTGATCGTGTTCTTGTTGGCGCCCACGGTGCCATCGGCTCCGAGGCCATAGAACACCGCCTGGAACACGTCGGGCGACTCGGTGAAGAACGACGCGTCCACCGGGAGGCTCGTCTTCGACACGTCGTCGGTGATACCCACCGTGAAGTGGTTGCGGGGTCGCGCCGTCGCGAGGTCGTCGAGGACCGCCTTCACCATCGCGGGCGTGAACTCCTTGGACGAGAGCCCGTAGCGGCCGCCGGTCACGAGCGGCAGGGACGGCATGGGCAGCGTGCCCCCGGCCGCGCCCTCGGCCAGCGAGGCCACCACGTCCTGGTACAGCGGCTCGCCCGTCGCACCGGGCTCCTTGGTGCGATCGAGCACGGTGATGGCGCGGACGGACGAGGGCAGCGCCGCCAGGAAGTGGCGGGCGGAAAATGGGCGGAACAGCCGCACCTGCAGCAGGCCGACCCGTTCTCCTTGCGTCACGAGGCGGTCCACGGCCTCGCGGGCGGCGCCCGCGCCGGACCCCATCAGCACGACGACCCGCTCCGCGTCCAGTGCGCCGGAGTACTCGAAGAGGCGATAGCGCCGCCCCGTACGCGCCTCGAGCCGCGCCAGGGCCTTCTCCACCACGCCCGGCACCCGCTGGTGGAAGAGGTTCGCAGCCTCGCGCATCTGGAAGTAGACATCCGGGTTCTGCGCCGTGCCGCGGATGAACGGGCGGTCGGGGTTGAGCGCGCGCTGCCGGTGCGCGATCACCAGTTCCTGGTCCACCAGCGCCCGCAGGTCGTCGTCCGAGAGCAGGTGGATGCGGTTGATCTCGTGGGACGTCCGGAAGCCGTCGAAGAAGTGCACGAACGGCACGCGCGACTCCAGCGTGGCCATCTGCGCGATGGCCGCCATGTCGTGCGCCTCCTGCACGGAGCCGGACGACAGCTGCGCGAAGCCGGTGCCGCGGACGGCCATCACGTCCTGGTGATCGCCGAAGATCGACAGCGCGTGGGACGCGAGCGCGCGCGCGGCGACGTGGAAGACCGTCGGGGTGAGCTCCCCCGCAATCTTGTACATGTTGGGGATCATCAGCAGCAGGCCCTGCGACGCCGTGAACGTCGTCGTCAGGGCGCCCGCCTGGAGCGATCCGTGGACGGCGCCCGCGGCCCCGCCCTCGCTCTGCATCTCGATGACCGTGGGGACGTCGCCCCAGACGTTCGGGCGCCGTTCACCCGACCACTGGTCCGCCAGCTCGGCCATCGTGGACGAGGGCGTGATCGGGTAGATCGCGCACACCTCGTTCAGGCGATAGGCCACGCTGGCGCAGGCTTCGTTGCCGTCGATGGTGGCGGCGGCGGGCGGGAGGCGGCGGGGGTCGGCGAACTGTGACATCGACGCGTCTCAGCCCTTCTCGGCCTCGCGCACCATGGTGATGGCGTGACAGGGACACTGCTCGAAGCAGATCGCGCACCCGGTACACTTCGCGTAGTCGTACTCGTAGCGCCGCCCCGGCCCCAGCTTGATGATGGCATCCTCGGGGCACGCGGCGTAGCAGCCGTCGCACTCGAAGCAGGTCCCGCACGACAGGCACCGCGCAGCCTCGAAGCGGGCCGCAGGCTCGGGCAGGCCGCCCACCACCTCCCCGAACGACGAGCGTCGCTCGGACATCGTCGCGCGCGCCTGCGGACGGTGCGACACATCCGTGTAGAACCACAGGTGGAGTTTCTCGAACGTCGCGATCGGTGGCGGCGTGGGCGCGGTGAACGTGCCGCCATGGAGGAAGGCGTCGATGTGCCGCGCGGCCGTGGCGCCATGGCCGACGGCGTAGGTGACACTGCGCTGGGCCGGCACCATATCGCCGCCGGCGAAGAGGCCCGCGCGGCCGGTCATCATGGCGTCGTTCACGATCACGGTGCCATCGCCGCCGAACTCGACCCCTGGGACCGATCGCAGGAAGCTCGTGTCGGTCTCCTGGCCCAGCGCCAGGATGAGGTCGTCCGCCGCGATGATCTCGACCTCGCCGGTCGGGTGCGGACGCCCGTCCTCGTCGAGCGCCATCACCTCCACGGTGAGCGTGCCGCCCTCGAGCCCCTTGATCGCCCGAAGCCAGTGGATCGTCACGCCCTCCTCGAGCGCCTCGGCGGCCTCGAAGTCGTGGGCCGGCATGTGCTCGCGGTCCCGGCGGTAGATGATGAGCGGCTCGTGCCCGAGGCGGAGTGCCGTGCGGGCCGCGTCCATCGCCGTGTTGCCACCGCCGTACACGGCCACGCGGCGACCGAGCTTCGGCGGCGTGCCCGCCCCCACGTCGCGGAGGAACGAAACCGCGTCCAGCATCCGGCCCGCGTCGCGCGCCGGAATGGCGGATCGCTTCGAGAGATGCGCGCCCACCGCCAGGAAGGCCGCCGCGAAGCCGCCGTCCTGCCATTCGGCCTCGAGGTGCTCGACGCGGTGGTTGAACTCGAACCGGACGCCGAGCCCGACCAGGCGCGCGGCCTCCGCGTCCAGCACGTGGCGCGGCAGGCGGTACGCGGGAATGCCGAAATGCATCATGCCGCCGGCCACGGGCCCCGCGTCCCGGACGACGACCTCGTGCCCGAGGCGGCGGAGATGGTAGGCGGCCGACAGCCCGCTGGGCCCGGCGCCCACCACGAGCACGCGGTGGCCGGACGAGGGTGCGCCCGCCGGCAGCGGCCAGCCCTGCTCGAGGGCCAGGTCGCCCAGGAACCGCTCGACCGCGTGAATGCTCACCGCGCCGTCCAGCCGCTCGCGATTGCAGGACGACTCGCACGGGTGATAGCAGACCCGCCCGTGAACGGCGGGGAACGGATTGGCCTGGACCAGCAGTTCCCAGGCGTCGCGGTAGCGGCCCCCCTGCGCATGGGCCAGCCACCCCTGCACCGGCTCGCCGGCCGGGCAGGCGTGATTGCACGGTGGCAGCAGGTCCATGTAGATGGGCCGGCGGCTGCGCACGGGGCCGTGCTCGGGCTTGTGACGGAGATCGGGCAGGTGTGTGAGATCCGATGATCGATCGCTCATGAATGCGGCATCCCGCAGCTGTCATGTTACTTCCGGGCATCGATGCTCGCGACGTCGTACGCCAGCACGCCCGGGTCGGCGCTGACCAGCGTCAGACCCTCGACCTGAGCCTGGGCGACGAGGAGCCGATCGAAAGGGTCGCGGTGAAGCGGGGGCAGGGACGCCATCCGTAGCGCGTGTTCGACGGTGACAGCGAGCGGAACGACACCGTCTTCGATGAGTTCAGCCACGAGCCGTCCAGGATCGTCGCTCAGTCGCAAGCGCCCGTTGGCCAGCTTGATGCCGATCTCCATCACGCTGGCTACCGAAAGGACCAGCTTGCGTGGGTCGCGAACGATGCGGCGGCGCAGCGGTGATGGCAGTCGGGCCGGGTCCTCCTTCAGCCACAGCCAGCAGTGCGTGTCGAGCAGCAGCCTCAGAAGCCCCACTCCTCGAGCTCGGCCTCGGCCATGGGGGCATCGAAGTCCGGCGCGATCCGGATCTTCCCCTTCCAGTTCCCGACGCGCAGGCGCCCGGCAGGCGCCGGGAACGGCACCAGCTTCGCGACGGGCACGCCGTCCCGCGCCACAATGACCTCGCGTCCCCGCTCCACCTCCGCGAGCAGGCGCGACAGCTGCGTCTTCGCCTCGTGCACGTTCACCTGCGTCGGCGCCTTCATGCCTCCACTGTAGATTAGCTAATTAGGTTAGTCAATCGATCGGCCAGGCCCACCTGCTCGAGCACGACCCGGAACCGCGGCTCAGCGCGCAGTGTGTCGAGCCCCGGGTCCACCCGGACCAGCGAGAGGCCCGCGTCGCGCACGTCCCGGGCGGTTTCGAGCCACTGCAGCGCGCGAGGCACGTCGCCCACGGCCGCGCAGAGGCGCGCCCGCACGTACGGTGAGCAGCGCACCTCGCTCGACGGTGCGTCGGCCAGGTCCAGGAGCGCGCGCCAGTAGCCGCGCACGCCCGACCGCACGAACGCCGACTCGAGCGCGGCGGCCGCCTCGCGGCTGACGGCCTCGGGCGCGCGCATGAACTCCGAGATCGGCTGCAGGGGCATACCCATCTCGCCGTAGGCCATCAGGAGGCCCGTCTGCGCGTCGGTGAACGTGGGATCGAGATCGATGGCCGCCCGATACTGGCTGACCGCCTCGTCGTACCGGCGCGCCAGGTACAGCACGAGGCCGAGATCGGTGTTGATGGCCACCGACAGCGGATCGAGTTGCTGCGCGCGCTCGAGCGCGGCGACGGCCTCGGTTACGCGTCCGCGCGCCGCCATCAGCATTCCATGCCAGTGATGCGCGGTGGCGTAGCCCGGATCGAGGGCCCGCGCCCGTTCGAACTCGGCCCCGGCGCCGTCCCAGTCCCAGTCGTAGAGCATCTTCACGAGGGCCAGGGACGCGTGGGCCTCGGCCGTCGCCTCGTCGATGCCGAGCGCCTCGAGGGCGGCAGCCCGCGCCCTGGGCATGGTGTCGTCGGGCGGCAGCCGGCTGCACTGGCTCAGGATGGCGTAGCAGTCGGCCAGGCCGGCGTAGGCCAGTGCAGAGCGCGGATCCTTCTCGAGAGCCTGCTGGAAACAGCGGATCGCCTTCTCCACGGCTCCCGCCGTTCGCCTGGCCCAGAAGTGTCGTCCCTTCAGGCACAGTTGATGCGCTTCGGTGCTCTCGGCGTGCCGCCGGCCCAGAAGCGCCCGGGCCACGGCCGGCGGCCCCTCCGCCGCGTCACCCGGCTCGGCGCGCGCGCGCACCGGCGCCACGAAGGAGTA
>CAUJDN010000006.1 GCA_963169195.1 Acidobacteriota bacterium | reverse complement strand
GTGCCGACCCGCGCCTGCAGGCGGCTCTTGTCGATCGACCGAATCTGGTCGCCAAGCGCACGCCCCTGCCTGCCCTTGATCGTGATCAGCGCTTCGCCGGGAAAGAGCGAGCTGACATTGCTGGTGATCGGGAGCACGACGACGCGAGTGCCGTGGCGGTTGCAGGAATCGTTCGACACGATGACGGCGGGGCGTTTCTTGCGAATCTCGGTGCCGATGACCGGGTCAAGGCCCACCCAGTACACATCGCCCCTGCGCGGCGGACGTTTCACGCCGGCCAGTCCTCGGTGTCGATGGCACGCCAGTCGTCAGCCTCGGCCTTTCGCCAACCTTCCCTGGCTGCCGCCCGATACGCGCGGTCCAGTTCCTCTCGGCCCGGCCGCAGTCGGGCCCTCACCGCGTCACTGATGAAGCGGCTGATGCCCTTCGGCGGCAGCTCGTTCTTGAGGCGTTCGTAGACGTCCTCGTCGATCGTGATGTTGAGGCGGACGGGCATGGGCGAATCCTGTATTCAATACAGTATCACGATCTGGCTCGCTTCGATGACACCGCCGTCGCTGGATGGCCGGTGGCAGGGGGTGTCGCTGGTCTGACGTCTTTGACATCGACTCACCTGTATGACACAGTCATACGCATGGAAGAAGTGCTCACCATTCGTGTGCCCAAGGGGACCCGGCGCCGGCTGGAACAGCGCGCGCGCGCCGAGAAGCTCACCCTCAGTCAGTACGTCCGCAGGGCACTGGACACGGAAGCGCTGCTTGGAGCCCTCGAAGCGGCGCGAGCGGATCTGGTTCCCGTCGCCAGGTCGAAGGGCATCTACACCGACGAAGACGTCTTCCGCATCGTCTCGTGACCGTTGTTCTCGACACCGACGTCCTCGTCGCGGCGCTGGTCGCCGAGGGGCTGTGTCGTGAGGTGGTCCACCGCGTCATCCGCATGCGCGGCGTCGCAACATCGCGTCCCCTGTTGGACGAACTCGACGCGACCCTGCGGCGGAAGTTCACGGTCACGCCGGCCACAGCGGCGTTTCTCAAGGCGTTTCGCGAACTGGTTCGCGTGGTCGATCCGGCGCCGCTGGAGCAGGCGGTCAGCCGCGATCCGGATGACGACATCGTCCTGGCCACCGCCGTTGCCGCGGGTGCGAACCTGATCGTGACCGGTGATGACGACCTGCTCGTGCTGGGTACCTATGCAGGTATCGCCATCGTCTCGCCGAGGCGCCTGCTGGAAATGCTCGATTCGGGCAGGTGACGCAGCTGCGCTGGATCCCGTCCTAAATGGTCGCCAGGCGCTGCACCGTATCCGGGTAGCGCTTGACCAGATTGATGAGCAGCGCCGCCTGGGCGTTGGGCCGGGCCCTGCCTTGCTCCCAGTTCTCGAGGGTGCGGACGTTGGTCCGCAGGCACGCCGCGAAGAGGGCTCGCGAGAGCTTGAGGCGTCGCCGCACCGCCATCAGTTCGCGAGGCGTGACTTCGGGCGCAGGTTTGAACGTCACGGCATGGGTGCGCAGCGTCCGCTTCCCCTGTCGCGCTTCGGCCAGCGCGGTCATGCCCTCGACGAGCTCCTGGAACACGTCTCTTGCCTGCGCAGCCTTGCCGGTGTTCATGAACTCCTCCGCATGCTGAGCTCCGCATCGAGCAGCGCCTTCAGCGCCGATCGCTGATCCTGGGTCAGATCGTCCTTCTGGTCCTTGTCGTACACCGTTAAGAGCCAGAACTGGCTTCCAATCGGCCACCAGTAGGAGACAACCCGAAGCCCGCCGCGCTTGCCCTTCCCGCGCCTCGCATCAGAAAAGCGCAGCTTCCGGAGGCCACCTGTCCCCCGAATGACGGGCCCCGACTCGGGCGCGATCGCGGCGCACCGGAACCTCACCAACTTCGCGACGTGGACCCAACTGGGGACACGATGCGGCCTCCGGATCGACTGCGCAGTCGAAGACGTCAGCCCTCGTCAGCTGCGACCCGATGGAACCAGTAAAGCGGCCGGCGACTGGCGTGGGCCAGAGCCAGCACCAACACGCGCGACTCCTGAATCTGGAACGCAACCAGATACGGGAACCGATCCAAACCGGCCTTGTGGATTTGCTGGCTGGCGGACAACCCTGGCCAGATGGGATAGAGCTGTGGATGCTCCTCGATGGCGATCAGCGCCGCAGTGACCTGGGCGATGAACCGGTCACCGAGACCGGGCGTCCGCTCGTCATACCACAGCGCCGCCGATCGCAGTTCGACGCGAGCCTCAGGATGAAGCTCGGCCCGCACGGCGCTGCTCGAGTTCTGCCAGGATCTCGGAGCGGACTGCCTCCCAGGACAACGTCTCCACGCGCCCGTCGACCACGTCGCGTGAACGACGCTCGAGTTCCGCCGCCCAGGCGGCTGTCACTTCCTCCTCGGGTTCCTCGAGGCTGTTCAGCAGAGCCTGCGCGACCTCCGCTCGCTCCGCACGGGATAGCCGGAGCACTTCGGCAAGTACCGCTCCGGTGGGTTCTACGCCGATTGTCTGCCCGTGCTGCGACGCCTGGGCGGCGTACAGAAACGCCGCAGCAAGGCCCTCAGACGTGAGTTGCGGATAGCTGGCGAGGATCTCGACCTGAGTGGCGCCGCTCGCCGCCAGTTCCAGCAGGAACTCCACGCTGAGGCGCGTGCCCTTGACGCAGGGTTTCCCACCGAGGATTTCGGGATCCGAGACGATCCAATCAGCGGTGGTGGCCATGGGCGTAGGGTAGCGCCGGGCATCGCCGAGCGCAAATCGGGAACGCATGGGATCCTCCAAGCCGACCTCCGGACGACGATGCCATCGTCCGCGCCAACGCGCAAGATGGCAGAAATTGCGATGGCAGAATTGCGATCGCGACGGGAATGCCGGGAGCCGCTATGAGACGGGCAGACCCGGCACCTTCAGCTCCGCCCACAGCCGCTCGGGCACCGGCTCCTTCAACGTCCAGCGCACCGTAATCGGCCCTTCGCCCGTCCAGCTCTTGAAGTCCACCTCGCCGCAATAGACGAACGGAGCGGACCCACCATTCAGCTTCCGGTTCCGCCGCACGAACAGGTGGACGGCCTCGCCGCGCTCGCGGTGGTTCTTCACGCGCAGGCCGTACGTGTTGGCCTGCGTGGCGCGATTCTGGCTCTGCCACTCGAATTCGGTCGGCGAGACGAAGTGGTCGCGATACTGGAACTGCTCCTGCTGTCCGGCCTTCTCCAGGCTGACCAGCAGGAACTGGTGTCCGCCGAGCGAGACGTGGCCCTGGTTCCAGTGCGCCTCCGAGAACTCGAGGCCGAAGAGCGGCGGGATCTCCTCGCGCGAATACGAGCGCCACTTGGCCAGCGTGTTCGTGCGCACGCGGCCGCCGATGGGCTGCAACCGGTAGCCCCCGTCGTCCGCGGGCTGGAACACAACGCGATGCGCGGTGCCCGGCGCCCCCGCGTCCGGGCCGAACCAGCCGCGGAGCAGCGCCGGCAGCTCGTTCTGGTCCGTGCCGGGTTCGCGCAGCACGTTGACGGCCACCTTCACGAAGTTGGCCTCGTACTGCTCGCCATCGGCGGTCACCGGCGTCCAGCCCTCGGGGATTCCGGGCTGCGTGGCCCGGTCGGGAAGGAACAGGATCGGCCGGCCGCTGGCGTGGGACACCTTGCAGACGATGTCGCTCGCGTTGTCGCCGTCGCGCTGGAGATACTCCGCGAGGCGCCAGTCCACGATCTCACGGACGAGGTCCCCGATGCCATCGGCCTCGGCGCCGGCCGCCGCTGCAGCGAACGTCGTCTCGAAGCGCCGACCGTCGAAGCGGAAGAACGACTGGCCGCCGGTGCCCTTGCCCTCTACCCACGCGGGAATGGGGTTGGTCTCGAGCAGCCGGCGCATCTCCGCCGCGTCGGTGACCGCGGCGCCGAACTCGTGCCGCAGCCGCAGGATGCGCCCCGCCAGCACCTGCACGCCGGCGGCGAGCTCCTCGATGGTCATGTCGCCCGGCAGGCGCTCGGCCTCCAGCATGGCGAGCAGGACGAGCATCTTGTAGCTGCGCGTCATCGGCGTCACCTCGAGCGCGTCGAGGAACGCCGCGGTCGCATCCAGCGCGCGGCGCGGCCCTGCACTTCCGTCAGGCCACCCACGCTCCTGACGAACCGGAGCCACGACCCGTGCGTCGGCCTCACTGCGCGGGAGTTGTAGCCCTCGTGATAGACCTCCGCGGCCGTTGGGCGGACGCCGTGCTGCTCCCGGAAGTCCTCGTAGAATCGCTTCAGCGCGTCGATCTGGCTTCCGCCGACGCGCAGCAGACCGCGGAGAATGTCGATGGCCCGGAGGTCGTAGGTGACCTCGCAGCCGGGTGGCAGCTCCGCCGCGCCGTTGGCGACGCGCTCCAGCGCGTGGAGCACTTCCCTGTCCCCTGGCGCCAGGTCGAACAGCGTCTGCGGCTTGAGCAGGAACGACCGGTGGTTGCCGATGTAGTCGATTACCGTCAGGTGCGGTTTGTCCGGCGCGACGCGCAG
>CAUJDN010000005.1 GCA_963169195.1 Acidobacteriota bacterium | reverse complement strand
GCCGGGTCAGTGACCCCAGCGAGTCGGACGGCGATCCGTTCAACCTCGGCAGCGTAACGGAATGACGACGCTTTTTCTGGACACGGAAACATTCAGCGAGACGCCCATCAAGAACGGGACGTTCCGCTACGCGGCCGACGCCGAGGTGCTCGTGGTCGCCTACGCGATCGACGAAGGCCCCGTGCAGGTCTGGGATGTGACGTCGGGCGCAAAGATGCCCGTCGAACTGCACGCGGCACTGTGCAATCGGGAACTGCCGATCACTGCCCATAACGCGCAGTTCGATGCGAACGTGCTGCACCTCGCGAAGAACAGCGACGAGGTGATGCGCGCCGCTGGCGAGAACGTCGAGCGTTGGCGCTGCACGATGGCGCAGGCCCTCTCCCACAGTCTGCCGGCGAAGTTGTCCGCGCTGGGCGCGGTCCTGCACCTGCCTGCGGAGATGCTCAAGGACGAGGGCGGCGAACTGATCCACCTCTTCTGCAAGCCGTTGACCCGCGGCGATCTGAAGCGGGCCACCGCCAAGACGCACCCCGAGCAGTGGCAGCGGTTCCTGCGCTACGCCGGGCAGGACATCGTGGCAATGCGCGAGTGCGCGCGCCGGATGCCGAAGTGGAACTGGCAGGCGCGCGACATCGCCTGCTGGCACCTCGACCAGCGGATCAACCGTCGCGGCTTCGCGGTCGACGTCGACCTCGCCGAGGGGGCCATCCGCCTCTGCACGCGCGAGGCCAAGGACAACGCCGCCAAGACGGAGATGCTAACCGGCGGCGCCGTGGAGAAGGTGACCCAGCGTGATCGGCTGATGAAGCACGTGCTCGCCGAGCACGGGGTCGACCTCCCCGACCTGCGCGCGACCACGCTGGAGCGGCGCATCGAGGACCCCGACTTGCCGTGGGCCGTGCGCGAACTGCTCGCCCTGCGCCTGTCGGGCTCGAAGAACAGCATCTCGAAGTACCGCACGCTGCTGCGCGCGGTGTCGGCCGACGGTCGCCTGCGCGGCGGTCTGCAGTTCCGCGGCGCCGCACGCACCGGGCGCGACGCCGGGCGGCTCTTCCAGCCCCAGAACCTGCCCCGTCCGGAGCACAAGCCGGCCACCGTCGAGGCGTGGATCGGGGCCCTGAAGGCCGGCGCCACCGACCTGCTGGGGTTCGACGACGTGCAGTTGGCGGGCGATGCGCTGCGCGGGTGCATCGTAGCGGCACCCGGCTGCAAGATCGTGCAGGCGGATTTCAGCAACATCGAGGGTCGCATCGTCGCTTGGTACGCGGACGAGCGGTGGAAGCTCGACGCCTTCCGCGCGTTCGACCGGGGGGAGGGTGAAGACCTTTACAAGATCACCTACGGGCGTGCGTTCAACGTCGACCCGTCCACGGTCGACAAGCAGCAGCGTGACCGGGGCAAGGTGATCGACCTCGCCGGGGGGTTTCAGGGGTGGGTCGGTGCCTGCATGACGTTCGCATCGCTGTACCGCATCGACCTCGACGAGGACACCGCGGCGCGATGGATGGGGCAGTGGCGCGACGCGCACCCCGAGGTCGTCCGCCTCTGGTATCGGATCGACGAGTGCGCGCGGCTGGCGATCCAGAACCCCGACAAGGTCTTCGAGGTCAACGACAAGATCCGCCTCGCCCGCCGCGGCCCGTGGCTGAAGGTGCAGTTGCCCAGCGGGCGGATCCTCTCCTACCCGCACGTGGGCTTCAGTGTGCACGGGGAGATCACTTACCACGGGCAGGACCAGTACACCCGCAAGTGGTCGACGCTGAAGAGTTACGGCGGGAAACTCTTCGAGAACATCGTGCAGGCGACCGCCGCCGACCTGCTCTGGGCGGCGATCCCCAAGGCGGAGGCCGCCGGCTACCCGGTGATCCTGCGCGTTCACGACGAACTGCTCACCGAGCCGCTGGACGATGCCCGCTTCAGCGTCGCCGGGCTCGCCAAGCTGATGACCGACACGCCCGCGTGGGCGGCCGGCCTGCCCGTGGCCGCCGCCGGCTTCGAGGCGCAACGCTACAAGAAGGCGTGACCGATGGCCGAACGTGATGTCGAGGCGCGCCTCGTGCGCGGTGTCCGCAAGCTGGGCGGGGTCTGCTGGAAGTGGGTCTCCCCCGGGCGCCGCGGCGTGCCCGACCGGATCGTGCTGCTGCCGCATGGGGTGGTCGCCTTCGTCGAACTGAAGACCGAGGACGGCGATCTCTCTCCGCTGCAGGAGATGACGATGCGCGAGATCAACGGACGAGGGCACCGGGTGTTCGTGCTCTACGGGGCGGGCGCCGTCGATGAGTTCCTCGCGCGCTGCCAAGAGGCGGTCGAGTTCATGCGGAGGTCGATACAGTGAACTGGGCCTTCTGGTTGATCGGGGCCACGACCCTGATCTACGCGGGCACGACGGTGGCCTTCTTTGTGCAGGGCAAGCCGGCGCTGGCCGTTACCTACCTCGGCTACACGGTCGCGAACGTCGGCCTGATGGCGGTCTCCCGATGAGGCTGCGCGAGTACCAGACGATCGGCCGGCAGTTCTTCTATCGACTGCCGCGCTCCGCCCTCTGGGCGAAGCCGGGCATGGGCAAGACCGCCACGGTGCTGCACGCGCTCGCCGACCTGATGCTGGTGGGCGAGGTCGAGCGCACGCTGGTGACCGCCCCCATGCGCGTGGCCCGCGACGTCTGGACCGACGAGGTCGCCAAGTGGCCCGAGATCGAACCGGTCGTGGGCCGGATCGTGCCCATCGTGGGTACGGTCGCGGAGCGGCGCCGGGCGCTGGCGACGCCGGCCGCGGTCCACACGATCAACTACGAGAACCTGCCGTGGTTGGTCGACGAGACCCACGGCGCGTGGCCCTTCGACACGGTCGTGGCCGACGAGGCCTCGAAGTTGCGCTCGTTCCGCGTGAAGCAGGGTGGCAAGCGAGCGCACGCGCTGGGCTCCTTCGCGCACACCAAAGTGCGCCGCTTCTGGGAGTTGACCGGTACCCCGTCGGCGAACAGTCTCGCGGCCCTCTGGGGACAGGCGTGGTTCCTCGATGCCGGCCAGCGGCTGGGGAGCACCTTCGAGGCTTTCCAGCAGCGGTGGTTCACCTACGAGGGCGACCGCGGCCGCTCCGCGCTGGTGCCGCTGCCGTTCGCCGCCGAGCAGATCACCGAGGCGCTGCGCGACATCTGCCTGACGATCGACCCGAAGGACTGGTTCGACCTGCGCGAGCCGGTCTA
>CAUJDN010000004.1 GCA_963169195.1 Acidobacteriota bacterium | reverse complement strand
GCGTAGCCGGGCATCGTCGTGCCGTTGAAGCCGGTCAGCACCGAGCGCGCCAGCCCGATGTCATCGCGGCCGCCCTTGAAGGTCCAGGGGCGGGTGAGGTCCGTCGCCATCTCGGGATTGCCGCGCGCGTCGCGGAGCGCCTTCGCGCGTGGCCCGTCGCCCTTCCCGGTGGGGCCGTGGCAGTCGGCGCAACCCCACGCCTGGTACACCTGCTGGCCGCGGCGCACGTCGCCCTGGACGCGCGGCGGCAGCGCGACGTCGGGCGGGGCCGGCTCGCGCTGCCAGCGCGCCGAGAAGCCCTTCACGTGCGCGACGAGGCGGTCCACGTCCCCGCTCGAGAGGAAGGAGAACGACGGCATCGCGCCGTCGCCGCCGGCCCCCCGCCTGATCACGGCGGCCAGGTCGGCGTCGCTCGGGAGCGCACCCGACGGCGTCGAGCGCACCTTGAACTCCGCGCGCGTGAAGTCGGCCGGGACCGTCCGGCCGAACGGCGCCGCGAACCCGTCACCGCGCCCTTCCGGCCCGTGACAGGCCGCGCAGAAGGTGCCGTAGAGCTCGTCGCCGCTTGCCGCGGCCGGGGTGGCAGGTGTGGTCGGTGGCGCCGTGTCCCTGCACGACACGGCGGCCAGCACGGTCGCGACCGCGACGGCCGCGACCCGAACGGCACGCATCATCAAGTGGTTCCCGAACGGATCGGTAGCGATGGTAGCAGGAATTCGCCCGTCCCGTGGCCACCAGCGTGGCCGTGAACGTCCGCGCCGTGGCCACGATGATCCGGTCGGCCGGATCGCCCTGGAAGGGCTGGGGCAGGGCGCAGCTCTCCGCGAGCACGGGGCGGGTCACCTCGGCGAGGTGCAGCCCCCTCGAGGGTGAGGGCGACGTCCAGCCAGTCGTCCAGCGGGCGGTCCAGCGTGAGCTGCCCTTCCGTCACTTCACCGCGTACTTGGTGAAGGCGCCCCCCGCCTGGCGGATCGAGTTCGGACCCTCCGCCGCGTAGACGTTGCCGTCCGCGTCCACCGCGATGCCCTCGCCGGCCGTCCCCTGGTACACCCGATCCTCACGCTCGAAGGGCGGGACGAACGCCGTGATTCGATCCTCGTCCAGGGGACCGATGCGCACGCCGTTGCGCCAGTTGATGTGGTTGTACGGCCCCGATTCCGAGTCGATCGCGTACACCATGTTGCCCCTGATGAAGAACCCGCTGATGCGGCCGTACATGTAGCGCGATTCCAGGTACTTCCCATCCTGGTCGAAGATCTCGAGCCGGTGGTTGCCGCGATCGGCGACCCACAGCCGTCCCCTGGCGTCGAACATCAGCGCGTGGGGCGTGCGGAACTCGCCGTGGCGCACGCCGAGCCCGCCCCACGACTTGACGAACTTGCCGTCCGGCGTGAACTTGCTGATCCGCGCGGTGGCGCCGCGCTTGATGCCCTCCTCCACGGCCTTGATCGTCGTCATGCCCTGGCCGTCGTGACCGTCCGACACGTAGATGCTGCCATCGGGACCGGTGACGACATCGTTGGGCTGGTTGAACTGGCCGTCGGCATTGCCGGGCTTGCCCGCGATGCCCAGGCTCAGCAGCTTCTCGCCCTTCGGGCTGAACTTGTGCACCTGGTGCCCCTTGGTGCCCGCCGTGTTGCCCGCGAAATCGGCAATCCAGACGTTCCCGTCCCTGTCCACGTGGATGCCGTGCGGCGTGACCATGACGCCCTTGCCGAAGTTGGCGAGGATCTTCCCGGTGTGCCGGTCGAACTTGAAGACGGGATCCACCGGGTTGTTGTCGCAGTCGACCGGACCGCCCCCCGCCGTGCCCGCCGCGCAGCGCTCGTAGGCCCACACATGGCCGTCCTTCGGATCGATGTCGATGCCGGCCGTGGTGCCCCACGTCCGGCCGGCCGGCAGTTCGCCCCAGTTCTGGATGACCTTTGGAGCCGGGTTCGGCAGGCCCTCGCCCGTGATGGGATTGCCGGGCGCGGGCCGGGCGGATTGCGCGGCAACCGACATGGCGGCGCCGGCGTCGAACGCCCAGGTCATCAGCGCGATCGCGGCGCAGGCACCCAGGGCGGCAAGCAGGTTTCGGGGCGTGGACATGTGACCTCCTCGTGAGCGGTCCGATAGTAAACCGAAGGAGCGCGCCCGGACACAAGAGCTTTCGCGCCTCGGTAACATCACCCCCTGCGCGGTCGTAATCAGCGGATGAACCTGGCCCGTGGGCCGCCGGGTCCCATCGAGTGGAGGACACACCGTGATCAAGCTCGTCATGCTCGTCGCCGTCGTCCTGTTCAGCTGGCCTCCGGGCGTGGCCGCGCAGGGGGACACCTTCGATCTCGAGGAATGGCCGGTCGCATGGGGCGGCCGGACGCGCGACCCGTACATCGCGGCGGATGGCAAGGTGTGGTTCGTCGGCCAGGAAGGCAACTACATCGCCAACCTCGATCCGGCGACGGGCGCCCAGAAGCGCTACGAGATCGAGGCGGGCACCAACCCCCACACGCTCATCGTGGACCAGGCCGGTGTCGTCTGGTACGCGGGGAATCGCAACGGGCGCATCGGCCGGCTCGATCCGGCGACCGGGCAGATCAAGACCATCATGACCGGCGAGGCGCGCGACCCGCACACGATGGTGTTCGACGGCAAGGGGCACATCTGGTTCACGTCCCAGGGGTCGAACCGCGTCGGCCGCCTGAACATGTCCACCGAGAAGGTCGACCTCGTCACGCCCAGCGACACGCCGTCGAACCCCTACGGCATCGTCATCGACGCCAGGGGCACGGTCTGGGTGGCGCTGCTCCGCGCGGGCAAGATCGCGAAGATCGATCCCGAGACGCTGGCGGTGACGCGCTTCAACGAGGGGGCCGACCACTCGCGATCGCGCCGGCTGGACGTCCTGAGCGACGGCACCGTGTGGTTCGGCGACGAGGCTCGCGGCATGCTGGGGCGCCTCGACCCCGCGACCGGCGAGGTCAAGGAGTGGCCGGCGCCCGGTGGTCCCGGCTCGCGGCCCTACGCGCTCACGAAGGACGACCAGGACCGCATCTGGTTCACCGAGACCGGCCCGGCCAAGCGCCTCGTGGGCTTCGACCCGAAGACCGAGAAGTTCTTCGCGAACATCGAGGTCAGCGGAACGATCCGCCACATGTTCTTCGACAAGAAGACGCGGACGATGTGGTTCGGCACCGACGCCAACCAGGTCGGGCGCATCGCGCTGCAGACGACGCGGTGAGCACGACGCTGGCGGCGGCCGTCCTCGCGACGTCGATGCGGCTCGTGGCGTCGCACGAGTACGCCGAGGGCGCGCCGCCGGGGTTCTCGGGCGGCTTCAAGGAGGACTCGTGCCAGGCGTGCCACTTCCACGAGGAGCTGAACGCCGCTCCGGGACGCGTCACGATTGAGGGTGCGCCCGTCACCTTCGCGCCAGGACAGCGCTACACGCTGACGATCACGCTGCAGCGGCCCGGCATGACGATGGCTGGTTTTCAGCTGGCCGCGCGCTTCAAGGATGGCGGGGCGCAGGCCGGCACGCTCGCGGCCGGTTCCGGCGAAGGGGATCGCGTCGGCGTCGAGGACCAGGGCGGCGTCCAGTACGCGGGGCAGAAGAAGGCCGGAGTGTCGGTTGGCGCAGACGCCGCGGCGCAATGGGCCGTCGAGTGGACCGCCCCGGAAGGGGGCGGCCCGGTCGTCTTTCACGTCGCCGCCAACGCCGCGGACGGCAATGGCAACGCCGAGGGCGATTTCGTGTACACGGCGACGGCCGAGTCGGCTCCGCCCTGAGGAAGGCGCCCTTCTTCCTTTGGCCTTCTGCCTTTGTTCAGGGCCTCGGTGGTAGCGGCCGCCCCTCGGCGAGCTCGCGGATCATCCGGTCGTCGCCCGTCACCTCCCAGTAGATGAGCGACGCCGGAATCATGCCGGCGGCGTTGATCTCGTCCATCACGCGCTGGATGGTGAACTGGTCGCCCAGCTGCCGGGCGCGTTCGGCAATCACTTCCTCCATGAGCCGCCCGCCGGTGATGTAACTGGCGCCGTACCCGGGCTGGCGGAGGTACAGGTGCTGCTCGAACCCGAGCAGCGGATCGCGCCGCATCCACCCGCGCGGCGTCCAGTTCACGTGGATGTCGCCCGCCTGCTCCATCGTCAGCTGGTTGTCGTGAGCGAACAGGTTGCCGACGGCGCGGGCCGCGCGGTTCATCAGCATGATCCAGACAATCTCGCGCGAGCGCGGCGAGCTGTCGTAGAGCCCGGCGTGCATCATCCACTCTTCCATGGCCGTGGCCATGCCCTCGGCGCGGCTCATCCAGACGTTGTAGAGGAGCGCGCCGCGGCGGATCGGGTTCGGGTGCGGCGAGACGCGAATCCGCATGTTGTCCCACCAGTGATAGAGGTGGGTCCAGAGCGGGATGGGGTCGCGGTGGGTGGCCTGCGAGAAGAAGTTGCGTGACGCCGCCGGTGAGAACGGGGCCGTGCGCTCGCGCAACGCCTGCTCCATCCACGGCTCCATCGTCAGGATCCGCTGGTCGGCCACCCACTTCAGGTACCGCGCGATCGCGCGTTCCTGCAGCGCGGCGTAGGCCTCGGGCGTCCCGGCCACGTCGAGCGGCGGCAGGCCTCGGTTGCGGTTCTCCTCGAGACGGAGCGACGCGTGCGCGCGGGCCAGCTCGCGCTTCGTGATCGTGACCTCCTCCTCCCACGACAGGGGCACGAGCAGCACGTTGCGGAGGTACCACGTGTACTGGTCCCTGCCGATGCCGGAGGCCCCGGTCCTCTTCGGCGCCTCGGCCTGCAGCCAGCCCGCGAACTCGTCGGTGGCGCGCCGCGCCGCGACAATCGCGGCCGACAGGCCCTCGTGTGAACCGCCGACCCGGGCGCGCAGGGTCTCCAGGGCCTCGCTCTGCTCCTCGAACGCGCGGACGCCGCCCACCCACAGGTCGCGCGCGTTGGCACCCGCGAGGTTCGCACGGGCCGCCTGCAGCAGCGGGGGAATCGACTGCAGCCGCGCCGCGAGCTCGCCCGCCCGCTCGGGCGAGAGCGGTTCCACCTGGTGCAGGCGCGTCCGCGGCCAGATGGGGTAGTCGTACAGCTTGATGGCGCCGTGGATGACGGGACCTTCCTTCGCGGGCGTGTCGGACTCGCTCGTGATGACCGACGCGTAGTACGCGGGATCCCGCGCGAAGGGCTGGAGGACCCGGAGGTGGTACTCCATGCCGTTCATCTCCGCCCGGACGAGGTGGTAATCCACCTGTTGCGGGATGGTCCACCCGGTCCGGTCGATGGCGGCGAGGCGACCCTGCATCGCGCGGAGTCCGTCGAGCCGTGTCGTGTTGGTGGCGGGCGTGTAGTCCGGTACGCCGCCCGCGAGCCGTGGCGGCTCTTCGAAGGCGCGCCACTCCTGGAAGAGCGCCAGCAGCTGGCCGTACGGAGCAGGCTGCGCACGGCCGGTGAGTCCGGCGACGAGCAGCAGAGTGGCGCCAAGCGCAAGACGGGTGATCATGGGATTCGCCCCATCATACGGTCACCGACCGTCACCGCGACGCGAGGAATGTGGCGGGGACTACCGTCTGCGACAGCCCTTCCACTGGCTCGCGCACTGTCGCGCACACATCGCCTGGGCCGACAGCTCCTGGTGAGTCAGGGGAGCCGCAGGATTGCCGACGGCCCGGGTGTAGGCCTCGAACCCCGCACAGCTGCAGTCGCAGACCAGGGTGTCGCGATCGCGACCCGGCTCCGGCGGAGCCTCCGGGGTGCCAGCCGTGGCTTCGGCGGGCGAGGCGGGAGCCGCGACTGTCGGCGACCCGGTCTCCGCGAGCGTGTCGTGGAGGCGTGACAGGGTGGCCAGGGCCGCCGGAGAGAGTCCAGGGTCTGCTGCGGGGGCGATTGCAGCCAGGCCCGGCGAGGACAAGGCTCCGCCCCACCCCGGCTCCGAGGACGGCATGGGCTGGTAGCCCGGCGGGGCGTCGAGGGAGAACACGGCGTCGGGGATCGGGTCGGTCGTGACGGCGGACACGGTCGTCGTGGTGGAGTCGCCCCCAAGCGGAAAGCCTCCGATCGGCTTCCGCACATCGGCGCTGGCCGTGTTCTCCCACAACAGCAGCGCCGTGAGGGACACGTCCACCATCTCGAGCGGCAAGCCGGACCGAGTCAGCGAGGCCATGTTGGCCAGGAGTCCCGGCAGCAGCGTCCGTGGGTCGCCGCCAACCGCCTCGGCGATGCGGGCGTAGAAGTCCCGAACCTCGTCCGCGCCCGCAATGTCGGACGACAGCCAGGCATCGACCCGGTGGCTGACCGTGGGCTGCACGTCGACCGGCAGCGACGCGTACGGCAGCTCCGCGGTGCCTCCGGCGGACACCGCGGACTCCAACCGGAACTGCCTGGCGCGGTGGCCGAGCAGCGTCCGCGTCGCCCCGCTGGTGGTGGCCGAGCTCCCATGGTTTGCACCGGTGCGCTGGCGGGCAGCCCCCCGAAGCTTGACCACTGTCTGGAAGGCTCTCGCGTCGTGGTCGAACACGACCAGCATCACCTCCGCGCGCGCGGGCACGTCGGCAAGGACCAGGGACTGCGAGCCCACGTCCATCCGCATGATCGCGCTGTCGGCCCGGCTCCGCAGGTAGAGCACGAAGCTCTCGGGGGCCGACCTGTGGGTCGGCTTCTCGATGGCGGTCCGCAATTCTGCGAGCAAGGCGTCGATCTCGCGATTCCCGGTCTTCCTGCTGAGCGCGTTCTCGAGCGCCTGGCCCACCGCCTCGCCGTCGAGCTTGAGCGGGCCGAGCATGCTCGGAAAGACCAGGTTGATCTCGCGCGTGACCGTCTGCCCCCTGATCGTGACGTCGGCCAGGGCCGGCGCCGCGACCGAGAGGCAGAGAGCGGAAGCGAATGCCGCATGTCGCGGCCATAGGCGGACCATCATTCCTCCCTGTCAAGCGACACGAGGCCCGCAAACCCGACAGGTTCCCCGGCGAGTCTCGCCGCCACCAGCCTGCAGCCCACACTCCCACTGCGGGTTGGTCATCGACTGACCCCGGCCGGGAACACGGCGGCATTCGCGCCAATGCCCAGGGCCAGGGGGAGCAACGTCACGCCGCTGACGATCGGCGTCTGGCGCATCTGGCGGACCCCAGGCCGAATCCAGTTGGTCACCCTTTGCCGGATTTCCGGCGGCTCCCATCGGCACGTCGCGTGCGGGCTGCGCTGACCAACGTGGGGATGGGGGATATCACCTGCCTCACCCAAGCACGGGACTTGCATCGACGTCATCCGGGATGGCCATGAAGGTTCACGACATCATGACTCGGGACGCCCTGTCCTGCCCGGCGGGTTCGGATCTGGCCTCGGCCGCGCGGATGATGCTGAATGCCCGGGTCGGCTCGCTGCCGGTCGTCGACACGCGGGGGATCGTGACCGGGATGCTCACCGATCGGGACATCGCGATGGCGACGGGCATCCGCCTGCGGCACGCGTCGGACATCCAGGCCCATGAGGCGATGAGCTGCCGCGTCCGCGGCTGCCTGGCCTACGACGATCTCGGTGCCGCCCTCGGGCAGATGCAGGACGCGCGGGTGCGGCGGCTGCCTGTTCTCGACGTGCACGGTCATCTGGTCGGGATTCTGTCCATCGATGACATCCTGCTTCAGGCGGTCGGGGCGGAGGGCGGTGTGGCCCCCGACGAATTCCTGGGGGCCCTGCGCACCATCTGCGCGGGCCCGAGTGTCGAACCCGACGTGAGTTGAGCCCCTGAAGGCCTCCGGTCTCGTCATCGTCCTGCCACTGGCCGGCCTCGACGGCGTGAGGGGATGCGGTGAATCCCGCCGGATGAGCCGCGCCCGAGGATGGTGTCACGAATCCGGACGTGACGCATCGTAGTCGACAAACGACTACACAATTCGATAGGATCCCGCATCCGGGCGCGGCCGCCGCCGCGCGGCAGAGCGCGAGGGCGAATGACGAGGGCGATGTCGGTGGGCAGGGCTGCGCGGCTGGTCGCCGTGCTCGCCGTGAGCGTCTGCGTGTCGGGCTGTACCCCGGGGGGCTCGCCTCAGCCCTCCTCGCCCGCCCCGGCGGCCAGCGCCGTGCCCGAGTCCCAACCCGGTCTCGTGACGGTCACCGGCCAGGCGTCCCGCGGCGCCGTCGTGGCGCTCGAGCCCGCCGAGGGCTCGCCGCCCCCGCCCCCGGGAACCGTCATCGTCGATCAGCGGGGCCAGCAGTTCATTCCAGGGCTGGTCGTTGCGCAGGCAGGGCAGCCCGTGGCGTTCCAGAACGGCGAAGGCATCCCGCACAATGTCGCCGTGGCGCGCGCGGACAGCGGCGCCGCGGAGTTCAACGTGTCGACCGATCCGGGCCAGGCGTACACCCATGCCTTCACGCGACCGGGGCTGTACGAGGTCACCTGCGACATCCACCCCAGCATGCGGGCGTCCCTCGTCGTCGTGAACACGCCCTATCACGCCGTCTCGAGCGACTTCGGGAGCTTCGTGATCATGAACGTGCCGCCCGGCCGCTACCGACTGGTCACGCTCGATGGCGGGCAGACCGTCGAGCAGACCGTCGATGTCGCCGGCGCCCATACCCGCATCGGGCCGGCCGGTCGCTGACGGCCCCACACGACCGCCATGGTGACGACGATCGACCGGAAGGCGCTCACGCGAGAGGTGCTGCTGGGATTCTGGAAGGTGCACATCCTGCATCACGCGGCGGAGCAGCCGGTGGTCGGGCAGTGGATCCTGGCCGAGCTGCGGCGCCACGGGTACGACGTCAGCCCCGGCACGCTGTATCCGCTGCTGAAGCGCATGGAGCGCAATGGCTGGCTCCGGTGCGAGGTCGAGCCCGGCCGCGCCCTTCGGCGACGCCGGTACTATCACCTCACGCCTGGGGGGGCCGCCGTGCTGCGGTTCCTGCGGGAGACCGTCGTCGAGCTGCATCGGGAGGTCGTGCAGGAGGCCGCGATCTACGAACGCCGACAGTTCGACGAGGCGCCGTCCGGCCCGGCTCCGGCGCGGCGCGCGCCGAAGCGGGCGGAGCGTCGGCCGGCCGCGCCCGCTCGACGAGCACGCCGCTAGTCCCCATCGCGCCCGCACGCCCGATCGAACGGCCCGGTCCGGATCGCTAGACCGTGTTCGTCTTCGAGTATCATCTACGACCATCGATAAACGCGGGGTCCAGCCGACAGTCAGGGCTGTCTTCGGGAGGAATGCGCGTGCCCAACGGGAACGAGCCATGCCGGGTGTGACGCGGCATCGAGAGTGCGGGCCGACAAGGTCCCTGCGGCGGTGGACGGCGGCATGCCTCGCCGTGGCTGTCGGCGGCGCCTGGGGGACGACGGCGGCAGCCCAGACGCCTGCGCCACCCTTCCCGGTCACGATGGCGCAGGCTGTGCGGCACGCCGTGGATCACTATCCCGCCATCCGTGCCGCGCAGGCCAGGACCGAGGCGCAACGCTCGGGCATCGACCTCGCGCGGACGGCCTATCTGCCCCGCCTCGACTTCTCGCTGCAGATGAATCGCGCGACCCACAACAACGTGACCGGCGCGCTCCTCCCCGGACTCACCATGCCCGGCATCTCGGGCCCGCCCTCCGACGTGGTCCTCTCGTCGAGCATCTGGGGCAGCGCGTCGGGGCTCCTGATGTCCTGGGAGGCCTTCGATTTCGGCCAGCGGGGGGCGGCAACGGCCCTCGCGGAGTCGCTCCTGGCGCGGGCCAGCGCCGGGTCGGCCCTGAGCCGCCTTGAGGTGGCCGTCGGCACGGCGCAGGCGTTCGTGCTGCTGGCCGCGAGTCAGGAGACGGCCCGGGCGGCTCGCGCGAACGTGGAGCGGCAGGAGGTGTTCCTGAAGAGCGTGGCGGCGCTCGTGGCCGCCCAGCTGCGTCCCGGCGCAGACGAGTCGCGGGCGCGCGCGGAGCTGGCGGCGGCACGCGTGCAGCTGGCACGGGCCGAGGAGGCCGAGCTGTCGAGCCGCGCGACGCTCGGCCGCTGGCTCGGGACCGATCCCGGACAGGTCACGATTGCGCCGGAGCCCCTGCAGGTGGCGCCCGGCACGCCGCCTCCCGCGGAGGTCGCCGCTCATCCGCTGGCCGCGGTCCAGATGGCCGCGGTGGATTCCTCGCGTGCCCTGCGGGAGGTGTTCCGGCTGTCCTACCGGCCGAGGGTCTTCCTGCAGGGGTCGTACTGGCGGCGAGGCACCGGGATCACCGCGAACGGCACGCGCACCGGCGGCGCCGAAGGGCTGGACTTCGATACGCCGAACTGGGCCCTGGGCGTCACGGCGGCGTTCCCGATGTTCGACTGGTTCCCGGCCAGGCGGCGGCAGCAGATCGAGTCGCACAACGAGCGCGCCGAGAGGGCGACCTACGATCGCGTCGTGCTGGAGCTCGAGGCCCAGCGGCACCAGGCCACGGCGGCCGTGGACGGCGCGCGCAAGGTGGCGGCGAGCACCCCCGTGCAGCTCGCCGCGGCGCGCATGCTGGAACAGCAATCCCTCGCGAGGTACGACGCCGGCCTGGCCGGCATCGTGGAGGTGGCCGATGCCCAGCGCCTGCTCCTGCAGGCGGATGTGGACGATGCGGTGGCGCGGCTGAACCTGTGGCGCGCCTACCTCGCCGACGTGGCGGCCCGGGGCGACGTCTCGGAGTTGTTGAAGTAGGCCAGGCCGGCTCCCAAAGGACCAACGACGATGTGGCTCATCCGGACGGCAATGCGGCGCCCGATCACGATCCTGATCGGCATCCTGGGCGTGGCGCTGATGTCGCTGCTGGCCGCGCAGCGCATGAAAATCGACATCTTCCCGGATCTCGGCACGCCGGTCATCTACGTCGCGCAGCCCTACGGGGGGATGGACCCGGCGCAGATGGAGGGGTACATCGCGAACTACTACGAGTACCACTTTCTCTACGTCACCGGGATCGAGCACGTCGAGTCACGCTCCATCCAGGGCGCGACACTGCTGAAGCTGTTCTTCCACGAAGGCACGAACATGAGCCAGGCCGTCGCCGAGACCGTGGCGCAGGTGAACCGGTCG
>CAUJDN010000003.1 GCA_963169195.1 Acidobacteriota bacterium | reverse complement strand
ACAGTCCCTGTGACAATTGTCACAGGGACTGTCCCCGACCGCCCCCGCCCCGCCGACCGCCCCGACCGCCGCGGCTGGCGTGCGCGATGCCATTACTGCAACTACCTGCGTGGTGTCCCGGCGGCCTGCCCGCAGTGCGCGGCGCCCTACCTCGCGCACGTGGGCCACGGAACCGAGCGGGTGGAAGCCGACGTGCACGCACACTTCCCGTCCGCGCGCCTCGCCCGCGTGGACCGCGACACCGTGCGACGGCGGGGGAGTCTCGTCGACGTGCTGGCACGGTTCGCCCGCCGCGAGCTGGACGTGCTCATCGGGACCCAGATGATCGCCAAGGGCCACGACTTCCCCCACGTGACGCTCGTCGGCGTCATCTCGGCGGACGTCGGGCTCGGGCTCGCGGATTTCCGCGCCGCAGAGCGGACCTTCCAGCTGCTCACCCAGGTGGCGGGCCGCGCGGGCCGCGGCGAAGTGGCCGGCGAGGCCCTCGTGCAGACGCTGTTTCCCACGCACTACAGCATCCGGCTCGCCTGCGCGCAGGATTATCGCGCCTTCTTCGACAAGGAGATCGCCTTCCGCCACGCGATGCGCTACCCGCCCCACGTCGCCATGGTCAACGTCGTGGTGCGAGGGCGGTCGTACGAGCAGGCGATGGGCAACGCGGCCGAGCTGGTGGAGCGGCTGCGCGCGGCGGGCACGGGCGGGTTCGTCATCCTGGGCCCGGCCCCGGCGCCGCTCGCGAAGCTCCGCGGCGAGCACCGGGCGCAGTTCTTCCTGAAGGGGACCAGCCGCGCGTCGATGCGCGAGTCGCTGCGCACCGCCCTGGCCGCTGCCCCTGCCATCGCCCGACGCACTGCTGTCGACGTCGATCCGGTGTCGATGCTGTAGCGGGGGACGGCCCTCTCAGCCTCCGCCCGTCACGAACGGCTCGATGGGTACCGGCGTGAAGCACACGATCAACATGACGAGCGCCACGAGGGAAAGCCCGAGACGGGCCGCGTCGAGCGGTGTCCGGTCGTCCAGCGTGGGCGGGTGGCGCGGCCCGACGATGACGAGCATCAGCAGGATCATCACGGTCCAGGCAATCCAGCTGGGGGAAAACGACGCCAGGCCGACGGCCACGAGGACCATGGCAAGGGTGACCCAGATGGACCGGCGTCCCATCACGGCGTAACTGATGTGCCCGCCGTCCAGTTGCGCGACGGGAAACAGGTTGAGCGCCGTGGCCAGCAGCCCGAACCACGAGGCGAACGCCATCGGGTGCATGTTGATCGAGTACCCGTCGGGCACGTCGCCGAAGATCAGCCAGGCCGCAAAGCGGAAGAGCAGCGGCTCGCCGAGTGACACGAGCTCGGTCTGGTCCGCGGGCAGTTCCACGACTTCCGACAGGGCCAGTCCAGCGAAGAGCGCCGGCACGGCGACCACGAAGCCCGCGATCGGCCCGGCGATCCCGATATCGAACAGCGCTGCCTTCGAGGGGATGCGCGAGCGGATGCGGATGAACGCGCCGAGCGTGCCGGTCAGCAGGGGCGCGGGCAGGAAGTACGGACGCGTCGCGTCCACGCCGTAGCGCAGGCAGGCCACGTAGTGCCCCATCTCGTGGCAGCCGAGAATGCCCAGCACCGTGAGGCTGTACCACAGCCCGTTCAGGTAGAAGGCGGGCCGGGAGAAGAGCCCCGACAGCCAGTCGCGGCTCTCCTGCGCGCCCATGGCGGGCATCTGCTCAAAGGCCTGCTCGAAACCCAGGTAGTGACAGCCCCCCGCGAGCGTAGTGGACGCGAAGGTCAGCAGGAGCAGGAGCACCTGCACCCAGACCCGTTCCCTGGCACGTGGCGCCGGTGGCGGGAGGACGCGCTCGGCGAACAGGTCGTCGAGATTGGCGCGCGTGGCAGACACGGGAATCGGAGCCCGATCGAATCCGGGCTCCTGCGGATGGGACACAGCCGTTACCCGATGTTCTGCAGCTCTTTGCCGGGCTTGAAACGAATGGTACGGCCAGGCGGGATGCGCACTTCCTTCCCGGTCCGGGGGTTCCTGCCGATGCCGCGCTTGCGGGGCTTCACCTGAAACACGCCAAAGCCCCGCAGCTCAATACGTTCCCCGCGCTGCATCGAGTGACGCATGGCTTCGAACACCGCATCGACGGCGAGCTCCGCCTTCACCTTGGTAATCTCGGCGATCTTGGACACTTCGTTGACGATGTCCACCTTGATCATGCCATCGTGCGCTCCTCGATCCGCGTAAGTATCGTAAGCCGTGGCACTTACGCGTGTCAAACCGCAAGTCCTTGTGTACCTGTAAGATCGAAGGACTCCCGTGGCCGAGCGCCGAACCCCGACCGTCGTGTTCGTGGGCCGACCCAATGTCGGTAAGTCCACGCTTTTCAACAGGTTGACAGGGACGCGAAGGTCGATCGTCGCCCCCGTGCCGGGGACGACGCGCGACGTGATCGCGTATCCGGCCGTCTGGCAGGACCGGGCCGTGCGCCTGACCGACACCGGAGGCCTGTTCGGCGCCAGCGAGGATCCGCTGCACGCCCTGGTCGTCGCGCGTGGACAGCGCGCGCTGGCAGAGGCCGATCTCATCGTGATGGTGGCCGACGGCCGCGAGGGGCTCGTCCCGGGCGACGAGGACATCGCCCGGGCGGCCCGCGCGACGGGCGTGCCGGTGATCCTCGCCATCAACAAGATGGACGACCGCCGCGCCCGAGACGGCGCGCTCGAGCTCTACCGGCTGGGGTTCGACCCCGTGGTCGAACTCAGCGCCGAGCACGGCATGGGCGTCGCCGAGCTGATCGACGCCGTGCTGGCCCGGCTGCCCGACGCGCCGCGCGTGTCGCCGGAGGACGCCGCTGCCAGGGAAACCGCCGTGGCGATCGTCGGCCGGCCCAACGCGGGCAAGTCCTCCCTGGTGAACCGGCTGCTGCAGGAGGAGCGGATGATCGTCTCCGAGGTCCCGGGCACGACGCGCGACTCGGTGGATTCGGTCCTCACGTGGCACCGCAAGCAGTTCCGGATCGTGGACACGGCCGGGATCCGGCGCCCGGGGCGCGTGGCGCGATCGGGGCAGGTCGAGACGCTCAGCGTGATGCTGGCGAAGCGCGCCATCGAGCGGGCCGACATCGTCGTGCTGGTGATCGACGCCACCGAAGGGCCTACCGACCAGGATGGCGCCATCGCGGGCGCGGCGGTGGAGGCCGGTCGCGGCGTGGTCATCGTCGCGAACAAGTGGGACCTGATGAAGGGGCACGGGCAGGAGGGCGCCAAGGTCTTCGACGAGAACCTCCGGTTCCAGCTGAAGTTCCTGGACTTCGCCCCCATTCTCCACATCTCGGCCCTCACGGGCGAACGCACAGGCAAGCTCCTGGAAACCATCGAGAAGGTGTCGGCTGCCCGGCACACGCGCGTGCCGACCGGCGAGCTGAACCGGTTCATCGAGGCCATCACGACCGCCCACCCACCCGTGAGCCCGGGTCGGAGGAACGTGCGGGTGCTCTATGCCGCGCAGACCGGCGTGGCGCCCCCGTCGTTCGTGCTGTTCACCAATGTCGCGACGAGGTTCCATTTCTCGTACGAGCGGTTCCTGGAGAACCGCCTCCGCCAGGAGTACGGCTTCTTCGGCACGCCCATCCGCATCGCGGTGCGCCGCCGCTCGGCGCATCGTGGCCGCGGCAAGAGGGAAGGAGCGTAGGTTCGGAGGTTCTGAGGTACTGAGGTTCGGAGGTTCGGAGGTTCTGGGGTTCTGGGGTTCTGGGGTTCTGGGGTTCTGGGGTTCCGCAGTCGGGCTGCCTCACTGAACCTCCGAACCCCGAACCCCGAACCCCCGAACCTCCGAAC
>CAUJDN010000002.1 GCA_963169195.1 Acidobacteriota bacterium | reverse complement strand
ACCAGACCAACGCGTCGCTGCTGTCGCTGGGCGGCGGCACCCGCCGCGGCAACAACTACCTGATTGACGGCGTGCCGGTGGGCGACATCCGCAATCGCGCGTCCGCCAACCCCTCCATCGAGGCGCTCGACGACGTGGCGGTGCAGGTGCACCAGTACGACGCGGAGACGGGCCGTACCGGTGGCGGCACGTTCAACGTGGCCACGCGCTCGGGCACGAACAGCTTCGCCGGCGGTGGCTTCTACCAGACCCGCCCGAAGTGGGGCGCCGCCAACAACTACTTCTCGGAGAAGGCGGGCGTGCCGCTTCCCGACACCTACTTCCATCTGGCCGGCGGCGGCTTCGGCGGCCCGATCGTCCGGAACCGCACGTTCTTCTGGTACGCGCAGGAAGGCTACGGGTCGAACACCACGCGCAACGTGCAGGAACGCCTGCCGACCGCGCGTGAGAAGCGCGGCGACTTCTCGCAGACGACCGACGATAGCGGCCGCCTCGTGGTCATCTACGACCCGCTGACGGGCGATGCCAACGGCAACGGCCGCACGCCGTTCCCCGGCAACGTCATCCCCGCCAACCGCCTCAACCCGGTGGCCGTCAACATGATGAGCTACCTGCCGGATCCGCAGGTGGATCGCAGCAACGACGAGCCGAACTGGCAGTTCCAGCCGACCATCGAAGACCGCGCGATGATGTACACGGGCAAGATTGACCACCGCATCAACGACAAGGTCTCGCTGATGGGCTTCTACCTCTACAACAAGACCGACGAGCCGTGCGCCAACGGCGTCGTCCCTCAGGGGCAGGCGAACGCGTTCATCGACAGCAGCGACTACGTGCTCAAGCGCCGCGTCCACGTGCTGGCGCTGAACAACACCTGGCTGCCGAGCAGCAACACCGTGCTGACGCTCCGCTACGGCTGGACGCAGTTCCGTGACGACGACACGACGTCGGTGGACTTCGACCCGGCGAACCTGGGGTTCGCCTCGTCCTTCATCAATGCCATCGGGGTCAAGAAGTTCCCCAACGTCTCGATGACCGACTACTACGGCCTCGGCGCCATCGACCCGTCGGACCGCAACCTCTACTCGTGGAGCGCCAACGCCACGTTGTCCCGGCTGGTTGGCCGTCACACGGTCAAGGCCGGCGCCGACTTCCGCACCATCGGCATCGACACGCAGTCGTTCTCGGGCGCCGCGGGCACGTTCAATTTCGACCGGCGGTTCACCTCGGCCAACCCGAACCTGAACGGCGTGAACGGGGCGACCCCGTCGGGCAATGCGATGGCGAGCTTCATGCTGGGCCTGCCCTCGGGAGACCCTGGCAACCTGAGCCGGATCCTCGTCTCGAGTCCCGCCGACTACTTCGTGCGGTACTGGGGCGCCTACCTGCAGGACGACTTCCGCGTGAACTCGAAGCTGACCGTCAACGGCGGCGTGCGCTTCGAGTACGAGAGCGGCCTGCGTGAGGCCGAGGACCGCTTCACCGTCGGGTTCGACCGGACCGTCAACCCCGGCGGCGTGCTGGGCAGCATCGTCAACCCCCTGACCGGCCAGACCATGCAAGGCGGCCTGATGTACGCCGGGGTGAACGGCGCGCCGAACGAGCAGGGTAACGTGCCCGCCGTCAAGATCTCGCCGCGCTTCGGCGTGGTGTACTCGATGAACCAGAAGACCGTGATGCGCGGCGGCTACGGCCTCTACTGGGCGCCCTGGCCCTACCAGTTCGTGGGTTCCTCGAACTACGGCCAGGTGGGCTACAGCCAGGACACGTTCATGGAGCAGGGGCAGTTCTTCCCGACCAACACGCTCACGAACCCGTTCCCCGGTGGCGTCGTGCAGCCGCGTGGCAATGCCCTCGGCTACCTGGAGGGCGTCGGCCGCCAGATCGAGTTCATCGATCAGGACAAGAAGGCGCCCTACGTGCACCAGTACTCGTTCGACATCAACCGCGAGCTGCCGGGCAACATGGCGGTGGGCTTCGAGTACTCGGGTTCGACCATCCGCAATGCCAGCCTCGGCGGCGCCAACGATGCCACGCTGAACATCAACCAGCTCGATCCCAGCTTCCTGTCGCTGGGCTCGGCCCTGCAGGACCGGGTGTCGAACCCGTTCTTCGGCACGGGCACCGGCGTGTCGCCGGACAGCGCCACGATCAGCCGGGCGCAGCTGCTGCGGCCGTACCCGCAGTACCTGAACATCCTGATGCGCCAGAACACCCAGGGCCGCAGCCAGTACCACGCCGCCATCTTCAAGTTCGAGAAGCGGATGAGCAATGGCTGGGGCGGCCGCATCAACTACACGTGGTCGCGCCTGAAGGATAACTTCTTCGCCGAGACCAACAGCTACTCGTCGGTCAGCACCAACGCCCAGAACGCGTACGACATGGATCGCGAGTACGCCACGAGCATCCTGGACGTGCCGCACAAGCTCGTGCTGTCGCCCATCATCCAGCTGCCGTTCGGCGAGGGCAAGCGCTGGGCGACCAGCGGTGCCGCCGCCGCCATCCTGGGCGACTGGACGATTTCGTCGATCATCGCCTTCGAGAGCGGCTTCCCCGTCTCGACGTCGGCCAACTCGAACAACCTCAGCAGCGCGTTCTTCCTGAAGCAGTACCCGAACCTCACCGGCTCCGACCCGGCGACGAGTGGCAGCCGCGAGGACCGGATCTTCACCGCGCAGAATTCGGGCACGTGGTTGAACGCCGACGCGTTCGTGAACCCCGGAGCTTTCCAGCTCGGCACGGCGCCCCGCACGCTCAGTGACGTGCGGACGCCGCATCGGAACAACTGGGACTTCGTGGCCACCAAGGACATCCGCCTCGGCGGCCGCGCCCGTGCCCAGATCCGCTACGAGGTGCTGAACATCACCAACACCGTGAAGACGACCGGTCCGAACACGGCGGTCGGGTCCGGATCGTTTGGCCGCATCACCACGCAGCGCGGCTTCATGCGCCTGACGCAGCTGATGTTCAGGCTGAGCTTCTAAGGGGCGTGGGGCTTGGGTCCTGGGTCTTGGGCCCGAGGACGACGAGCCCCACAGCCTGAAGCTCGGAAAAGACACGCGCCCGGGGTGGAGTAGACCTCCGCTCCGGGCGTTTCCTTTTGCGGCCCGACGCCCAAGCCCCGGACCCCAAGCCCCAGACCCCAAGCCCCAAGCCCCAAGCCCCAAGCCCCAAGCCCCAAGCCCCAAGACCCAAGACCTCTGTAGTACCCTTCCCCGATGCTTCGCTTCGCCTCCGCCCTCGCCGCTGGCCTGGGCCTGTCGGCGCTGTCGCTCGTCGCGCAGGCGCCACCTCCGAAGGCTCGTCCGGCGCCCCATCGACCGGTCGTGTCGAAGCCTGCTGCCGTTCCGTCGCTGGGCGCGGTGTCGTTCCCGAACTCCGGGGCCCCTGCGGCGCAGCAGGCGTTCCTGCGGGGCGTGGCGTGGCTCCACAGCTTCGGCTACGAGGACGCGATGGACGCGTTTCGCGAAGCGCAGAAGGTCGATCCGTCGTTCGCCCTGGCGTACTGGGGCGAGGCGCTGTCGTTCGACCAGCCGCTCTGGTTCATGGAGGAGCCCGACAAGGGGCGGGCCGTGCTGCGCAAGCTCGGCGCCACACCGGCGGCGCGGCAGGCGAAGGCGAAGACCTCGCGCGAGCAGGGGTACCTGGCGGCGGTCGACGCCCTGTACAGCGACGGCGATACGCGTTCGCGCCACCTGAAGTACTCCCAGGCCATGGGAACGCTGGCCGCGGCGCATCCCGAGGATGACGAAGCGCAGCTGTTCTACGCGCTGAGCCTGCTCTCGGTGCTGCCTCGTGGGGATCAGTCGGTGCCGCAGCGCCAGAAGGCCGGGGCGATGGCCGAGGCCGTGTTCCGGAAGAACCCGCAGCACCCAGGCGCGGCCCACTACATCATCCACGCCTACGACCACGGGGCGCTGGCGCCGAAGGCGCTGGGCGCCGCGCGCGCCTACGCGAAGATCGCGCCCGCGGCGAGCCATGCGCTGCACATGCCCGCCCACACCTTCGTGCAGCTGGGGTACTGGGACGAGGCGGCCGCGACCGATCAGGCGTCGTGGGATGCCTCGGTGCAGTGGGCCGCCCGCCGCGGCCTGCCGGCGACCATGCGCGACTTCCACAGCCTCACGTGGCTGCACTACGAGTGGACCCCGCTGGGGCGCTTCAAGGAGGCCGCCGGCGCCCTGGCACTGGTGGACCAGGCGCTGAAGGTCGCGAGGCCCACCGACGCCATCGGCGGCCATCACGACGGCGACGCCATCGGGCGGGGCATCGGCCCGGAGTCGCTGCGCCT
>CAUJDN010000001.1 GCA_963169195.1 Acidobacteriota bacterium | reverse complement strand
ATGGCCGTGCTGGCGCCGATGCCGAGCGCGAGGACCACGAGCGCGACGAGGGTGAAGGTCTTCGAGGCGTGCAGGGCGCGGATGGCGGCGGCGAGATCGGCGCGCATGGTGTGTTGGACGGTCGATCCGGGTGGCCGGTTGGGAGATCTCGTGGACGGGGGATTCTACCGCGCGTCAGGCCTGCCGGGTGGGCAGCGCATTCGCGCCGGAGGCCGGCCTTCGGCCGGTGGGCGACCGCTTCGCGGTCGTGAGATCACACGCGGGCCGAGGACCGCGGGGTGGCCTGCGGGTCGTTCATCATCTGCGGCCATCTGCGGCACCTCCGCGTTCCATAATGGGATCAGCGCCACCACCACGAGGGCAACCCATGAGCCGCCGACTTCATCCGTGCATCCCAGCCGCCATCTTCTCCGTCTCCATCGGCCTGTCCGTCGGCATCGCGGCGCAGCAGCCGAAGCCCATCGAGCTGGACGCCACCACGCTCGCGGCGCGCACCCAGGCGGCGCGCAGCCTCGTGCCGCTGCTCGAGGACGTGAAGAAGCGCGCGACGGCGGCCATCACCGTCCAGCCGGGGGGCGCGCCCCCGTCGCCGTTCACCGGCCAGCAGTCCACGCTCCTGGCGTTCACCCTGAGCAAGCGCCCGCCCGTGGACCCGCGCGTGGTGCAGGCGATGGATCGTCTGCTGACGTGGACGCCCGGCGATCGGTCGGATGGGACCCAGGCGCGGCTGTTCGATGAATGGCTGAACCAGCTCTCGCTCGAGGCCACGGGCCTGAAGCTGCAGACGAGCCCCGGCGCCTGCGACACCGCGTGCGTCGTCGAGACGATGACGCAGCTGGACGAGACGTGGGGCCAGTCGCCGCGCGACCGTGCGGAGCAGCGGGACGGCGTCCTTCTCGACGCGCTCGCCGAGGCCGTCAAGAGGGTCAAGTAGCGCTACTCGAGGGCGAGGCTCCCGGTGTAGATGGCCATCCCGACCACGGCGTCGACCTGCATGGCGTGCAGCGCGTCGATCTCCGCGCGCGTGGTGATGCCGCCGGCCGCAGTCACGCGTCGTGCCGTGGCCTCGCGGACTGCGCGGATGGCGTCCATGTCGGTCCCCTGCATGAGACCTTCCTTGTCCACGTGCGTGTAGAGGAACTCGTCGCAGTAGCTTTCCAGTGACCGCACCGCCGCCACCGGGCCGATGGGCAGCGCCGTCTTCCAGCCGTGGATCACCACGCGGCCGCCCTTCGAGTCCACGGCGGCAATCACGCGCTGCGGGCCGATGGTCTGGGCGAGCGCGCGGGCGAAGTCGTGGTTGATGACGACCGACGGGTCGGCCGCGGCATCGGCCGCGGACCACTGGCCCGGGCCACGGAACAGCGCGGAGCCGGCGATCACGGCGTGCGCGCCGGACGCCAGCAGCTCCTCGGCGCGGCCCACGGTGCGGACGCCTCCGCCGACGCGGCAGGGCAGCCGCGCGGCAATGCGCCGGACGAGCGCGTCGTTGTGTCCGCGGGCCATCGCGGCATCGAGGTCGATGAGCTGGACCTTCGGGAACGTCGCGAACCTCTCGATCCACGCGTCCACGTCATCGCTGGCGATGGCGAGCGTCTCGCCCTGGACGAGCTGAACGATGCGGCCGTGTTGCAGATCTATCGATGGAATCAGCATGGTTGGGGTCTGGCACGGTCGGGTCAAAAACTCTGCAAGAACTGCACGCTTGGCAGATTCTGAATCGTTTAGGGCCCGCCCGTGCCAGGCCCCAACCGGACGGGAATGCCCCGGAGGTGGAGGAAGCGCTTCAGCTCTTCGACGCTGTGCTCGTTGAAGTGGAAGATGGACGCGGCGAGGGCGGCGTCGGCACGTCCGGCGGTGAAGACCTCGGCGAAGTGCTCGAAGGAGCCCGCGCCTCCGGACGCAATGACCGGGATGTTCACGGCGGTCGACACCTCGGCGGTGAGCACGCAGTCGAAGCCGCTCTTCGTCCCGTCGCGATCGATGGACGTCAGCAGAATCTCACCCGCGCCACGTTCCGCGGCCTCGCGGGCCCAGTCCACCGCTCCGCGAGGCGTCTCGGCCTGGCCGCTCCGGACGTACACCGCGAAACGCCCGTCCTGGCGCTTCGCGTCGATGGCCACCACGACGGCCTGGCTGCCATAGCGATTCGCCAGCGTCGTGATGAGCGACGGGTCCTGCAGCGCCGCCGTGTTCAGGCTCACCTTGTCGGCGCCGGCTTCGATGGCTGCCGCCGCATCGCCCTCGGTCCGGATGCCCCCGCCGACGCAGAGCGGCAGGAAGATCTCGTGCGCGACCGCGGAGATGGTGTGGGCGCGCGCCTGGCGCGACTCGAGCGTGGCCGTGACGTCGAGGATGACGATCTCGTCGATGCCCTCGACGTTGTATCGCCGCGCGAGCTCGGCGGGATCGCCCGCCTCGCGCAGGCCCTCGAAGTTGATGCCCTTGACGACGCGGCCGTCGCGCACGTCGAGGCAGGCAATGATGCGCTTGGAGAGCATCACGCGGATTGAGACGCGGATGAATCGAGCCGCAGATGACGCAGATGACGCAGATTACACGGATGGTACATGGCTCATCCAGTTCCTCAGGATTCTCAAGCCTGCGTCGCCGGACTTCTCGGGGTGGAACTGCACGCCCGAGACGAGGCCGTCCTCGACTGCGGCCGAGAAGGGCGCCCCGTAGGTGGTGATGGCCGCTGTGGCCGGCACGACAGGCGCGGCGTACGAGTGAGTGAAATACACCTGCGTGCCTTCGGGGATGCCCTCGAACAGCCGCGTGGGCCGGGAGAACGACAGGGAGTTCCAGCCGACATGCGGCACCTTCAGATCCTGTCGGGAGTCGGGAGTCCCTCGACTGCGCTCGGGACAGGCCGGGAGTCGGGAGTCTGAGCCCGCGCCCAGGCGCGTGCATGTTCCTCGAATCGCGCCCAACCCCGCCACGTCCGGCGCTTCCGTCGAGCCCTCGAACAGCCACTGCAAGCCCACGCAGATCCCGAGGAGCGGCGCCGAGCGGGCGCGCGCCGCGTCAATGGCCTCGCGCCAGGGCGCGTCCAGCGCAGCGGTGGAATCGAAGTGGCCGACGCCCGGAACGATGACGCCCCGTGCGCGCGCCAGTTCCGCGGGCTCGACCGGCGTCCAGAACCCTGCGCCGATGTGCGCCAGCGCCTTGCGTACCGACGTCAGGTTGCCGGCGCCGTAGTCCACGAGCGCAATCACAGCAGCCCCTTCGTGCTGGGCAGCATCTTCGCGAGGCGCCTGTCCTTCGCGCATGCGACGCGCAGCGCGCGGCCGAAGGCCTTGAAGCACGCCTCGATCTTGTGGTGGTTCGAGCGGCCGTAGAGCACCTTGACGTGCACGTTGGCGCGCGCGCCCATCGCGAAGCCCTCGAAGAAGTCGTGCACCAGCTCGGCCTGCAGGTCGCCGACGAGGCGCACCTTCACCTTCGTCTCCACCACGGTGTGCGGGCGGCCGCTCAGGTCGATGGCGGCCACCGCCAGCGTCTCGTCCATCGGCATCACGAAGTAGCCCGCGCGGTTGATGCCGCGCTTGTCGCCCAGCGCCCTGGCCACCGCCTCGCCGAAGGCGATGCCGGCGTCCTCCACGGTGTGGTGCTGGTCCACGTCGAGATCGCCCGTGGCCTTCACCTTCAGGTCGAAGCCGCCGTGGCGCGCCACCAGGTCCAGCATGTGGTCGAGGAAGCGGATGCCGGTCCGGTTGTCGAACGTGCCCGTGCCGTCCACGTTCAGCGCGAAGCGAATCTGCGTCTCCGCCGTGCGCCGGTCGATTACCGCGCGGCGCACACGGCCTCCAGCGCCTCCACGGCCTTTCGCGTGTGCTCAACCACGCCCGCGGTGATGCGGATGCAGTTCGGGCACGAGGGGTCTGCCGTGCGGTCCCGGACGAAGACGCCGCGCGCCTGCAGGCCGCCGACGATCTCCCTCGCGCGCGCACCGCCGTCCACCAGAACGAAGTTCGCAGCGCTCCTCCAGTAACGCAGGCCCAGCGCGTCGCAGGCGGCGTAGAGGAGGTCCTTCGACTGGCGCGCCTGCTCCTGGTACCACGGGCGGAAGGTGGTGTCCGCCATGGCGGCGCGCAGCGCCTCCACGGCCACGACGTTGAGGTTGAACAGCGGCATCGCGCGCCTGACGGGCGCGAGCAGTCCAGGCGAGGCGATGAGCACGCCCACGCGCATGCCCGCCAGGCCGTACGCCTTCGAGAAGGTGCGGCCGACCATCACGTTCGGGTAGTCCGCCGCCTCGCCGAGGAAGTTCCCGTCCATGAAGTCGTGATACGCCTCGTCCACGAACACCACGGCGTGAGCCGCCTCGCGCGCCACACGGCGGATGGCCTCCAGCGGAATGGGCTGGCCCGTCGGGTTGTTCGGGTTGTTCACGTAGACGATGCGCGTATTGGGCGTGACGGCGCGGAGGACGGCATCGACCGGGAAGGAGAAGTCGGGGGTGGGCGGGACGGCGACGGTCCGCGCGCCCATCGCCTTCGCCCCGTGGAGATACGGCTCGAACGTCGGGAGCGCGACGAGGATCTCCGCCACGCCGGAGGGGGCCACCAGCGGCGCGCCGAGCTCGACGAGTCCCTCGGGCGCGCGCGGGAGCAGGTAGGCGATGGAGGCGAGCAGGATGCCCTCGTCCAGGCCGTTGGTGAGCACCAGCCGCTCGGGATCCACGCCGAGAAAGGCCGCCGTCTCGCGCACGGCGTGCGTGAAGTCCGGGTAGAGCGCCAGCCGCTCGGCCGTGAAGCCGCGGACGGCCTCCACCACCTTCGGCGAGCAGCCGCCGGTGTTCTCGTTCTGATGCAGCCGCAGCCCGGGGCCGAGGTCAGGGGCGCCTTGAATGGTGGTCATCGCTGGATCCTGGACGGTCTTGGGGGCTTGAGGTCTTGGGGTCTTGGGGTCTTGAGGTCCGTGCTTCGATCGATCTGGCGTGTCCCTCGAGACCTTCGGCGCGCGCGAGGGTGGTGATGGTGTCCGCGATGCCGCCCAGCCCGCGCGCGGATACCCGCTGCACCGAGACGAGCTTCACGCAGTCCGCCGCGTTGAGCCCGCCACGGAACCGCGCGGCGCCCGCGGTGGGCAGGACGTGATTCGACCCGATGGCGTAGTCACCGGCCACCTGCGCAGTCCACGGCCCGACGAAGATGGCGCCGGCATTCCCCATGCGCGCGGCCACGTCTTCGGTCTCGACGACCAGGTGCTCGGCGGCGGTCTCGTTGGCCAGGGCGATGGCCTCGGGCATCGATCGGGCCACGATGATGCCTCCGTGCTTCCAGAGCGACGCGGCAGCGGGGCCCTCCACCGGCAACTGCAGCGCGACCTCGCGTGCGATGGCCTCGGCCACGCGCCGGCTGGTGGTGATGCACACGGCGCGCGCGTCCGGGTCGTGCTCGGCCTGGGCGATGAGGTCGGCCGCCACCCACGGCGGCGGCGTCTTCACGGCGACGATGAGGATCTCGGTGGGGCCCGCATAGAAGTCGATGGCGCAGTCGGCCGACACCAGCGACTTGGCCGCCGACACCCAGCGGTTGCCGGGGCCGACGATCTTGTCCACGCGCGGCACCGTGCGCGTGCCGTAGGCCATGGCGGTCACGGCATGCGCGCCGCCCATGCGGAACAGCCGGTCCACGCCGGCCTCGAGCGCCGCAGCGAGCACCGTGGCGTCAGGACGAGGGCAGGCCACGATCACCTCGGGCACGCCCGCGGACCTCGCGGGAATCGCCGTCATCAGCAGCGAGGACGGCAGCGGGTAGCGCCCGGCCGGCACGTAGCAGCCCACGCGCGCGAGCGGAACCACGCGCTGCTCGACGGTGACGCCGGGCCTCACCGTGACGCGCCAGCCCTTCGGCACCTGCGCCTTCGACACGCGGCGGATGTTCCGCGCGGCGTCCCGGATGGCGCGCCGCACCGGCGCGGGCACCGTCCGTGCGGCGGCCTCCCATTCCGCGCGCGGCACCTCGATCGGGCCCGTCAGCCCGTCGAACTCCTCCGCATGGCGGCGCAGCGCCCGGTCCCCGCCCTTCCGCACGCGCTCGACGATGGCGGCGGCCTTCGCCTCGGTGACGCGGTCGCGGATCCGCGTGGCCGACAGCAGCGCCGTGACGGCCTTGCGATTGGTCGAAGAGACGATTCGAATCATCAACGGCCTCACAGCACGATCTTGTTCAGCGGGTACTCCACGATGCCCTGGCCGCCCGCGGCCTTCAGCTTCGGGATGAGGTCCCGCACGGTCTTCTCCTCGAGGATGGTGTTGACGGCCACCCACTCGGGGTCGCTCAGCGAGCTCACCGTCGGCCGCTGCAGCGCCGGCAGCAGGCCGAGGACGGCGCCCAGATCCGCCTTGCGCGCGTTCAGCATGAGGCCGACGCGGCCCTGCGCCTCGATGGCCGCCTTCAGCAGCAGCGCGATGTTCGCGATCTTCGTCCGCTTCCACTGGTCGGCCATGGCCGCCTGGTTGGCCACCAGCTGCGTGTTGGACTCGAGGATGGTGTCCAGGATGCGGAGCCGGTTGGCGCGAAGCGTGGATCCCGTCTCGGTGGCCTCGACGATGGCGTCGGCCAGCACGGGCGGCTTCACCTCGGTGGCGCCCCACGAGAACTCCACGTCCACGTTCACGCCCTGCTTCTCGAAGTAGTCGCGCGTCACGCGCACCAGTTCCGTCGCAATCTTCCTCCCCTCGAAGTCCCTCGCGGTCTGGAAGGGCGATCCTTCCGGCGCCGCCAGTACCCATCGCACTTTGCCGAAGCTCTGCTTCGCGTAGACGAGATCGGCAATCGGGGTGAGCGGCGGCTGCTCCGGATGGCCGATCTCGTGCTCCCGGATCCAGTCCAGCCCGGTGAGTCCCGCGTCCAGGACGCCGTCGGCCACGTAGCGCGCCATCTCCTGCGCGCGGATCAGCATGCACTCGATCTCGGGATCGTCGATGGCGGGGAAGTACGACCGCGACGAGGTGATGAGCTGGAACCCCGCGCGCTGGAACAGCTGCACGGTGGCCTGCTCGAGGGAACCCTTCGGGATGCCGAGCTTCAGCTTCATCGCGTGACCTCGGTATAGAAGCACGATCGCTGCCCTGTGTGGCACACGTTGCCGTCGCCCTCCCGGTCCACCTTCACCAGCACCGTGTCATCGTCACAGTCCGTGAAGATCTGCCGGACGGCGAGCCGGTTGCCCGAGGTCTCCCCCTTCGTCCAGAGCCTGTTGCGCGTCCGGCTGAAGAAGGTCACGTAGCCCGTGTCCAGCGTGATCTTCCAGGCCTCGTCGTTCATGAAGCCCACCATCAACACCTCGCCGCTCGTGCTGTCCTGCACGACGGCAGGGACGAGCCCATCCAGCTTGCTGAAGTCCATACTGTCCTCGCGGTCTTGGGACCTGGGTCTTGGGACCTGGGTCCTGGGGCTTGGGTCCTGGGTCCTGGGGCTTGGGTCCTGGGACTTGGGTCTTGGGCCGACTCCCGGTTCCCGACTCCCGACACAAAACAAAAGGCCCGCGGGTTTCCCAGCGGGCCTTTGCGTGAAACGAATCCTTTCGTGGTCGTCTTTGGCTTACACGCGCAGTCCGGCCGGGCCGTTCAGGCAACGGTGGTGATGATGGACCCGATGCGAGTGGTGGACGAAGGCGAACACGACTGCGCGCAAGCATAGCGCGGATCGGGGGCGGGAGGCAAACCTGGGACCTGGGGCCTGGGGACCTGGGGCTTGGGGCCAGCGCGTCCCTGGCAGTCGCGATGTCCGCGTGGGCCACCGCGGAAGTGATGGCAATCATCCCGGCGCGTCGTCAGAATCTGCAACGCTCCCCGCCGGCCGCGTCACCATCGTCGTGTGAGGCCAAACCATGCAGAGCGTCAAGCTGAGCGTCACCTGCCGCCGTCACCTGCAGAAGAAGTACTCCACCGCCGCCCTTCGGCAGATCGACAAGGCCGTGGCGGCCTGGATCAAGGCCGACAGGGGTCGCGACATCCGGACCCTGCACGTCGCCGTGGACGATGCGGCGGCGATGAAGAAGCTGGGGGTGAAGGCGGTCACGGGCGCCATCACGGCCCACAAGGTGAAGCGCGCGCTGGACGCGCTGGTCGCCCGGCTCACGCCCGACTACATCGTGCTCTTCGGCGCCGCGGACGTCGTGCCGATGTTCGTCGTGCCCAATCCGTCGGCGTCCGAGTCCGGCGACGATGACGAGGCGGTGCCGACCGACAACCCGTATGCGTGTTCGAAGTCCTTCGTGTCGTCCCGCCGGTCCAGCTACCTGGTCCCGGATCGGGTCGTCGGCCGCATTCCCGACCTGCCGGGATCGACGGATCCCTCGTGGCTGCTGGACTATCTCGCCCATGCGGCGACGGCACGCCCGCGGCCGGTGGCCGACTACGCGCGGGCCCTGATGATCTGCACGGCCTCGTGGCGGAAGGCCGGCGCGGATTGCGCGACGACGCTGGGCCGCTCGCCGGCGGACGTGCTCATCAGCCCCCCCACGAAGGACAGGGGCCCGGCGATTGTGGCCCGGCGCACGGCGCGGCTGCACATGATCAAGTGCCACGGGGTGGACGAGGACTCGCGCTTCTACGGGGAAGGCGGCGGCGCCTTCCCCGACGCGCTCAGCAGCCCCACGCTGCTCGGGCGCACGGTGCCCGGCACCGTGGCCGGTGCGATGTGCTGCTATGGAGCGAGCGTCTTCGATCCCGCGTCGCCCACCGCGCAGCATCCGCCGGAGTTCCCCATTCCCAGCGTGTACCTGAAGCAGGGCGCGCACGGTTTCCTCGGTTCGTCCACCATCGCGTGGGTGGGACCGGTGCGGATGATGTGCGCCGACTGGATCGTGACGGCGTTCCTCGAGCGCGCCACGTCCGGCGCCTCGCTCGGGCGCGCGGCGCTCGAGGCCCGGCAGGATTACCTGCGCTGGCTGCAGCAGCAGGGCCAGGAGCCGGATGCCGCCGACGAGAAGACGCTCATCCAGTTCCTGCTGCTGGGGGATCCGTCCATTCACCCCGTGCCGCCGGCCACGTCCGCCACGGGCCGCGCGCGGCGCGCGGGCCGGGAGCCGGCGGCCGGCCTGGCGGCCACGGTGCCCGCCGCCTTGCAGCGCCAGCGTCGCCGGGCGGCGCGGTTCGAGATCGGCGGCCTGCTGCGGGCGAGCCTGCCCGAGCGGCACGTCACCTCGCCGAAGGCGGCGCCGGAGTCCGTGGCGGCGGAAGCCCGGCGCGCCGCGGCAGCCGTCACCACCGCGAAGATGCGCTGGACGCTCGGGCGCGCGGATCGCGTCATGACGACCGCGGTGGCGCCGGAACTGGCGCCCCGCGCCGCGGCGTCCGTTGCCGGCCAGCCCGGCCTGCGGGTCGCGCGCTCGGCGGCCGCACGGCAGACGTACCAGTACTATTGGGTATCGCGGCAGAAGACCGACCGGGTGAAGCGCATCAGCATGGTCACCGTCCAGGCCGACAGCCGCGGCCGCGTGCTGGGAAGCCGCGTGGTGGTCTCCAGTTGAGCGCGGCGGGAAGGGCCCGTGTGATCAGGAAGGCATCGAAGTCGCCGGCCCCCCCGGTGGTCCTCTGCGGCCATGTGGCCCGCACCCGCGTCCGCCACGGGACGGGAAGCGAGCACATCGCGGTCGTGCTGCGCACGGACGAGGGCGAAGAGCTCATCCTGCAGCGCATCGGCGCCAACCCGTTCGAGGATCCCGAGGGCGAGAAGCTGGTCGGCCATCGCGTGACGGTCGAGGGCTACCGGCTGGGGAACGTGTTCCGCTACCGCTCGGCACGGTAGGGCACGGCGCAGCGGTCGGCCGCACTCGCGCGCCGCTGAAACGTCGTCGGGCGTCGCCGACCGCCAGGTGTTGGGGGAGCAGAATGCGTTCCCCCCTCGAACACCGTCACGCGGGTCAGCCATACCCAATCCGAAGGCTGCCGATCGGGCCATCTCACGACGGCCGGCTCCGGCGTTGCCCGCATCAGCGCCGACAGCGCGTTGGTGTCGAGGATGATCACGACTCGAACGCGGCCGCGCGCACGGCCCAGCCGTGGAGTTCCGGCAGACCCCCTGCCGGAGGCGATATCACGATATCGACGTCACGCGCATCGGTTCCGGCACCGCATGGTGGTGCGCGGATGGATGCGCCTGCCGGAACGCCGCCCACCAGGCAGCCGCCTGGTCCCGAGGCCACGGCGTCCTGGCGGCGCACACCGAGAGCTCGAGCTCGAGCGATCGTGCGTCACGCGGGCGGTCGTCCGGCGACTTGGCGAGGCACTCGAGGACGAGGTGTTCGAGATCGCCGGGAATGGTCGAGGCCGTCCGCGCCGAGGGCGGCTGCGGCCGGGTGTGCAGGTGGTGGGCCAGCACTTCGACGACGGTCTTCCCCGTGAACACGGGCGTGCCCGTGAGCAGGTAGTAGCCGACGGCGCCGAGCGCATAGAGATCGGCCCGGCCGTCGGCGTCATCCCGCCCGGAGATGGTTTCAGGCGCGATGTACAGCGGAGTGCCGAGGAGCGCGATCCCGGCCGTGACGACCTGCGTGGCCTCCTCGTCGATCGCATCGATTCGCTTCACCAAGCCGAAGTCCACCACCTTGGCCACGTCGGGCTCGCCGCCGCGCTCGCACAGGATGATGTTCGCGGGCTTCACGTCACGATGGATGAGCCCGATGCCGTGCGCCTCGGCCAGCGCGCCGCACACCTGGTGAAGGATGCGGATGACGCGCGCCGGGGGCTGCGGGCCGTGCTCGCGCACGAGGCGGTCGAGGTCGATGCCGTCGAGGTACTCCATGGCGTAGTAGAAAACGCCCTCGGGCGTGCGGCCGTAGTCGAAGATCGCGACGGTGCTGGGATGGCTGAGACCGGCCGTCATCTGCACCTCGCGCTCGAAGCGGCGGACGTTCTCCTCGCCGGCCTTCTCCGGCGGCAGGAGCTTGATCGCCGTGGGCCGGCGCAGCAGCGCGTGCCGCGCGCGGTACACCACGCCCATCCCGCCCTCGCCAATCTTGTCCTCGAGCGTGTACTGGCCCGCCTGGCGGATCCTGGCCATCTCGGTCCGCAGTCCGAAGATGACGCGCGAAGCAACCGCCGACATGGCCACGGCCGCCGCCGACCACGAGACGATGTCGACATGGGCCATCGTGACCACCGGCCCGCTGGCCGTGCCGTCCGAGAACACGTATGTCGTCGTCGCCAGCAGCGGGAGGACGCCCATGGCGCTGATCCACGCTGTCCGGCCGGGTGTGCTCGGCACGGCAATCGCGCGCGAGAACAGCACGTAGCTGCAGGCGAGCAGGCCGATGGAAAGCGCGTGCATGGGATCGACGGTGTCCGGGAACCCGTCGTCCGCGGCCACGAACGCATAGCCCGAACGGGCGATCGTGCCTGCCATCGCGGCGAAGCTCGCGCACGTCAGCACCGTGCCCCCCGCGTCGAGGCTCCTGGCCATGCCCACGGAGAGGGGCCTGGCACGGCCGATCGCCCAGAGGCTTCCGGGGATGAGCGCGCCGACCAGGTGAAAGAACGCCGAGGGTCGGAAGGCGAGGCCGTAGCCGACGGCCATCAGCAGGCCGAGGGCCAGGAAACCGCCAGCGATGAGAAAAGTCCAGCCGCCGAAGAGGACCAGCCGGCTCTGGAGGAACGCCCGGCCTTCTTCGGTGTGACCCGAATCGGCCGGGAGCGCGATCGGCACGCGAGGGCGCGAGCCCGTGGACATCGAGCCATGGTAGGGCTTCGACGTTGATGCTGCCAAGCGAGGCTGCGATGTGGTGCCCCGCGGGGCCGCACACGGGAGAGCGGGAAAGTCCGCTACGATCGGGGCATGGCCGTCCACTCGTTCAGGCGCACCGCGTGGGGCTTCGCGCTCGCACTCGCCCTCGTCACGCCGGAGGCACCCGCACAGGTGCTCACCGGCCGGGAGACCACGGCCGAGTCCGTCGCCGGCTACCCGCTGGGCGAGAGCATGCCGGTGGATCCGGAGGTGCTGGTCGGTGGGCTCGAGAATGGCCTGCGCTTCTACGTGCGGCCGAACCCCAGGCCCGCCCGCCGGGCCGAGCTGCGCCTGGTCGTCAAGGCGGGCTCCGTGCTCGAGGACCCCGACCAGCTCGGCATGGCGCACCTCGTCGAGCACATGCTGTTCGAGGGCACCCGGAATTTCCCGGGACGTGCCATCAACGACTTCCTCGCCTCGCTCGGGCTCAGCATCGGCGCCGACGCCAACGCCGAGACCAGCTTCGACGACACGCAGTACACGCTGCGCGTCCCGACCGACGTGCCCGGCGCCCTCGATGTCGCGCTGCAACTGCTCGCGGACTGGGCGCAGGGCGCCACCTTCGATCCGGCCGCTCTCGAGCGCCAGCGCGCGATCGTGCTCGAGGAGTGGCGCATGCGCCTCGGCGCCGCCGACCGGACGGAGGACCGGCTCCGCCGCGCACAGCTCGAAGGATCCCGCTACGCCGACCAGCGGCCCATCGGCGTGCCCGAGGTGATTCGACAGGCCACGCGCGAGCAGCTCGTGCGGTTCTATCGCGACTGGTACCGGCCCGATCTCATGGCCGTCATCGTCGTCGGCGACGTGGATCGGAACGCCGTTGCGGCGATGATCCTGGAGCGCTTCGCGCCGCTGGCCAATCCCTCGCCCGCCCGGCCCCGGCCGGCCTTCGACGTGCCCGACCACCCCGCGACGCGGTACGCCATCGTCACCGACAAGGAAGCCACCGCGACGATGGTGCGGCTGAGCACCCTGCCGCCGGCGCGCAACCAGGGCACGGTCGGCGGCTATCGCGACATCATGCGCGACCAGTTGTTTGCGGCGATGCTCGACGCGCGGCTCGACGAGCTCAGCCAGGCCGCCAACCCGCCGTTCATCACGGCTGCGGCCGACCGGTCCCTGTTCGGCGCGCCACGCACCCGCGACGAGGCCGTCCTCCAGGCGATGGTCGCCAACGACGGGGTCGCCCGTGGCCTGGACGCGCTCGTCACCGAGCTCCAGCGCATCGTCACGTTCGGGTTCACGGCTACCGAGCTGGATCGCGCGAGGCGTGCGCGGATGGCCGGCTACGAGCGCGCGGTCACCGAGAGCACCGACCGCGAGTCCGAGAGCCGGGCCGACGAGTACACGCGCAACTTCCTGCAGTCCGAAGCCCTGCCCACGATCTGGCAGGAGCTCGCGTTCCACAGGCGCTTCCTGCCGGCCATCACACTGGCCGAGATCAACGGGCTGGCGGCGGAGTGGTTCCCGGAGCAGAACCGCGTCGTCTTCGTCGTCGCCCCCGAAGGTGTCGAGGCGCTGCCCGATCAGGCGCAGCTGGTCGAGGTCGTCGCCAGCGCCTCCGCGAAGCGCCTGACCCCGTACGTGGATGCGGCCACCGGCGCCGCGCTCATGGACGCCGTGCCCCCCCGCGGCAGCATCGTGAAGAGCGTGACCCGGGCGTCGGGTGTCACCGAATGGACCCTCTCGAACGGCGCCACCGTCGTGCTCCAGCCGACGACGCTGAAGGTGGACCAGGTGCTGTTCAGGGCCGTCGCGCCGGGCGGGACGTCGCTGGCCGGCGATGCCGACTTCGCGGCCGCGCGCGTGGCCGCTGACGTGGTGGCGGCGAGCGGCGCCGGTCGATTCAATGCCGTCGCGCTCGACAGGCTGTTGACGGGCCGGGCCGTGGGCGTCCGGCCCTTCATCGGCGAGATCGCCCAGGGCCTCGGCGGCGGCAGTGCACCGAAGGACCTCGAGACGCTGTTCCAGCTGATCTACCTTCGCATCACCCAGCCCCGAGCCGACGCCACCGCCCTGGCGGCCCTGCGGGCCCAGGTGCAGGCGCTGCTGTCGAACCGGGACGCCAGCCCCGACGTCGCCTTCAACCGGGCCATCAGCCTGGCGCTCAGCGGCGACCACCCGCGGCGCCGGCCGGAGACCCCCGAGACCGTGGCACAGTGGAACCTCGAGTCGTCGCTCGCCTTCTACAAGGCGCGCTTCGCCAACGCCGCCAACTTCACGTTCATCTTCGTCGGCAGCTTCACGCCGGACGCCATGCGGCCCCTCGTCGAGACGTACCTGACCAGCCTGCCGGCGACGGCGGCCCGCGAGAGCTGGCGCGACCTGGGCATCACGGCGCCGAGGGGGATCGTCGAGACGACCGTGCGGAAGGGCATCGAGCCCAAGGCCGAGGTGTCCATCATCTTCTCCGGGCCATTCGAGTACGACGACAGCCACAAGCTGGCGCTGCGGACGATGGTGCTGCTGCTGCAGGCGCGCCTCAACGACGCCATCCGTGAAGATCTCGGGGCCACCTACAGCATCACCGCCGACAGCCAGACGGCGAAGCACCCTCGAGGCGAGTTCCGCGTGCGCATCAACTGGACGTGCGACCCCGCGCGCGTGGAGAGCCTCGTCCAGCGGGTGTTCGAGGAGATCGGCCGAGTGAAGGCCACGGTGCTGACCGAGGATCAGATGGCGCGCGTGCGCGAGGTTCTCGTCCGCGAGTTCGAGAAGGACAGCGAGGAGAACGGGTACCTCCTGAACCAGCTGGTGCGCCGGTACGAGGATGGCGAGGCCGATGCCGCCGGGACCAGCCCGCTCCCCGCGATCGCGGCTCTCGACGGCAGGGCCATCCAGCGAGCCGCCGAGCAGTACCTGGATTCGGCCAACTACGTGAAGGTCGTGCGGCTGCCGGAACCGAAGTAGGGGAGCTTGCGGGTTACACTAGCCCGCGAGACGAGCGGTGAGACACGCACCCCAGGCGTGGCGGCTCACCACCGGCCGAGGGCAGCCCGCTGCCTGCGGCGGGGCGGTTGCGCTCGGATTGTGGCTCGCATCCGGCGCGGCCGTGGCCACCGGGCTCGTCGGGCAGGTGCGCGAGGCTCCCCGTGTCGTCGTGGGAGAGTACGACGGCATCATCCATCCCATCGCGGCGGAGTTCCTCGACGATGTCATCAGCAGGGCCGATGCATCGGGCGCCGTGGCGTCCGTGATCGTGCTGCGCACGCCCGGCGGGCTGCTCGAGTCCACGCGGACGATGGTGACCCGGATGATCGCGGCGCGCGCGCCGGTCGTCGTGTTCGTGTCGCCGTCGGGTGCCAGGGCGGCCTCGGCAGGCTTCCTCATCACGCTCGCGGCGGACGTGGCCGCCATGTCTCCGGGGACGCACATCGGCGCCGCGCACCCCGTCGCCGCCGGTGAGCAGACGCCGACCAGCGAAGTGATGTCGCAGAAGGCCACGGCCGACGCCGCAGCCTATGCGCGCACGCTGGCCGAGGCGCGCGGCCGGAACACGGAGCTCGCGGCGAAAGCCGTGACCGAAAGCGCCGCCTTCACCGAGCGCGAGGCGCTCGCCGCGCAACCGCCGCTCATCGACCTCGTCGCCGCTGACGTGGACGATCTCCTCCGGCAGCTGAACGGCCGCGAGGTCCGGCGCTTCGACGGACGCGTGGTGACGCTCCGCACCGATGGCGCCGTCGTCGAGCGCGTGGAAACCACCTGGCGCCAGACGGTGCTGGGCGCCATCGCGCATCCCCAGGTCGCCTACCTGCTGCTGACGCTCGGCATGCTGGGCCTCGTGGTGGAGTTCTGGAATCCCGGCACGGTCGTCCCGGGCGTGGCGGGCGGCCTGTGCCTGCTGCTGGCCTTCTTCGCCTTCCAGGTACTGCCGGTGAACCTCGCCGGCCTGCTCCTTCTCGTCTTCGGCATCGCGCTCCTCGGCGCCGAGCTGATGGCGCCGAGCTTCGGCGTGCTCGGCATCGGCGGTGTCGTGGCGCTGCTCGCTGGATCGCTGATGATCACGCGCGAGGTCCCTGGCGTGCGCGTTGGCTACGAGGTGATCGTCCCCGCCGTCCTGGCTGTGGCGGGCATCGTGCTGGGCCTTGGCCGCCTGGCGCTGCGGGCCCAACGCGTGCCGACGACGACGGGCGTCGAGGGCCTCATCGGGGAGCGGGGACAGGCCCTGTCGCCGCTCGGCCCGGCCGAGCCGGGGCAGGTGAGGGTTCACGGCGAAATCTGGCGTGCCGTGAGCCCAGCGCCGCTGCCGGCCGGCGCCTGGCTGCGCGTCGCGCGCGTGGAGGGGCTCACCCTGCACGTCGAAGCGTTGGAACTGGCCGAGCCACCAGGAGGTGCCCCATGATCGTCTCGCCGGTCCTCATCGCCGCCCTCATCGTCCTGCTGTACCTCCTGTCGTCGGTCTACATCCTCAAGGAGTACGAGCGGGGCGTCATCTTCCGGCTCGGGAAGCTCCTGCCGCAGCCGAAGGGGCCGGGTATCGCCTTCGTCTTCCGGCCCATCGACACCATCGTCCGCGTGAGCCTGCGCACGGCCGTGCACGACGTGCCACCGCAGGACATCATCACGCGCGACAACGTGTCGGTGAAGGTGAATGCCGTCGTCTACTACCGCGTCATCGACCCGAGGCGCGCCATCGTCGAGGTCGAGGACTACACGTATGCCACGTCGCAGCTGGCGCAGACCACGCTCAGGAGCGTGCTGGGCCAGGCCGAGCTGGACGACCTGCTGGCCTCTCGCGAGCGCCTCAACCAGCAGCTCCAGCAGATCCTGGACAGCCAGACCGATCCGTGGGGCATCAAGGTCTCGGCCGTGGAGGTGAAGCACGTGGACCTGCCGGAGGACATGCGCCGGGCGATGGCCCGGCAGGCGGAGGCGGAGCGCGAGAAGCGCGCGAAGATCATCCACGCCGAGGGTGAACTCATCGCGTCGGAGAAACTGTCACAGGCCGCGGCGATCATCCGGACCGAGCCGGGCGCCATGACGCTGCGCTACCTGCAGACGCTCAACGAAATCGCCGCCGAGCAGAACTCCACGATCGTGTTCCCGCTGCCCATCGACCTGCTGGGTGTGCTGAAGCCTCAGTAGGTGCGGGCGGGTGCGCACCAGTGCGGGCGGGTGCGATCAGGGCAGGCGATACGCGCGCAGTTCGCCCGAGTACCCGGGGCCGCTGATGGCCACGACGAGGTACTGCCGGCCGTCCAGCATGTAGGTCATCGGCGAGCCGGTCTGGGGCGCCGGCAGCTCCACGGCGGCCACCTCCTTCCCCGTGGCCTTGTCGTAGGCGCGGAGCATGGCGCCGCGCGCGCCGGACGGCGTGGGCCCCGCGTTGCCCTCGCCCGCGATGAGGAGCGTCTTCGTCACCAGCGTGCCGACGTTGTTCTCCACGCGCCCCGTGGGCGGCAGGTCCAGTCCCTTCAACGCCGGGTGATTGCGGATCGCGTCCGGCGTGGCGCCGTGCGGCACCTGCCACCGGATCTCACCCTTCGTCAGGTCGATGGCGCTGATGCGGCTGTACGGGGGCTTGACCAGTGGCAGCCCCTGCACGGTGAGTACGCCGCGAGCCGCCGCGGCCTGGGCTGGCGTTTCGGCGGTGGCCGAGCCCGAACCGCCCGAGCGGCGCGCACCCGTCAGCACCGTGCCCTGGAAGTAGGGCAGGTCGGATGTCCCCGGCGGCGCCGGCACGAGGCCCATCGGCCTCGGCTGGCTCTGCGAGGCCACGTAGAGGACACCCGTCTCCGGATCGAGCGAGCCTCCAGGCCAGTTCGTCGCGGCGCCCTGCGCGGCCATCGTCAACGTCGCGATGGGGCCGTCCGCCCGGCTGAGCGAGGGCGGCGTGAAGACCGGGCCGATGCGGTACCGCGCGATGAGCCTCAGTCCTTCGGCCCTGAGCGCCGGCGTGAAGTCGATCAGGTCGTCCACCGAGAAGCCCTGACGGTCGTAGGCCGGCGGCTTCGTCGGAATCGGCTGCGTCGGGGCATACCACTCGCCCGGAACGTCGCCTTTCGGGACGGGCCGCTCCTCGATGGGCCAGATGGGCTCGCCCGTGACGCGATCGAACACGTAGAGGAACGCCTGCTTCGTCGGCTGCGCGACGATCCTGCGGAGCCGGCCGTCGATGATCACATCCGCGAGAATCGGCGCGCACGGGATGTCCATGTCCCACACGCCGTGGTGGACGAGCTGGAAGTGCCATCGGCGCTCGCCCGTCCTCAGATCCACGGCGACGAGGCTCTCGCTGAACAGGTTGTCGCCCGGACGGTAGCCGCCGAAGTAGTCGTGGGTGGGCAGCTCCACGGGAAGGTAGGCGAGGCCCAGCTCGGGATCCACGGAGATCTGTGCCCACACGCCGGTGTTGCCCGTGTAGGCCCACGAGTCCTTCAGCCAGGTCTCGTGGCCCACCTCGCCCGGGGCGGGGATGGTGCGGAAGATCCAGAGGCGCTTGCCCGTGCGGACGTCGAACCCGCGCACGTAGCCCTTCACGTTCATGCGGCTCTTCGGATTGGCGCCGGTCTCGAACGCGGCGCCGACGATCACCACGTCATTGGCAATCATCGGCGTCGCGTGCAGGCCCACGGCCGCGTGCACCAGGTCGATGTCCTGATCGAAGTTCTGCTTCAGATCGACGCTGCCGTCGTGGCCGAAGCCCGGGACGGGACGGCCGGTCCGCGCGTCGAGCGCGACGAGCCGATAGCCCGGCGTGACGTAGAGGATGCGCTCCTCCGTGCCGTCGGTCCAGTACGAGAGCCCGCGTCCCGACAGCTGGCGGGGCGCCGCGGCGCCCCGCGCGCCTTCATCGAGGGAGAACATCCACTTCAGCTCGCCGGTTGCGGCATCGAGCGAGACGACGGCCCGGCGCGTGCCGGCGGTGGAGTAGAGCCGCCCCTTCACCATGAGCGGCGTGGACTGCAGGTTGAACTCCGGCCTGGGGCCGAGGCTGTCGGTCTTGAAGCGCCATGCCAGCTCGAGCCGGCCGAAGTTCGAGGCGTCGATCTGGGCCAGCGGCGCGTAGCGCGTGTGGCCCAGGTCGCCGCCGTAGGTGGGCCACTCGCCACCCCTCGCGCCGGACTGTCCGTGCGGCGTGTCCACGGACAGGGCCACGAGCGTCAACAGGATGGACAGGCGCAGCCGACCGCGGGACCGAATGCCCATGGGCCTCATTCCGACGGGAGATATATCATCACTGGCAGTCACCATGCCCGAAATCGCCACCGCACCCTTCACGCTGGCGCGCCGCACGGCGCGCATGAACCCGTCGGTCATCCGCGAGTTGCTCAAGGTGACCGAGCGCCCCGGCATCATCTCCATGGCCGGCGGCCTGCCGTCGGCCGACACCTTCCCGGTGGAGGCGATGCGCGAGGCCACCGCGCGGGTGCTGCGAGACGCGCCTCGCGAGGCCCTGCAGTACGCGGCGAGCGAAGGCTACGGGCCGCTGCGCGAGTGGGTGGCGCAGTACCTGGCCGCGCACCAGGGCATGTCCGTGTCGTCCTCGCAGGTGCTCATCACCAACGGCTCGCAGCAGGGCCTGGATCTCGTGGGGAAGGTGCTCATCGACGCCGGCTCGCGCGTGCTCGTCGAGACGCCCACGTACCTGGGCGCCGTGCAGGCGTTCACGCCGTACGAGGGCGCGCTCGAGGGGCTCGCGTCGGACGGGGAGGGGCCGCGGCCCGACGCGTTCGCCGGCGCCGCGCGCGGGGCGCGGTTCGCGTACGTGCTGCCGAACTTCCAGAATCCCAGGGGCCATGTCTACAGCGAGGCGCGGCGCGCGGCGCTGGCCGACATCGCCCGGGGGGAGGGCCTCCCGCTGGTGGAGGACAACCCGTACGGGGACCTCTGGTACGACACGCCGCCGCCGCGCGGGCTGGCATCACGCTGGCCGGAAGGCGTGCTCTACCTCGGCTCGTTCTCGAAGGTCCTCGCACCGGGCCTCCGTCTCGGGTACGCGGTGGCGCCGCCGGCGCTCTACCCGAAGCTGCTGCAGGCGAAGCAGGCGGCCGACCTGCACACCGCCATCTTCAACCAGCGCATCGTGCACGAGGTGCTGAAGAGCGGGATGCTGGACGATCACATCGAGGCGATCCGCACGCGCTACCGCGCGCATCGCGACGCGATGGCCGACGCGCTCGATCGCCACATGACGGGACTCGCCACCTGGCAGCGGCCGGTGGGCGGCATGTTCTTCTGGCTGGAGCTGGCTGGCGGCGTCGACGCCACCGCGCTGCTGCCGAAGGCCGTGGAGGCCGGCGTCGCGTACGTGCCCGGCGCGCCGTTCTACGCCGAGGGGCCGCGCGCCGATACGCTGCGCCTGTCGTTCGTCACGGTGTCGCCGGAGACGATCGACGCCGGCGTGGCCGCGCTGGCACGCGTGATCCGCGAGTCCGGCATGCCCAGGCGCTGAGGCGCCGCCCATGCGCGTTGCTTCCCTCGCCATCGCGGTGGCCACCTGCCTGTGCTTTCTGGCAGGCGGGCCGCGCGACAACGGCACGACCGTGACGGTGCGTACCGATCCCCCCCGGCGTCGCCGCACCGCCCGCTGATGCCGTCTCGACCCGGTCGGGCCTGGCGCAGACCGGCACGTCATTCGCCGCGTCACCTCCGACGCTCGACGGGGATTCGGCGCGCCGTCCCTGGGAGCACCCGATTGTGGGGGCATTCTGCGCGCCGGGCGCTGGCCGGGTTCTTGCTCCCTCATCTACCGTCCGGCTCGATGGTTGAGCTGGACGATGCCTGAAGGAGTTCGCCATGTCGTGCCGCATCGCCCTGGCCGCGGCGTTGACCGTCCCCTTGTTCTCATCCATCGCCTGGGCGCAGACGGGCGCCGTCACCGGCGCCGTGAGGCACGCGCCTTCTGGAACCCCGGTGCCTGGTGTCACGGTCACGCTGGTGGATGCGGAGGGCTACATCACGGGCCGCACCGGGACGACCAATGACGCCGGCCGCTACCAGATCCTGAACGTGCCCGCCGGACGCTACTACGCGTTCACCGCCAACCAACTCGGCCTGACCAACGAGATCTACGACGACCTCTTGTGCCGGGGCGGCTGTGCTCCCTCAGGAGCGGGCCTCGTCGACGCGCCGGCCTCGCCCATGTGCTACGCGTGCCTGCTCGGCACGCCCATCAGCGTCTCGGCCGGTGCGACGACGAGCGGCAGGGACTTCGGCCTGGACCTCGGCGGCAGTATCGCCGGGCGCGTGACGGCGGCGGACACAGGGAGTCCGCTCGCGGGCGTCGGGGTCGCCGCGAACCTGGTCAACCCGACCGGGGGGAGCTGGCCTGTCTCCAGTTCCACGACCGACGCGAACGGGGAGTACCTGATCCGCGGGCTGCCCGCGGGGCAGTACCACGCCAGCACGCTCGGTGCGCCGACTGGATACGTCAACGAGATCTTCGACAACGTGCACTGCGGTCACGCCTGGGGCTGCTCCAATACCGAAGGCGGGACGCCGATCGAGGTGACGCTCGGCGTGACCAGCGGCGGAAGGGACTTCGAGCTCGAGCGAGGCGGACGCATCACCGGTGTCGTCAGGGACGCCGTGACCCTTGCGCCCGTGCCAGGCGCCTGCGTGGACGCGTACCGCTACGACCCCGTCAGCGCGGTGTTCGACTTCGCGGGGTGGGCCTGCGCGGATTCGTCCGGGGCCTACGCGGTCGACGGCCTCGTGAGCGGCAACCACCATGCCGTCGTGAAGAACTTCTCCGGCTACGTCACCGCGCTCTACGACGGCCTGTCGTGCGTGGGCTATTCGTGTGACCTGACGGACGGGACGGCGATTCCCGTGACGATCGGAGAGGGAACGGCAGGCGTGGATTTCGCCCTCGAGATCGGCGGCGTCGTCCGCGGCGTGGTGAGGGACGAGGCCACGTCGGTCGGGCTCGCCTACGTGGGCGTCAGCGTGTTCCGCCGCGTGGGCGGCACGCGGATCGAGCGCGTGTCGGTGTCGACGAACGCGACGGGCGAGTACGAAGCGCGCCTGCTGCCGCCCGGCACCTACTACGCGTACACGACGTCGTGGGGGGGATACGGGACCGAGATCTTCGACAACATTCCCTGTCCGATCGACACGGGATGCGAGCCGCTGCTCCTGACCACCGGTACGCCGATCACGGTCAGCGGCGGCGGCGCGGTCACCTCGGGCATCGACTTCGAAGTGGCACGGCTCACGGGCCCGCCGGCCGCGCCCTTCGGCCTGCGGGCCTTCGTCGATGACGACAGGGTGCTGATCGCCTGGGAGCCGCCGGCCACGGGGCCGGCGCACACCGGCTACATCCTCGAAGCCGGCCCGGCTCCCGGCACGACAGCGGTCACGGCCGCCGTCGCCATGTCGCCCTTCCAGGTGTCAGGCGTCGCGCCCGGCCGGTACTTCCTTCGCGTCCGAGCCGTCAACAGCGATGGCCCCGGGCCCGCGACCGACGACCTCGAAGTCGACGTTCCGGCGTACGGGCCCTCGGCGCCTCCCGGCCCGCCCACCCGCCCCTTCGCGTGGATGAGCGGGCGGCGCCTGACGTTGACCTGGGCCGCAGCAGCCGCGGGCGCCGAGCCCACCGGTTATCTCGTCGAGGCCGGCACGAGCGCCGGCCTCGCGAACCTCGGCTCGGTCCTCGTCACCGGGCAGTTCCTGACCCTCGATCCGGTGCCGGACGGGTTCTACTTCCTCCGCGTGCGCGCGCTGCGGGGCAGCGACCAGAGCACGCCCTCGACAGAGATCATGCTCAACGTCGGGAACGTGCCGGCGCCGCCAGGAGCGCCCACCGCGCTCGCGTTCACCATCGTCGGGACGACGGTGAACCTCTCGTGGACGGCACCAGCGGACGGCGCGCCGGCGAGCTACGTGCTGGAAGCCGGGTCGGGCCCGGGCCTGGCCGACCTGGTGCGGCAGAACACCGGCAGCTCAGCCACCGGCCTCGCGTACGCGAACGTGCCGCCCGGCCGCTACTACGTCCGCGTCCGGGCGGTGAACACCCTGGGGACTGGCGTGGCGTCGAACGAGGTTGTGGTGACCGTGCCGTGAATCGCGGAGGCGTGGAAGGGCCGCGTGAGCGCTGCCCTTCCCGCGCTCATCGCTCCTGCGGCTGCGACGATGACGTCGCAGCCGGCGCCCGCTTGTGCCTGTCGAACCAGTACCGCAGGTACAGCTGCGTCCGCACGAAGTTCGACGGCGTGGACGAGGTGCCGTGCCACTCGTTGTTGAAGCGCACCATGGCCGTCGGCACCTTCAGCAGCTTCAGCGCGCTGTAGAACTGCTCGGTCTGCGGGATGGGCGTCCGCAGGTCCTGCACGCCCGTCATCAGCATCGTCGGCGTCTTGACGTTGCCGACGTAGGTGAGGGGTGAGCGGCGCAGGTGCTCGGACGGGTCCTCCCAGGGGAGCTTCTCGAAGTTGTAGTACCAGGTGGCGCCGTCGGTGGTGCCGACGAAGCTCAGCCAGTCGATGACGGGGCAGTTCGCCGACGCCGCGGCGAAGCGATCCGTCTTGCCCACCGTCCACGCGGTGAGGACGCCTCCGCCGCTGCAGCCGGTGACGAACATGTTCTGCGGGTCCACGAAGCCCTTCTTCAGCAGCTCGTCCACGCCGGCCATCAGGTCGTCGTAGTCCTTGCTCGGGTACGCGCGCATGATCTGGTTGCCGAACGCGCTCCCGTAGCCCGTGCTCCCGCGGGGGTTCGTGTAGAGGACGACGTAGCCGTTGGCCGCCATCTCCTGCCAGCCGTAGTTGAAGCCGACGTTGTACATCCCGTGCGGGCCGCCGTGGATGTGCAGCTGCATCGGGTACTTCTTCGCGGGGTCGAAGTCCGGCGGCGTGATGTACCAGCCCTGGATCTTCAGACCGTCCACGGACGGGTACCACATCTCCGTCACCTCGCCGAGCTTCCGGCCCGCGAGAATGTCGTCGTTCACCGCCGTGAGCCGCCTGATCTGCTGCGGGGCGGCCAGGTCCCACGTCACGACGTCGGGAGGCGTGCTGAACGAGCTGAGGACGCCGACGGCCCTGCCCTTCGCCATGCTCGACGCCGCGAGCATGTGCGTGCCGCGGGTGACCGGCTGCACCTCATCCGCGCGCGTGCCGGCCAGCGGCAGGAAGAAGACGTTCTGCGTGCCTTGATCCTGTGCCGTGAAGTAGACGCCGGTGCCGTCCTCCTTCCACTGCAGGTTCTGTGGCGAGCGGTCCCACGCACCGGACACCAGCCGCGGGTTGTTGCCGTCGACGTCCATCACGTAGAGCTTGCTGTCCTGCCACGTGTTCTTCGTCCAGTCGTAGCCGGTGTAGGCCACGCGCCTGCCGTCCGGCGAGACCTTCGGATTGCCGTCGGGCCCCTTGCGCCTGGTCAGCTGCGCGATGGCGCCCGTGGCCACGGTGACGGCGTAGATCTCGCTCTCGCGCCACTGATGGTCGGCATCCGGCATCCGAAGGGAAGTGAAGAGAATCTGCGAACCGTCCGGCGTCCACTCCACGCCGCTGTGATCCCAGTCGCCGTCGGTCAGCTGGCGTGCCGTCCCGCCGGTGGCCGGCACGACGAACAGATGCCGATAGCCGTCGTCGGTGAAGCCCTGCCCGTCCTGGCGATAGTCCAGGCGCTCGACGACGCGCGGCGCCTCCACCCACTTGGCGCCCTCGGGCGCCTTCGGCATCTTGACGGGCCACGTGTTCTTCTGCTCCACCATCATGGTGAACGCCACCGAGGTGCCATCAGGTGACCAGGCCACATTGGCGGGCGTCTTCTCAACGCGTGTGATCTGCGTCACCGCGCCCTCGGCGTCCATGTAGCGCACGAAGACCTGCGTGCCCTTCGGTTCGCCCTGCGCGGTGTAGACGATGCGATCGCCGGTGGGAGACCAGCGGGCGTTGGCGCCGCGGACGAGGAAGCGGTTCTTCGAGCCGTCCGCGTTCATCACCCACAGCGACGATTCGCGTTTGTCGTTCAGCTTGTCGATCCACTGTCGCGTGTAGATGATCTGGCCGCCGTCGGGTGAGAGCTGGGGATCCGAGACGCTCTCGTACTCCCAGTAGAGGTCCAGGTCCAGGCGGTCGGCTGGCGCCGCCTGCTGTTCCGCGTTCAGCGCCGGCGCTCCGCCGGCGCCCGCTATCGCAACCGCCACCGCCGCCGCGAGCACGACTCGTCGCATTGCCATCCTCCTGGTGACCGAAGGGTCCGGCCGGAGGAAGAGATTCTACGCGAACGAGGCCGGTGTGCTGAGGGACGGGGACTTGGGGCCTGGGGCCGGGACCCTGAAACCCGAGAACCCGAGAACCTCAGAACCCCAGAACCTCAGAACCCCAGAACCCCAGAACCCCAGAACCCCAGAACCTCAGAACCTCAGAACCCCGAGCCCCCACCGTGGCGCGGCATCGCCTTGCGCGGCAGTTTCTCGGGCCAGTTGGCGGCGTACCAGGCAAACACCGCCGCGACGGCACCCTGCTGCACCAGGTCCTCGCGCTGCACGTGATCGAACGTGTCCATGTTCGAGTGGTGCGTGCGGGACTGGTACTCGAGCCGCTCCTGGATGAACTGGAAGCCCGGCAGGCCCGCCTGGTCGAACGCGACGTGATCGGTCGCGCCGACGCTGCGAGGGCTGACGGCCTTGAACCCGAGGTCCTTCACCGCGTCGCCCCACTGCTCGAAGATCCTGACGGCGCCCAGGTTGCCCTGGCCCCACATGCCGAGGATGCGGCCGGTCCCGTTGTCGAGGTTGAAATAGGCCGCGAGGTGCCGGTGGTCCGGCTTCGCCGTGCCCGACGCGGCGTCGTAGTAGTGGCGCTGCACGTAGGCGCGCGAGCCGAGCAGGCCCTGCTCCTCGGCCGCCCACAGCGCGACGCGGATGGTCCGCCGCGGCTTCAGCCCGAGCGCCTGGATCACGCGCACGGCTTCCATCATCGCCGACGAGCCCGTGGCGTTGTCGGTGGCGCCGCCGGCGTAGGGATAGCTGTCGAGGTGCGCACCGAGCAGGACCACCTCGTCGGCGAGGTCGGTCCCGGGAATCTCCGCGATGGTGTTGATGGCATTGCCCGCCGGGTCCGTCTCCGGGTGGAACATCGTCTGGATGTCCACTTCCACGCGGACGGGCTGCCCGCGCTCGATGAGGCGGACGATCCGGTTGTAGTGCTCGACGGCCAGCGTCGCCGAGGGCACCTGCGGCGACACCTCGGGATCGCGGCTGCCGCCGTTGGTGGGGAAGATCGTGCCGCCGTCCACGCGCTGCTGCATCCACGACAGGTCGCTTCCGCCCGGGGTTTCGTCGCTGTTGCTGCCGCGTTCGAGCAGCGCGGCCGCGCCCTCGGCGACCAGGAACTGCTGCACGGACTGCTGGAAGGCCATGGCCGCCCGTTGCGCGTCGCCCGGCCCGCCACCCGGCGCCGCGGGCGCCAGCGGCGTGTGCATGGCCTCCTCCCACTCCTCCTCGCCCATCCGGAGGATGATGCGGCCGTCCAGCATGCGGACGGCGCGCACCGGCTGCATCACGACAATCTTCCCCCTGAGCTGCCCCTTGTACTTCGCCAGCTCGCTGTCGTTTGCCGCCTTCACCTGCACGACATCGGCGAGCACGGCGCCGGTGGTCGACGGCGAATTCCATCGCGGCTGCCCGATGAGCACCTGGGCATGCGGGGTGACGATGTGCGCCGAGAAGCGCTCGATGGTCCAGCCCCGGCCGAAGGGAAAGCGTTCCTGGTGGACGTTCTGGAGGCCCCATTCGGTGAAGCGCTTCATCGCCCACTCGGAGGCCTGCTGGAACGCAGGCGTGCCCGTGGCGCGCGGGGTGTGCACCTCGGAGAGCCACCACACGTGATCCATCGCCTGCGAGCGCTGGATGGCCTCGGTCCGGATGCGCCCGATGGTGGCCAGATCGAGTTCCTGCGGCGGCGCCTGCGCGGAGAGTGCAACGGCGACGAAAAGAAGGGAAACCAGGGAAACCACCGACCGCGCCATGCTGCCGCCTCTCAGATCACAAACGAAACCACGAAGCCACGAGGAGCACGAAACCCCACGAAGGACACCCACACCCGAGAACCCCGATCCTACCGCTTCCGCGTGCCCCGGGGGCGGGGGGGGGCGAGTGCCGCGGCCTCTCGGCCGATCATCACCTCGGTGGACTTGATCACCGCCACGGCCTCGTCGCCTCGCTTCAGCTTCAGCTCGGCCACCGCGTCCTGGGTGATGATCGCCGTCAGGCGCTGATCCCCGATGCGCAGCCGCACCTGCGCGAGCAGCCCGTCACCGCGCACCTCCTCGACGATGCCCCGAAGCTGATTGCGGCCGCTGACCCCGATGAACGCAGATGGGCGGGACGCAGATGGCGCGGATGGACGGGACGCAGATGACGCAGATGAGCGACGGAGCCTCGGGGACAGAGATGCGCCGGCTGGGCCCGCGCCCGACAGCAGCAGGCGCTGCACTTCGAGTTCGGTGAGGCGGTGGTGGCCACCGCGCGTCCGCACGGTGCGAACGGCACCGTCGTAGATCCACTGCTTCAGCGTGGAGTAGCCCACGCCGAGGCGTTCGGCCGCCGCGCGGACGGTCAAGAGACCGGGTGGCATGATTTGGACGATATCGTACACGAAATTGGCTAAAATCAATCTGACTTGCAGAAGAGACCAACCCATGGCCGGGTTCTGGCCCGGATCGCCGGGTGCCTGCTGGCCGCGCTGGCTCCCGTGGCCGCCGCCGCGCAGCCGCTGACCGTGAGCGCGGCGTCCAGCCTGGCCGACGTGGTGGCCGAGGCGGGGCGCGCGTGGCAGGCCTCGGGCGGCGCAGGCGTGACGGTCAACGCCGGTGGATCGCACGTGCTGGCCAGGCAGGTGGCTGCCGGCGCCCGCGTGGATGTCTTCATCAGCGCCGACCACGCGCAGATGGGCGTGGCCACAGCGTCCGGGCGCCTCGTGAACGGGTCCATTCGCGAGTTGCTGTCGAACACGCTGGTGGTCGTGGTGCCGCCGCGCAGCCTGGTGAAGGCCCTGACACCAGACGATCTGGCGGGCTCGCGCGTCAGGCGCGTGGCGCTGGGGAACCCCGACAGTGTGCCCGCCGGTGTCTATGCGCGGCAGTGGCTCGAGCGTCGCGGGCTCTGGGCCGCCGTGGCCCCGAAGGTCGTGCCCACGCTCACCGTGCGGTCGGCGCTGGCGGCCGTGCGCGCCGGGCGCGCGGACGCCGGCGTCGTCTTCGCCACCGACGCGCGCACCGCTCCGGAGGTGACCGTGGCGTATGCCGTGCCCCCTGCCGATGCGCCGACCATCCGCTACCCGGTGGCGGTGGTGCGCGGGCCGCGCGAGGCGGAGGCCGCCCGCTTCGTGCAGTTCCTCTTCTCCGCCGCCGCGAAGTCCGTCTTCGAGTCGGCGGGCTTCGTGCACCTCGGGACGTAGCGCAATGGAGCAGGGCGTCCTGAGCATCGCGGCCTTCACCGCCCTGATGGGCGTGCTCTCCACGCTCGTGGCGCTGCCTCTGGGCATCGGGGCGGCGTTCGTGCTGGCGCGCCGCTCGTTCACCGGCAAACCCGTCGTGGAAACGCTGCTGGCGCTGCCGCTGGTGCTGCCTCCCGTGGCCACGGGGTTCCTGCTCCTGCAGGTCCTGGGCCTCCACAGCGTCGTGGGCCGGGCGCTCGACGCCGCGGGCATCGAGGTGGTGTTCACCTGGAAGGCGGTCGTGCTGGCGATGGCGGTGATGAGCTTCCCGCTCATCGTGCTCACCGTGCGCGCCGGGTTCGAGCAGGTGGACGTGCGCTACGAGCGGGTGGCCGCGACGCTGGGCGCGGGACCGGCCAGGGTCTTCCTCACCATCACCCTCCCCCTCGCCACGCGCAGCATCGTCGCCGCCGCCATCCTCGGCTTCGCGCGCGCGCTGGGCGAGTTCGGCGCCACGATTGTCGTCGCGGGCGGCATTCCCGGACGGACGCAGACGCTGGCGGTGGCCATCTTCAACCTGACCGAAGCGGGGCGCGACGCCGATGCCGCCAACCTGCTGCTGATGTCGGTGGCGCTGGCCTTCGGCGCCATGCTGCTCGCGAACATCATCCAGCGCCGGAAGCGCGCGGCATGATCCGGCTGGCGTTCACGATTGCGCTCCGCCAGGGCGGGTTCACGCTGGAGGTGGCCGACGCCGCTTCCGTGGAGGTGCTGGGGGTCTTCGGCCCGTCGGGCAGCGGGAAGACGTCGCTCCTGGAGGTCATCGCGGGCCTGCGCACCCCGGACACGGGCCATGTGCGGGTGGCCGACCGGCTGCTGTTCTCGACCGGGCAGCGCGTGAACGTGCCACCGCACCAGCGACAGGTCGGCTACGTCCCCCAGGACGTCGCGCTCTTCCCGCACCTCGACGTGCGCGGCAACCTGCTCTACGGCGCGCCATCCCGTTCCCGTGTCCCGCTTCCCGACTCCCGACTCCCGACTTCCGGCTTCGCCAAGGCTTCGCCGGACACGCCCGACTCCCGTCACGATCTCGAGCACATCTGCACGACGCTCGAGATCGCCCACCTCGTCGATCGCCGCGTCGCGGACCTCTCTGGCGGCGAGCGCCAGCGCGTGGCCCTCGGGCGGGCGCTGATGTCCGCGCCGCGCATCCTGCTGCTGGACGAGCCGCTGACCGCCGTCGATCGGTCCCGCAAGGACCGCATCCTGCCCTACCTGCTGCGCATCCGCCGCGAGCTGCACGTGCCGATGGTGTACGTCACGCACGACTGGCGTGAGATGCACGAGATCGCGGATCGCGTGCTGATACTGGACCAGGGGCGGGTCAGGGAGGTGAAGGAGAGAAGGGACACGTGAGGCGAGAATCGTCTCGCCGCGCCGGGCGTGCGGGAATGCGGACGGTGAACGTGGCGCCCCGGTTCTCGCCGGCGCTTTCCGCGGTCACGTGGCCGCCGTGGCGCTCGGCCAGCTGCTTGACGATGGAGAGGCCGAGGCCCAGTCCGCTGTAGGCGCGGGAGGCGCCCGAATCGGCCTGCCGGAAGCGCTCGAACACGTACGGCAGGAACGCGGGCGAGATGCCCATCCCGGTGTCGCTGACCTTCATCACCATCTGGTCCTCGTCGAGGCGCACGTCCACGTCGATGGCGCCGCCTCGCGGCGTGAACTTGATGGCGTTGGCGACGAGGTTGTTCAGGATCTGCTGGATACGCGCCGGATCGAGCAGGAGAGCGCCGGCGACCGTCACGCGGGACGTGCAGTTCACGCCCTTCGATTCCGCGGCCGGGCGAAGCGCTTCCATCACGGCGCCCACGATGCCGGGCACCCTCGTGGGCTCGAGGTGCAGCCGCAGCTTGCCGGTGACGACCCCGGAGACATCCAGCAGGTCGGAGGTGAGCTGGGCCTGCAACTGGGCGCTGCGCTCGATGGCCGCCAGCGCCCGCTCGCGTTTCTCGGGCGAGAGCTGGCCGGACCTGAGCAGCTGGATCCATCCGAGGAGCGCGTTCAGCGGCGTGCGCAACTCGTGCGAGAGCGTGGCCAGGAACTCGTCCTTCAGGCGATTGGCCTCCTGCGCCTCGCGGTACAGCTGCTCGTTCTCCTGCGCCAGCCGGCGCAGCCGATCCTCCGCGCGCTTGAGTTCGGTGATGTCGAGAAACGCGCCCACCGCGCCGCGCACCCCTCCCTCGTCGTCGAAGAGCGGCGCCGCGTACTCGTAGAGCGTGATGGTGGCGCCGTCCGGGTGGACCACCTCCAGCTCCACGTTCTTGACCTCGGTGCCCAGGCGCGCCGCCATCTGCAGGGGCAGGTCCTCCGCCGCCACCTCGGCGCCGTCCTTCCGGATCACGATGGAGGGGCGGTCCCGGGGGTCCGGGGCGGACAGCGACGCATTGTCGCGGGTGTCGATGCGGAGCATCTCGGCGAAGGCGGGGTTGACGGCGATGTGCCGGCACTCCGGGTCGGTGGCCACGCCGATGCCCACCGGCATGAGCCGGAACAACGTCTCGAACTCGAGCTGGCGGCGCTGCACGTCGCCGCGCGCGCGCGCCAGGCGGCCGGCCAGCACGGCGATGCCGATGCCGATGCCGATGTAGAGCGCGAGCGGGTAGGCGTCCTCGCCGATGAGGCGCAGGGTGAAGTACGGCCGCCGGAAGAAGTACTCGGCCGAGAGTGCGCCGAGGACGGTGGCCAGCAGCGCCGGCAGGAACCCGCCGACGAGCGCCGCCACCAGCACGGGCGGCAGGAACAGCAGGAACCAGAGGGCGGCCGACGGCGGCAGCGCCTGGAGGCCGAGTCCGATGGCCGTGGCCGCCGCCACCGCGCCGAGCGCGACGGCGAAGGCCCGGGCACGGCTCACGCCGGCTCCTCGATGAGCGCCGCGGAGGCCCCGACCCATCGCAGGCCCTTGTTGTGATCGACGCCCATCATCATGCCCCGGCCCATGCGCAGCAGCGGGATGGCGGGCCGCAGCTCGTCGGTCCAGACGTACATGATGCGGATCTCCACCTGCGTCGGCCCGTGCGGCGTCGCGATCACGGGCGCGAACCGCACGCGCTCCTGCAGGATGTAGTCCTGGCGCTCGTCGGCCGGGATCCTCGCGACGTCCTCGTCGGTCGGGGCGAACACGATGCCGCCGCCGGCGAACGAGTAGAGCGGCTTCAGCACGTAGTTCTCGCGGTCGTCGGGCAGCCGGTCCAGCTCGTGCAGGAAGCGCGTCCACGGCACGGCGGGGTGGCGCAGCCACGGGATGGAGAACTTGCTGATCCGGAAATACCAGGCCGGGTGGCCCGCCCACTCGACATCCAGGTCGTCCCGGTAGTCGAAGGGCAGCTCGATGCCCTTTCGATCGAGCTCGTCCGGGATGACGCGGTTGTAGATGCGCCGGATGCGCACGCGCCGGCCGTCGCGATCGTAGAAGAGCTGCCGCCCCTCGCGGTGGACCGCGCTGGTGTCCACGGCGCGCACGCCCCACACGCGCTCGGTGACGGCGAAGTCGGGCCACGTCTTCTGCCGCCGGGGCTCGATCTCCATCAGCACCACCTCGGCCGGGTCGTGGCCGCCGACCACGGCGCTGCCGACCAGCGCGTCGTAGGCCGCCTCGTCGAGATCGCCAAGGTAGAGGCCAAGGCTCGAGGGCAGGGCGAAGGCCTGTCGGTAGGCCTCGGCCATCGTGCGCTGCAGGCCGTAGAGCGACGGGAACGCCTGCAGCTCGACGAGCCGCGGCTCGATGCGGCCCTCCGGCGTCCGCACGAGGCCGAAATCGACCTGCACGAACCGGGGCACCGGGTCCTCGTTGGGGCCGGTGAAGCGTTCGGGGACGGCGGCGTCGGCGGCCTTGATCGCGGCGGGATTGGCGCCGAGCTGGCGCACGAGCTCGACCCCCGTGTCCGACAGGCCCTGCAGGAACGCCCGGGAGAAGAAGCACGGCGTCTCCGACACGGGGAACGACGGCGGCGCCCCGGCCGCGTCGGCCAGCAGGCCGAGCAGGCGCTGGTAGCCGGCGTCGGTCCAGGCGTCGTTGAACGCGCGGCGTCGCGACGGGATCATCGCGGGCTCGGGCCTCCTAGGCGGCGATGAGGAACCGGCCCTCGCGCATGATCGGCTCGTCGTCCACCCAGATGTCGAAGCGCGTGCCCACGACGTCGATGTGCGTGGACGAGGACCAGTTGGCGCCGGTGTGGGCGCCGTAGGGATCCCCGAACGCGATGTGGACGCCGGGGAACTTCTCGTCCTGCAGGATGTGGCCGATGAGGTCGCGCAGCTCGATGTTGGTGCCGATGGCGAACTCGCCGACGCGGTCCGAGTTCTCGTCGGTGTGCGTGTAGCGCCAGAACGCGTCCTCGAGGTCCTTGTTCTCGCTGGACGCCTCGACCAGGCGGTTGTCCCGGATGACCGCGGTCAGGGGGGCGTCGCTCAGCAGCCCGAAGCGGTCGCACAGGTAGTCGCCCACCACGCCGTCGATGACGAACGTGCCGTTGACGTTGCCGGGCGAGGTGAAGATCTCCCCGCCCGGGAGATTGCCCCACTTGTCGGGGCTGATGAGGCCGCTCGTCTTGAGCCAGCGGTAGCCCGGGTCGAGATCCGCCACGAGGTCGGTCCCGGCGGACGAGCGGGCGCGCACGCGTGCGGCCTTCGCGACCAGGCCCATCACCTTCGCGCTCAGGCGGTCCACCTTCCGGAAGTCGGCGCGCATGCCCTCGAGCATGATCTGCCGGTTGATGTTCACCATGTGCGCGTGCCGCATGCGGCGGCGGTTCACGATGTCGGTCATCTGCATCCGCGAGTGCAGCTCGTTCTTCTGCACCTGCGCGGCGAAGATGCTCACGTGGCTGCGCTCCATGTCGTCGGCGACGATGGCCGGGAGCGCCTCGAGGGGCCGCTCGGCCACGTCCTCGAGCAGGAACAGGCGGTGGCGTGCGCCCACCTCCTCGATCTCGTGCACGAGGCTCGCCGCAATCTCCTCGCAGGCCCGATCCGCAATCACCGTCACGCGCTCCGAGGGCCGCACGTCCAGGCACACCCGGACGGCGTTGCGCGCCCCCGGCGTCAGTTCCGCGTCGAAGCTCTTTGTCATGTCACTCAATCCACGTCCGAGGCAGCCAGCTCCCGACTCCCGACTCCCGGTTCCCGACAGCGTCTACAACCCCGCCTTCGTCTCTCCCACCATATACGCAACCACCTGCCGCAGGTCACCGGTTTCCTCGTAGACCTTCAGCTGGCGGTCGGCACCCGTGCCGCGGGCCAGGATGGTCTCGACATAGGCCACTTCCTCCCGTGAGTCCAGCTCGTCCACCACGTCGTCCACGAAGTCGAGGTACTCGAGGAGGAGGGCCCGCTCGGGGACCTCCTTCTGGATGCCGAAATCGATGAGGTCGCCGTCGATGCCGTAGCGCGCCGCCCGCCACTTGTTCTCCATGATCAGCGAGCGGCTGTACATCCGGTAGCCCTGGTTGCGCGAGTGCAGCTTGTACAGCTTGGCGACCGTGGCCTGGATGAGCGCGGCGATGGCCAGCGACTCGTCCACCCGCATCGGGATGTCGCAGATGCGCACTTCGATCGTGGAGAAGAACGGGTGCGGCCGGACGTCCCACCAGATCTTCTTCGCGTTGTCGATGCAGTTGGTCTTGACGAGGAGGTCGACGAACGTCTCGTACTCGGCCCAGCTCGTGAAGGTGTCGGGGATGTTGGTGCGGGGGAACTTGTCGAACACCTTGCAGCGGTACGACTTGAGCCCGGTGTTCATGCCCAGCCAGAAGGGCGAGTTCGTGGAGAGGGCCAGCAGGTGGGGCAGGAAGTACCGGATCTGGTTCATCAGGTGGATGGCCGTGTCGCGATCCTCGACTCCGACGTGCACGTGCAGGCCGAAGATGAGGTTCGAGCGCGCCACCAGCTGCATGTCCTCGACCACCTGCCGGTAGCGCTCGTCGGGATAGATGTCCTGCACGCGCCAGTCGGCGAACGGGTGCGTGGCGCCCGCCACGAGGAGCAGACCGTTCGACTGGGCCAGGTCTACCATCTGCCGCCGCAGGTTCACGATGTCGGCGCGGGCCTCCCGCATGGTGCGGCACACGCCCGTCCCGACTTCGACCACCGACTGGTGCATCTCGGCCTTGACGCGCTCGTCCATCTGCCGCTTGCCCTTCGCGATGATCTCGGCGGCGATGTGCGAGCGGAGGTCGAAGGTGTCGGGGTCTATCGTCTGGTACTCCTCCTCTATCCCGACGGTGAACGAGGGCTTCATGACGACCTCACATCGATGATTGGCGATTGCCGCACCGGACGATGTCCCTGCAATCGCCCAGCCACGCGTCACTCAACGGACGCGGCCGGGGCCGAGCCCCCCAGCAGCGAGGCCCACCGGTATTCAGCCGCCACCGGAGGCTCCACGGCCTTTCGGACAGCCAGCTCCGCGACGGTGCTCACAATCCACTCGAAGTTGACGGGCCCGACCGAGTGGAGGTCGGCATCCGGGGCCGGGTTCATGAAGTCGATGGCGTAGGGCACACCATCCTCGACGGCGAACTCCACGGTGTTGAGGTCGTAGCCGAGCGCGCGGCAGAGCGTGATGCAGTCGCGTTCCACGCGGTCCAGCAGCGCCTCGTCGTACGGCGGCGGGTTCTTCAGGTACCGCTCGTGGAAAGGCTGCCGCGGATCGTAGGGCATGATGTGCACCTTCTCCTGCCCGACGACGTAGCAGCGGAAGTACTCGTTGAAGTTCACGCCGCGCTGCAGCGTCATGCAGAGGTCGCGCGTCTGGTCGTAGGCCGCGAAGAACTCCTCGGGCGAGTTGACCTTGTGCACGTCGCGCCAGCCGCCGCCGTCGAAGGGCTTGAGGAACGCCGGGAAGCCCACGTACTCGAAGATGCCCTTCCAGTCGAGCGGGTAGTGGAGGTTGCGCATGGAGCGGTCGGTCGTCCCCGCGGGATGCTCCTTGTGCGGCAGGGCCACCGTGGGCGGCACCGCCACGCCCAGCTTCGCCGCCAGCGCGTAGTTGAAGAACTTGTCGTCCGCGCTCCACCAGAACGGGTTGTTGATGACCCGCGTCCCGGTGAGCACGGCGTTCTTCAACCACGTCCGGTAGAACGGGATGTCGTGCGAGATCCGGTCCACGACGACGTCGTAGCCGCAGGGCTCGGCCATGCGGGCCGCGCCCGTCTGCACGAACTCCGCCGTGACCCCCGGCACGCCCATGGCGTTGATGCGCTCGACGAGCGCGCCGGGGAAGGTGTTCTCCATCCCGAACAGGACACCAATCGTGGGCATACAGGTTTCGTCGGGAACCGGGAGCCGGGAACCGGGAACCGGGTCCGTCGCGCGGTCCGCGTCAAGCTTATCCCACCCCAGAACCCCAGAACCCCAGAACCCCAGAACCTCAGAACCTCAGAACCCCAGAACCCCAGAACCCCAGAACCCCGAGCCCCCTATACTGTGGCCCGTTGCCCGACGCCGCCCCCGCACCGCCGCCCAGGCTGGTCCACCACCCGCAGTTCCCCTCGTCCGTGCTGCCCGATGACCGCGACATCGTGGTCTACCTGCCGCCCGGCTACGACGAGCGGGAGGACCCGCTGCCCGTGCTCTACATGCACGACGGGCAGAACCTCTTCGACCCGGAGACGGCGCACATCCCGGGGGAGCACTGGCGCGTGGGCGAGACGGCCGACGCGCTCGTCGGCGCGGGTGCCCTCGCGCCGCTCGTCATCGTCGGCATCGCGAACACCGGCCCGCGTCGCATCCACGAGTACACGCCGACCGCCGATGCGCGCCTGGGGGGCGGCCTGGCGGACGAGTACGGGCGCTTCATCATCGAGGAGCTGAAGCCGTTCGTCGACGCGGTCTACCGCACGCGCCAGGACGCGGCGTCCACGGGTCTGGGCGGATCGTCGCTGGGCGGGCTGGTGTCGCTGCACATCGGACTCTCGCGGCCGGACGTGTTCGGGAAGCTGGCCGTGCTGTCGCCGTCGGTGTGGTGGGACCGCCGTGTCATCCTGCGGACGGTGCGCGCCGCGCGCCCGCGCCCCCCGCTCAGGCTGTGGGTGGACATGGGCACCGCCGAGGGCCGCCGCGGGCTGGAGGATGCGCGGCTGCTGAAGGCCGCGCTGGTGGGGACCGGCTGGGTGCCGGGGAAGGACCTGCACTACGCGGAGTACGAGGGCGCGGCGCACACCGAGAGCGCGTGGGCGGAGCGGGTGGGGCCGATGCTGCAGTGGCTGTTCGGCAAGGGGGATGCCCGAGTCGATCAGGAGAGCGGCGCCAGGCCCGCCAGGTGGCCATTCAACTCGAAGGGATCCGGCATCGACTGAGGCTCGCCGGCCGCGGCCTGTGCGCCCATGGCGGCCAGGCCCCTGGCGGCCACATAATGACGCCCGCGCTTCTCCCCCTTCGCCTCCAGCAGCCCGGCGTCCACAAGCTGCCTGAGGTCGCGGCTGGCCAGATTCTCGGAGACCTGCGCCGCCTTCCGATACGTGACGTTCCGGGCCTTCAACCCCAGACCCGCCTCGACCAGCACGGCAACGACGCGCTCCGGCAGCCCCAGGCGCTGGACCTCGTGCTCGACGGCTTCCCAGAGCCGCTGCATGATGCGCGCGCGTCGCATGAGCGTGGAGGCCTGCCGGAAGTGGGCCGTGAGACAGAACCGGACCCAGGGTCGCGCATCCCGATCCGGCTGCCATCTCCCGCCGCCGACCTGCGCGAGCACGTCGTAGTACGCCTGGCGATTCGCACCGAGATACTCCTCGATGCTGCAGAAGTGGGGGGACAGGATGCCGCTGCGCGCCAGCACCAGCGTCTGCAGGGCCCGTCCCATGCGCCCGTTTCCGTCCGAGAACGGGTGAATCATCACGAGGTCGAGGTGGCTCATGGCGGCGACGACCAGCGGATGCGCGCCCTCCGGCGGGTGGTTGAGGAACTCCACCAGTTCGTGCATGAGGGCATTCACGAGTTCGGCGTCTGGCCCCTCGTACACGCGCTCGCCGGTCTGCTCGTTCCGCACGAAGATGGGTCCGGGTCGCCACTTGCCCGGGTGCTTCGTGTGGTCGTGCTGGACCATCATGTAGTGCAGCCCGCGAATCAGCCCGCGCGAGTACGAGAAGTGGGGATCGTCCGAGAGCTGCAGGACGTAGGTGAGGGCGTGGCGGTAGCCCACGAGCGCCGCCCATGTCTCTCCCGCGGCATCGAGCGGTTCCTCGTCGTCGGCCGCGGCCAGCGCATCGTCAATGGTGACGTTGTAGCCTTCGATGCTGTTGGAGCCCTGGATGTCGCGGGCGAAGGTCATCCGTGCCAGCACCCCGGTCCATCGTCGTGAGGCGGTGGCGTAGCTCAGGGCCTTCCGGACCTCGTCGATCCGGCCAATGACCGCCTCCTCCTTATCGTTGATGGGTGGGATACCGAACAACACGATACAAGATATTATCTTGCATGAAGTCTGTTGCAATCAAGATAACTGGTCGCTTGCGCGGCCAGACCAGTGCCTGGTCTGCTTGATGTAGCCGGTCCAGCGTGGCTGCCGGTGTCCGAGATGCGGCGGCCGTATCCCGGGCTGGCTTCGTTCACGGAAGAGGACGCCGAGTACTTCTTCGGTCGGGAGCTGGAAGTGGAGGCGCTGCTGACGAAGCTGCGGCGGCCGTGGCTCCTGGCGCTGGTGGCGCCGTCGGGTGCGGGGAAGAGCTCGTTCCTGCGCGCGGGGCTCCTGCCCGCGCTCCCGAAGAAGTGGAAAGCGCTCATGACGACCCCCGGCAGCCGGCCGTTCCAGGCGCTGGCCCGGACGCTCGTGCCGATCTTCTCCGGCGACAGCGACGCCATCGACGCGCTCCTGCGGTTCCAGCAGCCGCAGACGGCCCTGGGCCTCCTGCAACGCTTTCGCCAGCGCCACGAGCAGGCACTCGTGATCGTGGACCAGTTCGAGGAGCTGTTCACGCTCTGCACCGCCGAAACGCAACGGGCGTTCAGCGAGCTTCTGGGCCGGCTGGTTCTCGAGGCCGATCTCCACGTGATCCTGTCGCTGCGAGACGATTTCCTGTTCCGCTGCCGCGACTACGAGCCGCTCGTGCCGGTCTTCTCGGACCTGACGCCGCTCGACAGGCTGGACGCCGGTGCGCTGCGGCGGGCGCTGGTGCAGCCGGCGCTCGCCTGCGGCTACCGCTTCGAGAACGAAGCGCTCGTGGACGAGATGATCGGCGAGGTGCACAAGGAACGCGCCGCGCTGCCCCTGCTGGCCTTCGCGGCGTCGCGCTTGTGGGAGACGCGCGACCGGGAGCGGGGGCTGCTCACCCGTGCGTCGTACCACGAGATCGGCGGTGTCGCCGGCGCGCTCGCGCAGCACGCGGAGGCGACGCTCGCGCGGATTGGCGCCGATCGCGTGCCGATCGTGCGCGAGCTGTTGCGCAACCTGGTGACGGCCGAAGGCACCCGCGCGGTCCGCGGGCGCGACGAGCTGCTCTCGGTCTCTGGAGAGGCGACGGGCATCGGTCCCGGCGCACCCGAAGCACCCGGCTCCGCGAGTGACCCGGTCCGAGAGAAGCCAGCCCGGCTCGCGCCACCTGCTGGAGCCGGGACCAGCGCTGAAGCGGAGAGCGTGCTGGCCGCGCTGCTCGACGCGCGGCTTTTGACCTCGTACGAGCGCACGGGTGAGCGCGGCGAGAGCCACCACCAGGTCGAGGTCGTCCACGAGTCGCTGCTCGAGGCCTGGCCGCGCCTGGTGCGGTGGCGCACGCAGGACGCCGACGGCGCCCAGCTTCGAGACCAGCTCCGGCAGGCCGCGCAGCGCTGGGACGAGAAAGGGCGCCGCGCCGACCTGTTGTGGTCGGGCACGGCGTACGAGGAGTTCCGGCTGTGGCGCGAGCGGTACCCCGGCGGCCTGAGCGCGGTCGAGTCCGATTACGCTCGCGCCATGGTGGACCGGGCGCGACGACGCCGGCGCCGGCTGCGCCTCGCGGTGGGCGCCGCGTTCACCGCGGTCACGGCGGTCGCGATCGCCGTCTTCCTGTCGCGCCAGCAGGCCGTGAGGGCCCTCGATCGCGCGGACGCGAGCCGATTGCTGGCGATCGGCGAGCTGCGGCTGCGGGACGATCCGACCGAGGCCCTCGCCTTCGCCACGGCGAGCCTCGAGCGGGCCGACTCCGAAGAAGCGCGCGTGTTCACCATGAACGCGTTGTGGGAGGCGCCTCCGGCCATCGGGCTCGTCGCTCCCGGGCAGAACGTGGTGTCGCCGGCGTTCAGCCCTGACGGAGAACGGCTGGCAGCCGGAGGGCTCGCCGTCGAGGCCGTGGTCTGGTCGGCCGACGGCCAGGGCCCCATCGCGCTCCATGGTCATGCGCCGAATCCGCGCGGCCCTGTCGAGGCGCGGTGGGCGACGAACGATTGGGTCGTCACCGGGGGAGGCGGGGACTCGGTGACCGAGGTCCACCTGTGGTCCATGAGCGAGGACGGCCGGCGGATGCGCACCATCGAGTTCGGCGGGCCGAGTTTCTGGCAAGTCGGCTCGCGCCGACTCCTCGTGGAGACACTCAATCGCGCCGGAGACGTCGGCCTACGCTCGTGGGAGACTCCCGGACGGTGAGCCGCAGATCCTTGGGCGCGACGTGCCAGCGAAGGGAGCCGCCTGGACGCTGTTCGCGCCGGACGCCAGCGTCTGGTTCCTGGCGAAGGGCAGGGACATTCACGCGCGCCCGCTTCCGATCGGCGTTGGCGCCGATCGGCTCTTCGCCAGGGTCGACGCTGAGCGGGCAGATAGTGGGTATGTCTTGGAGGACCCGGATCGACTCGTCGCGGTCGACGGGACCGGCAGAACGCACATCTGGTTGCTTGCCGAAAAGGACCCCTCGCCAGCGAAGGTCATTCAGAAGCCACAGACCGCGCCGGTCGACACGGTCCCGGTCTCCGCGGGGCGCTGGTTGCGCGGCCGGCCTGCCGTGGACCAGCAGGTTCGACTCTGGGATCTCACCAAGTGGTCTGCGGCGAGACCGCTGACTCTGAGGCGCAACCTGTCCTGGTACATCGCCGACGCAGTGTTTCATCCCTCTGGAGGCTGGGTTGCCGCGTCCACCGCGCAGGGTAGCCGGCTCACCTTCTGGCCGCTCCATCGGCCGTATCCCACCGTGGTGGACGGCTACTTCACCAGCGTCCATCGCCCCGTGGCGTTCAGCCCCGACGGCAGATGGCTGGCCACGAGCTGGGCGGACGAGCGGCTGCGCCTCTGGCCGCTGACTGACAGCGGCATGAGAGATGCTCAACCCCTGGATCCCTCCGTGCCGTCTCGCGTCTGGAGATCGATCGCGTTCGACCCCAGGGGCCGCTACCTGTTCGCGGTGGGAGGCCCCGCGGGTGAGGTGGGGCTTGGGTCCTGCCGCTGGACGGCACCGCAGCACGCCGGCTCGACTGCTCCGTTGGCGAAAGCGGCTTCAACGCTGCCGCGATCTCACCCAGCGGCCGCCGCGTCGCCACGGCCACGTTCTACGGCGCGGGTCGGCGGAGTCTCTGCACGTGGGACCTGGAGACGGGTGAGGCGCGACACTACGAGCTGCCCCTGAGCGAGCCGCCCGGGACCAGCGACGGCCAACCCCGCACCGGCTACGAACGGGGGGTCTTCGGGCTGGCCTTTGCGGACGAACGAAGGGTCTGGACCGCAGGCGACGGAGGCCTTCGGCGTTGGGATACCGAGACGGGATCGCACGAGCGCATCGTCGAGACCGCGCCCGGATACGCGTTGCTGGCCTCCTTCAGCGCTGACGCACGGGTCGCACTGACGGCCGAAGTGCGCATGGGGAGGTTCGACGACTGCCGTGAGGCGCGGCTCCACGACCTCGAGCGCCGGACGTCGCGGCCGATCACGGAGTTCGGGTCGTGCAGCTGGAACGAGGTCGCCAGACTCGATTCCTCGGGGCTGGTGGCCGTGAGCGGCGCACGCGACGGGCTCGTCCGGGTGGGCCGACTGGATGGTGGAGAGCCGCACCTGCTTGTCGGCCATCGAGGCGTCGTCAATCGCGTCGCCGTGTCGCCCGACCTCCGCTGGGTCGCGACGACGGGCGAGGACAACACGCTGCGCCTCTGGCCCATGCCCGACCTCTCGAAGCCGCCGCTCCACACGCTGCCGCGCGCCGATCTCCTCGCCAGGCTGCGCTCGCTGACCAACATTCGGGTCGTGATGGACTCGGCCACGCGCGAGGGCTGGCGACTCGAGGTCGGTCCGTTTCCGGGATGGAGGACGGTCCCGGAGTGGTGAACCGTCCGGAGACACGGAGGTGCCCGGATCCGAGCACCGCGGCTGAGCGTTGCCGGCGTCGTCGGCCTAGTAGCAGCCCGTGGTGAAAGCGGCCGTCATCGGGAACGGGGGACAGGCCCCGTTTCCCATCGCTCGATTCCGGAGGGAAACGGGGCCTGTCCCACCGTTCCCTCTGCCCGCACCCACGGGCTGCGGCCGCCCGGCGTCTTTCACCACGGGCTGCTAGCCTAGCCTCGTTCAGGACGCTCAGACGCCTTCCGATACAGCACGTAGCTGAACCGGCCGTGCAGCCACGCCTCGCCCTTCGCATCGTCGTGTTTGCTGTCGATGGACTCGTCCAGCACGTGCGCGTAGTCGCCGCCCAGCCGCGCCACTTCCTGCTCGATGCGGTCGCGCGCGGCCTGCATCAGCTCCTCGTAGCAGCGATCCCACAGCTCGTCGCGGTGGAGGAGCGTGCCCTGCACGCGCCCGCTCGTCGCCTCGACGACGTGCTCGTCGACGACGTCGGCGTCCACGGGAGGCAGATCGCGGTGCCAGTAGACGATGCCGGGCGAGGGTGGAGGCGTATCACTCATGTGGTCGTGCACCGGTGCTATTCGGGCGCCTGCCGGGCAGCCTGCACCATCCGCCGGAGCTCGGCGATGGCCTCGGCCTGCTCGCGCAGCTGCCGGCTGAGGGCCTCGCGCTCGCGCTCGAGGCGCTGGACCTCGGCCAGGAGCAGCGTCGGCAGCACATGGTACTTCACCGTCTCGGGCCGGCCGTCGCGCCCGTAGGCGACGAGCGAGGGCAGCACCGCCTCGACTTCTTCGGCGATGAGGCCGTACTGCACCGGCGTCGACCCATCGGCGAACGGCTGCCGGTAGGTGAAGCGGACGGGTCGCAGGTCGAGGACCGCGCGGCTCGCGTTGCCCAGATCCTGGATGTCGTTCTTGGTGCGCCGGCTCGACGAGACCGTGCCGAGCTGGCCCAGCGAGTCGATGACGACCGGCACCGCGTCGTTCAGGTCCGTCGTGACGCCGCGGATCCCGGCGACGAAGGCCCGGGAGGTGACGGACCCGATGCGGAGGGTGTTCGACTCGGCGGATGCGCTCGCGTTGGCCCTGATGTAGATGTTGTTGCTGCCGGTCTCGAGGAAGGCCCCGGCCGATGGGCCGATGCCGATGTTGAACTGGCCTGTCGTGACCGCGCCGAGCGCGCCGTTACCGAGGGCGGTGTTGTTCGAGCCCGTACTGGCAATCAGCGCCTGGTCGCCAATCGCCGTGTTGCCACCGCTGGAGATGTTTGCCGCCAGCGCCGAGGCGCCGAACGCCGCGTTGTTGGAGCCCGTCGTGTTCGCCTCCATCGCTCCCCACCCCGCGGCGGTGTTGTAGCTGCCCGTCTCGTTCGCGATGAGGGCGATGCTGCCGGCGGCGGTGTTGTTGGTGCCCTCGGAGTTCCCCTGCAGCGCAAACGTTCCCGCCGCGGTGTTGCCGAGACCAATGGTCGTGTTCTGCAGGGCGCCGCGGCCGATGGCGGTGTTCTCCGAGCCGGTCGTCACGGCGGTCAGGGCGTTCTCGCCGACCCGCGTGTTCTGGGTGGCGACCGCGTGCGTGTGGTCGCTCCTGGCGGCGGTCGTGGCCACGCCCGGGCCCGCGAAATCGACCGCGAGCGCGACATCGCCGGCCGCCCCGCCGCCCGTCAGCCCGGCACCGGCCGCGACAGCCGTGATGTCGCCGCCACCACCGCCGCCGGCCGCCTCGCAGGAAACCGATCCGTCCTGGTTGACGACACGAATCGCCTGGCCCGCCGCGCAGGTGCCCGTGACGCGGCTCTGCACGACCGACGAGTCGACCGCGAGCGACACGTCGCCGGCGGTCCCGCCGCCGGTGAGGCCCGTATCGGCCACGACGCCCGTGATGTCGCCGGTGCCGGTCGCCGGCACGGGTCGCGCAGCGCCGCCGGGCACCGCGCCGCCGAAGACGAAGCTCCCGCCGTTGCCCGCGCTGTCGGTCCACGTCCCGTGCAGCCCCGGCAAGTAGATGCGCGCCTGCACCGGGTTCGGCTGTCCCGTCGGCGTGACGACGTTCAGCCCGAAGGCGATCGAGCCGTCGGGATTCGGCGTCGCGGCGCCGACCAGCGGCGCCTTCTGACCGGCGCCGCACTGATCATCGAAGCCGTCGAGCGTGTACACGGCGCCGTCCTGCTGGACGTTCACCGTCACACGATTGCAGTAGGGCTGCAGCTGCCAGCTGAAGCTCCCGAGGGGCTGGGCCTCCGCCCGCGCTCCACCGAGGAGCGGCAGCGCCAGCACCAGCGCAGCCGCACGTACCGTGCGAACCGACGTGTCCACGCCCATGTCGTCCCCCTTGTGTCGTGTGTGGCGCGCAACGGCCGGAAGCTTATCAGTACCGGGCGCCTCCACGGTTGACCGAAGCCGCCTGGACGGCCATCATGGCGCGCGAAGGAGCGCTCATGAACTCATCGAACATGCTGCCGTGTCTGCGGGGCCTGATGGTCGCGTCGTGTCTCACGCTGCTGGCCCCGACGCTGATCGCGCGCCAGGGATCCGCCGGGAAGGCCGGCCCCGTCGTCGATCCGGCGCTGCTCGCCGGACTCGAGTACCGGTCGCTCGGCTTCAGCCGCGGCGGCCGCTCGACGGCGGTCACCGGCGTGCCGTCGCAGCCGCTCACCTTCTTCATGGGCGCCACCGGCGGCGGCGTGTGGAAGACGACGGACGCGGGCCAGACCTGGGCGCCCATCTCCGACGGGTTCTTCGAGGCCGGCTCGATCGGCGCCATCGCCGTGGCCGACTCCGACGCCAACGTCGTCTACGTGGGCACGGGCAGCGCCTGCCCCCGGGGCAACGTCTCGCCCGGCAACGGGGCATACAGGTCGACGGACGGCGGCGCGACGTGGACGCACATCGGCCTGCCGGATGCGGGACAGATCAGCCGCGTCCGGATCCACCCGACGAACCCGGACCTCGTCTACGCGGCGGTCCTGGGCAATGTCTTCGGCCCCGGCGGGACGCGCGGCGTCTTCCGTTCCGCCGATGGGGGAACCACGTGGGAGAAGGTGCTCTACGTGGACGATCGAACGGGCGCGAGCGACCTGGTGATGGACGCCACCAACCCGCGCGTCCTCTACGCCGGCCTGTGGACCGTGCGGCGCACGCCCTGGACGATCGATTCCGGCAGCACCGTGGGCGGCATCTTCAAGTCCACCGACGGCGGCGCGACGTGGACGAAGCTCGTCAAGGGGCTGCCGACGCACGTGATGATGGGCCGGATCGGGCTGGCGGTCTCGCCGGCCCGGCCCTCCCGGGTGTGGGCGCAGGTGGAGGCCGCCGAGGACCAGGGCGGCCTGTACCGCTCCGACGATGGCGGCGCGAGCTGGCAGCGCGTCAACGATCAGCGCATGCTCCAGCAGCGCGCCTGGTACTACACGCACGTCACGGCGGACCCCGTGAACCCGGATACGGTCTACGCGCTCAACACGGACCTCTACAAGTCCACCGACGGCGGCCGCACGTTCCAGGGGTTCGGCTTCGGCTGCTGCGACGACGGGGTCTACCACAGCGACAACCACGACCTGTGGATCAACCCGACCAACCCGAAGATCATGGTCAACGCCAACGACGGCGGCGGCATCGTCTCGCTGAACGGCGGCGCCAGCTGGTCCACCTATGCCAACCAGGCGACGGCCGAGATCTACCGGGTGACCGTGGACACGCGCTTCCCCTACCGCGTGTACGGCGCGCAGCAGGACAACAGCACGATCTCGGTGCCCGCCTACCGGCCGACGAAGTGGTGGGGCGAGAGCCACTGGTACTCCGTCGGCGGCGGCGAGAGCGGCCACATCGCCGTGGA